>JAGVCA010000034.1 GCA_020059485.1 Anaerolineales bacterium
CGAATAGACCCGGACTAGTTCGCGGTCATCCACATCGCCGTGTAGCCACATCGGGCGGCCAAGCGTGATGCCATAGCGGCCCGCAAAATAAAAACGCGAGATCACTTCTTCCCCCCCGACGACCATCGTCTTGGTGCTGATCCCATCGACCGGCAGGTGTAACCCGACCGGGATGATCGGCGCGTTGGCCATCAGGGCCATCCTGACCGCACCGGTCTTTAAGCGGTTCACCTGGATACCGCCCTCTAAACTGCTGAGAGCGCCTTCGGGGAAGATGGCGACATTATCGCCCCGCTGGAGCGCTTCCACACCGGCTTCAAGGGCGGGAAAACCGTTCTTTTTATCCACGGGAATATGCCCGGAGCGGCGCATCAGGCCACCGATGACTGGTTTGGTGAAAATATCTGCATTGACCATCACACGGGTTTTTTCCCGCAAGACGGTGATCAGGAAGAAGGGATCCGTGGTGGTAGGGTGATTGCCGGCAAAGATCTTAGGTCCGGAGGGCAGCGGGGAACTCAATTGGACATCCAGCTCCAGGCGGAGCCGGGCAAACTGGTGCAGGGCGGCGATCTGGAACCAATAATTCAGGGCTTCGCGCACGACTTTAAATTGGCTGTCCCGCGTCCAGGTATTTTCTTTATTTATCGGTACCAATTCCATTAATTATGAACTCCAATCAACTTGTTACATTAACATTACGACAGGGTGAAACTGTGTGATGTAACCCAATAACTATCTGTACGTTACGAAGTGATCGGGGTTGCAACGGCTGTCGTGCCGGGATAAGTCGCGATTGTAACACAGCAATTACAGACGCGCCCGGATAAAAGAGAGGATGGTTTCAGTCAATGGTCCTGGCCGGTCAACATGGATGTCGTGGGCAGCGCCGGGGAACCAGACCACTTCAACCTCTACCAGGCTTTGCTCGGCCAGCGCGATGTTGCTGAGCTTTCTGTCGGTACGCTTGGTGTTATCTCCAGCAGCGCAGATCAGGACCGGCACGCGCACCTGCGGATAGAGAGCAGTAACATCCTGGTCGTACAACGCCCGGAGGATGGCGAGGTGGTTCTCCAGCGCCAGCCAGGGCCGGACCGTGCCATCCGGTAGGTGCTCGAAGTTGCCGAGGGTCATCTCCACGCCATAAGGAACCCAGGCAGGGTGCATCTGGCCGATGCGGGCGGCGATCTGGCTGCCAGGGGTGCCGGCCAGTTTAGGAGGGCGGAGTTCCTCTGCGACTTGCTCCCAGGGGCCGAGTTGGCGCAGATTGATGTAGCCGCCATCCACAAAGACCAGCCCGGCAGGGATCTCCGGGTAGCGGGCTGTGAAAGCCAAGACGACATTGCCACCCCAGGATTGCCCGGCCAGGACCGGATTTTCAAGAGAGAGAGCTTCCAGCAGGGCTTTCAGGTCAGCGGTGATGGTCTCAAAATCGTAGCCGTCCGCGGGTTTATCGCTGAGGCCGTGGCCGCGCTGGTCCACAGCGAAGACCGGGTACCCGGCGGCGGACAGCGCTGCGGCGACCTGGTCCCAGGTGCGGGCGTTGCTGGAGAGGCCATGCAGCAGGACGAACGTTCGGCCGTGGTCGGGTGAAGTGGGAGCCCATTCCCGGATGTGCAGCCGGAGTTCGGGCAATTGAATGTAACGATCCCGGGGTGTGGTCATTGGTCGAGGGGGAGGACTTTGGGGCCTTCAGGGGTATCTTCGACCGTCCAGCCGTGTGCTTCGATACGTTCACGCAATTCATCGGCTCGGTCCCACTCTTTGGCTTCGCGGGCAGAGGTGCGGTCAGAGACCAATTCCAGGACATCCTCGGGGGGCTGCTCGGCGGCCTGCCGGCGGGACTGGCGGTCCTCAGCAGCGCGCTGGGCTGTCTCCCAGATCTCGGGGGGAATGCCCGCGCCAGCGGCAGGCAGACGGAAATCGCCCAATTGGGAGAGCACGAATTCATCGCCGGAGCGAATGATGCGTTCCTCTCCATTGCGGAGCACCGTGACGGCCCCATTGCCCATCACGTGACAACAGCCCACTGCCAGATCGAGCGCGACCGAGGTATGGTCGTCAATGCCGAGGACGGTTTCGCCGGAAGAGAGCCGTTGATACAGCTGGTCGAAGCGGGACTTGCCGATATAGCAGCGGCTGGTATCGAGATCGTCACCGCCGTCGTTGTTGTTCCAATGCGGGACGATGGAAAGCGGCAGGCCGAACTGGCCGAAAAAGTCGAGGCCGGACTTCCAGTGCAGGTCTTCGCCGACCTTGAAGATCTCGTAGACCGGGATGGTGTGCCGCCCGAAGGCCAGGGTGGCGGCGCTGGAAAGCACCAGGGCAGCCCCGAGGCGGTGGCGAGCCTGCAAGTAGCCGTAGGCCAGGCTGTCCTCGAGCTGGCGGACGGCGTAGGTCGGACTGCCGGGGCCGAGCAGGATCTCGTCGGCTTCGAGCAAGGGGGCGACCAGATCGGGATCGTCGGGGCTAAGATCGGTGCCGCGCTTGCGAGCCGGGATCTGGATGATATTCGGGTTGTAATTGGTCAGGCGGGTGTGCAGGAACTCGGTGATCTTGCCGGCAACCTGTCCGGCGTTGAGTTCAAAACCGGCGGGGGTTTCGAGGATGGCGATGGTGGGATCGTGGGGCAGCCGGCGGGCGGCAAATTCATGGGCCTTGCCGCTGGAAGGCAGAGTTTCGCCCGAACCGAGCAGCACGATCACACCTGGAGTTTGGTCTGTCATAGGATTTTCCTGTCAGCAGGGCTGAAGGGCCGCGCTATTTTTTCTGACCACCTGCCGCAGGAAAAGTTTACCAGAGTTGTCGGAATTCGGTCATGAGTCGTCAGTTGTCAGCAGACCTCATCATTCCTTGTTCAGAATAATGCGGGCATCCAGAGCCAGGCTGCCCTCCCCTTCCGGGAGGACGCGCAGCGGGTTGATGTCCAGCTCAGCGATCTCGGGGAAGTCCACCAGCAGTTGTGAGAGCCGCTGCAGGGACTCGATGACGGAATCGACATCCGAGGCGCGATGTCCGCGGGCGCCACGCAGGATCTGCGATCCGCTCAGGCTGAAGACCATCTCCTCGGCCAGCCGGCGAGAGATCGGGGCGACGCGCACGACGGTCTGGCCGATGATCTCAACGAAGATGCCGCCCAGCCCGACCACGACCACCGGCCCGAACTGCGGGTCCTGCCGGCCGCCGAGGATCAGCTCGCGGCCGCCGGTGACCATCGGCTGGACCAGCACGCCATCCAGTTTCTCGTCCGGGTACAGTTTCTCGATGCGGGATATCATGTCCTCGAAGGCATCCTTGACCGCGCCAGGCGTGCGCAGGTTGAGCTGCACACCGCCGACATCGGACTTGTGAGAGATCTGGTCGGCAATGATCTTGATCGCGACCGGATACCCCATCTGCTCGGCGGCCTGCTGGGCCTCTTCAACGGTGAGAGCCACTTGCCCGCTGACTGTCGGGATGCCGTAATGGCCGAGTACGGCGATGGCCTCCGAGAGCAGCAGGTCGCGCTGCTCCTGGCGGGCGGTCTGAATGAGCGCGGCGGCTTTGGCTTTCTCTACCGGGAACTGCTCGATGGCTTCGCCAGCCTGCAGGCGTTTCGAGATCTTGCAATACTGCTGGTTGATCTCCAGGGCGCGGATGGTCTCGACCACCTGGGTGAAGATCGGGAAGTCGTAGTGCTGCTTGAGGTAATTGACTTCCTCAGCGGAGGCGGAGATGTAATAGGCGACCGGTTTGCCGGTCTGCTGCACGAGACTGATGATGTGCTCGAGCAGGCGGCGGCTGGACTCATTCTCGGTGGTGGAGATGGCGGTGTGCAGGAAGACAACGCCATCGATCGAGTCGAGCTGAAGGGTCTGTTCGACGATCTGGGCATACACATTCAGGTCAAACAGATCGCCGAGATCGAGCGGGTTGGTAAGGTTGATGACCGAGGCGCGGAAGTGCTTTTCGATCTCACGCAGGAATTCCTCCGGCAGTTCGGCCAGCTGGAACCCGGACAGCTCGCACGAGTCGGCGGCGATGACGGCATGCCCGCCAGAGCGCGAGATGATCGCCAGGTTCTTGCCCTTCATCGGCGGCAGGCGCAGGATCTTCATATTGTTGCCGAGCGTGGTGGCATCGTGGATACGGATGATGCCGGCCTGCTCGAAGGCGGCGTCGACGACCTTGTCATCACTGGTCAGCGAGGCGGTGTGCGAGAGGGCGATGGTGTTGCCGAGGTTGCCGATATTGGACTTGAAAGCCAGGATCGGCTTAGTGGACGTGCGGGCGACGTGCATCAGTTTCTGGCCGTCGCGGATACTTTCGAGGTACAAAAAGATCAGTTCGGTGCCGGGGTCTTCGATTAGGTATTCGAGAACGTCTTCGGCATCAATGTTGAGCATGTTGCCGACCGAGACAAACTTGTTCAGCCCGATGCCTTCATTGGACATCAGGTTGAGCACGCTCATCCCGACGCCGCCGCTCTGCGAGACCATCGAGACATCGCCTGGTTTGATGAATTTGTGCAGGCGCGGGAAGGGAACACAAAAGCCATTCTCCATACTGATGGCGCCGATGCAGTTTGGGCCGACAAAGCGGATCTGATGGCGGTCGGCGATCTCGACCAGCTGCTGCTCGAGTTGGCGGCCTTCCTCACCATACTCACGGAAACCGGCGGTCTCGATGATCGCCCAGCGCACGCCCTTCTGGCCACACTCCTCCAGGATGCCCGGAACGGTGCGGGCCGGGGTCATAATCACGGCCAGGTCAACGGCGTCGGGGATGCCTGAGACGGTATGGTAGATGCGGCGGGTCTCGATCATGCCGCCGCTCGGTCCAACGGCGTTGACCACGCCATCAAAGCCGTATTCGACCAGGTTGGCGACGATGTTGCGTCCGAGGTTGTCTGGTTTGGGAGAAACGCCGATGACGGCGACACTGCGGGGGTAGAAGATCTCTCTCATCTCGCGGTCCTTGTGCGTGGGGTATATGCTGCCTTTTTTATACCATCATTCCTGGACTGGCGGGAAGCCAGCCAGATGATCAGTTGACAAACAGACCGTACCCAGGGTGTGACCACCAGGAGGTTAGCGGGCTGGCTGTGATTAACCACTGGTCTCAGGAATTCTCTCCAGTAACGCCTTGATCTCCCGGAGGCGTCGGCGCAGCATGTAGCCTAACGTCACGCGCACCATCGGCTTGAGAGCTTTCATCCATTTCGAAAAGGTGAACTCCTGAATCTGTGTCAGGGTGGTCCCTCCCACATCTGAACAAAAGTGGTAGAGCAGTTTTCCTCGCATGCCAGGCCCGGTAAAGGTCTCCCCAAGAAGCATAAAGGGCTGAAAATCGGTGATTTCTGATTCGATCATCCCTCGGTACCCAGGGAGCATCCGGACGACCTCGCGGAACCGCGTCCCCACCGCCACTTCGCCGGAGGTGACCTTGTCCAGAGCCAATACTGCAGACCCGGGTTTCTGACGGTGGAGGTGCTTATCCCGGAGAAATGTAAAAACCGCCTCTGGCGGCCGGTTGATATAAATTTTGAGTTCCACCTTCATTCAACACCTTCTGCAATAATAGCCTGCCCACATTATACGCCATACCTTGCCCGTCAAATTGGGCGAGCCATACATGATATAATTTGCCCGAAAACCCCAAAAACGAGGAGTGGAAACAGGTGCACAACCCCTTGCGAGAACAACTAGACAGAGGTGAGGCAGCCCGCGGCGTTTGGTCGATGCTGCCGAGCGTGGAAGCGGCCAGATTGATGGCCCAACTGCCGCTGGACTGGATGCTGATCGATGCCGAGCACGCCCCGATGGATGACCTGACCCTGGCGCGGATCGTTGGGGCGCTGGCGGACCGAGGCGGCCCGGCGCCGGTGGTGCGGGTGCCGGAGAATTCGATCGGTGCGATCAAACGGGCACTGGATGCCGGAGCCTGGGGCGTGGTGGTGCCAATGGTCAACACGCAAGCCGAGGCCGAGGCGGCCGTCAGGGCAGCCAAATTCCCGCCGCTGGGCGAGAGAAGTTTCGGCAGCCCGTTTGCCCCGCTGGGGTTTAATACCACCAACCCGGAATACCTGGCACAAGCGAATGATGAAACCCTCTTGATCGTGCAGATCGAGAGCCAGGCTGGGGTAAAGAATATCAAGAAGATCCTCGGCGTGGACGGGGTGGACATGATCTTTATCGGGCCGGCAGACCTGACGATCTCCCTTGGCAAAACGCTGGACTTCGGAAAATCAGACCCGGATGCCGAGAAAGCGATCAAGAAAGTGCTGGACGAAGCCCGGAAGAAAGGCATCCCGGCGGGAATCTACTGCCCGGACGGTGCGGCTGCAAAACGGCGGATTGAGCAGGGCTTCCAATTGGTGAACGTATCCGCGGATGTGGCGGCCTTGCTGGGCGGTATCCGAATCAACCTGGAGGCCAGTCGATAAAGCATGTTTGACACGGAAGCCAGCCCCACCCAGGTCGTTGTGATCGGTGCCGGTCCCATCGGGATGACCGCCGCCCTGGAACTGGCCCGACATGGCATCCGGACGGTGGTCTTCGACGAGGACGACAAATTTGCCGATGGGTCACGGGCGATCGCCATGCACGGCAGTATTCTGGATGTGTTTGAACGCAGCGGTGCGCTGACCGCGATCATGGAAAAAGCGGTGGTGTGGACGATCCGCCGGACGTATCACCGGGACCGGGAACTGGTGGTCCAGCACCTGCCAGCGCCAGACGATGGACGGCTCCCGACTTACATCAACCTGCAGCAGAACTATACCGAGCAATACCTGTACCAGCGGATCGCGGACCAGCCGCTGATCGATTTGCGCTGGAAGCACAGGGTAGTCGGCCTGGCGCAGGACGATGAAGGCGTGATCCTGACGGTGGACACGCCCGAAGGTCAGACCGAGCAGCGGGCAGAATATGTGGTCGCCTGCGATGGCGCTCGCAGCTTGACCCGCAAACTGCTCGGATTGGAATTTCCGGGCCATTCGCATGCCGATGCCTTCCTGATCGTGGATATCCGGGCTGACCTGCCCTTTGAACGGCAGCCATGCTTCTTCTTCGATCACTCGACCAACCCGGGTTCGACCATCCTGATCCACCCGCAGCCGGACGGCGTGTGGCGGATCGACTGGCAGGTGGGGGCGAATTTCGATCTCGAGTCGGAATTGGCACCCAACCGGATGGACGCCCGTATCCGGTCATTCATCGGAGATGTGCCGTATGAGATCGTGTGGCTGAGCAGTTATCGTTTCCACCAGCGGCTTTTGGAGCGTTTCCAGCACGGACGGGTGTTCTTTACCGGGGACGCCGCTCATCTGGTGGCGCCGTTCGGGGCGCGCGGGATGAACAGCGGGGTGCTGGATGTGGAAAACCTGGCCTGGAAGCTGGCTTTGGTATTGGGAGGCAGCGCCAGCCCGGCCCTGCTGGAGAGTTACGATGCCGAACGCTGGCCGGCGCAGAAAGAAAACCAGGTGGTGACCGACCGGACGATGAAGTTCATGGTGCCGCCGAATGGCTGGCACCGGCTGCGCCGGAAGGCGGTCTTCACGCTGTGCCAGGTGTGGAAAGGGGCCAGCCGCTGGGTGGACAGCGGAAAGATGGCGCATCCCTTTGTCTATACGAAATCACCGCTAACCATCGCCAACCAGGGTGGCCGGAGAAAGTGGCCGGGCGTTCCCCGTTTGGGCGAGAAGGTCCCGGATGCGGCTTGTGCCTGCTGGAAGGCCGGAGACTGGCAGCCAATCCGATTCCGGCATATCGTCGGAGCGGGATTCCTGGGGTTATATTTTGCACCCGCCAATGGGCTGCTGACGACCTCCCTGCCGCAGGGGATCGGAGAGGGCCGGACAGCGTACCAACTGGCGGTTGTGCAGGCTGAGGGTGGGGCGCCCTCCCCTGGTCAGCCGGAGGATGTGATCTATCTTGGCAGCGCAGGGGAACTGGCCCAGGCATTTGGCGCACAGCCGGGCGATTTCTTCCTGATCCGGCCGGACGGGCATCTGACGGGCAGGCTGCGGCCAGCGAGTGAGGAAGGCGTGGCGGAGATGTTTGAGCGATTGATCGAGCAGTATCATTTGCGGGTGTGAGAAACCCAAAGGGCGGTGCACCCCCGAAGAAAGCGCGAAGCGGTCAGGGTTCACTGGGTTCCCGCTGGCGCGGGAACGACAAACCTGGGGCCGAGTGAAACAAGTGGATGATATTAAAAAAAACTGGTTCCCACATCAACAAGTGTGCGAACCAGTTTTTCAGTTCAGAAATGGTCAGTTTTCAGCTTGCGTCACCGGAGTGACCGCCAGTGCGGCCAGTTCAGCCTGACGGGCCAAGTCGATGGCGTGGGCCAAAATGCGGGCGGCTTCCTGCGGGCTATGGAAGCCGGTGCTGTTTTCGGAGGAAACGAAATCCCAGCGCAGTGAGGCTTCCCGATGGAAGTTCAGGGCTTCTGCCAGATCCTCATCCGTAGCGCCGGCTTCCCTGGCGGCCACGATGGTGTCGATGGCATCAATGATGGCCTCCTCGGTGGCGCGCAGCAGTTCGGCGGTGGTATCCTGGGCATTGAGGACGCGGCGTTCAAGTTCCTCGACAGAGACATTGTGGCAGGTCTGGCAGGAAGCCGCCAGGTTGGTCAGCGGGCTACGCAGCCAATGGTCGGAGACCTTGACAGCACCGACCCGCTCGTAAGGCATGTGGCAGTCGGCACAGGAGACGCCGTTCGCAGCGTGCAGGCTGGAGGACCACATCTCGAACTCGGGGTGCTGGATCTTGATCATCGGCGCGCCGGTCTCGGCGTGGGTCCAATCCTGGAAACCGTAGGACTGATAGTATTCGGAAATATCATCAATGTTGAGGCCAAGTTCCCAGGGGAAGGTCAGGACCTTGTTATCACCCTCAAAGTAATATTCGACATGGCACTGGGCACAGACATAGGTGCGCATCTCCTGGCGGCTGGCTTGGCTGAGGTCGATGCCGCGCAGTTCCATGGCATTGATAAAAGCTGGGCGGGTGATGCGCAGTGCCATGGTATCCGGGTCGTGGCAGTCGGCGCAGGAAGACCCGTAGTGGAGTTCCTCGACCAGATCGTTGTACGGGGTCTTGTTGAACTCCTCCCAGCCCAGTTCCTCGATCAGGCGAGGTGCGTTGGCCGAGTGGCAGTTGATGCACGCGCCGGGCTGGTCCACGATCTTGACGCGCAGCGTGTTCTCCTGGTCGATCTGGGCCCAATAATGGCCGCGCTCCTCGTTATGGTCCTTACTGAAGGAATAGCCCGCCCACAGCCTAACCATGGCCGGATAGCGCTCCAGCTTACTGTACGGGACCGACCCGCCATAAGGCGTTTCGGTATCGCTGCGCTCGGTCAGCAAAAAGCGCTCGTAATGGTAGGGAAAGTTCTGTCCCCACACGGCAGGGTCCAGTTCGTCCTCGTCGATCGGCTCGATGACATAACTGGTCAGCACGGCCTCCGCCTTGCGTTGGGTGATATTGGAAAGCAGGGCGGCAACGGCAACCGTCAGCAGGATTGCCGCCAGGAAGACAAGCAGATAGATCAGATTTTGCCGGCTAAATAACTTTTGCATAGGTGATCCTCCATTTATTGATTGATCAGTCGGCATGGCCGACGCCCTGATGACAGGCCAGGCAGTCCAGTTCTTCATGCTGGCCGGCCGATAACACCTGACTGACCAGTTCCTGGTGACAATCTTTGCAGTTGTTCAGGGCCACCTGACGATTGAGGTCGGTGATCTGGATCGGTTCGTGGAAATTCCCGGTGGTGAACATCCGGCTGTGGTTAAAGCCATTCAAGCCTTTGACAAACCACTTGCCAAAGAAGTCGTGCGGGGTGTGGCAATCGTTGCAGGAGGCCACATCCTTATGGCTGCCCTTGACCCAAGCATCGTACTGCGGCCGCATGATGTGACAGTTGACACAGGTGGCCGGGTCATTGTTAAGGTACGAGGTGCCTTCAGCATAGGAAAAAGTAAAAGCGCTGAGCCCGACAAAAATACCGAGGACGGCAAACAGAGCCACCCCCTTCCAGGTGACAGACTCAGTCAGGAAGCGCATCGGTTGCATACAAACTCCAAAACGCGAATGGTGACAACATTAGCTCAATATACCAATAAATAGACCCTTTGTCTTTGATAAGGCGCAAACCAGGGACAATCAGAGAGGGGTTAGGGGGCTTTTTCGAGCAGGATCAACAGCATGATCACAGCCGATTTGGCCAGGATGCTGTGTGGGAGGTGGGGTTCCATGTGGACGAAGGTGCCCGGGCCGGCGTGGTGATCGTCCTGGCCGAGGGTTAGATCCGCTTCGCCGCTGATGAAATACAGCAAAGCCGGTTTGGCTGCGGTGTGTTCGGAGAGTTCCTGTCCGGGGGCAAAGTGGAACATGACCACGCGGATATCGTCATTCTTGAGGGCGGTTTGGCTCAGGATGCTGTCCGCGGGCAGTTCCTGTCTGGTCCCAACGAGGTCTTGGATCAGTACATATGGCTTCATTTGTTATTCCTTTCCTGCAAACCAAAAGATTCGGGTAGTTCATCCACAAGTTCGAAGAAAACATCAACCACTTTCGGATCGAACAGGCGGCCTGATTCCTGGCGCAGGTAATTGAGGGCGATCTTCTTTTCCCAGGCATTGCGGTAGGGCCGGTCTGAGACCAGAGCGTCCCAAACATCGACAACGGCGAAGATCCGGGCGGAAAGGGGGATCTCTTCGCCTTTGAGGCGATTGGGATACCCGGTGCCATCCCAGCGTTCATGGTGGGCATATGGGATTTCGAGGGCAGTCTTCAGATAAGGGATCGAAACCAGCATGTCATAGGCCAACTGGGGATGGGTCTGCATAATGGCGGTCTCTTCAATGGTCAGCGGACCTTTTTTAAGCAGAACGGAGTCCGGGAGACCCATTTTACCAATATCGTGCAGCAGCGTGCCGCGGCGGATGTTGACCAGGTCCAGGCCGGAGATCCCCATGCGCCGGGCGAGTCGGAGGGTCAGTTCTGTGACCCGGCGGGAGTGTCCGATGGTTTCGCGGTCGCGGAGTTCAAGGGCATACGCCCAGCCCTCCAGGGTGCGGTCATACGCAGTGACCAGCTCCTCGTTGGAGCGGCGCAGGCTGGTGACCAGGGCATTATTTTCCAGGGCGATCGCCGCCTGGGTGGACAGGGTTTTGAGCAGGTCGATCCACTCCTCTTTGGGCTGGAAATCCTTGGGGGTGAAAGCCTCAATGACGCCGCGCAGTTCGCCGCGGGTGATCATCGGTGCAACGGCATAACAGCCGAAATCGAGCCTTCCGAAACCGCTGCGGGGATTGACCTCAAAGCAGCATTGTACTTCCCGTGTGACGATGGCCTGCTCCACGATCGAGGGATCGAAGAAATCGTTGCGATCAAAGGGAGTAGGCGATGTCAGATCGCGCGCCTGAAGCAGGTCAAACATCTGGGAATCAGTCTCATACTCGAACAGACGCAGGATATCAACACCCAGCAGGTTAAGGGCTTGCTCAATGAACACATCCAGCGTGATGGTCAGGTCCATACTGCGGGAGATGGTCTGGTCGATGGTATGGATGGACTGGAGGACTTGCAGGCGGCGCTGGGTCTGGCTGAAGAGGCGGGCGGATTCGATTGCGATAGCAGCTTGGTTGGCGAAGGCGCGCGCTTTTTCCGCATGGGCATGATTAAAAGCCCCAGCCCGATCGCTGTCGATGGCCAGACAACCGATCATGCGGTCGCCAACGACCAGCGGGACGCCGATCCAGCCGCGCACATAACTGAGGGCCGGGATCATGAGGTAACGGTCATCCTGATGGGCGTTTTCCAGCACGATCGGCTGATGGGTTTCCATCATTTGGGCAAAGAGTGCATTAGAAGCCGGATAGCTCCATCCGACCACTTTTTCTGCGTCCAGGGCCAGCCCCTGTGCAGCGACCACACGGACAATGCCGTCCTCCAGCAGCTGGATGCGTGCGCTGGAATAATCGACCACCCGGTACAATTCGACCAGGATATTGTCGAGCACGCGGTCGATCTCCAGCGAAGAGGTCAATACAGTGGTGGTTTTGTAAAGCGCTTCCGCCTCGAACCGCCGGGTGCGTTCGAGTTCGAGCAGCAGGGCATTCTGGATGGAAACCGCGGCCTGGCGGCAGAATGTCATCATGACATCCTTCTCTTCCTCATCCCAGTAGTACACATGCGGTTTGAAACAGGCGACCACGGCATTGGTCTGGGCTTCATAGACCAACGGCCAGAGGGAAACTGCCCGGACGTCATGCTCCCGACACAGGTCTCCCCATCCCGCGCCGTGCCCATTCTGGTCAATGTCAGGGATAGTCCACGGCCGGGAATTGTCCTGCAGCCAGGTCATGACATTCTGTTCTAGGAACTCGATACAATCAAGCTCAAAACCGTGAGACCATTCGCTGGATAACTTTTGGTCCTCCCCAAGCGCCAGAACTACGCACTGGTCCGCCGCGAGCAGGTCCATAGCACTCCGGCCGACGAGCTCGATGACCTCCTGGTATTTTTGAGGGCGGTTGAGGGTCTCGCCGATACGGGCAAGGCGGGCGTTAAGCTCAAACCGCCGCTGGATGTCATCGAATAACCGGCCATTGGCGATGGCAATGGCGGCATGCGAGGCCATCGAGACCAGGAACTGCACCTGGCGGTCATCGATCACCGTGGGGTCCAGGTATTGCACTGCCAGGACGCCGATGACACGCTTGCCGGAGATGAGCGGGACGCCCACCCAGGAACCGACCATCTGGAAGTCAGTCTGTTCATCGCCAACCAGCAGCGGGCTCTTCTCCAGGTCCTCGATCTTGAGCACTTTTCCGGTATCAACCACCAGAGCCGTCAATCCCCCTTGAGAAAGCGGCAGTTTGGTGCCGGTCGGCAGCCCATCGCTTGGCGTCTCAGCAGTAGAGTAAGCCACCTCCAACATATCTGATGTCTGGTCGAAGAGGGTGATCATGAACGAATCCGGTTTGAAGAGGACCTTGATCTGGGCACCGATCTGGTCGATCAGTTCGGCCGGATCGAGGACGCGGCTGGTGGTCAGCACCGCCTCATTGAGCAGTGTTAACTGGAGCGCCTGGTCCTCGACGGCGTCAAAGAATGTCAGGCGGTCGAAAGCAGTGGCCAGCAGATCGGCAATCGTCTGGAGGAGTTGTTCATCTTCGAGGCTGAAGGCATCGCGTTGAGTGCTCTCGGCATTCAAGACAGCCAGGACCTTTTCTCCGGAACGGATCGGGACACATAATTCGGAATGGAACTTCGGGCCAGGCGGGGGAATATAACCCGGGAATTGGCTGACATCGGAGAGCCGGAGGGGCTGACCGGACTGATAGACCACCCCCACAACTCCCTGGTCGGGAGGGATCTTTAAGGTCCGGTCCTCCTTCGTGACCCCGCGATAGGAAGTGTGGACGGTAAAACACCGGAGGTGGTGGTTCCAGATCAAAACGCCGAAATGCTCCGGGAAAAGCAGATCGCCGATCAGGTCGGTGACCTGGTTCAATAATTCATCGACACTCTGTGCGGCCACCCCGACCGCAGCAATCCGGTTGAGGATCAACAGTTCGCCAACCTGCTTCTCCAGTTGGGCATCGACCTGTTTCTGGTCTGAAATATCCTCAACCGAACCTTCATAATACAGCAGGCTGCCGTCTTCATCGTAAGCGGCCTTGATGTTTTCCTTATAGACCACGTGCCGCCCATTCGGCGTCTCCCATTCAGTCTCCAAACCAAAGATCTGGCCATTGGCGACCAATTGTTTGAGAACCCGACCGCGGTCGTGCCTGGGGATCAGACCCAGATCCCCCATGGTGCGGCCCTGGATGGCAGAAAAATTTGGGATGCGAAACTGGTGCAGGAAGACCGGGTTGGCCATGATGAACCGGCCATCGGCGGTGACGCGATAGATCCCGATCGGCAGGTTATCGAACAGGCTGCGATATTTTTCCTCGTTGTCCTTCAACTGCTGGATCAGGTGGGCATTGGAGAGCGCAGCCGAAAGATAACTGGAGAAGGCTTTCATGGCAGGCAAATCATCTTCGGTCAGGTTAGACCCGGCGACATTCATCATCCCGACCACGGTGTCCAGGTTGATGAGCGGGGTATAAATGGCGGGATCCTTGCCAAAAGCCTCCACCATTTTGGATAAAACACCTTCTTCAGCGAACGAGAGCATCTGGCTTAGGATGGCCGAAGATTCGGGGACAAAGACCGCCTCCTTCTCCTGGATCACTTTCAGGTATACATCGACCTTCTCCAGAGGGACAGTAAAATCGGTCCGCTGGAGATCCAGCAATTTCTCAAAACGCCGGAAGATATTGGTCTTGCCGGGTTGGACGATGCGGGCAAATCGGAGTGATGCGCCGGAGGGATCGAGAAAGGCCACGCCGCCGCGTAAACCCATACCGCTGACAACCTCCTGAAAGGTTTCCAGGACCCGAGATTCGGACTGCCCGGAATTCTGCAAGATGTCGGCGGCGGCGCTCATGGCTTTGATCCATCGTTCGTGGATCATTAATTTTTCACCTTCCCAGAGACGTGCCATCAGCGGCCTCCATGCTGGGTAGGTGTTCGGACCTGGTTCTTGCCATGCCGCTTGGCAAGGAACATGGCTTTATCGGCAGCATCGAACAGGGAATCAAGGCTGCCGGCATCCAGTGGATACTCAGCCACGCCAATGCTGACCGTATGGCCGACAGAATAGACCTCGAAGAAGGTATGCTCGATCCGCCGGCGGATGCGTTCAGCCAGGTCCTGGGCGCCGAGGCGGGAGGTGTGCGGCATGATGACGCTGAACTCTTCTCCGCCGATGCGGGCTGGCAGATCGGAATTGCGGACCGTCTGGCGGATGATGGCAGCGATCGATTTGAGATGGTCATCGCCGCGGCTATGACCGTATTCGTCATTGAACTGTTTAAAGTCATCAATATCGATGATCATCAGGCTGAGATAGTAGCCATAGCGTTTGACCCGTTCGATCTCTTCAGCCAGCGTTCGGTCAAAAGCGCGGCGGTTGAGCAAGCCGGTCATGCTGTCGGTATTGGCCATGTGCTCCATGCGGGCAAGCAGACGGGCGTTCTGGATGGCAATCCCGGCGTAGGCGGCCAGCAGTTCAAGCAGTTCGAGGTCATCCGGGGTATAGGCTGCCACCTGGTAGGACTGTGCCGAGAGCATCCCGATGACCTGGTCTCCGGTTGAGAAAGGGACAGCCACCAATGACCGGACCTGGTCTTGGTGGCCGAAGTGCCGGCCATCGATCTCTTTATCCTCTAACAGATCATCGACGAGGAATTTATTACCGGTGGCAATCACCTGGCCGCTGAGTCCCTCGCCAAGGGGAACCCGGATGCTCTCATCTCGCCCCCCCTTGTCGATCAGATAAGCCCCGTCAATATGTTCGCCAGATTCATCCAGTAGAGCGATCACAAAGGCTTCGCAAGGCATCAGCTGCTCCGCCGCTTTGTGAATGGAGGAATAGATCTTTTCGAGGTCAGCACGGGCGGTGATGACATCCTGTGAAGCGGTGTAAAGGATCGAGCGGCGGCGGATCGCCTGGTTGGCAATCTCATAGAGCAGCGCATTTTCGATCGCCACGGCCACATGATCGGCGAAGATCGTCACGACCCGGACATGCTCTTCCGAGAAATGATTGGGCTGGCTGCTGTCGATCGCCATCATCCCGATGATCTTGCCCCCTTCGATCAGCGGGACACCCAGCCAGGACAGAATGTGGCTGTGCGGTTCCTGTGTGAATGGTGGAAATTCGTCCGGCGCATTGCCGAGGATGTGCGGCTGACCGGTTTCGATCACGACGGAATTAGGATTGTCACCGGGGATGGGGAAAGTGATCCCGATCACCTCCTCGGGATTATCCCAGCCGCTACCGCCGACGATCTCCAGCTGGTTGCCCTCGCGCAGGAGCAAGACCGAGGCTGAGTCGTGGGGGACAATGTTCTTGAGTTCTTCCAGAATGCGATGGATGGTTTCCTGAAGATTGAGCGTGGAAAGCACCGAGACGCCAGCCTGCTGCGCGGCTTCGATGGCGTTGCTGACTTGCAGGTCGCGGTCGGTGCGATCCTTCAACCCGACCAACAACCCGAGGAGCAGCCCAATGGCGGTGATCATGGTAGTGTAAGCCACCAGGTTGTGAGGATTGACAAGTTCATACGGCTGGAAGAATACATAGACCAGCGCGGGGACGATCACGATGGCGGCCACAAACACCGTCCGGCGGTCAATGATCAGGTGGATCATCAGCAGTGTGATGACATAGCCCAACACACCGACGGAGGAAAATCCGACCTGGTAAGTGACCCAAAGGGAGTATCCGAACAGGGCGGTCACAACCAGATAGCGGGCTAACTTAACCCTTCTGACCCACACCAGGACCAACCCGCAGAATACGATCAGGCACATGATCAACAGATCCAACCAGCGGGTGTTATTGTTCCTGCCCATTAATGTCAGGATGGCCATAATAATGGTATAGATCGCCAGCGGGATAATTGTCAGAAGCAAAGTAGAGGTGACAATAAAATCCTTCTGAGCAGTTGCATTCTCGAAGGATTCAGGGATCTGGATATTTAACCGATAGAGGAAGTGGTCCTTTTTCATTGTTGATATATGTTTTATTATATCTACAAAACCGGACAGTGCTGGCAATTATGCCTTTCAGACCTGACAACCGGTTGGACTATGTGATAATCAGGAATACATTAACCGGACCCAGGAGCACAGGATGATCGATCTGACCCGACTCAAGGCTTTTATCTTCTCTGCAGAGACAATGAGTTTCTCGGAGGCCAGCCATCTCCTTCAGCTCTCTCAACCAACGATCAGCCACCATATCAAAACGCTGGAAAAAAACCTTGGGGTGATCTTATTCGAGCGGCGCGGCAACCAGCTAGTGCTGACGGAAGCGGGCAATCTGCTGCTGCCCTGGGCACGCAAACTGATCCGGCAGTCCAACGAGATCCGGGAGATGATGATGGCAGTCCAGGACCAAGCCATCGGTCATCTCAGGATCGCCTGCAGCGTGGCATCGGGCAAGTATGTGCTCCCGCACCTGGCGATGCGGTTCCGGGAGCGTTTTCCGGAGGTACAGGTCAGCATTCTGCCGTGTGCGCCGCGGGACGTGACCACCCGGCTGATCGAGGACCAGGCCAACCTGGCGCTGGTCAGCAGCGAGATGGTCAAGCAGGGTTTTGAATCCCAAACCCTGTTTACAGATACCGTCCGCTTGATCGTTCCGAAGGACCATCCCTTCACACAGCAGGACACAGTCATACCCGGAGACCTGCTGAAGGAGAAATTTATCATGCGTGAACCTGGGTCTGGCACGCGGGCGGTCCTGATGACTGAACTCTCCAAACACGATATGACATTGGATGACCTGGAAGTGCTGTTTGAGCTGGGGAATGCGGAAGGGATCGTGCAGTCAGTGGCGGCGGGGTATGGGGTTTCCTTTGTTTCCGAACTGCTGGCCAGGGATCTCCTGGATCTGGACCGGATCCGGATGCTGGATGTGGAAGGCCTGCGGCTGGTCCGGCAGGTATTTATGGTCAGACGGACGCTGCAGACGCCACAGCGGGTAACGGACGCGTTCTGGTCTTTCGTGCACAACCCAGCCAACCAGGATCTGCTGCCCAACCCGCTCACGGCGGAAGATGGTGGTTAAACTCTCGGAGCCGCACAGCTGTGCGGCTCCAATTAGGAAAGGTAAAGAGTAACGAACAGGAAGCATGATGGTGCTACAACAGTTCTGTTCTCTTGTGTGCCAATACTATACGCCGGATGCCGGACAGCTGACAGGGACGATTGTCCCGTCCTCGATAGATATTTACGATGGAAAAACCAAGAAATTTTCTATGGCTGTGGGTGATAACTAACATGGATCAGCAGAAGGGTGGAGAAGGCTCATCTGAAAGAGACTGAAGACGTGGGAATCCTGAACCGGCTTTATTTGATCTCCATCGGGATCCCGGCAACCATGAAGGTGACCTGGTCGGCGCGCGCTGCTAGGGTTCGGTTGGCCCGGCCAAGGATATCGCGGTAGGCGCGCCCGAGTTCATAGGGCGGGACCAGGCCCATGCCAACCTCGTTGGAAACGATCAAAACATCGACCTCAAGCGGCTGGAGAAAATCCAGCAGCGCCTCGATCTCGGCCATGACGCGCTGTTCGTATTCTCCCACCTGAACGCTGACCTGCTCAAAGCCAACGCCGCTGGGCAGCAGGTTGGTGACCAACAGGGTGATGCAGTCCAGCAGGATGACCCGCTGGGATTTCCAGGTCTCCTTCAGGGCGGCGGCGAGCCCGGTGGGGGCTTCCAGCGTTTGCCAGTTTTGCGGCCGGGCAGCCTGGTGACGGGCGATCCGGTCGAACATTTCGTCATCCAGCGCCTGGGCAGTGGCGACATACAAGACATTATCGCCACCGATCTCGGCAGCCAACTGCTCAGCCTGGGTGCTTTTTCCGCTGCGTGCCCCGCCTAAGAACAAATGTATCCGAGCCATAACCTCACCTCAATTTCAGGGTGCGATCCTGAGGGTTAATAGTACCATCACCAGCACTTCCGCCAGTTCGCAGGCTGCGCCGTAAAGGTCGCCGGTCAGGCCAGGGATCATTCGGCGGACGGCCAGCAGCCACAACAGGACCAGCCCGCCGGACAGCGCCGCGGCCAGCAGGGCGGGAAGACCGGCGAAGGAGAGCGCAGCGGTAGCAAGGACCAGGGCAGACAGCAGCGCCTGCGGCCAGCCGGCATGGTTTTTGATCGTGCGGCCCATGCCGGTCGGACGGGCGTAGGGGAACAATACTACCGCCAGCGAGATGACCCAGCGGCCGGTGACTGGCGCGATCAGCAGGGCCACTCGGTGATCCGGCAACGTCGCGCTGATCAGCGTGAACTTCGTCAGCAGCAGGAGCATGCCCCCGGCCACGCCAAAGGCCCCGACGCGAGAATCCCGCATGATCTCCAGCCGGCGTTCGGGTGTGAAGCCGCCAAAGAGGCCGTCACACATATCCATGAATCCATCCAGGTGCAGAGCGCGGGTGGCGATCACCCAGCCGGCCAGCAGCAAGATAGCCAGCACCTGCTGTGGGAAAAGCGGATCGGCCAGGACGGCCAAACCGTAGAGCGCCCCGCCGAGAGCCAGGCCGACCAGCGGGTACCACCCGACCGAGCGGCCGAGTTCCCGATCTGTAAAGGCGCGCCTGACCAGCGGCGGGGAAATGGTCAAAAACTGGAAAGCAGCCAGAAGGGAGATCACGGGGGCTACTCTGCTCCTTTGTCCGAGACGCCGGCTTCGTCAAAGGTGGCCATCTCCGCCAGCACTTTGCAGGCCGCCTCAGCCAGCGAAATGCCAATCGCCGCACCGGTGCCCTCCCCCAACCGCATGTCGAGATCGATGAGCGGGTGGAGGCCGAGCCAGTCGAGCATCAGCGCATGGCCGTACTCCTGGGACTTGTGGGCGGCGATCAGATAGGGTTTGACGCCCGGCTCGATGGCGGCTGCCACCATGGCGGCAGCAGTGGAGATGAATCCGTCAACCATGACCGGCTTGCGGCGGGCGGCCGCGCCGAGAATGACGCCGGCGAGACCACCGATCTCGAAACCGCCAACCTTGGCGAGCACATCCAGTCCATGCTGGCGGTCGGGCCGGTTGACAGTCAGCGCGGTGCGGACGGCGTTGATCTTGCGCTGATAGCCGGCATCATCCACGCCGGTACCCCGCCCGACGATATTGCCAGGCTCAACACCGGTAAAGACGGCGGCAATGGCGGCCGACGGAGTGGTGTTCCCAATCCCCATTTCGCCGGTGCCGACAATATCCAGGCCGAGTTCAATCTGCTGATTGACGATGCGGATGCCAGTGGCAATCGCCGCGCGGGCCTGGTCGGGCGTCATGGCCGGACCTTCGGTCAGATTGGCAGTCCCATGGGCGATCTTGGCGATGACCAGGTCGGGGTGTGGATCCAGGTCGGCAGCCACGCCCATATCGATCACCGTGATCCGGGCACCGATATGGCGGGCCAGCACATTGATGGCAGCCCCGCCATGCAGGAAGTTGAGCACCATCTGCGGCGTGACTTCCTGCGGGAAGGCGCTGACCCCGCTGGCAACTACGCCATGATCGCCGGCCATGGTGATGATGACCTTGTCACGGATCACTGGCAATGGGTCAGCATAAATGCCGGCCAGTTGAATGGAAAGATCTTCCAGACGCCCGAGGCTGCCAGCTGGTTTTGTCAGCCGGTTTTGGCGGTCTCGGGCGGCTTGCATGGCAACCTCGTCCAGCGGGCGAATGGTCTGGAGGGTGGCCGTGATGAGCGTTTGATCGGTTGCGGGGTTCATTGTAGTTTTTTTCCTTGTGCCAGTTATTCCAAATGGTCTTTTTGTAGGATGATAGGACGATTGGTGTGCGGATGGGCGATCACATCCAGGTCGGTCTGGTAGGCCGAACCGATGGTCTCAGCGGTCAGGACATCACCCGGAGTGCCAAACCTGACCATCCGCCCGGCGACGAGCAGAGCGGCCTGATCGGCAAACAGAGAGACCAGGTTGAGGTCATGCAGGACCATCAGGACGGCCAGTTTTCGCAACCGGCACTGCTCCCTGACGAGCGAAAGGATGGTGGACTGGTGCTGGAGGTCGAGATGGTTGGTCGGTTCATCGAGGACCAGCAAGGGGGTCTGCTGGGCAAGGGCCCGCGCCAGCATGACACGCTGCTGCTCGCCCCCGGAAAGCTCGGCAATCCGGCGGTCGGCCAGGATATCGGTGCAGGTGGCGGCCATCGCATCGGCGACCTGCTCCTGATCCTTTTCGGACGGATGTCCAAGCCAGGACATATGGGCAGTGCGGCCCATCATGACCGCCTGGGCCACTGTATAAGCCCCACCGACGAAGGAAACCTGGGGGACGACTGCCAGGATGCGGGCGCGCTGGGGGGCGGTCAGCCCGGTCAGGTCGGTCTGGCCGAAGCGGACCGTCCCGCTGTGGATCGGCGTGACACCGCTGATGGCGCGTACCAGAGAGGTTTTACCGGCGCCGTTGGGGCCGATCAGGGCGACCACCTGACCCGGTTCGACCTGCAGACTGGAGTTATCCACCACCAACCGCTGACCGTAATAAACACGAAGGTTTTCGATCTGCAGCATTACCAGAAAACCTCCGCTTTGGCCCGGCGCAAGATCCAGAGGAAGAAGGGCGCGCCGATCATGGCGGTCACGATCCCAACCGGGAGGACGCGCGGCGCCATCACCCAGCGGGCGACCAGGTCAGCGGCGAGCAAGGTGGAGGCCCCCAGCAAGATCGAGAGCGGGATCAGCCGGCGGTAGTCAGGACCCCAGACCATCCGGATGATATGAGGGACAACCAGCCCGACAAAGCCGATCACGCCGGAAAAGGAAACCGCCACGGCAGTGGTGATGGAGGCCACCACGATGATCACGGTCTTGGCAAGCTCAACCGGCAAGCCCATCTGTTTGGCCTGTTCCTCTCCAAACTGGAGCAGATTGAGCGGATGGCCGAGCAGGGAGAGGGCCCCCATCCCAAGCAGCATATAGGGCAGTGCAGCCAGGACCGGGTTCCAGCCAGCCATCGGTGAACCGCCGAGCAGGAAAGAGATCGCCCGGTGGACCTGTTCGTTATCGTTGAGCATCAGGAATGAAGTGACTGCCGAGGTGAACGCGCCGACTGCCACGCCCGCCAGAATCAGGGTGGTCAGGGGGACAAGATTGCCGACGCGGGCGAGGTTATAGACCACCAGCACGGTCAGCACAGCGCCAATGAAGGCCGAGATCGGAATGAGATAAAACCCGATCAGGGACTGCGGCCAGCTGAGGGTCAGGGCGGCGACGGCCCCCAGCCCGGCACCTGAAGCAACCCCGATCAGGTACGGGTCCGCCAGCGGGTTGCGGAAGAGACCCTGGTAGGCCGCGCCGCTGGAGCCGAGGGCCGCGCCGGTCATCAGGATCAGGATCGCATGCGGCAGGCGGATGCTGAGCAGGATGGCTTCATAATGAGCTGGCCAGTCGGCGGCAATCTCCATGAAAGGGAGACGTGAGAGCACGATCCGGAGGAGCGTGTCGGGTGGGATGAACACCGCGCCAATGGCAATGTTCAGCACCAGGGCGACCAGCAATACGCCGAGGTTTACGCTGAAGGGGGGTAATTTCTGATTGCGATCACTCATTAGTTTTAATCCCGCCGGGACGGGCGAGGCCTGCCCGCCCCAGACGAGAAAGAGTACATGACCGGGTTGATCGGGTTACTCGAACAACTCGGGGTGGATCAATTTCGCCAGCTCTTCGAGGCCGTCTACCAGACGCGGGCCGGGCCGGCTGGCGAGATCGTCATTGAAAGGATAGACCATTCCATTGGCGACTGCGGCGATGGCGTCCCAACCCGGTCGGGCAGCGACATCCTCCGTGGTAACGCCCCAGATGGCATCGCCGAGGATGATGATCTCGGGGTTGAGGGCTAGCAGCTCTTCGGAACTGACCTGAACCCAGTCACCCTGAAGGCTGGCACCGAGATTCTGGCCGCCGGCCATGGTGATGAGCGTGTCGATAAAAGTGCCAGGGCCAGCCGTCCAGGGGGCGGAAGGGTCGGTGCTGTCGAGTTCGTAGAACACCAGGGGGGTGGTCTCGGCAGCCGAGATGATCTCGACGATGTCAGCCACCCGGATCTCGAAAGATTCGATCAAGATCTCAGTTTCAGCTTCGTGCCCGGTGATGACCGCGGCAATCCGGAGGCTGTCGTACATTTCTTCCAGGGTGGTCGGATTGGGCATCATGAAGACGGTCAGACCGACATCCATAAGGGACTGAACCTGTTCGGCAGACGACAGGGGCGCGACCATCACCAGATCCGGGGTCAGGTCGAGGATTGCTTCGGTGTTGAGTTCCCCGAAGGTCCCGCCGATGGTGGGCAGTTCCAGGGCTTCTGCCGGGTAGTTGGCGAAGTCCTCGCGGCCGACGACCTGGTCACCGGCACCGATGGCAAAGAGTGCTTCGGTGAGAGAAGGGGCCAGGGATACGATCCGGGTGGCGGGCGCATCCAGGATGAGGGTATTGCCCAGAGCATCGACGACCTCGATGGCCGGCGCGGCGGAGTCTTCCTCGACGACTGCCTCTTCTGCCAGTTCCTCCTCAGGATTGTCCACCGGAGCGGCATTGTTCGGATTTTCAGCGGGCGGGTTGGCGATCGGGTCCTCACCGCTACAGGCTGTCAGCAGAACAGTCAGCAGCAGGGTAACCAGCGCCAGGATTGTGATCATACGTTTCATCGGTAGTAATCTCCTTGTAGTAACAAAAAAACCTGCCTTCGGGGCAGGTTTGCGGGGGTCGGGAACCGTGGAGATGGTTCTGTGTCCTCATCCCTGGCCTCGAGAGATGGCACCCCACCCTTTCGGGCGAGGCAGTGACATTGACCGCAGCGGGCGACCTGGCTCATCAGACCGGGGGTCTGATCTACAGTTGCGGGACAGCACCGGACTACCGACATAGTTTCATGTCAGGCACCGGTTTCGCCGAAGAGGTTGATCTCAACCTCCCCTGCCTATCCATCCGGGGATAGGGCACCGCGGTCAAACTTTATACAGTTGTTAAGGTTTCTTTGTGGATTTTACCACAAGTCATAGTGAGGATCTGTCAGGATTTTCACCCGATTTTGACGGGCGTTGGATTACAAGCCCGGGAGTAAGCCGGAATTTCTATTGACCCCGCCTGCCAAAAAGTCTACAATGACTTAACCACCAATTTCCCGATTATCAATTTCAACAGCGTCCACTATTGACCTGCCCTGAGGAGGAAAACATGCGCGTCAAAGGACTGGCTCTGCTCTTGGTATTGTTACTGGCGGCTTGCGGGGGAAACCCGGCAGCCATCAGGGTGTGGATCGATGTCCCCCTGAATCCCACTCATCTGAATGAAGTGCAAACTGTGATGATCGAAGGACACGCCGCCAGCCCAGCCGGTGTAGCCGAGGTGGTGGTCAGCGTAAACGGGACCGTGATCGCCACGATCGATTCGCCCACCCTGTCGGGCGGGCTGGCTGCATTTCAAACCAGTTTTACCCCTACCGGCCCGGGAGAATACACCATCCAGGCGATTGCCACCGGGTCGAATGGCGAGGTGAGTGCGCCGGACTATACGATGGTAGTGGTTGGAACCAAACCAGATGCGATCCCGGTCGACCCGGGAGAACCGACACACACACCGGTCTTTACCGCTATGCCCACCGCAACCCTGGTACCGCCACCCGAAGCGCCAACGGTCAATTTCTGGGCTGATCCGGCCGCGATCGAAGCGGGCCAGTGCACCACCCTGTATTGGGAGACTGCCAATGTGCAGAGGGTGGAATTCGGGGGGAGTACACAGCCGCTATCGGGCAGTTACTACGACTGCATGTGTTCTGCCCAGACCTATCCTCTGACAGTGACCTATAACGACGGCAGCCAGGAAACTTTCCGGGTGACCGTGGAGGTGAGCGGGGTATGCGCCACCCCAACGGCACCGCCGGATACGACTGCACCGGCTCCACCCACATTGCTCAAACCGATCAACGGCTCGAACCTGGCCTGCACAGCGGATGTGATCCTGCGCTGGGAGGCCACCACCGATGCCAGCGGAATCAGCCAATACCGGGTGCAGGTTGAACGGCATACAGGAGACAACAACTGGAACGCGGTCCCCGGCAGTGTATTCACCGTCAGCGGGGAAACCAATCTGACTCTGGCAGTCGAGTGCGGGTTCAGCTACCGCTTCCGGGTGCGGGCAGTGGACGGAGCCGGCAACCAGGGCGGCTGGTCGGATTGGTTCACGTTTGTGATCACGCTGGGGTAACCAGGAGGAAAACATGGCAACCAAGACTCGAACCCGAACATGTGTAACTGTATTGATCCTGCTGCTGCTGGCGGCAGCCTTGCTTTTCCTCGGTTATCGCTATCTCTCCTGGCGGGTAGCGGCCAACTCGCCGCTTCCGCAGATCCTGATCCACAGGCCGATCGACGGCGAGATCCTCGACACGGAAATCGGCACCTTTATTCATGCCACTGCCCGCTCGGATGCCGGGATCACGCGCATCGAGATCTGGGCAGACGGGCGGATGCTGACGGCGGTGGCCGCGCCGGACCCGGCAGGGATCAACCCGCTGCTGGCCCGGGTGTACTGGCAGCCGCGGACACCGGGACTGCATGAGATCATCGTCCGGGCTTATGACGGCAACCAGTTTGAAGGCACGGCCAGCGTGGTCGTCCGGGTGGAGACCAGCGGCGAGGAACTGCCGGTTGGGTATGATCCGACCGGCATCCTGGAAGGCGGGCCGGACGGGCCAGCCCTCGACCCGGAACCGTCTGAACCGGTCGGCGAAGGCTCGGATGCCGGCGGCGAGGCCGACCGACATCCACCTGACCCGGCCGAGCCGCCTGCCGATGACGCAGCACCACCGGAAGCAGCCCCGGATGCAGATCCGCCCGGATTGCCGGACCTGATCCCTGGAGGGGATGATGGCGGCGACGGGCTGCCCGGCGAGGGCGACATGACGCTGTATTTTGAAGCGCTTAGTTTGCTGACCGGGCCGGGCTATGAAGGCGTGCACTGCTATGTGAGCGCGGCCGGGCGGCTTCCGCAGTGGTATCCGGATGAGGACAGCGACCAGAGCACAGATGAAAACTTTCGTCCGGCAGAAGGCGGGGGATGGAACGTGGCCGGACACCTGGCCGGTGAGAATGCCCTGGCGGTCAACTGGCCGCGGGATGAAGCCCTGCCGGTTGAGATCAGTTGTATCGGGATCGCCGGCGGCGGGACAGAAGCCTATGAACTGGGCTCGATATCAATGAGCATCCCGCCGGAAGAGTGGGACGGGATCGTGCGGGAAGCGAGCGCGGCGGCCGAGGGTGTCTTCACACTGGGTTACCGGATCGGGGTGGATGTATCTGACCCGTTTCCGGAGTATCCAAATATCCCGCCACCAACGAATGTCCATCTGGACGAACGGCGGCAGGAACTGCAGTGGGATTGGGAACCAGGCGATTGGGAAGGCGGCATCGGGGGATTCCTGATCTATGTCAACGACACGTTGGTATTCCGAGCAAGATCACACGAGCGAGCCGTGCGGCTGCCCTATGTGTGGTTCTCCCCACCCTGCGAGGTCAGTTATAACTTCACTGTCCGAACCTATCTGAACCCGTATCCGGATGGCGCAACCTCAGACCTGGGTGGCCCGGTCGTCCTGCCAGACCCGGCCGACCCGCCGCGGACAGACTGCAACCCGGAATTTGTGATCTCCTTCGATACGCTGGTGACCGGTGACCTGGGCGGTGACGATATCGTCAACAACTGGGCCCATATGGTCGGGCCGACGCGCGGGTACTTCTATGTCAACGAGCAGGAAATGATCTTCTACCCGGTCGATCTGCTGCCATATCACACCTATAACCTGGATGACCTGATCGCATCTACCGGCGGCGGAATGTCGCGCACTGTGTTCGAGGTGGCGGAAGGCGATTATGTCCGGGTCGGGTTTGACATCATGGATTATGACGGCGGCAACAATGAAGTGCTGTGCACCAATGCGGTCTTCCATGACTACACCTACGACCGGCTGACCAGCTATGGCTACTTTGAGGATACGCTGTATTCTTATGGCAACGACACCCACCGCTGCGTGGTGCACTACACCATCCGTCCGCTGGAAGGCTCGGTATTTGGAAGCAGCAACCCGCACTTCATGCCGCTGCCGTGGCTGGACGTGACCGGTCTGCGGCAGAACCCGGCAAGCGGAAATCTGGTGGTAGAGCTGCGTAACACCGGGTCGGCGGCCTGGACCGGGCACCAACTGAGGCTTGATTTTTATGACCAGATCCGAGAAAGCACGTTTGGGACACATTCTGCGCCGAATACGCTGGAGGTCGGGCAGACGATCGAGATCAGCACCAGCGTCTCTCCGCGGCACTTCGGCAGCACCTGTGTGATCGTCGATCCAGATGATCAGGTGCTGGAATTGTACGAGTCCACCGGGGCGTATGACTCGCATGGCAGTTTGAAATACTGCCTGCCGCTGCCCGATCTGCGGATCGAGGATGTGCAGTTCGACCAGGAAACCAGCACGCTGCGGATCCAGATCTTAAACCTGGGCGAAAACCCCAATGATCTTGGCACCGGTGCGGTTGATCTGGCAGACCTGGTGATCCGGATCGATCCAGACTTCACTTCGGTGAATATGGATTCGGATCCGGGTCAGTTTGGCGGTCAGATGCTGGCGCGGGCAGAAACCACATGGCTGGAATGGACGCTGATCCCGGAACAGCGCGCGCTGATGGAGGACGGGTATGCCCTGATCCTGGACCCGGGGAATAACATTCCGGAGACCAGTGAGGACAACAATACCCTCAGCGGCTATCCGAGCAAGCAGATCCGGGTGAATTGGGACGGCATGTTCCTGCGCTGGTACCCATCCTGGTATCAGGACTGCACGAACGATGGCGCGTACGCCGGCAAGGACTGGGAAGTGTGGGTAGATGTGTATGCCCGGTCGGAGGTCAGCAACCGCCGCCTTGGTTCGTGGCACTGGGAGGGACGGCTACCTGACACACAACCATTTTCTCCCGATTGGGGCGGATGGGACGAGTCGGTCTACCAGGTCGATGGCTGGCTGAATGGCGAGGAAACCCTGGCGATCGAGATCCGGGGTGAACAGGAGAGGGACCCGATGGGTTCGGCCACTGGTGAGTTCTTCCCCTGGAACAACTGGGAGATCATGCAGGTCGTCAACCCCGGTGTCTCGTGCGACCAACCGGACACCATGGACATGGGATACTCGATCAACGCCTGGCCAAACGAATTCAGATGGAGCTATTGCGGCAGTTGGGCGGTGTATGTGAATATCTGCGAGGTGAATGAATAAGAGTCCTGGTCAGCCCTGCCGGTAGATCAGGAAATGGGGCGTGATTACGCCCAGGGCAAGCACGGCCAGATAGAAAGCAGCGGCGGCAAACTCCCAGAAACCCAGGAAGGAGAATGCCAAGCCAGACAAGATGACGGCCGCCAGGATAAAGAAGGCGCGGGTGGCTTCCAAACGCCGGCCGGTAAAACTACGGCCGTAGACCCACCACAGCCCTGCTCCGGAGAGCAAGAAGATCAGGCTGGCAGCCAGCAGGCTGTAAGTGAGAGCCTGACCGGTAATCCAATCCGGGAGGTTGAGCACGATCACGCCGCATGACCCTTTGTGAGAGGGCTGAATGCCATTTTCGAGGGCGATCACCTTAACCAGGATCAAGTGGCCGTAAGCAGCATCCCGGGAAGTGACCGCCCAGCGCAAGATGCGGGTTTCATTGGGGGCCAGCACCAGGCGTTCTTCGATCTCGCGCATCAGGATCAGATGACCTTTGCTGATATGGGCGCGCACCAGCCGCTCACGCGGTTCTGGGGTGTTGTTGGTGATGGTGGCAGCGATCACGCCGGTCTCGTGATCGTTGAGCAAGACCGGGCAGCGGATCGGGCTGATACTGCCATCGGCAATTATTGACACGTCAAACAGGGTCGATTCAAAATCAGCGTAGACTGATCCACCCAGCAGGACCATCCCGATCGTAACCCCCAATGAAAACAGGATCACGCCCATACGCCGGCGTATTGTGCGGGTGTGCTCATCGATCTTGGTGGAAGGCAAGGGCTTGTAATGTCCCGGTACGGTTTGACCCAAAAAGCGGCTCCTGTGATCCAGACATCTGCCAACTGGCAGCCTTGCGGCGGTGAAAAATCAAACAGGCTGCGGATTGAACAATTATAACATTCGAGGAGATGGCAAGAAAACGACACCAATCTGGCATTAATCTAACCGGCCAGGCAAAAACCCGGCCGGTGTGGTGATCCGATCAGCGGGAAATGTCGGTCAACCCGCTTTTTGCCGCTTGCGGCCAAGCCAAGGCAGCTGCCAGCCGGCCTCGCCCCCCACGCGGATATCCCGCCTTAGGAAGAGCGCCCAGGCCAGAACTGCCAGGAGCAGGGCGGCCCCGATCAAACCTAGCATCCAGGTCCAGTTGGGATCATCGATAAACCTGGCACCCTGGAAATAGTAGAGCGGCGTGACCTCATAGAGCGGTTTCAGGTCATCGTTCAGGTTGCTGATCCCGACCAGCAAAAAGTTGGCTACCAGCAGCCCACCGCTGACAGCGCTGGCCGCCTGGCTGGACGGCAGCACCAGGCTGAGGAGCAGCGCCAGGGCGGCAAACAGCAAGGAGACCACCAACAGCGGGAAGACTCCCATCAACAGATCGGCGGGGGTCAGTGCGAAGCCAACCCGATCGGCGGGGATGATCCAGCCCAGCCAGGCTGATGCGATCAGAATGGTGCAGGCGGTCACGAAAGCGAGGACCCGGCCCTAAAACAGGCTTGTCCGGCTGACCGGGTAGGAGGTCACCAGGTCCAATGTGCCTTTTTCCTCATCGCCGACCAGCAGGCGGGACGCGCCGACCGCAAAAATACCGAGGATCAGGGTCATATAGGCGGAGAAATAGGTATCGAAGAAACCGATCGGGGATGTGAACTCCGAGATACTGGGGAAGAAGGCGATCATCTCTTCAGGATAAACCGACAATAGCTCCTGAAACTGGTCCCCCATTTCAACGATGGAGCCGTACATGCTGGAGATCAGCAGGTCGTACAGGAAAAGCCCCAGCGACCAGCCAATGATCGAGCCGCGCATTTTTCGCAGCGTATTCTTGATTTCGGCAAACATGTTATGCCTCCTCTTCGTTGGCGTAGTGCGCCAGGAACAGTTCTTCCAGCGAGGGCCGTTCGACATCCAGGTCGGTGACCGGGAGATTGCAAGTAATTTGATGAAACCATCGATCTCACCGGTGACATCCTCCCCCAGCTGAAGCTAGGGGCATCCAGGTTCGTAGACCTTATGCCAGGTGCATCGCAGCGGCACGACCACGGGGCTTGCCACTCGCCCA
>JAGVCA010000020.1 GCA_020059485.1 Anaerolineales bacterium
GCATTCGGCTCGCTCGGACGGAGCGATCAAGACAGAACGTGGGCGGCTGCGCCGGGCGTGTCTTGAGAAGCTGTCGCCTTCAGGCGACAGAGTCGTCACCGATTCGAAAACAAGGCAAGAAAGAGGCTGAGGTTGAACATGATTCTAATTGAAAACCGCCTTTCGGCAGTTTTTCCATATATGGGATCGGAGGGACCCGAACCCCAATAGCCCATCGGGCGTCCCTCACTGGATGTGAACCGTGATCGAAAAAAACAAAAACCAGCCCATTGCTGGACTGGTTTGATGGGATCGGAGGGACTCGAACCCACGACCTCACGGATGTGAACCGTGCGCTCTAACCAACTGAGCTACGATCCCTTTCCCTGACCTGCGTCAGGACCGACATTATAGCACTGCCCCCTGCCGCTGACAAGAGTTTCCCCGCCGCCATCCCCAAATCCTTCCCCCTGCGCTATAATCCTTACTCATGGACACCAAACGCTTCCCCTTCAAGCGCATCACCGTCAGGGCCATCATCCTCCGCCGGGCAGACGGCGCGCTCTACGGCGTCCTCCACCTCCCGACCTCCAGCTTTTCCCCGCCCGGCGGCGCGATCGAATCCGGTGAGACCACCGAGCAGACCCTGCTGCGCGAACTGGAAGAAGAACAGATCCGTCTGATCGCGCCCGATGCCGGCTGGGTCGAACGCATCGCCGTCGATTATTTCCACGGCAAGCACGAGCTCAACATCTGGTACATCTTTCTGGTCGACGATGTCCAGCAGGGCACCTCCGAAGAGATCCTGGAAGGCCGCTGGCTCGACCAATCACAGGATGTCTGGTACCCCGGCATGCGCGAGAAGATCTTCCTCGCCATCCGCCAATACCTCCCCGACATGCTCCGCCTGGATGTCACTGTCCTGGAGTCATGGTAGTTCTTTGGTCAGGTGGAAGGGTAGCCCGATAGTCGGATGGTCTGGCAGTCAGATGGTCAAATCACTGTATAGAGAATGAAAAGATGGTCGTTAATGATAAAGAAAAAATCCGCTCATTGGCGGATTTTTCTTTACAAATGGAGTTGTTGCCTCCCCCTTCGCAAGGGGGAGGAAGGCCGCAGGCCAGGAGGGGTCTGACTGACTACTTGACCATCAGACTATCAAACTAATTCCCCCCAAACACATAGTCCAGCGGGTTGACCTTGCCAAACACGCTCGAGAGCATCTCAAAGTGCAAGTGCGGGCCTGTCGAGTTGCCGGTATTGCCCAGCGTACCGATCGTATCGCCGCGGTACACAGCCTGGCCGCATCCCGCCGAGGTGTACAACAAGTGGGCGTAAGCCGTCTGCCAGCCGTTGCCGTGGTCGATCACCACCATATTGCCGTACCCGTACTCGCTCCATCCGGAGTACACCACCACACCGGTGTCGGCCGCATAGATCGCGCTGCCTTCCACGCCGCCGATGTCGATCGCTTCGTGAATCCCGGGCGAATATTGATATCCAGAGATCTGGCTCGAGACAGCCGGCCAGATAAAGACGCCGTCGCCCACCGGGCCTTCGTAGATCTCGCCGCACGAACCTGCGCCGTAATACGAAGCCACCGCCGGGTTCGACCGGCTGATCGCCGGCGGGCCCCAGTCCTGCAGCTCGCGCTCACCGCCCGGGACGATCAGCCAGGCGCCATCTGCGATCCCCGGATCATTGATGTCCGTCTCATACGGGTCTAGGTTGTTGCCCGGATACTCGACGATATCCTCCGGCGTCACGCCAAAATTTCTGGCGATGCTGGCCAGCGATTCCCCGGCGCTGTAGCGGTAGTAGATCCCGTCCGTCGGCAGGATGTTCAATACCTGCCCGATCCCCAGGAAGCGCGGGTTATCTTTCAGGGTTTCATAATTGCCCCACAGCACAGTCTCGGGCTCGAGACCGAACTGCTCGGCAATGCTAAACACGCTGTCGCCCTGCTGCACTTCATAAAACGTGATCTCACTTCGGGCGCGGGAGGGGATCACAGTTTCGGGCTGCACCTCTCGAGCAATCCCGTTGCTGCCGTAAAAGAAGGCAGTATCCGGTACCGAATATTCCGGCAGGACGATCTCTTCCAGATCGGTCGGCCCGCCGCTGTTGGCCGGAGTATCCGCCTGCCCATCCGGCAGGTCGGCGCTTTCGGCCGGATCCACATTATCCAGGTAGAATCGTCCCAGCGCATACACAGCCACCACCACCAGCAGCACGGTCAGTACGCTCGTACCGACCCGCACCACCGTGGTGCTGATCCCCAGTTTTTGTACCTGATCCCAAAAACCGGCCAGCCAGCCGCCCCCCGAGGCTGCACTGTTCTTCTCTTTGGCTGCCCCCCCTTTGTCGGGACTATCCAACATTGGGTCGTGGTTTTTTTTAGTCATAGTTTTTTATGTTCTCCATACGATCAGCGCTAATCAAGCGAATCATAACATTGCCAAAAGTGGCCGTCAAGCCGGCTCAAGAACATATGTTTGTGCGATTAGCCTCATCAATCAGAACTCGGAAACTGGCCAATCCTTACCTAATTGCCGACCTGTTCAACCGCTCCCTCGGCTGCCTCCTGAACCGATTCAGTCCCCGAGAGCACATTGGCAACCGCCTGCTGCAGCGCCGGTCCGATCTCGGACTGCACACTGTCATCCGGGAAAGCCGCCGCGAAGGACAGCATTTCACTGGCTGCCGACCGGTGCGCGGCATTTTCCCAATAGGTCAGTGCTGAAGGCCGCAGGGGCAGCAGGTTGGCTGCCTCTGTCCACGGACCGGAGAAGGCCGGAGCGGTCAGGAAGCGTGCCAGTTCAGCCGCTGCCACCTGCTTGTTGGGGTCAGGGTTGGTCAGCACCCAGCCCCAACCGGTGGCCATCGTAAATGGTTCGCCATCGGTGGTCGGCAGCGGCTGAACATCGAAGACCGGGTCGGTCAATGCCAGGTAGCGGTCGAACCAGGTAAAGGCGATCTGGCGGCTGCCGGCCGCAAACAATTCCCAGGCGGCCAGGTCGGACGTGATCTGGGCTGAGTTGGCCGGCAGCAGGTTTTCGATCATAGCCTGGGAATAATATCCCAGCACAGCCGTCAGCGGCTCGGTGGCCAGGGCAGCCGATTGGGTTGCATTCCTCACCTGGCCGCCTTCCGCCAGATAGAACGCAGTTGTCAACAGCGCTTTCGGGTCTCCGGCCGGGAAGGTCATCAGGTAACCGGAACGTAGCAATTCATCCCAATTGGTGGGCACTTCCTGGATCAGCCCGCTGTTATACGCCATCACCAGCGTATTGGCTGCCATCGGCAGGCTGTAGGTGTTCTGCTGGTAGGTGCTTAACTCGGCCGCCAGCGGGAACCAATCCGGATCGTCCTCGGAGAGGACCGGACTGGCGTACGGGTACACCAGGCTCCGGGCAACTGCGTTCTGCATTTCGCCATACGGCAGCAGCACCAGGTCGGGCAGCACCTGAGGAGCTACCTTGCTGGTCGTCCGCAGCGCATCCACCAGCCCTGCCGGGCCGGTTTCTGACTTGACCCGGATACTGAGCACCAGGTTGGGATGGTCCTCCTGAAACGCTTCCAGCCGCTCAAAGAGCAGTTGGCTGGCCTCGTTATCCAATCCGGGATCAAACTGGGGCGGCACCCAAACCACCATCGGCACCAGAGCGCTGGCTTCCATCGTCAGCGTTGGCAGGGAGGTGGCTGAGATCGGCGTTGGCAGGGTCGCCGATATCTCAGGGGTATTGGTGGTCGGGATGGAGACCAGACCTTCCAATTGGTCGCAGCCCGCCATCAAGACCAGCGTGGCCAGCAGCATTGTAGCCAGCGTTATTTTTTTTGCTAGTGTTAGAGTCATCGGTTCAGCCTCACCGATTTCGCCAGCAGTGTCGTCAGGACTTTGACTGCGCCTTTCAGGTCGTTCACATCGACCATTTCGGAGGGAGAATGGACATACCGGCAGGGGATCGAAAGCCCGCCGGAGGGGATTCCTGCCCGGCTGGTCTGGATCGTATAAGCATCCGTGTAACCACGGTTCAGGATCGAGGTCTGTAATTCAACTTTTGCACTCCGGGCGGCTTTGCGGATCAGGTCGGTCACCCGCGGGTCGGCCAGCGAACCGACATCCTTGATGTGGGCTGCCGGCCCTTTTCCGAGGAATACCTGGGTTTCTTTCTCCTGCGGTGTGTCACCACACAGCGTCACGTCCACCGCGATCGCAACATCCGGCTCCAGCCCAAAGGCAGCCCGTCCCGCGCCGCGCGCCCCGACTTCCTCTTGCACGGTGAAGACCGCATAGACGGTATTGGGCGTCTCCTTAAGCCCTTTGATCGTTTCGATCAGCACCGCCACGCCCGAACGGTTGTCCATCGCCTTCGAGACCACCCGGTCACCCAGGTCCTCGAAGGTGCGTTCGAACACGGCCACATCGCCGATCTCGACCGGGCAGTCCCTGGCACTCGATACCCCCAGATCGATGAACATTTTCTCGATCTCAGTGACGCTGCTGGTATTGCTGTGCGGCTCCATCCCGATCACACCGGCGGCTCCGTTCAGGAACCGGACCCGCGCCCCGGCCGTGTAGCGCGGATAAACGCCGCCGATCTTGGTAAAGCGGGCAAACCCTTTCTCATCCACATGGGTGACCATCAGACCGATCTCATCCATGTGGGCGGCCAGCATCACCGTGCTGCCTTTGGCATCCGCCTTTCCCTTGCGGACGATCAGGTTCCCCAGCCCGTCGATCCGCATCTCGTCCACATGGCCATCCAGCTCGGTTTCGATTACCTTGCGGATCGCGCCTTCGTAGCCCGACGGGGCGGTTGTCTCGACTAGTTTTTTAAGCAGTGTTTTCATCGTTCTTTCCTCTCACATCAGCGAGGAGTGCTGAGGGTATTTGAGTTGATCCGGGTCAGGGTTTGGTAGAGCAGCGCCAGGCTGTCCTTCCAGTCCTGCAGGCGGACGATCGCAGCCGGGGTGTGCAGATAGCGGCCTGGTACTGAGACGGACACCGCCGGGATCCCGGCCTGGCTGAGGTGAATCGCGCCGGCATCTGTCCCGCCGCCGCCTGGCTGTCGCAGCTGGTAGGGGATCTTCAGGCTGTCGCCGGTCTCCCGCAGCAGCCGCACCAAACGCGGGTCAGATAAGGTCGCCCCATCGCCAATATAGATCGCCGGTCCGTGGCCGACCCGGCTGCGGTATTCGGTGTTTTCGCTGCCATCCCAGGTGGGCATATCCAGCGAGGGAGTGCAGTCCAGCGCAAAGGCCATCTCCGGGTCCAGACTGTGAGCGGCCACTTTCGCCCCGCGCAGCCCAACTTCCTCCTGGACAGTGAATGCCGCCAGCAAGTCGATGTTGGGCGGGGCATGCTGCAGCAGGGTGATCAGGCTGGTCACACCGATCCGGTCATCGAGCGCTTTGCCCATCAGGCTTGGTCCCACCCGCCGGAATGTGGTCGCGAAGGCTGCCCGTTCTCCGATCTTGACCCTACCTCCGTTGCCCGGGCCGATATCGACCCGCAGGTTCCCCAATGTAACTGCCGAACTGCGTTCGCTGGCCGAGATCAGATGGATCGGTCCCAGACCGATCACGCCGGGTATTTTGTCCTTCCCCACCCAGACCTGCTTGCCTGCCAGGATCCGGGCATCGATCCCCCCGGCAGTATCAAAGCGGTACAGACCTTTGCCCTCATCGTTGGTCAGCATCAGGCCGACCTCGTCCATATGGGCAGCCAGCATCACCCGGGGGCATTTGCGTCCGCTCCCGGAACGGATCGCCAGCAGATTGCCAAGCGCATCGGTGCGGACTTCATCAGCATGGCCTTTGATCGCCTCGCGCACGACCACCCGCACTCGCTCTTCATCCCCGGATACGCCGCACTCATTGGACAGCCGTTCCAGCAGCCGGAGCTGGGCTGCACCGATAGTAGGCGCTTTTTGTTCTGCCATCATCGTCCCCCCTCGCTTGCTTCTTCCGGAACAAGATTGTCCAGGAAATCCGCATCCAGCCCCTCGATGAAACCGGCCAGCAGCCGGGCAGACCGCTGAATATCGCGCACCTGCACGCTCTCAACCGGGGTATGCATATACCGGATCGGCACGCTCACCACCATTGTCAGGATCCCCTCGGCAGCCAGTTGCAGTTTATCCGCATCCGTCCCCGATCCGCGCGCATAGGCATAGCGGTGGAAGGGGATCTCTTGCGCTCTGGCGTGCGCGATGAAGGCTTGGTATAAAGCGGGGTGTGTGGATGGCCCGAGGTCAAATGACGGACCTTTGTCCATCTCCATGGTCTCATGGCCGGGCGCGCCTGGCCCACTGCCAAAGGTCACATCGATCACCACTGCCAGGTCAGGCCGCAGCGCATAGCCAGAGGTGGCACCGCCCACCAGTCCGACCTCTTCCTGAACTGTTGCCGTAGCCCACACATCCCATTCGTGCTTGCGCCGTTGCAGGCTTTGCAGTGTCTCGGTCAGCACCGCCACCGATGCCCGGTTGTCCAGCCCAGGCGCAGAAATCGTCCCATCTCCCAAATCCATCGCCGGGAGGGAAAAGGTCACCAGGTCGCCGATCTGGACCTGCTTATTCACCTGGGGCGGCAGCAGCCCGGTATCCACAAACAGATATTCCAGCGGCAAAGTGCCGGCGCGCACGTCCGTTGGCAGGGTATGGGCCGGCGGCATCACCACCAGGCCGGGGAGTTCACCGCCAGCAGCGTGAACCGTCACGGTCAGTCCGGGCATCACCCGGGCATCGATCCCGCCGACCTTGGTCACTCGCAGCAATCCATCTTCCACGGCCGAGACCATCAGCCCGATGGTGTCCATATGCGTGGCGATCAGGATACTGCGCCGCGGTTCGGGACCGCTGCCTCGTTTGAGGGCGTGCAGGCTGCCCATCGGGCTGGTTTGCAGTTCATCGGTCAGTGGCTGCCAAAGTGTGCGTAAATGTTCGTGGATGGCGCTCTCGTACCCGGATAAGCCGGGCACGCCAACCAGGTCTTTCAATAGCGTGATTGTTTTTTCCATACCTCGATCCGTGATGGGGTCAGCGGGATTATTCAGTTGGCGCTGGTTCCGGTGTGCTCGTCGGCGGGGCCGGTGTATTGGTCGCCGTTGGCGGGACCGGTGTGTTGGTTGCCGTTGGTGTACTAGTATTGGTCGGCACTGTCGTGGCCGTGCCCGTCGGTGTCAGGGTGGCGGTTGGGGTAGTCGTCGGCGTCTCGCTGGCGGTCGGTGTGATCGTTACGGTTGCCGTTGTTGTCGGTGTCGGGGTCTCGGTGACAGTGGCCGTGGCGGTCTGGGTGATCGTCGGTGTGACCGTCGGGGTCGGCCGGTTGCGTACCGTCTGCACGGCAAAATACCCTGCACAATAGCAGGGTAGTGTGGCCAGGATAGCGATGAACAGGAATGCGCGCACCCGCCTTCGGCTTTCGGGGTCTTGCTGTGTAAAGAACATAGCCGGGCTAATTATAGCGGATTTTTACCTGATTAGGCATGGACAATCTTTTATCCCGGGTTCTTGCGGCATCCATTTGTCCAGCCATCAAGTCCGCTTTATAATAGCCCTATTGTGTTGCCTGTCTGCCTCGCGGCAGGCGTGAGCATGATCGCAGCACTTAACCAGAGCGCTGAATACGCATCATCGCCTGAGCAGCAACTCGTTAATGCGTCCTTCCCCTGGGTATAGGGTTGGGATCGGGAACCTCAATAATGCACAGGATCTATCTTTCACCACACTTTGATGATGCCGCCCTCTCCTGCGGCGGTTTGATCTGGGAGCAAGTCCGCCAGGGCGAGGAAGTCCGCGTCTGGACGATCTGTGCCGGCGAGCCGCCGCCGGGAGAGATGTCTGCCTTTGCGGACGAATTGCACACCCGCTGGCAGGTCTCCGCCGCCCAGGTCCTTGAGACCCGCCGCCGGGAGGATGCCGCCGCCATGGCCATCCTGGGCGTGCCATACGAGTATTTCACGCTCCCAGATGCCATCTACCGCCGCGACCCGCGCACCGGCGAGCCACTCTATCCTTCGGTCGAGGCGCTTTTTGACGGATTACAGCCCGGTGAACAGGACATCTGGCAGCGTCTGGCGATCGAAATGGCTTCCCGCTTACCAGCAGGGCCAGTCCGGCTGGTGTTACCCCTCGGAGTCGGCAATCACGCCGACCATTTGCTCGTCCGCCAGGCCGCCGAGACCTTGCCGGTCTCCCACTGGTACTATCCGGATTATCCCTACACCCGCACCTACCCGCAGGAACATCTGGCGCTTGTGCCTCGGGGCATGGTCGGTCACGCCTTTCCGGTCTCTCCGGCTGGCCTGGCCGCCTGGCAGGATAGTGTCGCCGCTTACGCCTCCCAGCTCAGTTCATTCTGGCTTTCGGTGGAGGACATGCGGCAGGACCTGACCCGCCACTCCGGCTTGTTTAGCGGCGTTACCCTCTTCGGACCTCCGGAAAATAATGCCTGATTGTAAGAACCGCGTAAAATAGTCTGCCGGGTGTAGAACGCTCCTTGCAAACTGGCTTAATTTATGCTATGATTTGCGCCCGGAGACAGTAAGTGCAGATTTTGTACTTGCTGTGCTCGTTTAATAGCCACCTGTTCACTAATCTGATTTGAATTAGGACCCCTTCACAGGGTCAGGGTGGTTATCGGAGATAAGGAGAACGTATGACATCCCAGTTTCTTACCAAGGAAGGCTACGACAAACTCGAAGCCGAATTAAATTTCCTGCGAACCGAAAAGCGCAAGGAAGTCGCCCAACGTCTGCACGAGGCTGCCGAAAGCAGTCTGGGAGAATTCGTCGAGGATCCGGAATTTGAGGCCGCCAAGAATGAGCAGTCCTTTGTCGAAGGCCGCATCCGTGAGCTCGAATTGCTTTTGGCCAATGCCAAATTGATCCAGAAGACCAGCAACAAGGATGGCGTGGTCGATCTCGGGTCGACCGTGGTCATCAAGGAAGGCCGCAATAAACCCGAAGAGTACCAGATCGTCGGTGCTGCCGAGGCCAACCCGCGCGAGGGCAAGGTCTCGCACGTTTCCCCGCTGGGCAAAGCCCTGATCGGGAAGAAAGAAGGCGATAAGGTCGAGGTACTAGCGCCGTCCGGGTCCTTTACGGTCAAGGTGGTCGAGGTCAAGTAGCCTCCAGTCAGCCCACAAACCGCAAGTCCCGCACGGCGCAACGTGCGGGACTTTTGTATGTATAATTACAGCACATCACACCGGAAGGGAAGGCGCATGGACGAGAATAAATTCACCAAACTGGAGATCAACCGGCTTGAGAAGATCGAGCGCCTGCGGGCGCGCGGCATCGAGCCCTACCCGCAGCGGGTGGAACGTACCCACACCAGCCAGCAGGCCATCGCCGCCCTTGAAGCCTGGGAAACCCGGTCCGGCGCTGATCCCGTCCAGGTCGTCGTAGTTGGCCGGCTGCGCTCGATGCGCCCGATGGGCAAGGTCATTTTCGCCCACATCGAAGACGGGTACGGCCGGATCCAGCTTTTCGTCCGCCAGAATGAGGTTGGCGACGAGGCGATGGGCCTGCTCAAGACCGAATTTGATCTCGGCGATTTCATCGAAGCCCGCGGCGAACTGATGCGGACAAAGACTGGAGAACCCTCCGTCAAAGTGGCCGAATTCCGCATGATCGCCAAGGCGGTCACACCCCTCCCGGCTGCCAAGGATGAAGAAGTCGATGGCGAGGTCATCCGCCACGCCGGTCTGACCGATCCTGAGACCCGTTACCGCCAGCGCTACGCCGACCTGGCCGTCAACCCGCATGTCCGCCGCATCTTCGAGGTGCGGGCCGCCACCAACCGTGCCTTGCGCCAGTTCTTCGATCAGCGCGGCTTTATCGAAGTCGAGACTCCGATCCTCCAGCCGATCTATGGCGGGGCTGCAGCCCGGCCGTTCATCACCCATCACAACCAGCTCAAGCAGGACCTTTACCTGCGGATCTCATTTGAACTGTACCTCAAGCGTTTGCTCGTCGGTGGGTATGAAGGCGTGTACGAGATCGGGCGCGACTTCCGCAATGAGGGCGTTGACCGCACCCACAACCCCGAGTTCACCCAGATCGAGTTCTATTGGGCTTATGCCGACTACAACAAGGTCATGGCGCTGACCGAAGAGATGGTCCGCTTTGTGGCTGAGCAGGTCACCGGCAGCCATACTCTCACCTACCAGGGCATGCAGATCGACCTCTCCAAACCGTGGGCTCGCGTCGAACTTGTTGACGGCATCCATGAACTGGCCGGGATCGACCTGGAACAGCATCTAGACGCCGCCAGCCTGGCCGCCGCCATGAAAGCCAAAGGTATCCCCGCCGACCCCCACCAGCCGCGCGGCAAACTGATCGACTCGCTGGTCGGTGACTTTCTCGAACCGACCTTCGTCCAGCCGACCTTCCTCTACAACTACCCGCGCGATATCTCTCCCCTGGCCAAGAACCTGCCTGGCAATCCGGATGTGGTGGAACGCTTTGAGGGTTTTATCGCCGGGATGGAACTGTGCAATGCCTTCACCGAACTGAACGACCCGCTCGAGCAGGAGAAACGCTTCCGCGAGATGGGCCGGGATTTCAGCGCTGAAGACGACGACGATTACCACCCGATGGATGAGGACTACCTGCGGGCCATGCGCTACGGTATGCCGCCCAACGGCGGCTTTGGCATGGGCATCGACCGCTTCGTCATGCTCCTCACCGACCAGTCCAATATCCGGGAGGTCATCCTGTTCCCGCACCTGCGCAGCCGCGAAGGAGAGCAAACCCCGGAATGACCCTCGACGAAGATCTCGCCTGCCAGATTGCCGAAGCGCTGGCCGCGCTGGCCGAGGAAAGCCGCCATCTCCCCCCGGAACAGCGCGAACAGGTCCGCGCCGCGCTGGAGGCCCTTACCCACCGGATGAACCACACGGTCGGGGTCGTGATCGGTGCCAATTCACTCCTCAGGCGTCTTAAGATGGTCGATGACCCCGATCTGCTGGTCGAGATGACCGGCATGATCGCTTCCGCCTCGGATGAGTTGCGGTCCCAGATCGAAATGGTAGTCAAACATCTTAACCACCGCATTGAACTGGAATAAAAATAGCGGGCATTGCAAATCGGCTTGATCATTTATCTCTGGCCATCCAGACCGAGTTAAAAGAAATACGTCCCAATCTTGGCTTGAGATGCAGGGATAGAGCGGATTGTCATTGCGAGGCGAACGGCGATGCGTCGCATCGCCGTTCGCCTCGCAATCTGTTTTTCGTTTGGTCTCCACATAGTTCCGGAAAAAATAGTCTGTTATTCCGTTTGTGAGAGCATGACCCTCACCGGGTGAACTACAACACCCTCTATCCCCTCGATCGCCCTGGGGAATGCTTTCGTGATGATATTATACGCCCCATTGACATCCGCATTGATCAGTCTGCCATCGGCTGTTTCGAACAGCCCGCGCCTGATCCGCTTGCCCGCATACGCCTCCCGC
>JAGVCA010000042.1 GCA_020059485.1 Anaerolineales bacterium
CCAGAAGCGACCGACAATGCTCTGGCTGTCTGCCTGATGATAGTTATTTCCGGCAGATCTTCAAAGAAGATCATACGATATAATCGCACAAAAGCAAATTAATTAGTTTACTTGTAAAGATACATCAGAGCTGAATATTTTCCGATCTGCATGGATATCTTTAATAACGAAACAGACCCCGTACCAATAAAGGGGTCTGTTTATAATTAATCCCTGAGGTGGCCTTTGTGGACCTTAACTCAGATCACTTCTCCAGCTTTTTCTTAATATTCTTCAGCAAGGCTTCCACTTCGATGGCATTCAGCGCTGCGATCCGTTCGGCGATCATATTGCCAAACAGTGGGATGGAGACGTTATACTCTCCCTTAAAGGTCACCTGCGTCCCGCCGCTGATTGGCTCAAACTCCCATGTAATGATCGCCTGCAGCCCCCCTTGGGACTCGGTGACAATCCGTTTGTTGCGGACGAACTCCCGGTCGCGGTTGGTGCCATTGTACTTGAACCCGGCCATCTGATAAGTGTACCCAAACTCGCCGATCCCCCGTTCATCCCGCTTCCAGTCCCGGACCTGGCTCAGGCTGGGCCAGACTTCTACCAGATTGTGGGTATTTGCCACAAAATTGAAGGCTTCTTCTACCGGCACATTCATACTGATTGTTTTCTGGATCTCTGCCATGCTCTCTCCCACTGGTTGTGAATATCGTTACAATCAAATTATACACTTGAATGAAAATCCTGCACGAACAAAACCATAGAAATAACCCAGCAATCAGGGCAAATTCCCGGCAGGTACCGGCTGCTACCCGATCTTGGCACCTATCCCGCGGTGCCGGGGTATAATTGGTTGCCATGTCCAGGAAACCAGCCCCCGCCTCACCGCCATCGCCTGCCTGGCAGCGAACCCTGTACATCCTGGCCTTCAACCAGCTGGCAAGCACCGCTGGTTTCTCAAGTGTATTCCCCTTCCTGCCATTGTATGTCGAAGAGCTCGGCTCGACCACCGGGCTGAGCATCGAAGTGCTGGCCGGACTGGTGTATTCCGGTCAGGCTTTCTCGATGATGCTGGCCTCCCCGATCTGGGGAAATCTGGCTGACCGTTTCGGGCGGAAACTGATGATCCAAAGGGCTACCTTTGGCGGCACAATTCTGCTACTATTGATGGCCTTCGTCCGGTCGGCGGAAGAGCTGATACTGCTGAGGGTTATCCAGGGCTTGGTCAGCGGGGTGATTGCAGCCAATAATGCCCTGACAGCCTCAGTGGCGCCGCGCGAGCGGAGCGGATATGCTATGGGGGTGCTGCAAATGTCGATGGGCGTCGGGATCGCGATCGGGCCGCTGATGGGTGGTGCGATCGCAGATGCCTTTGGTTACCGGATGGCCTTTTATGTCACGGCTGCCCTGTTGTTTATAGCCGGCATGGTCGTCACCCTGTGGATCCGCGAACCAATCCGGGACCAGACAACTGATAGATCAGACCGACCCACCTTCCTGCAGGAATGGAAAAGTATCTTCCTGGCGGCAGGGGTTAGCAGTACCTTCGTGCTGCGGTTCTTGACACAAATGGGCCGGATGATGGTGTTCGCAATCCTGGCGTTCTTCGCGCGCGAGCTGCTGACCAATGAGGACCAGATCAACTCGACCGTCGGGTTGATGATGGGGATCACCTCCGGGGCCGCCACTTTGAGCGCGGTGTACCTCGGCAAGCTCGGCGACCGGATCGGGCACCGGAAGATCTTGATCGCCAGCACCTTGATGTCTGGACTTGTGTACCTGCCCCAGGCGGCCGTGACCGAAGCCTGGCAATTGGTGGCGCTGCAGGGGCTGGCTGGCGTCGCACTGGGCGGGGTCATCCCTTCAATTGCAGCACTGTTGGCAAATTACACCGAACCTGGGCATGAAGGCGCTGTTTATGGCCTGGACAATTCCATCAATTCTGCCGGGCGTTCAGTCGCGCCGTTGGTCGGGGGATTCATCGCCGGCTGGTTCGGCATCCGGGCGACTTTCACCATGACTGCAGGGGTCTTCTTCCTAACCGCGCTGCTCGCCTATCTGCTGCTGCCGAAACCGGCTCTCCGGTCAACAACCAGTGAACAAACTGCCTGACCTGGCGACGATCCCACCGTCTCAACCGCCGGTCTCTTTGGTATAATTCGCTGTCGATTTCAATTACAAATCTACGCAGAGAGAAAAGCGATCCATACAGGTATGTTAGATAAGCTCGAACCGATCATCGAACGATATGATGAGATCAATCAGCAGCTCCTGACCGTTGGCGATGACTACCAGCGGGCTGCTGAGCTGGCGCGCGAGCGGGCCGAGATCGAACCGCTGGTGCAGATCTCGCGCGACTATCGCGAGATCCTCAACCGGATCGAAGAAGCCCAGCACCTGCTGGACAGTGATGACCCGGATATGATTGAACTGGCGGAGTTGGAGATCGCCGAGCTCCAGCCCAGGATCGAGCCAATAGAGAACCGCATCAAGGCAATGCTTTTACCCAAGGACCCGCGTGACGATAAGAACGTGATCGTCGAAATCCGGGCGGGGGCCGGCGGCGATGAAGCGGGCATCTTTGCCGCCGATCTGTATCGAATGTACATTCGGTATGCCGAGCGGCAGAATTGGAAGACCGAGATCATTTCGATGAACGATACGGGCGTGGGTGGCTTTAAGGAAGTCACATTCACGATAAAAGGCAAAGGCGCATTTTCCCGTCTGAAGCATGAGACCGGGGTGCACCGGGTACAGCGCGTCCCGGCGACGGAATCGCAAGGCCGGATCCATACCTCGACCGCCACCGTCGCCATGCTGGCAGAGGTGGACGATGTCGAGATCGACATCCCGGACCGGGACATCGAAATCGAAGTCTTCAAATCCGCCGGGGCTGGCGGTCAGAGCGTGCAGAAGAACTCCACCGCCGTACGCATCCGCCACCTCCCGACCGGGATGGTGGTCGCCTGCCAGGACGAACGCTCCCAATTGCAGAACAAAATGCGGGCTATGAGCATTCTGCGAGCCCGGCTGTTTGAGCTCGAGGCTCAACGACAACATGATGAGGTTGCCGAGGAGCGCCGCTCCCAGGTCGGCTCCGGTGACCGTTCCGAAAAGATCCGGACATACAACTTCCCGCAATCCCGCATCACCGACCACCGGGTTGGTTTCACCTCCCATAATCTGGCCGGTATGCTGGACGGTGATCTCGACGACATCCTGGACGAATTAGCTACCCACTATGAGGCCGAGAAGCTATCCGAAGCCGGCCTGAATACAACTAGCTGATCTTCTATGGAATACCGGACATACTCCCCGATCAAACCACGCACCCTGGCATCCGCACTCGAGAAAGCCCGCTGCTGCCTGGATGGAATTAGCGAGACGCCATCCCTGGACAGCCAGGTTTTGCTGGCATTTATCCTCCAGCGGCCGCGTAGCTGGCTGCTGGCGCATCCCGAATATGAAATGGACGCCGAGGAGACCCTGCAGTATGCGGAGTGCCTGGCGCAGCTGACCGCCTGCGTGCCGCTGCCCTATGTGATCGGAGAATGGGAGTTTTACGGGCTGAAATTTAACCTGACTCCCCAGGTACTGATCCCGCGGCCGGAGACCGAACAGCTGGTTGATACCGCCCTCGAATGGCTATCTGGCAACCCTGGACGCCGTTCTGTGGCAGAGATCGGAACAGGCTCAGGCTGTATTGCCGTCAGTTTGGCCAAATCCCTCCCGGACCTGAAACTGACTGCGGCCGACATCTCACAGGACGCCCTGCAAGTCGCCAGATCAAACGCGCGCCGGCATGAGGTCCAGGACCGGATTGAATTTGTTCAAAGCGACCTGCTGACCGAAGTGGATGGCGAGTTTGATCTGTTGTGTGCCAACCTGCCTTATATTCCCAGTGAGACGCTGCGCCAGTTGGATGTCTATCTGCGGGAACCCACTCTGGCCTTGGATGGCGGCCCGGACGGACTGACCCTGATCGGCACACTCCTAACCCAGGCAGCCGACCGGCTGATTCCCGGTGGACTGGTGCTGTTGGAGATCGAATCCGGGCACGGCATCAGCGCCAGAAAACTGGCACAGCAATTTTTCCCCCAGGCCCGAATCGAGGTCAAACCTGACCTGGCCGGGCACCCACGCTTGTTGAGTATCCAAACCTGATGATCAAAACCAAAGTTTTATCGGCAGCCTCTGAAGAGGCGATCCCGTGTGCACTGGCGGTTTTGGCAGACCTGGGCACGGTGGTCTTCCCGACAGATACTGTGTACGGGTTGGCCGTCTCCGCGTATTCTGAACCAGCGATCCGAAAATTATTCGAGGTTAAAGTTCGCGAGCAGGAACGGGCGATCGCAGTCCTGATCGGTAGTGTGGAACAGCTGGCCCTGGTGACCACCGGGCTGAGCGATCAGGCTTTAGCCCTAGCCGGAAAATACTGGCCTGGCGCGCTGACCCTGATCGTCCCGCGCCATCCTGAGATGCCCGCCGTGCTTGCGCCGCAGCCTACGCTGGGCGTGCGGATCCCGGACCATCCGGTGGCATTGGCTTTGCTGCTGGCAGCCGGACCGCTGGCGGTCACCTCCGCCAATCTTTCGGGAGAGCCGAATACCACTACAGCAGAAGAAGCGCTCGCCCAACTGGATGGGCGCGTCGATCTGGTACTGGATGGCGGCCGGACGCCTGGCGGGATGCCCTCCACCGTCGTTGATTTGACCGGCAAGAAACCTGTGGTCTTGCGCCAGGGTCCGATCGAGATCGAAACAGAATGATCAACTGCCAATCCGGCAGTTCAGCCGTCAGCAAAGTTTTCTAATCTGACTATCAGGTCTGGCTTATGTAGGTTTAATCTTCCCTTGATAGAATACACTCAGTTTCACGACATAATTTTACTCCTCCCTTTGTTCTGCCCTGACCGCTGGTCAGGGCAGTTCGATTCTATCAATCCTGATACGGTAGCCGCTTTTGTGTCAGACAATTATCGCCTATAATATTGGGGGAGACCGCGAACAATTATGGATGCCCAAACAAAAGCGATCCTTGTAAGTGTCATTGAGCAGATCAAATCCGGAGACCGGCAGTCGGCGGCCAAAGCGCTTGCCGGCTTATTGAAAAGTCAGCCGAACCTGGTGCAAGCCTGGTACCTGCTGGGCTTGGCCCTGGATGATGAGGACCAAAAATTAAAAGCCTTTCGCCAGGCGCTCCAGATTGACCCCAGCCATGAAAAAGCCCGCCAGCAGATCGAGCGTCTGACCCGGATAGAACCCCCCGCGCCCCGACAGCAGGCGGAGATATTACCGCGTGAACCTGAACCCATGCCAGAACCCGACGAAGTTTTCTCATCACCGCCCGTGGCGGAAGAGCCAAAAACAGAAAGTGAAGACAGCCCACTGGCTGAAGAAACTACGGGTGATGAATGGTCGCATGAGGATCAGACCGGGGGCGAGCCGGCTGCCGAAAGTGAACCACTCGAGGTCGAACCCGAGAACGGAGAGCCAGCACAGGGGCAAACGCCTGACTTTGACTTGCCGGACTGGATGTCCGGATCGGGCTTTACGCCGGAGCATCACGAATCTCCAGGCACCTCCCAGGAGGAGATTTACCGAAACACCGAAGATGAGATCCCTGATTGGGCGCGTACCAATCCCTGGGATGCCCCAACTTTTCCGGAGGAACCGGAACAACCAGCTGACGAACCTGCCGAGAGTCCGATAGTGCCCTGGAGTTCGGAACCAGCATCGTGGGAAGATCCCTCCACCAGTCAGGATGATCCTCGACAGCCGCCACAGATCGAACCGCCGCTGGAGGAAGAGTCCTCGGACGATGACGAAGGCACGTTCGACTCCGATCTCGACCGGGTAGCGGCTTTCTTTGAAAAAGAGGATGCCGAGATTGGTGATCAGGAACCTGAAGACCCTGAATGGCTGCGGGGAATGGCCGATGAAGAAGAAGGGAATAAACCCAGGAAGAAGACCCCGACCCCAACGGAGAAGAAAATCCGGCGCAAACGGATCACCCGATTGGTGCTCGTCCTGATCCTGGCCGGTCTGGCTGCAGCCGGATATATCTTCAGAGACGATCTTCGCCCTTACGCACAGCGTTTGAAACCCTACGCCGATAACCTGCTGGCCCCGGTCAAGACGATGGCAGCCCCGGTATCTCAACTGATTACCGAAGGCGCGCCGATTACCTATCTGCTGACGCCGGATTGGAACGTGACGCCTACGGTCACAAATACCCCGCCCCAGCAGCCCACCGCCGTTCCCACCTGGACCCCGGAAAACACCCTCATCCCGACCTACACGCCGCGGCCAACCCTACGGCCCGGCGAAACCGCCACCCCTTCCCCCACCCCCCTGCCCCTGCCTGATGAGATCATCATCCAGATGGAGCAGATCGAAGACCAGGTGGAATCCTTGCGCAGCCTGGAAGGCCCACCAGAAGTGGACCGGGATCTGATCCCAAGGCTCCGGCTTCGCCTGGTAATGGAAGACTCCTTCCTGGATGAAGCCACTCTGGCCTTGCTGGAGGAGGAGGAGTTGGTTTTGAGAGCCCTTGGGTTCATCAATACCGATTACAGCCTGATTGATGCGCTCCTGAACTCACGGGGAGACGCCCTGGGTGGTTTTTACCGGCCAGAAGAAGAAAAGATCTATGTAGTTGGTAGTTATTTTGATGGATTCGGGGCGATCGAACAATATATCTATGCGCATGAATTCGCCCATGCCATCCAGGACGCCAACTACGACCTGATGGATCTCGGGTTCTACCCGACCTGTACCATCCCGGCTCAGGCTTGTTTGGCCGCCCGCGCCCTGGTGGAAGGCGATGCAACCCTGGTTGAAAATTTATGGTTCGAGCAATACCCGCCAGAATTCGGGCTGCAGGAATTGCTCAGCTACCAGCCGCCGTCCACTTTATTCCAGACTGCCCCGCCCCCGCCCTACTTCGCCGCCAATGGGATGTTCCCGTACCTGCAGGGATTTGAATTTGTCAGCTATCTGTACGAAAGCGGCGGCTGGACCGCCGTCAACCGGGCCTTCAGCGTACTGCCAACAACCACCGAACAGATCCTGCACCCCGGAAAATACCTGCAGCGGGAAGGAGCCGGAGCCATCGACCCGCCGGATTATGCTGCCGTACTGGGCGAGGGCTGGACGCTGGTGCGTGAGGATGCACTGGGTGAATGGGATAGCTACCTGCTGCTGGCGCACAGCGCATACGAAAGCGCCCGCCGGCCGGAGGATGAGGCCAGCCAGGCTGCCACCGGATGGCACTCGGATCGCTTCCAACTGTATCAGGAAACCGAGAGCGGCAATATCTTCCTGAGTGTGTATTGGGAATGGGACTCCCCAGACCAAGCCTCGAAATTCTATCAATCACTTCAGCCCTCTTTGGACCGCCGATTTGGTCGAGCGCTGGTCGACTCACCTGGCGGCGGTTCATGCTGGTTCTTCCTCAACCAGAAAAGCTGCATCCAGCAGGACGGGACCAGGGTTTACTGGCTGCTGAGCGAGGACGTGGAAAAACTGAATGCCATCCGGCCCAGTTTCAGCCTGTTCCCCTAATCCCAGTACTGCTGCAAAACAGACACATAACAGCCGAACAGCAACGAAGTAAAACAAAATACCAGGTTCAAAGGTAAAATTGACCTGAGTTATCCAAACGATCCTAAACACGTGATGGAGGTGCTGTAATGTCCCTAGTTGATCACAGAGTATTCGAATACCTGACCGACGAACACCACATGATCCGTCAGGCCGCCCAGGACTTCGCCCAGAAAGAGATCGCCCCGATTGCTGAGGCTTTCGACCACAGCGGTGATTTCCCAATCGAGACGATCAAAAAAATGGGCGCAATGGGCTTTATGGGGATTGAAGTACCAGAGGAATACGGCGGAGCCGGGATGGATACCATGGCCTATGTCCTGGCCTTGGAGGAGATCTGTAAGGCGGATGCTTCACACGGCGCTATCATGTCGGTCAATAACTCGCTTTACTGCTACGGAATCCTGAAATATGGGACCGAAGAACAGAAACAGGAATTCCTGGTGCCGGTAGCCTCCGGAGAAAAGATCGGGGCTTATTCGTTGACCGAACCGATGTCCGGTTCGGACGCTGGCACGATGCGCAGCCGGGCAGTGCGGGATGGCGATCATTACGTGCTGAATGGCCGCAAGTCCTGGGTGACAAGCGGACCGGTGACCGATCTGGTGGTGGTCTTCATGATGACCCAGCCGGAACTTGGCGCCCGCGGTGTGACCGCCTTTCTGGTGGATGCCAGTACGCCAGGATTTGTGCGCGGCAAGAAGGAACCAAAACTGGGCATCCGCGCCTCGGCCACCAGCGAACTAACCTTTGAAGACTGCCGCATCCCGGCCAGCAACCGCCTGGGAGAAGAAGGTGAAGGCTTTAAGATCGCCATGGCCGTTCTGGATGCCGGGCGGATCGGGATCGCCACCCAGGCGCTGGGGATCGCCGAGGCGGCCTACGAAGCCAGTTTGGGATATGCCCGCGAGCGGGAGGCCTTCGGTCAAAAGATCGGCCAGTTCCAGGGGATCAGCTTTAAATTAGCGGACATGAAGACCAACATCGAAGCAGCCCGGGGGTTGATCCACCGAGCCGCGCTGACCAAAACGCGCGCCAAAAAGACCGGCGAGCGGTACACCCTGGAAGCCTCGATGGCCAAGTTGTTCGCCTCTGAGATGTGCATGGCGGTCACCCACCAAGCCGTCCAGATCCACGGTGGGATGGGCTACAGCAAGGAACTCCCGATCGAACGGTATTTCCGCGATGCCAAGATCACCGAGATCTATGAAGGCACCAGCGAGATCCAGAGGCTGGTGATCTCCCGGCTGGAAACCGGACTGCGTTAGGACCAACCCTTCAACCAAGATGACAAAATTATTTTATGCCAGGGCAGCGCCGCTTGCAGCGCTGGGTGGATTGGTGATTGCAGCCGCCGGCTTGCAGGTATTCCTGACCCTGCCGGACGAAAAACGGCTGGCTCCAAATTTACTGATCGCAGCCGCAATGCTGGGCTTTATCTCCGGAGCAGCCAGCCTGCAGTGGGGAAATCGGATCAAGCTGCCCACCTGGCTCAAGCGTCTCGGCCCGGGCACAGGCCTGACGCCGATCCAGGGCACAGCCCTGGTCCTGGGCGTATTGGGTGTTTTGCTCGGGGCAATCGCTTCAGGTGAAAGCTATGGGGTGGTCACGCATTTCTGGATCATGCTGCTGGGCTGGGCCGGCGGGATCGCATTGCTTATCTTTGGCAGCTGGCAGCCAGGGGAGCAAATAATACTCCCTCACCGGAACACGATCCTGATCGCCCTGGTGCTGTTTGGCGGCAGCCTGATCATACGAGTGATCGGACTCGAGAGTGCCCCCCCGCTGCTGAACGGCGATGAAGCCTCAGCCGGATTGAGCGCCGTACGCTTCATCGAGGGAGAAACCAACAACCCCTTCGGTGTCGGCTGGTTCTCGTTCCCAGCGCTGTACTACGCCCTGCAGGCTTTGCCGATCTGGGCACTCGGGCAGACGACTTTCGCCTTGCGGCTGACCTCCACCCTGATTGGAGCCCTTACCGTTTCGGCCGTCTATCTGGTCGGGCGGAAATGGTATTCGGAGCGTGCAGGCGTATTTGCCGGACTGTTCCTGCTCGGCTGGCACTTCCACAACCATTTCAGCCGCATTGGCCTCAACAATATCTGGGATGCCTTCTTTTTTATCGCCGGGTTAGGATTGCTGGTGATCGGTTGGCGGCAACAGCGGCGGGTGGCCTTCCTGGGAGCCGGCCTCAGTATCGGGCTGGCACAGTATTTCTATGTCAGCAGCCGGTTCCTGGTGGTGATCGCGCTGGCGTGGATAGCGCTGGCAACCCTCCTCGACCGCAAACAGATCCGCGGCAACAGGATGAGCATTGCGCTGATGGCACTTGTGATTTTAGCGGTGGCCCTGCCGCAAGCCTGGTTCTACTTGCAGCAGGGAGAGTACTATCACTTCCTGGCACCGTTCAATCGTGTCGAGATGCTTGGAGATTGGCTGAAGATCGAGACCGAGCTGACCGGCCTGCCAGTCTGGCGGATCATGGCGCGCCAGATGTGGACCAGCGCCCGGACATTTGTCAGCATCGAATCTCAGGTGTGGTATCCTGCCGGGGTGCCGATCCTGAGACCGGCTTCGGCCGTGCTGTTCCTGGCCGGGCTGGTGCTGCTGATCTTCCGGCTGAAAGATCTGGCAACCTGGATGCTGCTCGGCTGGCTGGCGCTCTTTGTGGTCATGGGGGGGATGAGCGTCCCGGTCTCAGCCTCACAGCGATATGTGGCCGCAGCGCCGGTCTGTGCCCTGGTGGTCGGGTACGGCCTGGCACAGGTGGGAAGCTTGATCGGTAAAGCCTGGCCTGGGGCGAAACGATTCATCCTTGCTGCCAGCCTGATCCTGCTTGGTTTTCTCGGGTTCCGGGATACGGACTTTTACCTTAATGAGTATTCTCCCACCACCACCCTTGGCGGAGCAAACACAATGGTCGCCCAGCGCCTGGCCGAGACCCTGCAAGGCGAGGATGGGCTGCAGGTGGCATTCTTCGGCGGGACCCGGATGGGCTACTATTCGATCAACTCGACCGCCTATCTCGCTCCGGAGGTGGAAGGGTTAGACTTCCACGAGCCGTGGGGTTCTGAGAATAACCCCGAGATCACCTCCCGGCAAGTCGCGTTTGTATTCCTGCCGGAGGTGTTCGACATCTACCAAGAAGTAAAACTGGATTATCCGGATGGCGAACTCCACGTCGAGTTTGACCAGTATGACAAACCGCTCTACTGGATCTACCGGGCAGAAAACCCGCGAGCGCCCTGAGCCATGGCCAGTATCGACAGAACAAAACCGAAAGAATCCAGCACGATCACCGAACTTAGCGCCCGGATGCGTTGGACCAATGCCAGCTACTACCTGTTGAGCGGGTTTTTTCTACTCCTGTTCCTGATTGGGTATGTCTGGTGGCCCCTGGTGGAAGAATACTTATCGTATTTCCGGCCGGACATCCCGCTCTGGCGTCAGATCGACTGGCTGCTGATCGGCAACTTCCTGTTCATGTCACTAATGATCATGACCGGCGCCAACCTGCGGCATGACCTACCGATTCTGGCGATCGGACTGGTAGGCGGGCTGGCGATCGAAGGCTGGGGGACTCAGACCGAATTGTGGACATACTACACCAACGAACGGCCGCCGCTATGGATCATCCCGGCCTGGCCGATCGCCAGCCTGTCGATCGACCGGCTCTACCGGCTACTGCGGGTGGCCAGCCGGCAGGTCCCGGAGAAATGGTTCTCTCGGGCATACTGGATCGGGCTGCCAGCTTTCTACATCCTGATGTGGGCCTTCACCTGGCCGACGCGGATCAAATCCCTGACTGTACTGGCGCTGATCATGGTCGGGCTGCTAACTGTCGCCCTGAGAGACCGTCAGCGGGGTGCCGTGCTGACCTTCGCTGCCGGGGCCGGGCTGGGGTACTTCCTGGAATTATGGGGCACCACCCGGCAGTGCTGGACGTACTACACCCTCGAGACGCCGCCGGTGTTCGCAGTGCTGGCGCACGGGATGGCAGCCGTGGCCTTTTGGTGGGGATTGCAGTTGTTACACAAGTTGTGGACGCGCTTTTTCCCAGGTTGTCCTGCCGGGATCGGTGTAAAGATAGCAGATGACAGAGCGTCTGGAGAATAACCTGAAAGTGAGAGGTGTTACCTATGGCTAGATCAAAGAGAAAGATGAAAAACCAACAGGTGATCGTGGCTGCTGTGGCCGCTGTGGTCCTGCTGGGCGCAGTTGCAGGCGTTCTCCTGGTACAGGACCCTGCCCCTGTCAGCGCCCTGCCCAGGGAAGTCTCGGTCGAGGAGGCGTATGAGTTACGCGGATCAGATGCCTTTATCCTGGATGTACGCACCCCGGAAGAATGGGAAGCCGGCCATATCCCGGGCGCAACGCTGATCCCGCTGGATGAACTGGAATCCCGCCTGGCAGAGGTCCCGCGCGGCGAGGAGATCGTGGTGATCTGCCGGTCGGGAAACCGCAGCGCAGCCGCCCGAGACATCCTGCTGCAGGCCGGTTTTGAGGCCGTCACCAGTGTGGCAGGCGGGTTCAACCAGTGGATGGCAAACGGGTTCCCATCAGTCACCGGTCCGTGATCTACAAGTTTGTATGAATCAAAAGTGAGGCTTGCGCCTCACTTTTTTTATCCTCAGGCTGCCATCACGGCAGTATGGATCTCAAATTCCGGTGGGGTTTCCAGATGCCGCTTGACAGCACATTTGCTGGCCGAATTGATCAGGGCATCGTGATACTTTTCTGGAAAATCAGGCGGGACCTGGATCTCAAGCTCGATCTTGCCGATCAAGCCTGGTGTCATCCCGGGGCTCATACGCTGTACCAGGCGGATACCATCTGTGGGGATGCCGCGCTGCTTACAGAAAGAAAGCACATAAATCCCGGCACAGGTGCCGATCGACGCCAGGAAGAGGGTGAACGGCTCGGGTGCCGTACCCTCACCTCCCCCGTGGGGTGACTGGTCCGTCTGGATAGTAAAACTACCGGTGTGGGCGTCCACCTTTGCGCCGCCGGGAAAATCGATGATCATTTCCATAATGAGTTGCTCCTCTTAGTGATGTGTTGTCAGGTTTGACGAATGGACTACGTCTGTCCAATTGTTGTCAAAATCACAGATGCCGGCAGATTGGGAATCCTTACGAAAAAAGAATGCACCCCCTGACCTGAGGGGGGCAGGCCAGAGAGTGCAGCCACATTATAATGAATATTGCCGCAATATGCAACTGTCACAAGGAAATTGAACCTATTTAACAAAAAACCTGCCGAATGTGTTCCCCGTCACATTCGGCAAGAATGATGTGTTCAGATAAGTGCTTAATCATTCTACAGTTTCAGACCGGGGCTGACTATAGGCATGTGCCTATTTTTCGATTAAAATGAAGTTATGGGAGAACCAACGAAACCGAGGGGGTAGCCATGAATAGATATCGAGTCGGCATTCTTGAAGATCATCCTGCCACAGCCGCGGGCATCAAAGCACAACTGAGCGCCAACCCTGATCTAGAGGTTGTCTGGCTCGAACATTATTTTGATTCATTGGAAACCTGGTTACAGGCAGGCGCCCCGGATTTATTGATCCTGGATATCAGCGTCCCAAAGAATCCGGAAGACCCGGAACTATACCCGATCTTTGATGAGCTGCCAAGTTTATTGTCCAGATTTCCGCATCTCAAGATCCTGGTATTCTCCATGCACAATCGGCCTGCGCTGCTCAAAGCAATCAATGCAACGGGTGTACACGGATATATCCTGAAAGAAGATCGGGGTTCCTTTCAGCGTCTCGACCAGATCGTGATCGATATCCTGACCACTGGCAGGCGGTATTTCTCTCCGCAGGTGCAGGCAGTGCTGGCCGATCCCGCCGAGATCCCCACCCTGACATGGCGCCAAAACGAGATCCTGACGATGATCCTGCAGGACCCTGACTTGACCAACAAAGAACTGGCCGACTTGCTGGTGGTCGCCCCATCAACCATCCGCAACCACTTATCGATCATCTATACCAAACTGGGGGTTAGCAGCCGGGCATCGGCGATCATGAAAGCACAGGAACTTGGGCTGGTACGCCCCAGGCCGGAAGAGCCTCCCGAACTACCACGAGATCTGCCCTGAAATTCCCGCATCCTAACAGGTTTGATAGCTTTCCAAATCGTCAGGAAATCAAGCTGGGTTCCATTCTATAATGGGATCAAATTACCTTGCGGGAGGATTATTCCGTGTCAAAAAACAATACTGAGACCAAAAACAGCAAAGATAACGAGAAGAAGGAGGGCTTCTCCAGCCTCTTTATTCAGAAATTGGCCGCCGGGATTCAGGCTGTGCAGACCAGCAAGAGGACTTCGGCCTAAGCGAAAACGAGCGCCTGACGGCATTCAATTACATCCGCCTCGTAACAAAGCAGCGCTAAGCGTTGCTTTGTATTTTAATTTCTGAGAGTACGAAGTGCGCCGTCAACTACCACCCGCTAAAACGTGTGGCTTGTAACTGGAGAGTGTAGAGTACATTACTTACAAAACTGTTTTCTCTTCTCCGCTACATTAGCCCGTGGTAAGGGTTGGGTCTTGGTACACCCTCGGGCCATTGAGCAGGTTGACTTGAGTAGAATGATTACTCATCCGGTTTCCAGGCCGGAAGCTGCCTTACTACTGGTTCCACTTACGTTCTGTATTGACAGGTTACGTACTCCTGTCAAAGCATATCTACAGTGTCATCCCTCACAGGATGCAAGCCAGAGCACCAAGACCATTTGTTCTATTTTACTACAAAAAGAAGGCGGGGCGTCTTCCTCCACCCGCTAAAGCAGGTGGTTTCCGCCGCCAATAATGATTATGAATAACGCTGTTCGAGGGAGGCCGCAAAGCTCCTGCAGATCACGAACCTCAGCAGGTGGCAGCCATGCCTGAATCCCTTGTTGTTTCAAATCTGACCAGGTCAGGAATATTTCTGATATAATCCGAATCTCAGACTCAGGGGTTCTACTCCCCTACCTGGCAAACCAGATTTGCAGAGGTGCACACAATGGATTTTTCCCCCCAACAAATAGAAAAACAACTGGATTACATCCTGCCACGGGTACAGCGGCCTGGCCGGTACACCGGCGGTGAACTGAACCAGGTGGTCAAGGATTGGGATCAGACCCAAACCAAGGTCGCGCTGGCCTTTCCGGATATATATGATATCGGCATGTCCAATTATGGACTGGCAATCTTCTATGACAATATCAACCAACAGCCGAACATGCTGGCCGAGCGGGCTTTCGTCCCATGGAGTGACATGGAGGCTGAGATGCGGCAGGAGGGACTGCCGTTATACTCCCTCGAGAGCAAGCGCCCCATCCGAGAATTTAACATCCTCGGGATCTCAATCCCTTATGAAACCCTGTACACCAACACCCTCAACCTGCTGGACCTGAGCGGGATTCCGCTGTTCAGCGCCGAGCGCGGACCGGATCACCCGTTGGTGATCGGCGGCGGCCATGCCATGATGAACCCGGAGCCAATGCACGCCTTTCTGGATGCTGTCGTGGTCGGCGAAGGTGAAGAAGTGCTGATGGAGATCATTGCCGCCTACCAGGCCTGGCAGGAAAGCGGCGAACCGCGCCGGAAACTGCTGGAACGGCTGGCAAAATTATGGGGCGTATATGTGCCCTTGCTGTATCAGGACTACTATGATGAGAACGGGCTGTTCTCGTATATCGAAGCGCTACACGAAGATGCCACCCTGCCGGTGATCAAACGGATCGTCGGCAAACTACCGCCCCCGACCACCAATCTGATCGTGCCGTATATTGACACAGTGCACAACCGCATCCCGATCGAGATCATGCGCGGCTGCACGCGCGGCTGCCGCTTCTGCCAGGCCGGGATGATCACCCGCCCGGTCCGGGAACGCCAGGTCGATGAGATCATCCAGGCGATTTCAGATGCAATGGACAAGACCGGTTTTGAAGAGGTCGGGCTGCTTTCGCTGTCCTCCTCGGACTACTCTCAGGTGCTGGAATTGGTCACGGAGGTGGGGGAGCGCTTCAGCGAGCGGGCATTGTCGATCTCTCTGCCCTCGCTGCGGATCGAATCCTTCTCGGTAGAACTGATGGACGCGCTGAAAGATACCCGGCGGAGCGGATTCACCCTCGCACCGGAAGCCGCCACCGAGCGGATGCGCCAGATCATCAACAAACCGGTCAGCACCGAACAACTGCTGGAGACCGCCCGGGAGATCTACTCACGCGGCTGGACAAATATAAAACTGTATTTCATGATCGGCCACCCTGAGGAAACCCTGGAGGATGTGCTGGCGATCGCTGAACTCTGCAAGATGGTGTTGAAGGAAGGAACCCAGGTGATCGGGCGTAAAGCCAAAGTGACCGCCGGGGTAAGCACATTTGTTCCTAAACCGCATACCCCCTTCCAGTGGTCGCCGACAGACACGGTCGAACAGATCAGAGCCAAGCAGGACCTGCTGCGGCGCGAACTGCGCGGGCCAGGACTGAAACTTAATTGGAACAACCCCGACGAAACCATGCTGGAGGCGGTGCTCTCCCGCGGCGACCGGCGGGTGGCCGAGGCAGTCTATCAAGCCTGGCGGTCGGGCGCCAAGTTCGACGCCTGGCACGAGCACTTCAATTGGGACCGCTGGCTGCAAGCCTTTTCAGCCGTTGGCCTGGACCCGGACGACTATTCGCACCGCGAGCGCATGATCGACGAACCTTTCCCTTGGGAACATATCAGCTCGACGGTTCGGCGCAAGTTCCTGACCGAAGACTATCTGATGAGCAAACGCGGCGAGACCCGGATCGACTGCCGAAAACGCTGCTTTGCCTGCGGCATCCTGCCGACCTTCACCGACATGCGCCGTGAGATCCCTGGAAAAGCCTGGATGTGCCCGGAATTGAAACCAAAACCAGGGAAGAAAGCTGACATCGAGGTGATCCCGGTAGACAAGGTCGGGAGCGGAGACTGACCGATGCGATACCAGATCACCTTTGCCAAGACCGGGGCGATGCGTTTCACCGGGCACCTGGACGTGCACACCACCCTGGAGCGGACCATGCGTCGGGCCAATCTGCCGCTGGTTTACAGCGAAGGGTTTACGCCGCGTCCCAAACTGAGCCTGGCCTCGGCCCTGCCATTGGGTTACACCAGCGAGGCTGAAGTGGGGGAATTCTGGCTGAAAGAAGAACTCCCGGTGGACGAGGTGGCCAAAGCCTTCCACGCGGCAGCCCCACCTGGGATCGCATTAAAAAAACTGACCACTGCCCCGTACGAAGCGTCCAAACTGCAAAATGCACTGACCGCGGCAGAATTCGTGATCACCTTTCGGGAGCGGCTGCCTGGGCTGGCGGAGAAGGTTGGTGAGATGATGGCGGTAGCTGAACTGCCCCGGGTGCGGGTGCGCAAGGGGAAAAAGAAAACTTACGACCTGCGGGAACTGATCTACGAAGCCCAGGCGCTGCCGGGCGAGGGTGACGAACCCGACCGCTTGCGACTGCTGCTGCGGGCGGAACCGAACGCCACCGGCCGCCCAGACGAACTGCTGGAGGAACTGGGGATCGACCCACTTTCACCGAAGATCCACCGCACCCGCTTGCTGTTCGAGGAGATCGTCAACGCGTAGTCTTGTAGGTTCTCCAAAATTGTGCTAGTCTAGATCAAATATAGTTCGGAGGTGGAAATGGCTGTTTTGGCTGCCTTATTTCTGGCATTTATCCCGGCATTGTTCTATGCTTGGATGACCTACTGGATGGACCGTTATGAGAAAGAACCGCTGCATTTGCTGGGCGGCGCTTTCATTTGGGGGGCAGTAGTGGCGGCCGGCGGTGCCTTCATCCTGAACACGCTATTTGGGATCGCGGTATACACCTTCACGGCTGATGAAGCGCTGACCAACATCGCCACCGGCTCGATCTCCGCCCCACTGGTGGAGGAAGCCCTGAAAAGCTTCGCTGTCCTGCTGGTTTTCCTGGTGTTCCGCAAGGAGTTCGACACAGTTCTGGATGGGATCGTGTACGCCGCCATCACCGCGCTGGGATTCGCAGCCGCCGAGAACGTGCTGTACATGGTGCAGTTCGGATACGCCGAGGGCGGCTGGGAAGGGTTGTGGATTATCTGGTTTCTGCGGGTGATATTGGGCGCTTGGGGACATGCCACCTATACTGCTTTCTTCGGTATCGGGTTGGCGATTGCCCGCAACCATCGCAGCGCAGCCATGCGCGTGATCGCGCCGCTGGCTGGATTCGGGATGGCGGTGTTCGTGCATTTCTTCCACAATACGTTGGCAGTATTTGCCCAGGGGGTAGGCGGCATCTTGCTCCTGTTTGCCGTTGATTGGCTGGGCTGGCTGGTGATCTTCGGGGTGATGCTGTGGGCACTCCGGCGGGAACGGGACTGGATCCGGCACCACCTGCAAGCGGAAATGGCGTCGGGCCTGATCTCGGAAGCACAGTACCGGACGGCGTGCTCGGCTTTCCAGCGCGGGCTGACGCAGATCGGCAGCCTGGGTTCTGGCCATTATCGGAACACCCAGCGCTTCTACGCCCGCCTGGCGGACCTGGCCTTCAAGAAGCAGCAGATCGCCCGACTCGGTGAGAACTCCGGTAATACGATGGCGATGGTCACCGCGCTGCGGGAAGAGATCGGGACGCTGGCAGCCAAAGCCGCGGCCTAGAAAGAAAATAACTAGATGGAAGACAACAGAGCATTTTTGAAGTCTGACTGGTGGACCCGCTTCGATGAGTTCAGAACGGACCAGCAAAACAGATTGCCGCGGCCGGATGTGCAGAAATCCACCGAACCAAATGCAGTCCGCATTGATCTTATCCCTCCAGATCAATTCACAATCGGCGATGTGCCTCTGACCACATTGGTCAAGAATCGTCGCAGCCAGCGGCATTTCGCAGACACCCCGCTCTCGTTGGAAGAATTAAGCTTCCTGTTGTGGGCCACACAAGGGATCACCCAGGTGATCGGGGATGCCGGGATCAACTACTACAAGCGGGCAGTGCCCTCTGGTGGCAACCGGCATCCGTTCGAAACGTACTTGAGTATCCACACTGTGACCGGGCTTGAAATCGGGCTGTATCGTTATTTACCATTGGACCACCAACTGGTAGTCGAGAGGCTGGACCCGGATCTGCCAGCCGCGATCAGCGCGGGCGGATTGAGCCAGACCAGCCAGGTCAATGGCAAATCGTTTCCGTTCATTGAAAAAAGCGCTGTGACCTTCGTCTGGACTGCGATCCCCTATCGGACCGAATGGCGTTACGGGCCGCCAGCCGCCAAATTAATTGCCGTGGATGCCGGACACATGTGCCAGAATCTTTATCTGGCCTGCGGCGCGATCGGAGCCGGCACGGTGGCGGTCGGTGCCTTCGATCGGATCAAGACCGATGCCGTACTGAATGTAGATGGAGAGGAAGAATTCAGCATCTACATGGCCCCTGTCGGCAAGCTGGCAGCCGGATAAGGATTTGGACGGGCTTCCGAACTTTTGGTATAATTGCTAAACATACGCCCCCATAGCTCAGTGGATAGAGCGCTGCCCTCCGGAGGCAGAGGCCTGCGTTCGAGTCGCAGTGGGGGTACAAGAACCGCTCAGGATTGACCCTGAGCGGTTCTTATCTATGATTCGCTTCGATACTAGGCAAAAACTGGATGATTTGCCGGATTTTCAGTTAGATTCGTGACATCCTCCCCCAGCTGAAGCTAGGGGCATCCAGGTTCGTAGACCTTATGCCAGGTGCATCGCAGCGGCACGACCACGGGGCTTGCCACTCGCCC
>JAGVCA010000055.1 GCA_020059485.1 Anaerolineales bacterium
CATGATCGAGACGTCGCTCCCCGCACGGGGAGCGTGGATTGAAATTGGTATGAGCCGACATACCCATACAGCCGGCGGTGTCGCTCCCCGCACGGGGAGCGTGGATTGAAATCTTGTCGAAGGCCGAGTACAGATCCCCCAAACCAGTCGCTCCCCGCACGGGGAGCGTGGATTGAAATTTTAGCAGCATTGACACAATATAAAACGTACCTAGTCGCTCCCCGCACGGGGAGCGTGGATTGAAATTCGTAGATAGCAAAAATTTCTCCGATTGTCATTGGTCGCTCCCCGCACGGGGAGCGTGGATTGAAATCCGTTGAACTGTACAACACCGACACCCAGGAAGTGTCGCTCCCCGCACGGGGAGCGTGGATTGAAATTGGCTGTACACCTCCACCAGGCCGAACTTCCTGGTCGCTCCCCGCACGGGGAGCGTGGATTGAAATCTCGACAAGACGAAGGATGTCCAGCACCTGGTCAAGTCGCTCCCCGCACGGGGAGCGTGGATTGAAATCTCTACAACGACCGGACGGTCGCCAAGGCGATGGTCGCTCCCCGCACGGGGAGCGTGGATTGAAATAGGGCCGGCTGTGTGGAAAAGCGGGCAATGAAAAGTCGCTCCCCGCACGGGGAGCGTGGATTGAAATACCGGCAGATCAAACAAGGGATGCTCTGCCCCGTGTCGCTCCCCGCACGGGGAGCGTGGATTGAAATCCCGGCAAAGTCAAGGGGCTGAATGGCAGCGCCCGTCGCTCCCCGCACGGGGAGCGTGGATTGAAATAAGCTCCACTGCCGCGTCATAACAGACGGCGGCGGTGACATGTCGCTCCCCGCACGGGGAGCGTGGATTGAAATTCGGACAGCGTGGTGGCCATACATGGGGACATGGGTCGCTCCCCGCACGGGGAGCGTGGATTGAAATTACTAGGATCAGCCGCCCCGGACAATATCACTCAGTCGCTCCCCGCACGGGGAGCGTGGATTGAAATTGATGTGGCCGTTGATAACTTGCGAAATGCAGAGTCGCTCCCCGCACGGGGAGCGTGGATTGAAATAAAATCTGCGAGGCGTGCCAACAGGAATACGGCAGTCGCTCCCCGCACGGGGAGCGTGGATTGAAATATGCCGAGATCATCAAGGTGCAGACGTTGGCAGACGTCGCTCCCCGCACGGGGAGCGTGGATTGAAATTCGTTCCTCAAAGCAACCCTTGACAGCATCCTTGTCGCTCCCCGCACGGGGAGCGTGGATTGAAATTGGATGGATGCAACAAGGTGATTTGGAAAGACGAGTCGCTCCCCGCACGGGGAGCGTGGATTGAAATATGCTCTCAGTATCGGGAATGTTGAAGAACTCGCGTCGCTCCCCGCACGGGGAGCGTGGATTGAAATCTCTCTCTAGTTGCCGGGGTGCGAGTGACACCCCGTCGCTCCCCGCACGGGGAGCGTGGATTGAAATGTCTTCCTCAGGTAAGCCTGCACCAGCGCCCACATGTCGCTCCCCGCACGGGGAGCGTGGATTGAAATAGCCATTGGAACAGGTTGACACCCGGAAAAATACCGTCGCTCCCCGCACGGGGAGCGTGGATTGAAATATCATAGTAATACTTGACTGTAACTTCCATACCGTCGCTCCCCGCACGGGGAGCGTGGATTGAAATACGTCTGCTGTTAGTAAGCCCGCATTGATTGAGGAGTCGCTCCCCGCACGGGGAGCGTGGATTGAAATCTCCACCAACACGGTTGTCAAACAGCGTCCTACCGTCGCTCCCCGCACGGGGAGCGTGGATTGAAATATGGTGTCTGCAACAACGGGGTCTGGTGCATCTAGTCGCTCCCCGCACGGGGAGCGTGGATTGAAATCGGGCGATTAGCCCACATATCCGCAAAAGTTATCAGGTCGCTCCCCGCACGGGGAGCGTGGATTGAAATCTTGCTGGAAAAGATGAACGGGCAGAACGAACGCGTCGCTCCCCGCACGGGGAGCGTGGATTGAAATACCATTTCATTAGCCCAATCGGGACGGTCGGAAGGTCGCTCCCCGCACGGGGAGCGTGGATTGAAATACCTGACTATCCAAAGATGTCCCCTGCGCCTGATCGTCGCTCCCCGCACGGGGAGCGTGGATTGAAATTTTCGCCCAACCACCCTTGACCACCCAACGGGGATGTCGCTCCCCGCACGGGGAGCGTGGATTGAAATTTTGGAAAGAATTGGGATGTCGTTGACCGGGCGCGTCGCTCCCCGCACGGGGAGCGTGGATTGAAATACTCGAAGGAAACGCCGCCCACATAATCCCCGATGTCGCTCCCCGCACGGGGAGCGTGGATTGAAATACAACGCCTTCTCCGCCAGCTATGTCGGCGGCGGTCGCTCCCCGCACGGGGAGCGTGGATTGAAATGCAACTGCCGTGCCGCTGTCGGGAAGATAGCGCTGTCGCTCCCCGCACGGGGAGCGTGGATTGAAATAACATCCTCCAGGCAGGCGGGCCAGAAGTAGCCCCGTCGCTCCCCGCACGGGGAGCGTGGATTGAAATAGTACCAGCCTGCGCACCAGTAGCGGCAATGTCGTCGCTCCCCGCACGGGGAGCGTGGATTGAAATTAACAGCCAACACAGGGATCCCGCCTGGCATCCGTGTCGCTCCCCGCACGGGGAGCGTGGATTGAAATTCGTGGGAAAGCGTAACCAGCCCGGAGGATGCAAGTCGCTCCCCGCACGGGGAGCGCGGATTGAAATTTCTTCGTTCATCCGGCGGACACGATCGTCCGCGTCGCTCCCCGCACGGGGAGCGTGGATTGAAATAACAATCAGGTCAGCACCTGCCACCGTCGAACCGGTCGCTCCCCGCACGGGGAGCGTGGATTGAAATCAGGTCAAGGCGGTCGACGGGGCTGGCAACCAGCGGTCGCTCCCCGCACGGGGAGCGTGGATTGAAATCTGGATAGCCCGAACTGGGGATCAGCGATGAACAGTCGCTCCCCGCACGGGGAGCGTGGATTGAAATCGGGTGTGGTTCCCGCACAACGACCGGCTGAACATGTCGCTCCCCGCACGGGGAGCGTGGATTGAAATACGGTCGCATTGGATGATGTGTCTAATAGAGTCTGGTCGCTCCCCGCACGGGGAGCGTGGATGAAATGGAGGATCACCGCTAACATTTTGTTTGTGATGGCTGTCGCTCCCCAAATGGGGAGTGTAGATAAAATGCAGACAACTACCTTGTCCTGTTGGACTGTTCCGCCTCACCTCACTAGTGGGGCGCGGTTTGTGATAAATCGAAATCGGTACGAACTCCCTTCAATGCGGCCAGCATGGATTCTAGGCTCTCACCTTCGTCCAATCATACTTTTACCAGTTGATCAGCAATGCGATCGATAGGCGTCGTCCGCCGGCTGAGGATCAACACATCCTTGGAGAAGGTGATCAGGTCGAGGATCTCTCACTCACCGATTTTATGTTGATCCCGCAGTGATTTCGGGATCGTGATGACGCCGCGGCATCTTACCGGTATCTGATCGCGGTTGCTCATCTCGCTCTCCAGAAACTTAGTCCGAAATGATTATCAGGATATCAGGACGTTGAGGCCGGACAGGAGCTAGCAACCGACCCCTCCGCCAACATCCGTATTGTTACGGATGTTTTTTTATCCCGCTCGCGCCTATAGTTCCTCCCAAAACGGTTCGGGAGGGCGTGCGAGATGCGGCATCGATCCAGTTTTACGGCAATCTGGTGGACGGTTATCCTGCTGGTGACAGCTTTCTTGCTGGTGCGGGTGTCTCCCGCCATCGCCGAGTACCTCGGCCCGGACCGGACGGTCACCGAGACCGTGCAGGAGTCCGAGGGCTGGGGGCGGGAGTGCCAGCTGGTCGGTGGCCAATACCGCTGGGTGACGACCTTAACGTGCAACGGCTGCAGCGCCAGCTGCGTGACCCGGCTGGACGACCAGTATCCGGACCACAACCCGGCCAGCATCTGCAACGCCGCCTATCTCGGCTCGCGGGTGCACCACCACGCCTGCACCACCAGCGAGATCGAGACCAGCTACCAGCCAGCCACGATCAGTGCATCGCTGGCCTGTGCCCAACCGGGCAGCGCCGGCTGGTGCCGCTCGGCAGCGGTCGTCCAGCTGCTGGCGAATGAGGGCGCCGACGCCTGCGGCCGGTATGCCCTGACCCGGATCGAGGATAACCTCGGCAGCAGCCTGCCGGTCTCGGGCTGCAGCGCCGAGGCCAGCGTGACGATCGCGGCCAACGGGACCACCAGCTACCTGGCCTGGGTGCACTCCTCCCTCGGGGATACCTCCGAAATGGCCGGGCTGACCGTTTTGGTCGACCAGGAACCGCCAAGCCTGAGCTACGACCAGCCCGACCTGTTCACCCTGGCCTTATCGGCCAGCGATGCCCACTCCGGGGTCGAGTATTTTGAGGTTGATCTCAACAACCGGGGCTGGGTGCCCGGCGCGGTCCATACCCTGGCACCCGGGCTGAACGAGGTCCGGATGCGGGTCTTCGACCGGGCCGGCAACCAGACCGAACTGCAGGCCGTGATCGTGACCGACGCTGACCCGCCCGAAACGCTGACCGACCGGATCGAGCCGGCCGCTCCCGACGGCGGGCACGGCTGGTATCGGACCACTCCGACGATCACGGTCACAGCCGCGGACGCCCACAGCGGGATCGCCTTTGCCGGCCTGGTGCTCGACGGGGTCGATTACCCGGCGGACAGCGGGTATCTGGTGGGCAGCGGGGTGCACGCTATCCGGGTCAAGGCGGTCGACGGGGCTGGCAACCAGCGCCTGGAAGCGCCGGTCTCGTTCGCCAACCCGCTCATGGTCGATCCCGATCCGCCGGCGCTGGCGGTGGCGATCAGCCCCGCGCCGGCCGTATCCGGCTGGCACGACCAGCCGGTCGTGGTGGAGGCTGGCGATACCCGCGATGACCTTTCCGGCCTGGCGTTACTCGAGATCAGCCTGGACGGCGGGGCGTTCCAGCCAGGTCCGCAGATCACAGTGCTGGAGGGCCAGCATACGGTCACCGTCCGGGCGGCCGACCTGGCCGGGAATCAGGCTGAAGCCGACTATGCGGTCCAGGTCGACCTGTTTCCGCCAACCGCCAGCCTGACCCTTACCGGTGAGCGCGGGCCGGCGGTTGACCAAACCTGGTACCGCAGCCCGGTGCAGGTGCAGGCCGAAGCTGCCGATGCCTCCGGCGGGCCGGTCACCCTGACGCTGGCCCATAACGGCGTCCCCGCGGGCAACCCGCTCGAGCTGGCGGCGGAGGGCTGGCACCAGGTCGAGGCCTCGGCTACCGATGTGGTCGGCCGCCAGGCGGCGGCCAGTGCGGCCTTCGGGATCGACCTGACCCTCCCGTCCGCGGCGATCAGCTCGCACCAGGACGGGACGGTGGTGCGGGCGGACTTCGTCCTGTCCGGCACGGCCTTTGACGACCTGTCCGGCATCTACCAGCTGCAGCTGCAGGTCGGGGCGGGGGAGTGGGTCACGCAGACCGTGGATGCCGCCCCCGGTGAGGCGGCCTGGTCCTTCCCGGTGGCCATCACCGACCTGCCGGCCGGTCCGCTGACGCTGCGCCTGCGGGCGCTCGATCGGGCCGGCAATTTCTCTCCCGAGCAAACGGTGTCCGTGCGGGTCAGCCGCCAGCCAGCCCGGCTGGAGATCCCGGACCGCTGGTGGGCGGGTGAGACGGTTATTCCGCGGCATGTGCCCGGCGACGCCGGCGGGGTGGTGCGGGCGGTGGCGGTGGTCTCGCATCCCCGGATCGGCTCGGTGACGCTTTTACTGCGGCCGGCGGATCAATGGGCTCTCCGCTGGGACGGCACCATTGAGGACGGCCAGGCCTGGGCGCCGCCGGGCGAGTACCGGGTGGTCGTAACGGCTTTTGACCAGTATGGCAGCGCGGCGATCGATAAGGGGATCATCGTGGTGCACGAACTGCCCGACCTGCCGCCGGTGCCGGCCCGGCAGCGCTTCCCGATCGCCGGTCTGGTGTCGGCCTTCGATGCCGGGCAGGTGGTGGTGGACGGCACAGCCTATACGGTCACGGCTGATGCCCGGATCGAGCCCGGGGTCGCGCCCGGCCAGCCGGCCTACGGCGAGGCCGAGCAGTTCGCCGGGCAGCAGGGGGAGCCGGCCCAGATCGTGTGGCTCAAGCCGGCAGAGGAGGTCCCGATCGCGGGCCTGGTCGAGTCCCTGGCGGCCGACCACCTGGTGGTGGCCGGGCAGCGCTTCGAGCTGACTGCTTTCAGCCGGCTGCCGGCCGGTCTGGCCAGCGGGCTGCAGGTCGTCGGCCTCGGCTTGCTTTCCGGGGGCAGCCATCCCGAGACGCTCTGGCTGGAACTGGTCGCGCCCAAGCCGGTGCCGGCACAGGATGCGCCCCAGGAGCCGGCAGTCGTGTTGGCGGTCCCGATGGACCAGGCAGTGGCGCAGCCCACGCCCAGGGCCGCTGGATCGGCCCGCGCTCGGGTGTTAGCTTTCTCGCTGCTGGGGCTGGGAATGGCCGGTTTGCTGGCCTGGCTGCTGGCCGGCCAGCGCTACCGCGGCACGCTGGTGGCAGTCGATGGGGAGGCGCGGGTGATCACCTTGCGGCGGGATGGGGAGGAGCAGGGTAGAGCGTACCGGCTGGGATACCACCGCCGGCTGGCGGATACCGTGCCGCTGCACCACGGCTGCCGGGTGTGCGGCAGGATCGTGCTGTTCCGGGCCTGGAGCATGCAGCGGGTGGGGAGGGAATAAAGCCGCAGTTCACGAGCATTTCGCCTTCAGATGACCATGTCTCCGGCAGTCCCTCTTTGAACGCGGGGGCATGGTTCGTCTCATGGTTCCGAGAGCTGCGGGCTGACCAGATTGTTTACGAGGGCGATGATCAGGGCACTGCCCAAGGTTATTGGGACAAAGTGCCCTCGCGCCTTGAGAATATTTGCAGTATAGGGGGTGTCCGCCATTAGACTTCTGTCCACCTGCGGCCGCATGGAAATAAACTTGACAACCCACTATAGTTAATATTATTATATTGTTATAACATTATTACTGTTTAGTGGAGGCCGCATGGGATTCGCTTATAAACCGATTGCCTTCGACGATCTGTCCGCCATCAACCCTGTGGCGGATTTACCACAGCTCAAGACCTCTTTGCAGGAGAGCGCTGCCGCGCTGATTGGTACATTGCCCGCCGGCCTGATCCTCCTGGACGGCTTCCCCACCGCAAATTTTTCCAAACTGATCGAGGCTCTGCAGCAGGCCGGGGCAGGGTTCCATTTAATGGACGTCGCCGGGTTGTATCGGACGCCCGATGAGATCTCCCAGCTGCTGGCGGCCTATCTCCCCGAAGACCGGGAGACCGACCCTGAACTGATCTTCGGCAGGCTGTATGACCAGGACTTTTTATCCATCCTTGACCTGGATGCAGCCAACGCGTTCCTCTCGGGTCTGGCCAGCGGGGAGACGACCGTGCTGTACGGCCATGGCAGCGCAGCTGGTTTCTTCCGTACCGAAGCCAGCGCCATCCTGTACATGGATGTCACCCCCAAGGATACTGCCTTGCGCGTCTTTGACGGCCGCTACCAGCCTGTTGGGAATTTGAACCACGCCGATCTGGACGCGCTGGTCCGGCAGACCTACTTCATCGATACCGAACTGGCTGTGCGTCTGAGGAAAGAACTGTTCCAGAACGGCCTGGTCGATTACTATTTTCTGGACTCCGAGCTTTCGTTCACCATGTTGAGCCGCAGCGATCTGCAGGCCGTCATGGATGGGCTGAAAGTGCGCCCGCTGCGGGCCAAGCCGGTCTATGTTGAGGGGGTGTGGGGCGGACAGTTCATCAAGCGCTACCGCGGGGTGCCGGACGATCTGGTCGATAAGGTGGCCTGGTCGTTCGAACTGATCCACACCGAGGCCAGCCTGCTGGTCGACACCGGCGGGCATTTGATCGACCTGCCGTTCCTGACGATCATGGATACCGTTGGCGAGAGCCTGATCGGTCCGCAGCTTTACGACCAGTTTGACGGGAGTTTCCCGATCCGGTTCAATTATGATGACACCTGGCACAGCAACGGGAATATGTCGATCCAGTGCCATCCGAATGACAAAATGGCCCAGGCGTATTACGGCGATTTTGCCGGGCAGAACGAAGCCTACTACGTGGTGCTCACCGGGCATGATGCCAAAACTTTTTGCGGTTTCAAAGGTGACGGGCGCGAATTTCTGGCATTGTGCAAACAATCGGAAACAGACGCCGCGCTTCTGCCTTATGAGGACTACATCCACGCCATCCCCTCCAGCGTGGGCCGGCAGATCTTTTTACCGACCGGGACCGTGCATGGCTCTGGCCGGAACCAGCTGGTGCTCGAACTCGGGACGCTCACGTTCAGCGCCTATACCTATAAGATCTATGACTATACCCGCCTGGATATCACCGGCAAACCGCGCCCGCTGCACACCAAACTGGCGGAAGAGGCGTTAATCTTTGAAAGGGATGCCGCATGGGTGATGGAGAACATCGCCTTTCCCCCCAGATTGCTGGTTGAAGGTGACGGCTGGCGGGAACTGCTGGTCGGCCAATTTGAGTCCATCTACTTTGAAACCCACCGGATCGAGATGGAGACCGGCAGCCGGTATCAGGGAGATAACGGCAAAGGTTTTTCAGTTATCACGGTGGTCGATGGCGAAGCGGCCCGGATCCAGTCCAGCGATCATCCGGAGTTTTTCTACGATGCGAAGTACCTGGATGTGGTTTTGCTTCCTGCCAGCATCCAGCGCTACGAAGTGATTGCGCAGGGGAAACAGCCGGTGGTGCTGCACAAAGCTTTTGTGAGAGAGGATATGTACAGGTCATGACTGAAAAATTAACCGCCCACTGCATCCATCACACCCACTGGGACCCGTACTGGTGGTTCACCCACCAGGAATCGATGGCGGTCTTCGCATACAACATGCGCGAGATGTTGCGGGCCTTTGACTCCGGTGAAGTACAGGACTTTTTCTTCGACGGCCAGACGGATGCGATCGATGAATATCTGCAGATCCATCCGGAGGACACCCCGAAGGTTCGTGAGCTGGTCAGCAGCGGTAAGCTGGTAATTGGCCCGTTTGTCTCGCAGTTGGATACGTACCTGTCTTCCGCTGAGTCGGTGGTCAACAACCTGCGGCTGGGCATCAAGAGCGGCAAGGCGCTCGGCCATGCCTCCCGGATCGCATACCTGGCGGATCCCTTTGGGCACTCGACCGATCTGCCCAAGATCTTCAACCAGTGCGGCATCCATGAGTTCGTTTTCACCCGCGGGCTGGCGGACCTGTATGGCCTGGGAAGTGAATTCTATTTCAAATCCAACGACGGCAGCCAGGTGCTCTGTCATGTCATGCTCTCTGGCTATGGCTATGGGGCCCACGCCTTCCGGGACAAGACCCTGTTTACCGATCAGGCGGAAGATTACAACAAAATTGACGTCGCCCGGCTGATCGACCGCCTGGTCGAGCGCTCGACCCTGGAAAACGAGTTTTTTTTCCCGTTGGGCTTTGATAACTTCCCGGTGATGCTTGATATTCCTGAAAAGATCGCCTATTACAACCAGATCCAGTCGCGGATCGAGTTTAAATACACCACCTGGGCCGAGTTCCTTGAACGGGTCAGGAAACACGGCCGGGACCTGAAGACTTTCGAAGGCGAGATCCTTTCGCCGCAGTATCACCGGGTGCACATGAACGGGATGCACTCCGCCCGCTCCGACATCAAGACCCTGATCGACCGGACCGAGCGCCGGCTTTCGTATGAGCTCCAGCCGATGATGGCCCTGCTGGATGCCGTCGGCATTCCCTATGACCAGGGCCTGATCGACAAGACCTGGTATACCCTGGTCAACTGCCAGACCCACGGCTCGGCCACCCACGGCGATGAGACCAACGAATGGATCAAGGACAACGCACAGATCGCCTTCAACATCACCCGCGGGGTGCGGGACTATCTCTGCCGGCTGATCGCGGCCTCCGTTGAACAGGACGACGACCCGGGGATGCCGCTGGTGGTGCTCAACACACTGCCCTGGCAGCGGAAGATGGTCCAGCGGCTGTCGATCGTCACCCGCTCCCCGGCCTTCCGGCTGGAAATGGATGGGGAGGAGATCGAGTACACGGTCATCGAACAGGTCAAGCATTACTTTGGCGTTTACCGGAAAGACCCCGCTGATATGAACGAGGATATCTGGTTCTACCGCACCGAGATCCTCTGTGACCTCGGGACGTTTGACGGGATTTCCTATCAGACCGTGTCGGTGATCGAAACCGGGGAGCAGCCCCCCCAGGCCCTCAGCCGCTCGGATGCGCCCCGGATCGAGAACGAATTTGTGTCCGTCCGCTGCGACGAGCATGGCATCCAGATCACCGATCAGCAATCCGGGCAGGTCTTCCCCCAGGTGGTTTATTTCGAGGATGGCGGGGACGAGGGCGACAGCTATGATTACGACTGGCCGGCGCCGGAGGACGAATGGCGGGTGATCCGCGAGATCACCCAAAAAGACTTCCGGTCCGCTTTCCAGTCCGAGCTGTATGCAGAGATGGTATTTGAAGGGGAGATGGCGGTCCCGTCCAGCCTGGCGCAAAGAAAACGCCGCAGCGCGGATGGGCAGCTGACCTTTTCGCTGAAAGTCAGCCTGGAGCGCGATTCCAATCTGGTCCGGTTTTCCGGGCAGGTCGAGAACAGCACCGAAAACCACCGCTTCCGGATCGGTGTGCGCACCGGCAAGCACAACGTGTCGTCCTTCGCCGGCACGCAGTATGGGGTGATCGAACGGCCCTGCCTGCCGCCGGAAATGGCCTTCTGGAAGGAGAAAAACTATTTCGAAGAACCAAGCGCAACCCGCCCGCTGCTCAACCATGTCTCGGCGGCCGATGACCGCGGGGTGATCACGGTCTTCACCCGCAGCCTCAAGGAGTATGAGTTCATCGGGGAGGACTTTTCCGACCTGATGGTCACCATGTTCCGGGCGGTGGGCTATGTCGGCCTGCCCGACCTGCACCGCCGGCCTGGACGGCCGAGCGGCATGCCCGAGCGGCTGATCCCGGCCCCCACCCATCAAATGCAGGGGACGATCGAGTTCGATCTCGGTGTCGGGTTTTCTGCCGCGTTGGATGCCAACCGGCTCTTCCGCCAGTATGCGGCCTTTGCGGTCGATCCGATCTACTGCCAGAACCAGGACATCGACCCGACTTTCTTTTTGATCAGCTACTTCCCGATCAACCCGTGGCCGGAGCCCCTGCCGCGGCAGTATACCTTTGCCTGCCTGGAGGGGTCGGAGGCCAGCTTCGGCACCCTGATCAGGTCGGACGGACGCGCGGAGTACCTTCTGCGGCTGTTCAACGCGGAGAGCCGGCCGGTCGAGGCCGGGATCCTGTCCCTGAACCCAACCCTGCAGGTTACCGCTTCGACAGACCTGGTGGAGGAAGCCAGGGAAAAATTGTCCGGGCTGGCCAAACAACTCGCCGCTGGAGAGCTGTTGAATCTGGTGATCGCAAAAAAGATAAGGAGTAAAGCATGAAGAAGCTCATTGGCGTGGCTTCCTGTCCCGCGGGCATTGCCCACACATATATCGCGGCGGAAACCCTGATCAAATTTGGCAAGCAGCACGGCTATGAAATGAAGATCGAGACCAACGGCGCCGGGGGAACGGAGAACCGGCTGACAGATGAGGACATCCGGGAAGCGGAGGCCGTGATTGTCGCCGCGGACACCCGGGTTGAGCTGGAGCGCTTCCGGGGAAAACCCGTTCTGTTTGTTTCCTCGACCGATGCCATTCATCGCGGGGCCGAGGTTATTCAGATGATCCTGGACGGCAAAGCCGAAATCTATAACCCCTAGAGAAGTGTAAGGAGGCCGAATGACAGCAGGAACAAAGTGAACCAACCGCTCAGTTGAACGCTATGATCAGTGAACCATAAGGAGTCTAAAATGAACAAATCTAATGCTGTATATCGTCATGTCATGTCCGGAGTGTCATACTTCATCCCGTTTATCGTGGCTGGCGGCATGCTGATTTCCTTTGCTTTCCTGTTTGATGCTGGAAATGCCGGTGCCGCCACATTCGGGGTAGGCAACCCCATTTCAGCCTGGCTGCTGAATGTCGGCGCCCTGGCGATCGGAATGATGCTGCCGATCCTGGCGGGTTACATTGCCTACTCGATCGCGGACCGGCCCGGCCTGCTGCCGGGCGTGGTGGTCGGTCTGCTGGCGCGGGAAGGCGGATCGGGCTTCATCGGAGCGCTGATCGGCGGCTTCCTGGCCGGCTATATCGTGCTGGGCTTGCGAACGCTCACCAAAGGCCTTCCCCGATCCTTTGAGGGCGTCAAGATCCTGATCATTTATCCGGTGCTTGGCACGGTTGCTGTTGGATTGGGCATGATGTTGATCAACGCGTATGTCACGCCGCTGAATACCGCCATGAACTCCTTCCTGCAGAACCTGAGCGCGGGCAATGCCGCCATCCTGGGGGCGGTGCTTGGCGCCATGGCAGCCTTTGACATGGGCGGCCCGGTCAACAAGGCCGCCTATCTGTTCTGCGTCGCCTCGCTGACTGCCGCGGACGGCACTCCCATTCCTTCGGTTGCGATGGGCTCGATTGGCGCGGCGGCTTTTGCGATCAGCGGTGGCTGTGCGCTGGCCACTTTCCTGTATCCGAAAAAGTTCTCCCCCGAACTGCGGGATGCCGGCAAGGCGGCGGCAGTGATGGGCGTGAGCTTTATTGCGGAAGGGTCGATCCCCTTCGTCATTGCCCATCCCAAAGCCGTATGGCCTTCGATTATGACGGGTGCGGCAGTCGGCGGCGCTCTGGCGGGCTTTTCCGGCATCACGCTGAGTGCCCCGATCGGCGGCATCTTCACACTCCCGCTGGTCAGCAATATCGGGCTTTACCTGCTGTATGGCGCGATCGGCACAGTAGTGGCCGCCTTGATGATCGGCTTCCTGCTCAAGACCGATGCAGATGCCGAACCGGCCGTAGAAGTGACTGCCGGCGCGTAGCGATTTGATGATCCGATCTCCTGGCTGGCGGATATCTCCAGCCAGGAGATCACCCACCGGTTTTACTGGAGCGAGGCTCGTCATGGATGATGTCATTATCACTGAGCAGTTGATTGCCCTGGATATCGAGCTGCCTGACAAGGACGCGGTGATCGAGGCGGTTGTCGATCTGCTTGCGGCCGATCACCGGCTGGAAGACCGGGAAGTCTTCATCCGCGATGTCTATGAACGCGAGGAGATCGTGCCGACCGGGATCGGCGATCTGATCGCCATCCCGCATGCCCGCTCGGCCGGCGTTGCGCGCGCTTCGCTGGTCTATCTCCGGCTGGCCGCAGCCATCCAGTGGACCGAGGAGGAACAGGCCAGGTATATCTTCGGGATTGCCGTTCCGGAAGCGAATGTGGACAATCTTCATCTGAAGATCCTGTCCGAGGTGGCCAAAAAACTGCTGGATGATACAATAAAGCAGATCATCAAGGAATCGGCTTCCAGGGGCGAAATACTGGAGGCGTTGCTAAGTTGAAATGGAAAGAAGGGGCTCTGCCGGCATGACCGATCACATTAATCTCAATAACAACACAGCCAGGGCCTCTTTACCCAAGTACCGCCAGCTGGAGGAAGACCTGCGCTATAAGATCTTGCTCGGCCACTGGAAACCGGGCGATCAGATCCTGACGGAAAAAGATCTATGCGAGCAGTACAACGTCAGCCGGATCACGGTCCGCAAAGCGATCACTGAATTGGAAAACGCGGGCTACCTGTACCGGCAAAGCGGCAAAGGCACATTTGTCACCGAGTGGCAGCAGGACCTTCCGGAGCGCCCTCCGCTGAAGAGCTTTACCAATGAGATGTACGAGCAGGGCAAGAAGGCCGTCACGGTCGAAGTGGAACTGCATGTGACCGGAGCTGACCGGATCACGGCTGACATCCTCAATATCCCTGTTGGCGAGAAGATCATTCAGCTGAAACGCGTCAGAGCGGTTGATGGGGGGGGGATCATCGGCTATTCGATCAACGCCTTCCCCTTCCGGTCCGAGTTTTCAATCGCGCCAGAGGATTATTATGGGTCCTTCTATAAATACCTGGAAAAGTTTGGGATCTATTTTACGTCGGCGATTGATTATCTGGAAGCCACGCTCCCGCCGCCCGGGGTTGCTGAAAAATTGAACATCTCGCCATCAGACCCTGTCCTGAAAAGCGTCAAGATCAGCCACAGTACAGACCGGCTGTTTACCGAATACAACATCTGTTATTACGTCGGCAGCGAGTATCGGTACTACGTTAAGTATTAATGTTGCCAGGTTGACTCGCGCGGAGCGAATGTCTCCAATAAAGTGGATCTAATTGTCCATTTCCACTGAACTTAATGGGCTTTTCGTGAGCCGACGGCGATGGGAGCAAACGGACTGGGTGGTCGATTTTGAAGGCGGCAGGAATGGGGGTCAGGCCGTGGCGGCAATCCGCAATTTTGGCAGCCGTTTTTCCGGGAAGAGCTGGGCCAGCTGGGTGCGAGTCCAGGCCAGCAGTTCCTGCTCGGTCAGCGAGTCTTCCAGCCGGGTGCGCAAAGCGTCATTGGGAATCAGCCGGAGGTGCGTGACTTTTTCATTCTCCCAGCCCAGCGCGCACTCCAGCGAGCAGCCCGGGTCGTCGACCATATTGAGCAGGATATGTCCGCTTCTGGTCAGGGAGATTTCATCCGATTCAAAGTCCCGCGCCTGGTCGAGAATAGGGCGGTAGATTTTGATCTCCTTGTGATAGACCATATTCAATTCTCCAGATGGCGTTGTTGGAACGTGAAAGGGTGTTTGGCAAGTATACCGCACCAGATTCTGCCCGGCAAGGGGATTGGTGCAAATCAGGGCTGAAAGCGTCCTGAGTGGCAAAAACGGGGAGCGCGGCGGGTTGCTTTGGCCAACCAATCGGCCCGGGAGGAATGGCAAAGGGCATAAATCAAGCGCAGGGAGAACGATCTCCAGGTACTGCCGGTCCGCCGCAGAAAAGCCGATCCGTGCAGGAGGTATATTGATGAGGGTGTTGGTGACCGGGGCAGCCGGGTTTTTGGGCTCACACTTATGTGAGCGATTACGCCTTCCTCTCTCGGATGAAACCGGGCCGATGAATCTGGGCAATGACGTCGAGTTCACGATTCTCGACCTGGCACAACTGGTGATCAGGCTGACGGACAGCGCCAGCAGGGTCGTTTTCGACCAGGAGGTTAACCTGGGGGATGACCCGCTGCGGCGCAGGCCCGATCTGTCGCTGGCCCGGTCGGCGCTTGGCTATGCTGCGCGGGTATCCCTGGAAGAAGGCCCGAAGAAAACAATCGCGTACTACTCCACCGTAGAAAGGCTTTTGATTGAGCAGGCATTGGGGTGGGGCAGCCGAAAAGGCTGAGATTTTCTCACTGCCTGTTGTTGACCTGAGGAGCACCGCCGGTCCCAAAGCCAGGGCTTTCAAGCCGCCAATTTGGAAAACCTGATATCGTCCGCTGACGGGCTGGTGCGGTAGAATATCAGGCAGACCCATCAGGGGCCGGCACGGCCCCTGGCTTCACCAGGAGGAGCCCTTGTACATTGACGGAAGAAGTATTCCAAGTGGAGAGCAATTACAAACCGATGTGTGCATCATCGGCGGAGGACCCGCCGGGATTGCGATTGCCAATGAGCTGATCGGACAGGATTTCGCAGTCACCATCCTTGAAAGCGGACGCCAAAAATTCTTTCACCCCAACCAGTGGCTGAACATTGCCTACAGCAAAGGACGGGAATACTTTGACCCGACCTTCACCCGCCACCGCCTGTTGGGCGGGTCGACCAACTACTGGTTCGGTCTGTGCCGGCCGTTGGACCGGATCGACTTTGAAGCACGGGACTGGCTGCCGCACAGCGGATGGCCTTTCGGTCCCGAGGAGCTCGAGCCGTATTACCAGCGCTCAACGGAGTTGTTCGAACTTCCCCGCCCCGATTTCAAGACAGAAAATTACCTGCTGCCCGGGCAGGAACCGATCCGCAGTGAGAAGCTCCGGACGACCGTCTTCCAGTTCAGCCCGCCGACCAATTTTCGCACCGCCTACGCCGACCGGATCGCGCAGGCCGGGAACTGCCAGGTGATCCTGAATGCCAATGTACAGGAGATCCTCGCCGCGGAAGACGGCGCCCGGATCGACCGGGTGTCGGTCAAGACCTTCCGGCGCAACCAGTTCACGGTCCAGGCCCGGGTGTTCATCCTGGCGGCCGGCGGGATCGAGAATCCGCGCCTGCTGCTGGTCTCCAACCGGGTGCACCGCGATGGGCTGGGCAACCAGCACGGCCTGGTGGGGCGATACTTCAACGAGCACCCCCACATGTTCAACGCCGAGATCTCCCACCCGGCCCGGGATATCTTCCAGGGCATCTATGCCCCGATGGACTACAAGAACCCGGTCTCCCCGATGCCGCCAACCAGCGCGATCGGACTGCGTGAGGAGGTCTTGCGGGAGCACAAACTGCTGAATGCCTGTGCCGTGCTGGTCGAGCGGCCGAACTACAAGTTCAGTCCGGCATACAATTCCACCGCCGGGGTCGGGTTCATGCGTTTTGCCGAGGTGCTTTCCCATGACCGCGGCTGGCATGATTCGCTCCCGGCCGACCTGGGGAAGATGGCCACAGACCCGCTGGCCGTCGGGCAAATCCTGGCCGGACAGGTGGGGCATGCCCTGCAGAAGCGCAAGGGCGTGGCGCTGCGGATCATGATGGAGACCGAACCCAACCCGGAAAGCCGGGTGGTGCTGTCCCATAAGCGGGACCTGCTGGGGATGCCGAAAGTGAACATCCACTGGCAGCTGACCGAACGGGACAGCCGCGACTTCAACCGTTTCAAGACGCTGCTGTTTGGCGAGCTCGCCAGGCTCGGATTCAAGATCGACCCGATCGACCACCAGCTGGACGATCAGGGCTGGCCGGTCGGGCTGGTGGCCGCCAAGCATCACGCCGGCACCACCCGCATGCATACGGACCCGAAAAAAGGCGTGGTGGATGCCAATGCCAGAGTGCACGGGCTGGAGAACCTGTATATTGCCGGGAATTCGGTCTTTCCGACCTCCGGGTTTTCCAACCCGACCTTCACGATTGGAGCGCTCTCGATCCGGCTGGCCGACCACCTCAAAACCGTGATGGAAAGGCGGGCCTACCCGCAGCAGTGAGCTAGACCACCCGCCTGCCGATCATGCCGTCGGCCAGGGGCTGCCCGAGCAGGTGGTGGATCGTGGCGGTCACATCCTGGATCGTGATCTCACCGGCAGTGGCCGCAAGGCCGGGATCTGGCTTTCGGTTGCAGACCAACAGGCCGTTGGGGAGATGGTTGCCGCTGCGGCCGTCAGGGTTCCTGCCCGGGGTCGGCCAGGCCACTTGGCCGTAGCGGTCAGAGACCACCACCCGGTGCTCGGCAGCGGGATAGTCGCTCCACAGGATGACCAGGTCCGGGAAGCGTTCTTTCCGGGGGCCGTCCAGTCCGAGTTCCTCCCGATGGAGGATGCGGTCCACGACCGGTTTCCCGCTGTCCCGGTCGCGAAATGAGCACAATCCGTCACTGATCTTGTTGAGCCATTCCTCATATTCAGCCCCGCTGGCCACAATCCCTTCCCGCTCGCGGCCTTTCAGGTTGACCTGCACGTAACCGTCAAAATCGGAGACCAGGGCAAACACGGGCGTTTTGGACCAATCGATCCCGCCCTGCCGCCAGAAGGTGGTCAATTTATCCTGCACCTGGATCGGCAGCTGTCTTTTGACCCAATGGCGGAAGGGAAGCGGGATCAGGTCCCTGAACCGGGCCAGCATGCCCGGCTGCTGTGAGCCCTTGCGGCTTTCGGTTTCCTTGCGGACGATCGCTGAGACCATCTCCGGCAGGATCGAGATCCGGCTGGTGCTGGCAGTCATCCCGTGAAAGGAGGACACCAGGATGGCGGTGCCCTCCGGGACTTTGCCCGCGATCCGGCCGACCACATCGTCTGCGGCGATATAGACCTCTTTCAGGGCGGCACGCACAGCGGCCTGCTCTTCAGGGCTGATCTCGCCCGCGATCCCGGTCAGGCCCCAGAGCTTATGGCCGCCCAGATGCAGCGACATTAAAGCCACCAGGAACAGGTCCCAGGTATAGTTGTCCAGCAGGTACTCGACCAGCCGGGCGCTGTGTGCGATCATCGCCAGCAGCTCATCCCGGATCGCAAGCACGTCTTTTGCTGAATGCAGTCCATAGCGTTCGGAAACCTTCAGATTTGGCCCTAACGCAGCGGTCAGTTCGCGCTTCAATTCCGGTGGGCAGGTGAAGAATGGTTCCCCAATCTCATGGGTGGCCCAGCCGTGCGCCTCGATGGCGGTTGTACTCTCCGGGCTGTGCATCATCGGCATGTCCAAAGCGATCACCTGCAGGTCCCGGTCAGGCAGTCTGCGCCAGAATGGTTTCAGGCCAGCATCCTGAATGTTGAAGCGTTCGCTGCGCATCTCGGCCGGGTTCCAGCCGATGTAGTGATACATGCCATGTGCGCCGGGATTGCGGCCGGTGTAGAAATTGCTCCACGGATGCAGCACCACACCCTGCGGGTGCCCGACCAGCCGCTGGCAGCCCTGGTCGGCGAGCGCTTTCAGGTTCGGCAGGCTGCCGTCTTCCATCCATTGCTTCAGCAGGGTCGGTTCGGCGGCGTCGAGGCCGATAAACAGGACTTTACTCATCTATTTGCTCCTCAGAGTTGCTTTCATTCAGCCGGCAGCCGGCCTGAAAGCCGGCGGCGTACCAACCCAGGCCAAGCAGCAGCAGCGGTGCCAGGGCCAGATGGCGCAGCGCCCTGGCACGATTGTACTTCCAGCGCTGCATAAGAATATAGCGATACCGCCAGACTGCCACGACCGGGATCATCCACCTGTGTCTTCCCAGCCGCTGCTGCCGGGCCGTCAGGTGCAGGCCGAGTTCACCCCGGCTGAGTCCGTGCGCATAATGGTGCTGCAGGTAACTGGCCAGGGATGTGCGGCCGAGGTGTTTGACCTTCATCTTGGGCCAGAAATAGATTCCATCCGGATGGATCTGGTTGAAGCGCATGGTCAGCAGCACGTCATCGCCGCTGTTGCGCGGGGAAAACCCGCCTGCCTCCTCGTAATCCTGCTTCCAGACCACCAGGTTGCAGCCGGGGACATGCCGGATCGGACCGGCCGGCCGGCCGGTCTGCACGTCGGAGAACTGCAGAATGTTGTCACACACCGAGATCAGGCTGTGCGGCAGTCCGTCCAGGACCGGCCCGCCCGCCATCCGGTGGCCGGCTTCCAGGCAGCGGAAAGCATTTTCGACCCAGTCCGGTTCCGGGCGGCAGTCGGCATCCGTGAAAGCCAGCCGCCTGCCGGCGGCGGCCTGCGCCCCGAGATGTTTGGCCGCGCCGCAGTACAGCCGGTCTGCCGCCGAGAGCACCCGCACCTGCGGGAACCAGGCGCAGACCGCCCGGACAGCCGCGGCATTGCCGCTGTCCACCACGATCACCTCGTAGGATACAGTGGTCTGCTGCCGGCTGAGGGCTTCCAGGCAGCCGGGCAGTTCCTCGGCATGCTGGTAGCACGGCACGATCACTGAGAGGTCGATGCCCGGCCGGGGCAGGTTGGCGGTCATCGGGAGCCTTTCTCTGGCAGCAGCGGGGAGACCAGCCGGAAGTTGAGCTCCAGCAAGGCCCCCAGCAGCCGGGAAGCCTGTCGGGCCAGGCGGGAGGTCAGAAATCCCTGGGCAAAGGGCAGCGGACCGCCCTGCAGGATGGCCCGGTCCCCCACGGTCCGGTGCCGCTGGATGAAACCGCGCTGCACCTTGATCTGGGCTCGAACCTCCCACAGCGAACGGACCGCCCGGCGCCATTCCGGCAGCCAGCCGCGCAGCACAGCCTGCAGGAGCGTGCCAGCTTCAAACAGGGTCATGGACGGCAGCAGGAGCACCAGCGTGCGGACCTGGTAGACCAGCAGGATCGTGAGCCAGCGGTTGCGGATCGTATGAAATGCCCGCGTCCGCGGATAGTGTCCTTCGCCCCGGAAAGACAGCCCCACGGTTCCTGCCCCGCGCCGATGGAGCACCTCGGCCGCCGGTTGGCACATGATCTTTTGCCCCAGCACCCGCACCCGCAGGCTGAACTCATGGTCCTCAAAGTACATGAAGTACAGCTCGTTGAAAAGCCCGGCTTTGCGGATCGAGCCCAAATCGAGCAGCAGGCAGGCGCCCAGCGCGCCACCAACTGTTTCGGGTTCTGCCCGCAGACCGGCCGCAGGCAGAAAGGCGTTCCGCAGGCACATCATGCCGATGAAATGGGCATCGGTGCCGTCGCACTGGCAGATCGTTGGGTCTTCATGCAGCACGATCCGCGGGCATACGACGCTGGCCCCTGACGCTGCCAGAGTGTGCTGAAGGATCCCGATGGTGTCCTTCCGCACAAAAATATCGTCATCCAGCACCAGGGCCAGGTCTGACTCAACCAGCGCCAGGCCGGCGTTCCTGGAGGCCGCTGCCCCCAGGTTGGCACCCAGCTGCACGACCTTGACTGCTGGAAAAGCGCGCCCGGCCGCCTCTGGAGAGCCATCGGTTGACCCGTTGTCCACCATGATGATCTCTTCGAGCGGGTACTCCTGGCTGGTGAGCGCCGCCAGGCAGTCCAGGATGTCCTGCCCGCCGTTGTAATTGATCACCACCGCGCTGATCGTCGGCCGCGCAGTCATGTCCGGCCTTTCTCGGTCAGCAGCTGGTGATACAGCTCGGTCAGCAGCCTGGCATTCACCGACCAGACATGGTGCTCCGCCACATAGGCGCGGGCATTCTCGCCGAGGGATTGCTTCAGCGCCGGGTTTGCGATCAGCTCGAGTACGCTCAGTGCGAAGGCCTCCGGCGTTTCTTCAGCGGTCAGCAGGGCGGTGGTCTGGTCCTCAAGCCCGTGGGCGCTGCCGCGGAAGGACACGATCGGCTTGCCGGCAGCCATGTAGTTCAGCAGTTTGAGCGGATGTCCGGCGCCGTCGAGGCGCGGGTTCAGCAGGATATCGGCCTCCGCCAGTCTGCCGGGAAGGTCTTCAAAGGAGGTGGGCTGCAGGCAAACTGCCCCGGCGGCCGGGAATCCCGCCAGCAGCGGCTGCAACCGGGCGGGGTCATCCTCGGTATACAGCACCAGGCGGGTTTCCGGGGCCTGTGCTGCGATCAGCGCGAAGGCCTGCAGCAGCACATCGATGCGCTGGTATGGGGAGAAGTTGCCGGCATATGCCAGGATGATCTCCCCGGGCTGCCGAGCTTGCGGGTCTGGCGGCAGCGCCAGAAAGCGCTCCAGCTCGACCCCGTTGGGCAGCACCGAGGTGCGGGACTCAGGCAGGCTGTACTGGGAAATCAGGGCATCCCGGATGGCGGGGGAGACGCACACAATATGGTCGGCCAACCTGGGCAGCCAGCTGTCCAGCCTCCGGGCGATCGACCGGGTCAGGCGCTTCGGTACCGGCAGGCGGTAGTGGTGCAGTTCGGTGGCCAGCAGGGTGTGGGCATCAAAGACCACCGGGCTGCGGGTGGCCAGACGGGCAGGCAGGGCGGCCAGCAGGCCTTCATAGTGATGGGCGTGCAGCAGATCAAAGCCGACGCGGCGGTGGACCGCGAGCACTTTGGCAGCCAGCACCGGATCGACTACCGCCAGCTTGAGGAAGGAGGGTCCGGGATCCCTTTTGTGATAGAACGGGATCGCCGGGATGCGGTGAACCTCGAATGCATCCGGGATGTACCTCTCACCGAGGTGATAGGTGATCACATGGACCTCATGGCCGTGATCGGCCAGGGCTTCCGCCATGCGGAAGATCCTGACTGGGGTGCCGCGCGGGTAGGGGAAAGGACAGGCGGCGATCAACCCGATCTTGAGAGGCGTGTGCATCAAGGAGGAAGTATAATTCAAAATCTCGCTATCTTGAAAGTCGAAAGGTCGCTTGCATGTATTGGTTCCGATCAGGCAGTTGGTTCAACTTGTTGCCGTGGACGGCGGTCATGATCCTGGTTTTCTGGGGCGGGTGGCTGCTGGTCTACCATGTCTTTGGAAAGCGCCGTCCCCTGGATGCCTTTTTGGGTTTCGGGCTCGGGCTGGTGCTCTACCTCTGGTCGGTCAATCTGGTCGGCCGCTGGCTCGATCCCGTCACGGCCTTTGTCGGCTGCGGCCTGCTGGTCCTCTTGGCCGGGCTGCTGGCCGCCCGGGGGGATCTGCGGCTGCCGTACCGGGAGGCCTTACGGGCCGGCTGGCCGCTGCTGCTCCTGGGCCTGGTGATGTTCTGGATGTTCCTGCGGGTGAGCAAGGGGCTCGGCCTGTTCGACGAGTACAAGAACCTGGCGCTGGTATCCGTGATCGCCAACGGAGAGCTGCCGGTGCGCGATGTCGCCGGCCAGGACAACCCGCTGCGCTATCACTACGGCTTTCACCTCCTGGGTGCTAGCCTGATGCGCCTGGGGGGGATGATGCCGTGGAGCGCATTTGACTTCGCCAAGGCCCTGGTCTGGGGGTATGCCGCCGTGCTGTCATGGCTCCTCGGCCGGCGGATCTTCGAGCGCTCCTGGGGCGGCGCGGCCGGCTTGCTGACCATCCTGTTCTCGAGCGGGACGCGCTACCTGCTGCTGCTGCTGCCGTCCGATCTGCTGATCCAGGCCGACAAGCTGATCGACCTGGCCGGGGCGACCGCGCAGAGCGCCGGGTCGTTCTTTGAGGCCATGACCGGCACCTACCTGATCGATGCCGGCCCGCCGATCCCGTATCCGCTAGCCTATCAGAGCGGCATCCGGGTCCCGCTGGTGTTGGGCCACGGCGGGGACAGATTGCTGGCCGGGGCCCTTCTGCTTCTCTTTGTGCTCTTCTATATAAAGGACGGAATTCCGCGTAAGCCGGCGGCGATCGGGGTCCTGGCGCTCTTTCTGTCCTTCTGGGCCCTGACCGCAGAAGCGGCCTATGCCGTTCTCGGGCTCGGGATCGGCCTGTCCCTGGCGACGGCCGTGATCCGCGCTCGCGGTTTCAGGCAGCTGGATCCGGCCCTGACCGCCCTGGCCCTGGCCGGCCTGCTGTCCCTGCCGATCGCCTTTCTGCAGGGCGGGACGCTGAGTGCGATGGTGCTCAAGCAGGCGGCCGAACTGCAGATCGCCGATACCCTGCAGGCCGGCAGCAGCTTCTCGAGCTTTTCGCTGCGCTGGCCCCCGGCCCTGGTCTCGGCCCATCTCGGGGAGATCCCGCTATCCTCGCTGCTGGGCTGGCTGATCGCGGTCCTGGAGGCCGGCGTGATTGTGATCCTGCTGGTCCCGGTATCGATCTGGGCAGCCAGGCAGGCTGGCCGCGGTGAGTTCCACAGTGGCCTCTTGCTGGGGGCGGTGTGGGTCGGGCTGCTGTTTCCGGTCTTCTTCCGCTGGGAGGTCGATCGGGATATCGCCCGGATCACCTCGTTTGGCCTGGAGGTCCTCTCGATCCTGGTGCTGCTCTATTGGGGCGCACTTTTGCGGCGGGGCGGCGGGTGGGAAAAATGGGGCGCAGCGCTGGCGGCTGGCCTGACCGCGCTCTCTATTTACGGCGGGCTGATGCTCAACGGGGTCCAGCTGACCGCCGCGCAGCAGACCGTGCTGGCGCATCGCTACGATCCCCATGACGGGGAGGTGCTTTCGCAGGTGTGGGGAACACTGCCGGCGGACAGCAAAGCCTTCGGCCTGATCGGGAAAATGAGCATCCTGACCGGCCACCTGTCCGGCGGGATCTATAACCCGCCCTACGGGCAGGAACGGGAGATCTGGGATGGGCTGATTGCGGCACCGACCCTGGAGGGCCTGGTGGCGGGAGGCTATGAGTTTGTCTACGCCGATCAGGCCTGGTTCAGGCAGATCCCGGAATCCTCGCAGGATTTGTTTGACGCCGAGTGCGTGCGGCTGGCGGCTGGCGCGGAGAACGAAATCGGCTCGAAATTCACCCGGATCTATGATCTGCGCGCCTGCTTCCCCTGATCGCTGCCCTGAAAGGCTGATCCCGTGTTCGAATTGATCAAGGCCTACGGGTTTGTCGGTCTGCAGCAGTTCTTTATCCTGCTGTTCAGCCTGGCGCGCACCAAGGTGATCTCCACCCAGTTGGGCCCTGAAGGCCTGGGGGTGTTCGCACAGGCCAACACGTTCATGTTCCTGGTGTTCCAATTGGCGACCTTCGGCACCAGCATTGCGCTCAATACCCTGCTGGCCGAGTTCGCCAGCCGGGGGGAGAAACAAAAGGCCCCGGCCCTGATCTCCCAGGTCTGGGGGCTGAACACGATCTTCGGGCTTGTCATTCTGGGCGGCTGCCTGGCCTTTTCTGAGCCGCTCTCGATGTGGGCGTTTGGCTCGGCCCGGTACGCCGGATACCTGGTGATCGCGGGGCTGGCGGGATTCGTCTTTATCCAGGTGCGGCTGCTGGTCAACACCCTGCGCGGGCTGCTGGAATGGCGTTCGAACGCGGTGGTCGCCAGCGTCGGGCTGGTGATCGGGATCGGGCTGGTCGTTTTCCTCGTGCTCACATCAGGACTGAATGGCGCGGTCTGGTCCCTGGTCGCCCTGCAGGCGGTCAACCTCGGCCTGCTGCTGGTCGTGTTCTTCGGCCGGATCCAGGGCCGGCACGGAATCTCGTTCAAAGGCGTGCGCGTCAGCACCAGCCTGCTGCCGGCGGCCTTCCGGATCGCACGCCCGGTGATGGTGATCCTGATCCTCGAGCCGCTGACCGATTTCCTGGTCCGGGCCGAGATCATCCGCTCGCTGGGGGTCGACCTGAACGGGCAGTACCAGGTGCTGGCCGGAATTTCGCTGGCCTACATGAACGTGATCAAGGAGGCCCGCCTGGCCTACACGCTTCCCAAGGCCTCGTCGCTGCTCGAAGACCCGCAGCAGCTGGTCAAGATGCAGAACGACAACATCCGCCTGGGGCTGTACCTGGTCGTTCCGATCACGATCGGATTGCTGACTGTGCGGGAACTGGCGATCACCTTGCTGTACAGCCCGGCCTTTTTATCCGTAGCCGGGCTGCTGGTCTGGCAGTTGGTTGGCGATATCTTTTCCGTCATTCGCTACAACCTGAACTTCGTGCTGATCCCGCTCAAGCGGTATGGGTTCTATCTGGCCGAAGGGGCGATCTATTTCCTCGGCTGGCTGGGGCTGTCGGTGCTGTTTGTCGGACGGTATGGGTTGATCGCGGTGCTGTATGCCCATATCGGCATCTCGTTCTTTCTGGTGCTGCTCGGCCTGTGGTATCACCGCAAGGTGTCCGGTTTCCGCCTCATCCGGCAGACGAAGCAGGCGCTGCTGGTGCTTGGCGTCCTGGGGGCGTTTGGGCTGGCGGCGGCCGTGTTGGTTCCGCCCGGCGTGCCGCGCTACCTGCTCGCAGGCCTGGCACTTCTCGGGATCGGGATCGACCTGTACCGGCAGGGGGTGGCGGGTCTTTTGCTCCAGAAGATCCGGAGGGCGGATCGCCGCGGTTGAGCCCTGGCGCTCCTGCGGTCCGGAAAGCTGCCGCGACAGCTTCAAGAACCGCGGTCACAGTCTGGGGTCGGGCACAGCACACAAATATCATTTTGTGTGCTGTGCAATGTGACATCCGCTCCAAGCTTCAGCCGGGAGGATCGGGCCCACCGCTGCGGGCAACGATCCTGCGCTTCAACTCTGAAGCAGGTGGGTTTTCCGGGGCTTTTCGTGATATCATCACCGAAATATTCCCCCAGGGGATCGAGGGTGTTGTAGTTCACCCGGTGAGGAGCATGCGCTCACAAACGGAATGCAAGTCTCTTTTTCCGGAACTATTCGGTGTGTTCAAAAAAAGAAGGATACAGCCCTTTTTGCGGGCGAGAGGCATTGGCTGGTTGAGGAGGTGGTCATGCGTCGTCTGTTCTTGTTTGTCCTGATCTTAATTGTCTTTCTTGTCCCTGCCGCTTCCGTGCTGGCAGCCGAAGAGCTCGCCATCTATTATCAGGGGGATCGCGACTCGAGTATTTTGAAAGCATTGGACCTGGCCAGGTTTGTGCTGGTGGACGACCCGGCCGAAGCCGATGTGATCGTGTTGAACGGCGTGCTGGAAGGACCTGCGGAGCTGGCCGGGCTGTTGAAAACCGGCACGGGGCTGGTGCTTTTTATGGGCGAGGGGATCCAGCAGGCAGATGTAGAGATATTGCTCGGTTTTCCCGTTGCCCTGAAAGCTGAAGATTCCCCCGTCAGCCTGGTGGAAATAAAGATCGAAGATTCGCTGACATCGGAAATCGTTTGGAACGGCGCGCCCCAGGTCCGGGATCGAGTCGGTGTCGTCACACCGATCTCCGCGGTACAGCCGCTTGTGACCGCCTATGAAGATGGCAGCTGGATCCTGTGGCGAGCGGGTGAGAATGTGTTCGTCTGGAATGCGTTCCTGGATACGGCAGAAACGAACGCACAACTCCAGGATTGGGCCTACTATAATTATCTGGTCTATCATCTGGTAACGCGGGCTGCCGGACATGCCCCCCAGACCTTTGCAGATTATCCCGGTTCTCCCGTCCCTCACGCTGCTGAGCGCAATCTGCTCTTTCTGGTATTGGGCGTGCTCCTGGTTTCCACTTTTGGCATTTTTTGGGCAGTGCGGCGCTACAGCCTGGCGCATCCAGAAGCGCTGGATACCATTCGTTTCTCTGCCGCGGTCAGTGAAGCGGAAGCGCAGGTGGATGAATGGGAGGAGGTCGGTTTTCACCGCCCGCTGGGTGGCTTTTTAGTGGCGCTGACGGTCGGTCTGGTCCTGTTTATCCCTCTGATCATCTACCAAAACATCATTCTGCCAGTCTATATCCTCCCTTCTGCGCAGGCGCTGGGAATCTGGGGGCGGGTGGTGCAGTTCTTCTCGCTGGCCTGGCTGTTCTTTGATATGGGCACCAGCGTTGCCTTTATCAAATACTTGTCCCAGCACCGTGTCGATGATCCCAGGCGCGGGATCAAATTTGGGCAGGTATTTGTATGGTGGCAGGCGCTCTCCGGCGCAGTCCAGGTGGCGTTGGTGGTGGTGCTGGCCAGTACGATGGCACCGAAATCTGCGTATGCCCTGTATGCCTGGACGGTCATTATCCATGCCTTTATTCAATTGCCGGGCTTTTACCAGGTGATGCGCCATGCGCTGACTGGTTTCCAGCGGCAGGATTACGCCCGCTACCTGGATATGGGCATGTGGATGATCTTTCCCATGCTTGCCCAGCCCGCGTTTGTCGCAATGGCCTATGCGTGGGGCAAAGGAACGCCGCAGTTCGGCGGGGCCATGGGTGGGATTTTGGGCATGGGGATTGCGGCCTATGCTGCCGAGCTGCTCACCTTTGTGCTGGGTTTTTGGCTGTACCGCCGGGTTGGGTACAATCCCGGGGTGCTTTTCCTGGCCCACTTTGACTGGGAAATCTTTGTCACCAGTCTCAAGTTCGGTGTTTTCGAAATGTTGGGTTCTTTTGCCTGGGCTGTTGGGCAGGCTGCCGAGATCTGGATTACCCAGGCGCGCCTGATCAATTATGCGGAAATTTGGGGGAACTGGATCCTGGCGCAGAACTTTGTGTTTGCTTTCAACGTCACTCAGATGCTTAACGATGGCACCATGCCTTCCATCTCAGAAGCCATCTCGCAGGGGAAAAAGGTGCTCAGCCAATACTACAGCGTGATGCTGTATAAGTGGAACGGGACGATCAGCCTGTTCCTCGGCGCGGTGCTCCTGGCTGTGGCTGACCGGTTTATTATCGGCGCTTCCGGTCCGGAGTTCATCCGCGCGGCGTATTACGTCGTGCCGCTGGTCATCTGGGGGGCATTCCAGTATCCCTCCTGGGTGGGGGACAACGTGCAGTTGGGGTCCGGCCGGCCGGATATCAAGTCGGTGATGATTTTCGGCGAACAGGTTGTGCGCGTGGTGTTTGCATTGATCCTGGTGGCGCGCTTCCAGATCAATGGCTTGATCATCGCCTATTTCATTGGCCTGTTCACCAAGGGGATCACAGCCTATTTCATCAACCACAAGTATTGTTATCCGCAGCGGTTCTTTGCGTGGCAGTCGCTGTTCGCCCCTTTATTGGCCGCCGGATCCCATTACCTGCTTTTGCGGTGGGTGACCGGTTTCGTCTGGCGCGGCGACGAACTCACCAGTGTATTGATCTTCCTGATCGGGGTTTTGCCTTCGCTGCCGGTGTTCATGTTCCTGTATGGTTTGTTCGGCGGCTGGGACCAGGACACGCTGGACGAACTGCACAGCGCGGTCGGCCTGACCGGCTTTGTCCGGCCGCTGGCCTGGTTGGTGTGGAAGTCCACTGAACTGGGCGCCCGGTTCAGCCCGCTGCACGGGCGATTCCCGATCACCATTCGCCCGGCTGCCATGCTGGAGGCAAGGGAGCTTACCGCCCAAAAGGTCGAGCTCGTCTAGCGAGAAATTCTGGATCCGCCAATGAAAAGATTGCACGTCATTTCGCATACACACTGGGATCGCGAATGGTACCTGACGTTTCAGCAGTTCCGGCTGAAGCTTGTCCATTTGATCGATAAACTATTGGAGATCCTCGACGAGGATCCGGATTTCAAGCACTTCATGCTCGATGGGCAAACCATTGTGCTGGATGATTATCTGCACATGCGGCCGGAGAAGGAAGCGGTTCTGCGTGACCACATCCAGACCGGGCGCATCCTGATCGGCCCCTGGCACATCCTGCCGGACATGTTCCTGGTCAGCCCGGAAGCGCATATCCGAAATCTGCTGGAAGGCGCCCGCACGGCGCGAAAGTTTGGCCCAAAAATGCGGATCGGGTATATCCCCGACCCGTTTGGTCATCCCGGCCAGATCCCGCAGATCCTCCGGGGCTTTCAACTGGATGCGGCCGCGCTGTGGCGGGGGGTCGGAGGGGATAAACCGGTTGAAATCTGGTGGGAATCCCCGGATGGATCGCGCGTCCTGCTGTCCTTTCTGCGGGACAGCTACAGCAATGGGGCCAACCTGCCGGTGTCCAACCCGAAGTTATTTGCTGACGCCATCGCAGCCGCCGGCGCATCCCTGGCAGCGCATTCCGCTGTGGATGACCTCTTGATCATGGTGGGCACGGATCATATGGAGCCTTCGCCGTTCACCTCGCAGGCGGTTGCCCATGCAGACGAACATCTGGCGGATACCAGGGTGGTGCACTCGACATTCCCGGCCTACCTCCAGGCCGTCAAGGACCAGATCGGGAAGCTGGAACGGCCTGTTCCGACGATTTCCGGCGAGCTGCGCGCCTGCGACCATTCCCATCTGCTGCCCGGCGTGCTGTCGACCCGGATGTGGATCAAGCAAAGGAATCACCGCAGCCAATTGCTGCTTGAGAAATGGGCTGAACCCTTTGGCGTATTTGCCGAGCAGCTCATCGGGGATGAGGGGGACAGGGTGAAATGGGTGGAGCGGCGGGCGCAGGAGATCGCGGCCTACCGCCTCCGGAATACAGCCCCCATCCTCCGGCAGGCCTGGCGTTTGCTGATGGAGAATCACCCGCACGATTCGATCTGCGGGTGCTCGATCGACCAGGTGCATGACGAGATGGGACCGCGCTTTGACCAGGTGGACCAGATCGGGGCAGAGATCGTCAGCCAGGCGCTGCGGGCAATTGCCTCGGCTGTCGATACGCAAAAAGAAGGCGTGTTCTCATCCGTCCTGGTCTTCAACCCGCTGGGATTTGCGGCCCGGGGCGTGGTTGAGATTGACCTGGCCATCCCGGAGGACGTGGGGTCCTTCGAGGTGATTGACGGGCACGGCAACCGGATCCCGCACGAATTCATTGGCGCGGGCAACGAAGAGTATGCCAACGTGCTGCTGCCAGCAAATGCCTTGCGCGATACGATCGGCGCCATCAGCGAGGGTTGGGTTGCCGGGTCTGCGATCCGGCGCGTAACCGTTAGCCGGGAAGGCCAGCTTGTGACCATTGACGCGGTGCTGGATGAAGTCGGGCCGCCAAATATTGAAGACTGGCGCAAGGCGGAAGCCCTGATCGCCCAATACGAAGCCGATCCAGCCGTAACCCACTATCACGTGATCGCCCACTCACCGCTGGCATCCAGGATCCGCCTGGTGTCCCCCGAGGTTCCCGCGCTCGGGTGGCGCACGCTGTGGCTCCGGGCGCTTGCTGGTCCCGCCTCCGGCGAAGCCAGCGTGGTATCCGCGTGGTTGCGACCGTTCCTGCCAGCGGCCTTGAAATTTGCCCAATCCAAGCTGGGCAGCCAGTTGATGGCCCGCCTGGAGACAGCCGATCGGCGGAAGCCCCCGTATGTGATCGAGAACGAGTATTTCACCGTCGAAGCCTGTCCGCAGACGGGTACGCTCACTGTCCACGACCTTCGAACCGGTGCGGTCTACCCCGGCCTCAACCGCTTTGTGGACGGCAGCGATGCCGGGGATGAATACAACTACGCTCCGCTCGAAAGGGAGACCAGCGTTTCTCCGCGGGTGGTGTCCATCAAAGCTTTCCGGGATCAACTCTCTCCCGCTCTTGAAATCACCTGTGCTCTGAAAATCCCGGCCAGACTTTCCCCGGACCGCACGCGCCGGTCGAGCGAGATGGTCTCCATGGCGATCGTCAGCCGGGTGTCCCTCATCCCGGGGGTCCCTCGGATTGATGTGCTCACTGAAATCGAGAACCTGGCTGAGGACCACCGTTTGCGGGTCCATTTCCCTGCGCCGTTCTCGGTTGAAGCAGCGGCGCATGATGGTCATTTTGAGGTCGTTACCCGCAGGCTGGGGGTTCCCGAAGCCGGCGAAACCTGGGTGGAGCAGCCCAGACCTGAGGTGCCGCAGCGAGCTTTCACGGATATTTCCGATGGCGAGCTTGGGCTGATGGTTGCCAATCAGGGCCTGCCGGAGGTTGAAGTGATCGCTCGGGAAGACCGCGGGGAGACCGAGATCGCGCTGACCTTGATCCGCAGTGTCGGCATGCTTTCCCGAGACGACATGTCGGTCAGGAAGGGCCATGCTGGCCCCGCGTATCAGACCCCTGGCGCGCAGGTGCCGGGCGCCGGGAGCTACCAATACTCGCTCATCCCACACGCGGGGGATTGGCGCCAGGCTTTCCGGCACGCGTATGCCTTTGAGGCTTCCTTGCGGGCCGTCGCAGCTGATCTGCACGCGGGACAGCTTGCTGACAGCGGTTCTTTCATTTCCCACACCCCGGCCGAATTCGTGATCAGCGCGGTGAAAGCGGCCGAGGACGGGAATGGCTGGTTGGTGCGGGGCTACAACATTTCCTCCGAGCCGATCGAGCTGAACCTGCAACCGCTGGGGCGAGATTGGCGTGCCAGGCGGATCGATCTGGCCGAGCAGGTCAGCGCTGATCTGCCGGTCGGGGATGATGGGGGGGTTACCCTGCCCCTGTCCGGCCACCAGATCGCCAGCATCCTGTTCACGCAGCAGGATGCCGCACTCGGGAAAACGGATTGAGGTCGGGTAGAAAACAAGAATTTTGGTCAAGCCTTTGAGGAGGGTCAGCCACCCTGGTGCTGTTCGATGATTGCTGGCACGATGACCCGAAACCGGGCCGGCAGCCGGACCCGCTGCCGGGGGTGCATAATTCCGGTTGGCTGAAAGGGCCGGGCACCAGGTGCTCAAGGACCAAAGACAGTGGGCGCGGCTGGAAGCCTACGTCCGCGACATGCCTGGCGCGTTCGGGCAGGACGACCGGATTGTGGTCTGGGACCTGTACAACGAACCGGGCAACTATTTCCTGGTCTCGCTAAAGCTTCCGCCTGTGCTGCGCTCTGCCGGGGTCCTCGGGCAGCTGGTGCGCCACTGGCTCGTGCCCGGCCCGACCCGCCGGCTGCTCTACCAGGCTTTCGCCTGGGCGCGGGCGGAAAACCCCCGCTCTGGTTTCACGATCTCCTGCGGCCGGACGGTTCGCCCTACCGCCAGGAGGAGAAAAACCTGATCCAGGCGCTCACCCGGCAGGTTTAAACCAAATCAGATTACACAACCCTTCTCACACCCGGAACAAAAAAATTCATACTTCAAAGTATCATACTTCAAAGTATAATATATTTAAAATTCGAGGGCTGTCGCTATGAAATTTGACTTTTTAGGAAGAGTGCGGGAACAAGAACTTCTTGACAGACTGTGGGGCTCAGAGCAACCCGAATTCTTGATCCTATACGGTCGGCGGCGAGTGGGAAAAACCGCCCTGCTCACACACTGGATCCGGCGCACATCAGCAGCTGCTCTCTATTGGGTTGCAACCCCCAACTCTGCTGCCGCCCAATTGCGATCTTTCTCCCAGGCAGTGTACAACTTCTCAAATCCCGATGATCCTGCGCCGGCGAACTTTTCATACGCAACCTGGGAGCAAGCCATACAACAGTTCGCCGCGCTGGCCAAACGCGAGCGAATGGCGCTTTTTATTGACGAATTCACCTACCTGCTTGAAGTCACGCCGGGGATAGCAGGGCAATTACAAAATCTCTGGGATCATCATCTCAGCAAGACAAATCTTTTCTTGTGTCTCTCTGGATCCCATCTTGGGATGATGCAACGCACTTTTCTCTCTTATCAGGCTCCCCTCTATGGGCGTGCCACTGCCCGGCTGTTTCTGCAACCATTTTTCTTTGGGAGCACACCGCTTTTTTTTCCAAATTTCTCGGCAGCGGATCGAATTGCGATCTATTCAATGTTTGGTGGAATCCCGGCCTATTGGGAACGGATTGACCCCCAAAAAAGTATCTCACACAACATCAGAACCAACCTGTTGACGCCAAACAACCTGCTGCAAGCCGAGCCCCGACTGCTCCTCCAGGACTTCATCACTGAACCGCATAACTATATAGGCATATTGAGCGCAATCGCCAATGGCGCGCACGTTCCCAAAGAAATCGGGTCTATTTCGGGGTTGCCAAGCGGGCATCTGAGTAAATACCTGAGCGTGCTAACAGACTCCGGCTTCGTTGAACGGCGAGTGCCCGTGACAGCGCAAGCAACATCGCGGTCTGGTCGCTACTATATTGCTGATCCCTATCTGCGATTCTACTATCGATTCCTGGCCGATCGACAGGAACAGCTCGCTCTCGGCATACAGGATCAGGCCCTGGCGGAGATCAGCAAACATCTGATCGATTTCATTGGGGCCTACACCTGGGAAGAACTCTGTCGTGAGTGGACGCTGCGTGCCGGGAGCATTGGAAAGATTCCTTTCCTGCCAGACAAAGTCGGGAGCATTTGGACAAACAAAGCCCAGGTAGATGTGGCCGGAGTGAATTCAATGGAGAAAACACTTGTCCTGGGGGAGTGCAAGTGGACCCGGTCGGCCAGCGGAAGAAAGGTTATGACTTCTCTCGTTGAGAAGAAAGCGGATCTTGTGATACCTCAAAATGGGCACTGGAAAGTATTTTTCCTGGGCTTCTCCCGCGCTGGATGGACATCAAGCGCACTCGATTATCAAGAGCAGATCAACCAGCTCCCGCCAGAGGGGAAAAATTGGAAATCCTCCGGTATGTTATTGATTGACCTGGATCGCTTCGATCGAGAGATGGAAACTTGGACGAACCGTTTGTGAGCCTGGCCTCCCGCGCCGATTCTTAATTTTTGAATTTCGATCTGGAAATTCAGTTGGGCTGCAAAGCAAAGGGGCTTAAAACTCGAGCTGTCTGGGTATGCGTCACCTGTTCCGATGAAGAACAGACAGAAATATGGTTATGTGAAGCGTGCATGATGAAGCAGCATGGTGAACATTGCGTTGAAAAGATCCGATATTAGGTTGTGCGGCCCTGGCCTGTTTTCGATAGTGAACACACTGCGAGCTCACAAGAAAGGACTAATCCAGAGAGTTGCTTTTGCTTGGACAGTAACCAGGACGTGAGCTGCCTGTTTCAGAGGAAGCTCACACAGCTGCATCGCGATCGGTATAAGCCGGAATTGAATCGATCACGGATGCGTTTTTCTTCGCCGCTCCCCAAAGATCAAGCCGCCACTGAAATCTCATCCAATATTCAGGTGTTGTATTGAAAAACTTTGCCAGCCGCATGGCGGTATCTGCAGTAAGGCCCAGTCGTCCGTTCACGATATCGTTTATGCGCCAGTAGGGGACTCGAAGCGTATTTGCCAAATCGCGCTGAGACAACCCCAGAGGTTTGAGATATTCTTCAAGGAGATTTCCTCCGGGATGTGTGGGAGGGCGATTCGTTGGCAGAGTTACCACAATATTAGATCCTTCGGTCGATCAGAGTTGAAAGCTCAGCCGCCAAATTTCTGTTCCAGATGATCGTTGTAATCTTCCTTAGAAAGGCTTTGTGGAAGAACGCCGCTCACTCGCTTTACGATGGGCGCTTTTTCGAGTGATCCGGAAACAGGAATTTGGATCAAAAATTCCCGGATAAGATTGGTCATTGTAGTGTTGTTATCTGCGGCGTAGCGTCGAAAATTGTCCAGCAATTCGCGCGGTACGCGGACAGTTAATTTTGCTTGAACCATGGTTGGTCTCCTGACGCACATAGTGACACAATTTTGTACGGCATATCACAGATAGTTGCAGCCCGAAGGTTTTCCTGGCCCCAATCAAATCGTTGCAGGGTGAGCTGCCAAATGGACATTAAAAATATTGTGATCTAACCTGACCTTGTCCAATTAAATTACTCAACACAAAGAAATTTTTCGTTTCCCATCTGATCCGACCGGCAATTATTGCTGGCGAGATAGAAAGTTCACGAGCTATTTCTTGAATTTCATCAGGATCCTGATGTGTTAGTAGTCTATCTGAGATGGAAGCCCAAATTTCTGATTTGATTAGAATTTCACCGGCGAAATCATCAGCTTCTGGTTCGCAATCAGGATCATCGGGATTAGGAACATTGTCCGTGTCATCAAAATAAGCCCGGTTATCATCGTTGAGATGAAAATAGAGATGGGCGAGTTCGTGTGCCAGCGTAAACCAGAAATTATCAAGTCGATCATGGCGTAAAGTCATTCCGATTATGGGGGCACCCGCAATCGACTTGAAACACGCGCCATCCAAATACGTTTTTGGAAGATGCTTTAGCACAATGAAGTGAATTCCTTTATTATTCAAATACTCTTTGGCCAGTTGTGGGCCCTCAGATAGCTGGCTGAGAGATATGACCTCCCTGAAAAATCTATCGTTTAGGAAATCGCGAGAATATTCTGGCAGATTCTCCGCAGAGGCGATCTGAAGTACTCTGGCGTGCCAGGCCTTAAGCGCATTGGAATCCATTTCTTTATCTGAGTTTCTGCAATACACCTGCTCAGGCAATCCGCTGTCGAATACAGAGAACAGATCGATCAATAGCTCATCACCATATTCTTTGGCCTGATATAAGGGCTTATCAAAATTGCTGAAATAGCCTTGATTGAACATCTCAACAAATGGATATTCGCGCCAATCATATTCGGGATCTCCAATCACTCCGCCTGGTTCTTGTAATAAAACCTCCGCGGGGATCCCTAACCCCTCGTTCAGAGAACGGATCATATTAAGGCTCAACGGGCGCTTGTAATTTAACACTTCCGAGACTTTACTCTGACTGCCGATGTATTTTTGCATATCTTTTTGGGTTAAACTCTGCTGTTCCATGCGGAATTTAATCGCCTGAATTGGGTCTGGAAGGTTAACAGGAAAATGTTCTTCCTCATAACGTTCAATGAGCAATGAGAGCACCTCTAAAGTGTCTTCTTCAGGAGATCCCGGGGCAGCATCCATCAGACTCTCCAGGTGCCCAAGAGCCTCCTTATATTCTTCTTCTGTTCGAATCACTTTTACTTTCATCAGATTTTCTCCGCATCAATTTTGTCATATTCAGCGTGAGTACCGAAAAATCTTATGTATATTATTCCTGTGATGTAGTGGATTTTAACCACCAGGCGGTAATCATTTCCTTTAATGTTGAACACCACACGATTATCGGACAGAATACTGGCATTGGCGTAACGTTGCTTGATGGCGGCTGGTGTTTTCCAATTCGCGTGTTTGGCTTCATAAAACCAGGCTTCCAATTGCTGTTCCGCATCTGGATGGGTCCGGTAGTATTCTGTTAAGGTTTTCCTTGCAACGATGCGCACTGTGATTGACCTTGATTATATCCCAATATGGGTATTATTAATATTATATCCCACAATGGGATTTTGTGAATTTTCTTTGCCGCACCTTGCCGAGCGGCAACATCGTCGGGCTAGCCTAAGCGGAACGCTTACTTTGGTGGGGACCTTGCCAGTTATCGGACAGCATTTCTTGGTATATTAGATTCGTTTGAGACAGCCTAATAAAAAACGCATCATTTGATTTGGCTGCTTGCCGGGGTATTGGACGGGCCCAGTACTCGAAATTGATTATCTGTTATCCTGGGCCCTGGGCAATTCGTGCAGGAAGAGGGATTTAAAACAGGAGACCTTTATTGAAAACGTCGCTTCGGCTACAAATCGCTTCATTTACCGTCACTCGCCTGATCATGTCGATTGCCTTTCGCATGGTTTATCCTCTTCTGCCTATCTTTCGCGATGGCCTGGGCGTTTCTCTGGACACGTTGTCGCGCAGCCTGGGCTTGCGCTCACTGCTGGCCGCCTTTGGTCCTTTTGTTTCTTCCATTGCAGATAGCCGCGGCCGCAAAACCGGCATGCTGCTCGGCATCTCAGTCTTTTTCGTCGGCACGGGCGTCGTGATCTTCTGGCCGACGTTTCCCGGCTTTGTATTGGCAACCATGCTCACCTTGCTGGGCAAAGTCACCTTCGATCCCGCCATGCAGGCTTTCATTGGTGACCGTGTGCCCTACCAGCGTCGTGGCCTGGCACTTACCGTCACCGAGCTGTCCTGGTCGACTGCCTTTATCCTGGGTGTGCCCCTGATCGCTTGGGTGATTGCCCGTGAGGGCTGGGTGGCGCCATTCCCTTTGCTGGGTGGCCTGGCTCTTATCATGCTGTTCGTCCTGGGTCTTGTCCTCCCCAAGGACGCGAGCTACGCGGCGGAGCGCCCGCGGATGTGGACCAGCTTTCGGCGCATCTTATCCAGTCCTTCGGGGCGGGCAGCCATGCTTTTCACATTGCTGATCTGTGTGGCCAACGAGTTGATCGCCCTGGTCTTCGGCGTCTGGATGGAGGATAGCTTCGGCCTGCAGCTTACCGCACTGGGCGCCTCAGCCGCCGTGCTTGGCGTTGCCGAACTGGCCGGCGAGGGTCTGGTGGCCGGATTCAGCGATCGTGTCGGCAAGCGACGGGCCATCATGATCGGTGTGGGCGGCAACATTGCTTCTCTGATCGCTTTGCTGATGCTGGGGAAAAGCTTGGCCGGGGCCCTGGTCGGTTTGTTCTTCTTTTATATCAGCTTTGAATTCGCGATTGTCAGCAGCATCCCGATGATGACCGAGGTCGTGCCCGGCGCACGGGCTGCGATGATGGGCTTTTTCTTCACCAGCGCTTCGCTGGGGCGCGCCTCCGCGGCCTTGCTGGCGATACCGCTCTACAGCGTAGGATTCGCAGCCAGTGTTCTGGTGGCCGCGCTGTTTAACACCGGGGCTTTGCTGGCCTTGCGGCGAGTGTTAATCCCCGGCGATGACCTTGCCTCTGAAGTGCAAGGCCTATCATCAACTTGATTTTGAATCGCAAGAAGTGTCGATGAACCGCATCTCGCTGTTAGTTTTTTCATGACCCAATTCGGCGCCATTTGGTCGCTTTTGGGATTTCACAGGTTAGCAGACAGCAAGGAATTTAATTAAATTCAATGTGTGGAACCCGATTGAAAAGCTGCAGGATCGTGATGTTTCGAAATAATGGGAGCGTTGTACACGAACATGGTGAGCTCTAGCAATCGCTGAGGACATGTCACTTTGAGGCAAGCAAATTTATTGCTTTATACGCCTCGTCTAGAACGCGATTTGAGATCCAAAGTGAGGAATTTGCGAGCGCGTCCATCAAGAATTTGGCTTGCTCCCCATTGATGTTATCAACAGACAAATTCCACAGCAAAATACCAATTGATCCATGTGATTCCAAATTCAGGGATTCTGCTAATTGACGCGCTTTTGCATCATCGGTAATAAACCAATCCGCTTCCACTTGAATCGCTAGTGCAATGGCATCGGCTTCTCCCAAATCAACTGTAATTGATTCTTGAAATCCTTCGGAGCGTTTTTGAGCTGCCTGATCCAGTTCATGAACTTCAATCCATTGCGGTGGATTCCATCCCTGTGCATTTTGGTAATATTCCTTTGTCACGCTTTCGGGGATAAGAATTCGGCCTGCATTTTGAAGCAAATGAATTGCCCCAGCTTCACTCAAATGAAGAAGGGGACCTGTATCGCAAACAACAATTCGCCGCATCTATTTTTTGCCTTTTTGCTTCTTGGCCCAGGCGATATCATCCAGTTGGTATTTTTCCGCGAGGGAGCGATCTAGCACAACCTTAGGAACTAGACGAATGGAACCATCTTCTTCAACAATTACTTCCAGAAGGTCTCCTTCGTTAAGTTTTGCCTTCCGACGCGTTTGGGCCGGCAAGGTGATTTGACCATTGCTGCGTATTTGTAGAAACTCGGACATTGGATCCTCGCTTTTTGATAATTTGACTTCCTGAATTCTCATAAATCATATATTTTAAAAATTGTATTGTCAAGGTGATTTGCTTAGATTCTGAAAAAGGATCCGACATTTCTTAAAGTCAGATCAGAAGATAGACTTAACACAACATCCAAAGTTTTGCGAAGTTGTTTGATATATGAACTTAATTTTAAGTAGACGAGAGTTTGATTATTCAGACTAGCAGTCACCTTCTCCCAGTGATGTAGGGGTAGGGCGGCTGTCCTCACCGGTGATTTTTGGAAATTGTCCGGCCGCTTGCGTATTTTTTTTGCTGTTTCGATGGTTATCGGACATCATTTATTCTGTTATCATTTGTTTTGCAGGAAAGGTGTGCTTCACCGACCTCCAAAAAAGAAAAGGGAAAGCCGAAAATCCCTTTTCAAAGATGGGATAGCGACGTTATTGGAGGATAGCTCATTTTCCAGCTACAGTAGGTCAGCTGGAAAAAATGAAATAATTACAATGTATGTTGTGATGATCTTCAAGCAGTAGGTGATTATTCAGCGTATTACGTCTTTGTGAACCAAGGATTATATTGCAACAATCTTGGGCCGAATGGACTCGTTGAAGATGAATGCTTTGGGGAAAGGAGGAATCGCGTCAGTGGGTAGAGTATTAACATCGAATTACCGTGGTACGGTCGGCCAACTCCCTGGCATATCCAAAATAGGGTAAAAGACCTTACACCGATGTTGCCAAATCTTCCGCCGCTGGATCCGCCAATTCCAGACCTCATCACACCGATTCCTGTTATTGAGTCCCGGGCGCTTTTTTTATCCGGCAACGGATATGAGAAATATGCTATATTTAATAAACCCAAGCGCACAGGGAAGGCGCTTATATTAATTTAGCGGAGGACCATTTTATAGTCTCGTCTTTTTAGGGTGGTTTCTAAGAGTTGATTCTCTAGCGATAACAACCAAGTGGTTTTGTAAGTAATATTGACGAAAGGATGAGGTAATGTCAATAACTCAGGCGCAAATAGAAGTTGCACAAAATAGGCAACATAATGCAGCCCATGATGAAAATCTTCAGGTTAGATTAATTGCTGGTCCTGGGTCAGGCAAATCTTTTGCGATACAAGAGCGAGTAAAATGGTTGCTAGAGAGAGAAATTTCTCCAGACACAATTTATGTAATCTCCTTTACCCGCGCATCAACCCTAGATCTTCGAAATCGGATTATTGAATATTGCAAAAATGCAGGATTAAATAATGTTGAACAAATAAACATCTCAACTCTACATTCTCTTGCGTTGAGAGCTCTCCGTGTAGCGGGTTTATTGACTTATCCAGCCGATCCTCTTGTGTTAGATGACTTTGAATTAGATAATATACTCGATATTGAATTTTCCCGTTCATCAGGCTACATACCCAAGGAAGGCGTTGGGTATTCGCCAGGGCGATGTAAAACAATAAGGATTGATTACGAAGCCTTTTGTGGTACCGGTCAATGGGAACCTCCAAATAATATTCCACCCAGCCCGCCAATTTCACAAGAAGAGAGGCAGGCATATAAAAGGTTTCATAATCCTAGAACCCAAATATACTCCTGTGTTCTTCCGGGAGAAATAGTAAGGCAGTGTGTCGTAAATATGCAGGCAGGTTTGCTGAATCCTGTTTCCCTTTTGAATATTCAACAGTTGATTGTTGATGAGTATCAAGATCTCAATCCCACCGATTTAGAATTTATCGATCGACTCATACAGAACAGGGTTACGACTTTTGTCGCAGGGGATGATGATCAAAGCATCTATTCTTTTCGATTTGCATCACCTCAAGGAATCCAGTCATTCTTAAATCGTTTTCCACAGGCAAGTGACCATGAGTTGAGAGAATGTTTTAGGTGTGCAAGCAGTATTCTAGACGCAGCGCGGAATCTTATTGATAATCATTCAGAACCTATACGAATCCCTAAAAATCTTACTTCTTTATATTTAGAATCTGATCCGCCGGTTACAGGCGTGGTGCATCGGTGGAGGTTTAGAAGTTTTATCACAGAAGCCAGGGCAATAGCGGAATCATGTTCGAGACTAATAGAAGCGGGGATTTCACCCAATAAAATAATGATATTAATCAGCAACAAGCGGGCTCTTCTGAAAACAATAATTCAGCAGTTAGACGAAGCAGGTGTGAAATATGAAGCTCCAAAATCCGATGGGTTCTTCGAAACCTCTCCGGGGAGATTCATCCTGGCAATGTTGCGTATTATTTGTAATTCAGAAGATTATGTGGCCCATCGCTTGATTTTAGGTCTTCGGCCAGGGGTTGGGCCTGTAACATGCAACAATGTTGCAGAATCAACAATTCAGCATAACCTTAATTTTCATGATCTATTTTATCAGCCAATCCCCAATGGCGTTTTGCAACAGAGAGAGTTATTGGCTTTAAATCACGCTAGGCAAATATGCGGAACCATAGAAGGGTGGTCTACAGACGAAACACTCGAGAACCATGGTGAAGATATAACAAATTTGGTCGGCAACATTTTTGGAGAGCAAGCAGCATTGGGATGGAAAGAAGTTATAACCGATCTGCCGAGAGGAATGACCCTAGAAGAGTTAGTGAATTATTTTCGAGCAGATACTGATGAGCAACAAGCGAGCTTGTTAGAGGAAGTTTACAATCGCCTTGAAATTCAAATTCCCGAATACGGGTTGTTGCCACCTAAAGTAAGAATAATGACAATGCATAGCGCAAAGGGTCTCAGTGCTCAGGTTATATTCATCCCAGGATTGATGGAAGAAATATTGCCCGGCCAGTTAAGGAGGCCTTATCCAGGATTAGTATTGGAAGCCGCCAGAATGCTTTATGTCTCAGTTACCCGGGCCAGAGCCGCCTGTATAGCATCCTTTTCTACATCTCGGGTGGTATACGGAAAATTTTCACAACAGACCCCATCGAGGTTTGTTGCTAATCTTGCAGGGGTATTTTCTAATCGAGAAAATGGACTATCTGATGATGAGGTCGACTCAATCTCAGAGTTTGTTCAGAACCTTTAAATATTTAGGCATTCACCACTCAAGGTAACAGGAGATCTAAATGGATTATAATTCCTTAAATATAGGAGCAGAGTTGTATAATATTATTAGTAGACGATTCTCAATGGTCAATTTTGCAGTAATAGAATCAAATTCGCATAGCTAAATCATGAATAATCCAGTTAATAGTGTGGATGACAGTCGTTCGGAAATTCGGTACCGGTTTTCCGGACATGAGACCTTCCCATTTCGATATACATGGCCCTCGAAGGCAGTTCGCCACGTAGGAGATCTTCCTGGCTTTTTCAACGATGATGAGGCCTTGGTGATTCTAGGTGTTGGTAAAAACATGGTGCGGTCTATACGTCATTGGAGTGAGGCGCTTGGTTTAGTGGAATCTCCTGAGCGCGGCATTTTTCAAACAACTGTACTTGGCAAAGCACTTTTTGGAGCCGGTGGTTGGGACCCATTCATGGAAGCGCCAGGAACTCTCTGGTTGCTCCATTGGCATTTAGTGCGGGATATTGAAAATGCCTCAACTTGGACTTTGGCCTTCACTAGATGGACGGCCCTAGAGTTTCGTAAAGAACAGCTCTTATCCTGGTTGTGGGGCCTAACCTCAGAGGCGCCAAACACAAGAGTTACCCAAAATTCACTGAAACGTGATGTCGAAGTTTTTCTGCGTACTTATACACCGGGAAAATCGGGTAAAAAGCGTCTAGAAGAGGATTCATTTGATTGCCCCCTTGTTGAGCTAGGCCTCATTCAAGAGCTGGAGAAGGGGGTCTTTTCATTTGTCAGAGGGCCAAAGCCGTCTTTGCCGCACGAGATCTTCATTTACGGCCTTTTAGATTATTGGAATCGCAGGTTTGATGCACAAGCAGTCCTTTCCTTTGAACAAATCATGCACGGTGTCGGCGCCCCAGGGGGTGCCTTCAAGCTTGCAGAAAATGAACTGTTTGACCAGCTTATCACTCTGCCTAAATGGACTGGGCTTCGTTACGATGACACGGCGGGAATCAGACAGGTCTACCGCGAAGGTGGCGCTCAAGTCGATGCTGTCGAAGCCTTAGAACGCTACTACCGGGGAATCACTATATGACAGATAGCCTGCTGATAGACGCTATTAAGCAAAGCACGAGATTCCAACGGTCAATTCATTTGGTCCGAGATTGGGAGAGGCAAGATGGGCTTAATTCCTATCTGCTTTCCCCAACCGCTCGTGCGATTGCGAACCAAATCGTTGATGGTATATTCTCCCTTGAGAAGAGATCGTGGTCCATTACTGGGCCATATGGTACTGGGAAATCGGCTTTTGCACTATTCTTGGCAGATATGCTTACGCACGAAACGCCAGGGCATCAAACTGCGCGGGCACTTCGCGGGGAGAATAGTATGGGGGAAAAGACTTTCTTGCCCATACTGATGGTGGGTCAGAAAGCTTCCCTGCGGCAAGAGCTGCTTACAGCATTTGCGGGCTCGATGAACATCCTTGATAGTGAGCTGGCTGATGAAGCGCGCAAGGCCTCACGAAGAAAGAGTACGACCGACAGCGAGATAGTAGATCTTTTTGAGCGAGCGGGACGCATTGCTGAACGACAAGGGTTTGCAGGAATTCTTCTGATCATCGATGAGTTCGGTAAGTACTTGGAACATGCAACAGAATCCACCTCTGATGAAATATTCATCATGCAGGCATTGGGTGAGGCGGCGGCCAGAAGCGATCCCCCTCTTGTGTTGATTACCATTCTGCATTCCGCTTTTGCTGACTACCTTACGTCCATTGATCGCAACCGCAGGGCGGAATGGCAAAAGGTGCAAGGACGGTTCACCGATATTGCATTCATTGAACCGCCCGAGCAGTTTCTCCGTCTAATGGGGGCGGCCCTTCAATTCGATGAGGAGTTTGTCTTGACTCAGCGGAGCATGCAAGAGGCAATAGCTAAGTTGGCAACCTCCGGGGCGCTGGTCGAGGCTGCGAACCGTTTACCGCTTGACGATCTGTTGCCAGCATGTGCTCCCCTTCATCCTCTTACTGCGCTTATATTATGGCCGCTGTTTCGGAGCACCCTCTCGCAGAATGAGCGCTCCTTCTTTGCGTTCATCGTGGATCGAAGTCCCTTCGGGTTCCATGATTATTTGGCGACGACGAGCAATCAGGGCAACAGAACCAAGCTTTATCCATTGCACTACTTATACGACTATCTTGTAAACTCGCTCAGCGAAGCACTGCTAGTAGGCCTCAATGCTCGCAGGTGGGCAGAAATCGGAAATGCGCTCGATAGGTTACCGGCGGATGCACCAGTTCTTTCTAAAGAAACCATCAAAACGGTTGGTCTCTTAAGCATCTTTGGCGCATCCATTGGGCTCAAGGCTTCGAAGGAAACCATACTACTTGCTTTTTCAGCGGAACCAAACAAAGCAGTACTTGAAGCGATTAAATATCTTCAAAACCAGTCGATTTTGGTCTATCGACGATATGAAGACTCCTTTGGCCTCTGGGAAGGTTCAGATATTGATCTCGATGAAGCCTATGCTATTGCGCGGAAACAGATTGTCACTGGAAAGCTTGCGGATCGGCTAGAGAAGGTCATTGACCTGCGGCCAATTGTCGCCCGTGCGCATTACATTCGCAAAGGGACACTACGATATCTATCGGTTCGCGTGATCGATGGCAATGAGGCGGCCAATAATTCCATATTGAGGGAGACAACGGATTCCAGTGATGGTCAAGTAATCTATGTGTTATCCGAGAGCACAAGGCATCGAAAGCAGCTTTTGGAAAGAGTTCTGGATTTTGGAGACCAGGAACAAGCCGCCGGGCAAATTCGAATCTGGGCATTTCCAAAACCAATGGCACGCCTCGAAGAGTTGATTTCCGAAGTCGAGACTTGGGGCTGGATGCGAAAGAACATATCTGAATTGCAGGGAGATCCTGTTGCTCGAAGCGAAGTGCGTGCACATGAGCAACAAGCGTTGCGCTTCTTGCAAGATGCCGCTGGTGAGAGCTTGGGTCTTCGAGGCTATGCTTTCCAGCCTAGCATGGATGACTGGGTATATCGTGGTCAGAAGCTGGAATTCCGCACTTCGGTCGAATTTCAGCGCTGGCTGTCTGACCTCTTTGATGACGAATATAAGTTCGCTCCTGAGTTGTTCAATGAGTTGTTGAATCGCGATAACCTCTCCTCTGCAGCAGCGGCAGCTCAGCGTCGATTGATTGAGGCGATGCTTAACCATGAAGCTCATGAGACTCTTGGCATACAAGGATACCCAGCTGAATACAGTATGTATCATTCATTATTGCGGAATGGAGGATTTCATCGTTTACGAAACGGAGCTTGGGGATTTGGCGCCCCCAAGGGAGTATGGGTTTCAGTCTGGAAGGCGATGAAACAATTCCTTAGGCGAACCAAGAAGGGTAGAGTGCCAGTTGTTGATCTAATGAGCGAACTGCAGGCCCCGCCGTATGGATTGCGCAGCGGTCCAATACCCATACTGATCTGTGCTCTTATTCTGGCAGAGCGCGAGACTATTGCGCTTTATGAGGAGGGAGTTCTGGTGCCAGAGTTGCGCATTGAGGTATTTGAGCGGATGTTGCGTGCAGCCGAGAGATTTGAGATCCAATCGTATGCCTTTAGCAAGCAGGATCGCGACACATTACGTCAATTGTCAAACAATATTCTTGAAATAACGGGCAGCGCATATGTTGAGGATAAGCTCCTTGTGCCACTGGTGAAAGATATTATTCTGTTTGTGGCTTCACTGCCTCCGTATAGCCGGTCGACGCGGAGGTTAACCCCCAAATCGGCAATCAAGGTCCGCGATGCGCTGGTGCGAGCTGGCGATCCTTATGACCTGGTCTTCCATGCTCTGCCGGAAGCCCTGGACATTGCAAAACCAGCTGATGATCCTGATCGATATGGACAGGAGCTTGGAAAGGCATTAGCAGCCTTGCAGCGAGCGTACCCATCACTGTTGGATTTTATCGAGGACAGCACCCGTCACGCGTTTAGTTTAGTGGGCAATTCAGCTGAGGCCCGAAATCTACTCCTTGACCGAACTTCAAGGCTCACAGGGTTGAGTGCAGATCCGGGGATATCGTTGCTCGTGAACGAATTTCAGAGATTGGGAAATCGCGACTGGCGCGAAATCGTTGGCCGTGTAATCAATGACGGGAATCCTCCCGATCGCTGGCGCGATCGGGACCTGGTCGACTTCCAATTGAAGCTCCAACAGGTTGCGGCTGATTTCATCCGTCTTGAGGAATTAGTTGCTGAACGAGGCGGTAGCGTTTCTACTCGGATTTTTCGGGTGGGCATGCTTGACGGACGCCACGAAGAATACAGGGTAATTGTGGCAATCTCTGACGAGAATTTATCAGAAGTTGATAGTTTGGCGGATGAGTTGGTTGATTTGCTTTCCAAGAACGGTCACTCAAAAGCGGAAGGAAGGAAGATTGTGATAGCTGCCTTAGCCAAAGCAACATCTGAAATTATGAGGCGGTCTAAGGAGGATGCAAACGATGAGTAGCAGACAGCTGAGGCACATTGCCCTATTATCTGGAGGGAAAGATAGTACGGCGTTAGCTCTTTTCATGCGTGATGAGTATCCAGATCTGGACCTTGAATATGTATTCTGCGATACTCACAAAGAATTACCAGAGACGTATGATTATCTGGCGAAGATCGAGGCCTACCTTGGAAGACCGATTGTCCGTTTGAGTTCAGGGTTGGGCGATCGTGGTTTCGACCATCATTTGACCTTGTATCGAGGATTCTTGCCCTCAGCACAAGTGCGGTGGTGCACGCGCGCTTTAAAGATTGAGCCATTTGAGGATTATGTGGGTGATGAGCCTGCTCGGCTCTATGTTGGCATTCGCGCTGACGAGCACCGTGAAGGGTATATCTCTACAAAGCCGAATATTAAAGCTGTGTTTCCCTTTAAAGAGCATGGAATAACTAAACAAGATGTGTTTCGAATTCTGGATGACAGCGGGGTTGGTTTACCTGACTACTACGAGTGGCGTACACGGTCTGGGTGCTATTTTTGCTTCTTCCAGCGGAAGAGCGAATGGGTGGGCCTCTATGAAGAACACCCAGACCTCTTCGAGTTGGCCCAGACTTACGAGAAGCCTGATGAAGGCTACACCTGGCAAAACGGCGAGTCCCTTCAGCAGATGATTCACCCCGAGCGCATTAAGGAAATCAAGGCTAGGGATGCCAAGCGAAAGGCTGATGCTGCCGCACGGCGACGGCCGAAAACGCTAATGGAGGCCTTCACTGGCGAAAACGACGATTTTGAGGAGGTTGATGGCTGCCTGATATGTCATTTATGACCAAAATGGTTAAGTCCTTGCGCCTTGTTATTAGGAATGGGACGTGCATGACGGCATAGCCACCTAGTTGGGTATGGTTGACAACTGGGAATACGTAGACAAATACAATCTGGATCGCTCTATAAAAACGTTGGGTTTGAGTTCGAGAACAACCCATCGATTAATTTGGGCTGGGGTCACGACGCTTCGTGAGTTGCTCACACTGTCGAAAGAAGAATTGTTCGCTATTCCCCATGTGGGTCCAAAGACAATTGAAGAGATCAGAACCCAGCTAGATATTTCATGGGAGAGGGCGGAGGATGCTCAGAATACCCTCATCGAAATGGATAATAAGGCGACTTTATTTCCGGGCGATGTTTGGATAGAGGATGTAGGGCTCAGCATTCGAACTGTCAATGCGCTCAAGAGAGCGGGTATAGATTCAGTTTTCGCTTTAGCGAACCTTTCTATGGAACAGATTCAGAGAATACGCAACGTTGGGGAGAAGGCAATTAGAGAGATTCAGAATCTGCTGGATGATTTTGCTCTAGAGTCATTGGATGTTTCCTTGCAAGGCGAGAGGGTTGGTCGGGTTGAGGAGGCGTTACCCGTTTCGGCTCTCAAGGGTGTCACCCTTGAGAGCGTAGGCCTTTGTGAGCCCACAGCGAAGAGTCTAGAGAGGGCTGGCATTTGGGATTTGGCAGATTTGGTGAGGTTAGGTAGCGATAATTTGGTGGCGCTGGCTAATTATAACAAGATTAAGCATTTCGAGAGAATTGAAGCGGAGCGGATTCTATCAGCGTTGCTCGAAAGGTCGAGCATTGCCTTGTTGGAACAAGGCGTTCCCTGGGATTGTGCCATGGACATTGGGGAACGGCTAAAGGCTTATGGGGATGATGGATTGCAGGAGATACTAGAGGATTCAGTTTTTGGGCAGGATATTGTTCGGTTTCTCTCAAAAATAGGCTGTCCTCTCAATTTAATATCAGCGTCGAGATTGGCAGCGAATGTTGAGGATCACCTGATTTTGACTCGATCAGGGCTCAAGACGGTAATGCAAGTGTGTTTGTCATCCGAAGAAGACCTGAAAGAATTGCTAGGAGATGGGGCCAATCAATTCATTGATTCCCTCGAATGGTATTTGCAGGCATTGCCTGCTCTGGATTGGGATGCAGAGATCGCGGATTTAAAACCCAACCCGGTTCTTGTGCATCGCCTACGCGGGCTTAACTTTGCCAATTATCTCGATGATGTCCTTGCCGGCCTTGATGTCGATGAACGTGATCGAGCCATCCTTGTCGCACGTCTTTCTCAATCACCCAATAAATCACCCACTCTCCAAGAACTTGCAGATGCCTATGGCGTTACTCGTGAACGAATTAGGCAGATTGCTGTTCGAGCGAAATCTGTGTTGAAGGATGCTGTCCGTAGAGATAGTATCTTGAAGACGGTAATTTTTTTGTCCGATCACATGATAAACAAGGCTGGACTCCTAGCGCGAGAAGAATTCGCCAACGATTTCTCCGAGGTATATGGCTTAGAGAAATCAAGATTGTGCTCCACGTTAATGACTTTGATTCAGTTTTCAACAGAGATGAAATACGACAAGCGTACTGACGTGCTGGTGAGCATCTCAGTCGATATAGCTCTTGTCAAGAGAGTTGCTCGTGAACTTTTGTCTATTTTGCGAAAGGCGAAGGCTCCCGTTAGATTGGGCGATTTGGAGGACGAGTTGCTCGAACGACTTTCGAAGAAGGAAGCCGCCTTGTGTCGGGAACGAAAAGTTTGTGAAAAGGTATTGCAGACTCACCCAAAGTTTGAGCATTCCGAAGGCGAATACTGGGGACTAGCTAAATGGCGTAATAGCATCTTGGATGAGCTTGTCATGGCGTTAAGGGAAAAAGGCGCCCCGGCCCACTTCAGAGAAATAACCCAGCTTACCAACAAACGCTTGGGGCAAGATAATCAGATATCGGATCGAAGAACGCATGCCGCTCTAGGAAGACGAACGGACCTTTTTGTGCGTACAGGACCAGGGACGTTTGCTTTGCGCGAGTGGAATCCAGATCTTCCTGATCAGCCAGAGTCCTATCGGGTACTTATAGCTCAGGTTCTAGAGGAGCACAGAAGACCTATGAGTGTTGATGAAGTGTTTCACTTTGTTGACGAGATGCGCGCGGCAAAGTTAAGTACAATAACCATGTTGCTTCAGATGCATGAGGACTTTGACGAAATCGAGGGTGGGCGATTTGGTCTTACTAAATGGAATGGGTACAAATCCGTCGCCACAGGAATTGATTTGCCGGAAGATTTCAAGCGACGTTTGCAGGAGCGCGCAAGAATAGCATGGGAACAACGGAAACAGGATGGAGCAAAATGAGTATAGGCTTCTCTCAAACATTTCGGTTAGATCTTGATCTTCTTTCGCGAATTCTGTCAGAATACGTGGGGAACCCCGAGATCAGTCCTGGAGATCTTGGGGTTCGAATTGGCATTGGGCGGCGCAAGGTTGATGGTATGAACGGTTGGCTGAAACTTCTGCGGCTCCGGGATCCCCAAGAACGAAGGCTCACGGACCTCGGTTCGCTTATCGCCAATCAAGACCCGCGGATGCAGGATCTTGGCACCGCGGCTCTGTTGCACTACCTGATAGCCAGTAATGAAGACGCAGATGTATGGTTCGGCTTTTTCAATAATTTCGCCACACCATTTCTGCCGTTTTCACGAAATGATCTCCAAAGGCATTTTGAGAATCAAGGAGTCACAAGTTCGAGATTGGGTTCTGATATCAGTAATTTGTTGAAGATGTATGTTGATTCGGATGTCCGGGCGCTCACTGGACTTAGTGTGTTGGAGTACCGGGACAGCGAATATGTGCGGTTGCCAGCACATATGGTTCCCTATGAAATCCTAGCTTTTGGTTTGTTTGACTATCTGGCTACTAGCCATGCTGAGCCTACTACATCCATATTGCGCCTACTAACTGAACCTGGTCGCGTTGGAAAAATTTTTGGATTTCAAGAAAAGAAACTAAGGGCAGGACTAGAAGAGGTCGAGAATGCTGGGTGGATTACGATTGTCCATGGGGCAGATATCGACGGAATTTCCTACTCCTATTCAGCCGCTCCACTTGATCTGATTTCTGCATATTATGAGAGAGCCCCATGACTGATGCGCTTGTGGCATTCATTGAAAATTTAAACAAACTTCGTAAAAAGAACGGGTTCCTAATCGAGTCTCAGTATGGAGTCTTTGAAGCCTATTGGCGAGATAATCCAATTGAGAACGTCGTCGTCGAAAATTTGCTAGATGAATTGCTGCCTGAACTTGCAGAGCAGAAGGTCCTTGGCGCTTATGATGAGCGTGATTTTCACCACTGGATTCAAGAGAGAGCAGCTAAAACAATAACGAATTCGAATGTCCACGCATTGCTTTGCTCACATGTGGATGATCTGTTAGCCACTGATAAAAAGGCATTGGCTTGGAAATTCTTCAAAAGCTTTGTCGGTCGGGATTACCGCATTCCTGTATTACTCGTAACCGCCTTGGGAACCGAGGTGTCGAGGGCTGATGTGGAAGCTTACCGACAGTGGCCTATCACGAATCGGGAGGCTAAATGATGGCGAACTTTAAAATCGATTCGATTGTTCAGGTGGACGTTGGCGGGAAGACAGAAGTTTCGATTGGCATGGATCTGATCGACGACAAAAAGAATCGTTCTTTACTGAACACCTATATCCCGGTGACTCCTGCAGTGGCGGCCCTGAAAGCAATCATTGAGGGACTAAATCCAATTAATGAGCGCCGTGCTCATTTCATCACGGGTCAATACGGTTCTGGCAAATCACACCTAGGTTTAGTGATCGCCAATATTTTCAAGTTGGGCGGTGGTGACAAGGAACTTCAGGAGTTTATTTCCAAGCTTGAAAAAAAGGACAATGAGGTCGCAAGCCTTCTTCGCCGCATGCGTTGGCAAGGCACGCTAGGCGAGAATCCTTTCCTGGTTGTGCTGCTTGACCCGCAACAGAAGGACCTCAACCTAGAATTTTTAAGAGCTCTACACATTGCCATGCAGGCTGCCGGAATTGAGGAATACGAGATTCGCTCCCACTTTCGAGCGGCAATCGAACAATGGAATGAGATCAAGTCAAAGCCTGCGCTTGAGGCCGAATTCAATAAGGAACTGAAGAAACGAGGATTAAATCCAGATACGCTGCGAAGCAAGTTGGAGTCGTATCAGAATGAGGCTTACACCTCATTTCAGGAAATCATTCATTCGGTTACTACGGTGAAATTTCTTCCATTTGATGCCGAGAGTTCGGCGGGCCCAATTTATATCGAGGCGGCTCGAGCAGCAAAGCTGCAAAACTACGCTGGTATCTTGGTTATCGCAGATGAATTCGGGAATCACATGAAGGAAGTGGCTAATGACCCGAAAAACAAGAGCGCACAGGCACTTCAAGACTTCGTTCAGGCATGCAACAGCTCCCGGGACAATCAAGTGCATTTTGTCGGTATCACCCATCGAGCATTAAGCGATTATCAAGAACAAGCATTGGATGCGAAAGAACTTGAGAAAGTCGCTGGTCGTTTTCTGTGGCACAACCTTGACTACAAACAGGGGCAAGAGGAAGAAAGCGTTGACTTGATTGACACCATTATTCAGCACAAGGATAGTACTGACAAGCAGAAGCAGAATTGGGCCGAGATTAAAGAAAAGATGGGGGTCATCGAAGACTGGGTGCGTGATGTGCGCATCTTCGAGGACATGCCCAAACAATCCCGGCAACAAAAGCTATTGCTTGGGTGTTATCCCTTGCACCCGGCAACAGTATTTTGTCTTCCCTGGATGGCACAGCGCTTAGGACAGGACAACCGGTCTGCCATTCGTTTCCTTACTACAGACGAAGACGGGTCTCTGGTTGACTTCATAAGGGATAATAACGCTTTCCATAGCGATGGCACACTAAACCTGTATACGCCGGAACATCTCCTTAGCTATTTTGGCTCTAATGCAGAGAGGCATCCCGAATGGCGATCTGTATTTGCAGCCTTCCAGACCGCGTTTGGCCGATATGCAGATGAATTTCAAGTCCTTCGTTTACTTCAATTAATTACTGTGTTGAACATTGTTGGGCAACCTGATTTGAAGCCGACTGCAGAAACCTTGCGATCAGTTCTTGGCAGCACCCAAGCAGAAGAATTTGAGCTCGTGAGCCTTGTTGAAGAGCTAGAAGCCGAGGGGGTGATAGTCAAGGATCGCAGGGCGAATGTCTATCGATTGTCGGTGCGCGGAGAAGGGGATATGCTCCCTGCCGAGGCGATTCAAAAGATGAAGGAGATGTGGGGAGCACTAGATTTTGATGCTGGTAAGGTGATCAATCGTTTTAGCGATTTTGGCTCACAATTGGTTTCCGAATATGCGAAAGATACAGGAGTCTCTCGCAATATGGTCGTTGAACTTGTGACGCCAAAGCACCTCGAGAATTTGAGCTCTCCAAGCGAACGAATCCGCTCTTGGTACGAACCTGGATCCAACTATGAGGGAGATCTGGTCGTATGGTATGTGCTATGCGAGGATGAAGACTCAAGAATCAGAGCGGAAAAGCTATTAACACAGGGCACAAAATCACCCCAACACATCGTTGCCATACCGAAGGTGGCATTCACGAAAATAGAAGCGCTGCGAAACTACCAAGCTGCCCAGCAGCTTATTTCCAGTGGAGGAAAAATCAACGAAGAGCAAGTAGATCTTGAGGGGCTTCGGCAATATGAATCATCTGCAAGCCAACTGGCGCGGGAGGCAGTATCTGAATTCTTCGTAGCCTCGAATTTCGTATGGCATCATGGCATTGAGCGAACAGAATCTATTAAGGACGGTGAAGAAGATGCATTCTTCTCCAGAGTTCTGAAGGGGGTGTTTTCCCAAAATCCTGAAGTCTCTGATGCAGCCCTAAGTCCAACAAAAGCAACATCCGCAGATCGGCGTGGCCGCGATCTGGCCATAGACAAGTTGTTAGGTTTATCCGGCGGCCATCTTCGTATTCGGGAACAGGGAGGACAACCTGAAGTGCGCATCCTTCGTGCGGCCCTATATGATACGGAGCTGTACGAGAAGAAAAACAACCTTGGCCAAGAGATCGAAATCGATTGGCGCGAAAAAGTACCTGCAAATTCGGCCCTAGCAAAGGTTTGGAAGAAGCTTGATAATTCTCTGGCTCGGGATGGTGAGGCAGTACTCTTTGAAGATGTGATCGAGGACCTGTTAACGCCTCCATTTGGTCTTCCTCCAAGTCTATTGGAGGTTATCTTGGCGGCATACTTCCGTTTTCGTACCGGGAAATTTATGATCGTGAGAGCGGATAGAGAGCAGACTTTTGTTCGGTTGGACGTCGATTTGGTGAAAGCCATTGTTGCTTCTCCCCAAGAGTATTTCTTCACATATTTTGAACTTCGCCCCCAAGAAGAGCAATGGCTTAAGGAAGTAAATTTGTCAACACCTGGAGAATCGACCCAAAGCGGAGACGCGCTAGAGCGGGCGCGTCAAGGTTTGCTAGCGTGGTTTGAAAACTTGGACGATGGAGCGAAGAAGGCGTCAGACTTAGAGAGCGAGGACGAGGCATTCCGGACTTTCGTTGCAAGTCAGTTGAATGAATTGGAACCAAGAAAGACCATCTTGGAAGTATTGCCCAATTTGCTGGGTGTTTCAGATATTGTTACTAATTCAGTAGATATCAACGCGTTGGGTAATAGACTGCGCGAGCGAATGCAATCTATACAATCCGCTACAGCCAGGAAGTTGCAGTTAGCCGTCGAGGAATTGACAACAGTCTTTGGCGTTGAGACGAAAACGATAGAGGCGTTAGCCTCCGGCATACGAGATTGGTGGAATGGTCTAAAACCCGCCCAGAGAGTGCATGTTCCAAGCGAGCCATCAATCGCCGCACTCCATAAGGTAATTAGTTCGGGCTCTTTAGATGAAAGGAGCATATTTGTCGAACTGCCTGCCAAAATGAGCCTATCACCGTATACACACTGGACTGATCAACGGGATCTCCAGTTCTTTGTCAATCAGGTTGCTTTGGCTAAGGGAGTTATAGAATCATATGGCGGTGAACCAATTAGGGGAGAAGCGACTAGAACACTGGATAGCTCTGCGAGCGTGAAGGAACGCATTCAGGGTATCCTTGCCAGTTCGGGCCTTGAACTGGCGGCCATCAGGGAACTTCTACAACAACTACTGGATGAATTCGAGTGACGGTTACTATCTTTACATCATCGGTCGCCAATAATATTGGTGAGGTTGATATGATTGTGGACGACCAGATTGATTATGTTCTCGCGCGAAGGCGGATTCACGAGGCGTTGATCGAAGGATCTCACCTCCGAATCGTCGTGTCTGATACCATCTTGTCGAATTGGTTCTGGGATATTTTGCAACACCATGATGTCATTATAAAGGATATGGACCTCCGGAGAAGTCTGGAAAAGGTGATTGGTGTTCCCTTGCCTGATGTCATTACGACCGGGATGATTGAGGAATTTAATCTTCTTGACGCCGGTTCACAGAAGCCTATTTCATCAGATCCGATCGTGTGGTTTGCTGGGATAGTCCTCGGCCCAAGTTGGGGAGCAGTTAAGCCTAGCCCAGATCACCTCAAGGAGTTATTCAGCTGGTTTATCGACAATTTGAACAAGGTACAAGGCCCGGACGTCGAGTCCTTGATTGATGTTCGCCTTGCCCAATGGCAAGAGCAAACATCGGGAAAAATCAGCATTATTTATGGCGACTTGAAGCTTCAGCGATATGCAGCAATAAGATTTTTCTGCGCTTGGGATATGCTTAGCGGATATCCCGAATCGCTCCGGCGCGAGTGGCTTGAAAACATTCATATATTTTCACCGGAACGAGAAAAGCTTGCCGCCGGGCTAGAAGGATTACCTCGCCATCCGGACATGGACAAGGCTTTACAGCAATTTGTTGTACCATATTGGAATCGGCGGTTTCAGGACCGCATAGTGGAGTTGCGCGATGCTGGCGCCTGATGAACTTCTTAATAAAGCCTTGATCTTAGCGCGTCCTGTAGAAGCGGCGATACGGCAGGTCGTTGAGCTCGACCTCCAGCGCGTCTATGGCCCAGAATGGCGATTACACATTCCACAGACTCTAAATGATAAATTAATTGAGCAGCGGCAGACAGAACTCGGAGCGGGGCGGGATCGCGGACCAAGCATTCTTGAATATGCTTCATTGAATGAATTGATTGATCTCATGAGAAGCGAGGTAGGTATCTTTGCTCGGCGTTTTTCCGACGAGGAAGGTTGGGATGGCCTCGAAGAATTCCGTAAACTTCGAAATCCCTTGATGCACGGAAATCGGCTTGCAACGGAAGAGTGCGACAGGATTATTGAACTTTCTCGTTGGATAATATTCCGTTGTGAAGCAAATATTCCTATAGATCAAGTGACAAAAACCCAACCGACTCAATCAAGGACGGGGGGGAGTAATTATCTGGATCCTAAACGAGCAAAATTCTTCGAGATAATGATTGATGAACTTCAGGGCATGTCTGGAAAAATGATTTCAGAGCGGGATCTGGTGATGACCTTCCTTAAGGAGTACAGCACGTTTCTCTCCATTCAGGTAATTGAAGCAGTTCAGGAGAAATTCAAAGGGTTAGAAGGAAGCTCAAATCTCATCGATGAACTTTATATGCTCATACCGCCAACAAGACCTGAAAGGCCAAGCAAGCAATGGGATATTAAAAAGTGGCTCAAATGGGGGGATCGCAAGTTTTTACCATATCGTGCTTGGATGGATCGCGCGGACATCAAGGATGATGAAATCGAATTAGATGGTCTTCTATTTGAGGAATGGATCTTCGAGAATTACCCAACTTTACTAGAAAAAGCAGATCCAACGCTTGTATCGATGATCTACCAGCAGATAGAGGAGTTGTTAATAGGTGGCAAAAATATTTTCTGGCTAGTCATTGACAATTTGGCCGCTCAATGGATTCCTGCTTATCGCCGCTGTTTGGAGCGTTCTGGGTTTCGTGAGGAGGAGTACCAGCCGAGACTAGCCATGGTTCCAAGTGTGACTGCCGTATCCAGACTTGCTATGCTTGCCGGCAGGATGCCCGATGATGCAATGATGTCAACAATTACCACTTCTGAGGAAGTAGCGTTTAACGAGCTCTGGACAACACGAATGCCGGAGCTCCGCGCCAAATTCTGCGGAACCCTTAATCAAGCTGAAGAGGCTGTCACCGATGGATGTCAGTTAATAGCAATTGTGTACAATAGGATTGATAAGCGCCTTCACCAGGCTGATGATGGTTGGTTCGACTTGGAAGCCGACATTGAAAACGATCTTGATAGGATGTTTGAGCGAATTGGGCCGCTGGTGCGTAAAATGAATACTGTGCGAGAAACTAAATTAGTGATTACATCTGACCACGGCAGTCTAAAATTACCCAAAAATGTGCAAGTTGTCAATTTACCAAAATCAGCGATCCCTGAACAGGAGATTGCCATTCATCGGAGAAACGCAGCGATCACAGATCTTGATAGCCCGAATAAAGCAGACTGGTTTGTCCTGGAAAAAAAACGTTTTCGCCTACCCAATCATTTTGCAGTGACACGGGGCAATCGAAGTATTGGGGCTCGCCCTCGAGGTTATGTGCACGGAGGATTCTCTCCTGAGGAAATGGTCAGCCATTGGATTGTAACTACTCCGGGATTGAGAGAGGATCTCAAATTAACATTCTCATTCGCAGGAGATCCTGTTCGTGTCGGACAGAAGAGCGCGTTTGCAATTCGGGTGAATAACCCTTTCTATTTGGATGTTGAGGATCTCGAGCTAGAAATTGCGCATTTGGAACTGACCTTTGACAAGATTGAAATTCCTCGACTTTCTCACACAGAAACAGAAGCAAGAATGATCGAGATCCCGGATATTATGGCTGTCCACAAAGACAGAATCCGTGTACGCTTAAGCTGTAAGTATTTGTTGGGAAGCAAACCGATTCGCGAAGCACACGAGTTATTGGTTCCAGTTGCGCGGATATATAAATCGGATATTGACGATTTTGAAGGATTATTTGATGACTGATGCGAATGATTTTACAGGCACAGTATCTTCTAAAGCCAAGCAGGTTTTTGGAGAGGCTTGTATCGACAAGGGGCTATTCCTGGCCTCGGGTATGCAGGGGCGTGGAGTTCCTGCATTCGTTGCAGAGTGGATCTTGGATCGATTTTGTCCGGACGGGCGACTTACGGACAATGTGCGGGCGGAAATCAATAAGTTTATAGAGTCTCGCCTTCCACGCAAGGATCAAAAGGAAGAAATCAAGCACAAGCTTGCTCAGGGCGATACGATAACCCTACTTGATCACTTCATTGTTCAAGTTGACTTGAACAAAAACGAGAGATTCTTGATGATTCCCTCTATCGACTCTGTTGGGAGCATTCAACCGAAAATGGTTGATGAATATCCAAATCTTTTAGGCGGTGGGATGTGGGGTGCCGGCCGCCTTGTGTACTACCCACCAGACAAATCGGTTAGAGGTTCTGTCGGTGAACTTCACCTCGTGGAATTCAAGCCATTACAAGTATCCAGGCTTGATCTGGATTATTACTGCGAAGCGCGGAGTCAATTTAACTTCCAAGAGTGGCGCGATTTAATTGTCAGCAGTATGGGGAGCAATCCTGAGTTCTTCACACCGGCCCAACAAATGTACCTTCTGACGCGCCTGGTGCCGATGGTCCAGAACAACGTGAATATCATAGAGCTAGCGCCAAAGGGCACCGGGAAGAGCTTTGTCTTCCAAAATTTGTCACGGTACTCTCGGGTAGTAAGCGGGGGCAAGATTACGGCTCCTCAATTATTCTATAATTTGGCGAGCCAGACGCCAGGATTGCTCACACAATATGATGTGGTTGTTTTTGACGAGGCGCAGACGATATCTTTCAGTAACCCCGGTGAAGTAATTGGCGTTTTGAAGGATTATTTGGAGTCAGGAAGATATACAAGAGGACAAAAAGCTGCAACAGCGACAGCGGGCCTGGTCATGCTAGCAAACATACCTTTAGATTCTGCCGGCAAGCCTAAAACTCCCATTCTTTTCCACAACTTACCAAGATTTTTGCAGGAAACAGCATTTATCGACAGATTACACGGGATTATCCCTGGTTGGGAACTGCCGCGCGTCACCGAGGATACTCCGGCCCGAGGGGTAGCATTCAAGGCTGACTTTTTTAGCGAGGTTCTTCACCAGCTCCGTGGGAGGGGCGGTTATGATGAGTATGTAACTCAACATCTTGGCGTTGATGGAACAAAGGACATGCGAGATTTGAAGGCGATTCGAAGATTGGCTGCCGGTTTCCTGCGTTTGCTGTTCCCAAACCTTCGGCCAACAGAGGAGGAATTTCTTCGTTATTGTATACAGCCAGCGGTTGAGATGCGACAGCGGGTGCGCAATCAACTTAGCCGTCTTGACTCGGAGTATAAAGATGTCCATATAACGGGTAAGGTCGTCTGATGTCAGATATGGGTGAGCAAAAGCCAATTTATCTCGACAATCACGCGACCACACGCTGCGATCCCCGTGTAGTTAACGCTATGTTGCCTTATTTCTCCGAAGACTATGGCAACTCTGCAAGCACGGTTCATCGCATGGGGAGGTTTGCCGATAGTGCGATCCAAGATGCCCGAGGACAAATCGCAGATTTGATTCACTGCCACTCAAAAGAGATCATTTTCACATCTGGAGCAACGGAGAGTAACAACTTGGCTATACTTGGTATTGCTAGGGGAAGAAAAAGTCCCAGGAAGAAAATCATAGTAAGTGCTATCGAGCATAAGTCTGTATTGAACGCGGCCTTTGCCCTTCAGGAAGAAGGATTTGACCTCATCCGCTTGCCCGTTGATTCAGATGGCAGCGTTACCGAACAGGCGGCTAGGGATTTCATTGATGAAGACACCCTCCTCGTTTCTGTGCAGATGGCAAATAATGAGATTGGGACTATTCAGGACATTCAATGGTTAGCGGAAATCGCCCATGAGAATGGTGCCTTTTTTCACTGTGACGGAGCCCAAGCGGCCGGGAAAATTGATATCAACATTGACAATTTGAATGTGGATCTGCTTTCGATTAGTGCGCACAAAATGTATGGCCCCAAGGGTATTGGAGTACTTTTTACCCGAGGTGGGCCATACGCAAAGCCTCTAATCCCGATCGTGCGAGGTGGAGGGCAGGAGTATGGCTTAAGATCAGGCACACATAACGTCCCTGCTATAGTTGGTATGGGATTGGCCGCAAAGATTGCTAAGGAAGAAATGCTGGATGAGGCATCTAGGCTTCATAAAATGCGTGACGAGTTTGAAACCAAGGTGATTGAGTTAACAGACGCCAGTCGTAACGGTGCGCAAGTGAAGCGGCTACCAGGCAACAGCAACCTTACGATTGCCAATGTGGATGCTGATGCTCTGATTGCAACAACGCCTGGAGTCATCTTTAGCACGGGATCGGCTTGCAATACGGGAGCACCTGAGCCATCCTATGTTCTCGAAGCGATAGGTTTGAGTAGACTACAAGCATACAACACTGTGAGATTTTGCTTTGGACGATTTAACCAGCTTGACGAATCCACCATTGCTGCGGAGATTATTAGCAAGCGAGCAATAGAAATTGCTCGCGATGCTATGGGCTAAGATGATGTTAATAGATTCAGGTAAGCATATCGAATTAATGAAGGTGCTTATACATACGGCGGCGTTTGGGGTGGGTGGCGTTCACCGAAGCCTTGTGGCAAAAGGGACCATGTAAACTAAATAAGGTTTTATATTGCTCCTGCCTTTCGCACCCAAAAATAACAAATTTAGGGATGGAGTAAGCTAGGCATATGAGCGCCTGTGCTGTCCTCGGTATTTGACTCTCATGCACTTTGTGAAGAATAGAGTAATACCAGTAGAAATCCAGAGGCGGAATACTGTAAGTCATGGACTATGATACACTCATTTCCCTCCCTAGGTTTCTCGTTGATTCATTTGAAAAGTTAGCAGATGAGACAATTATCATCAAGTTACACCGGTTGTAGCCAGGTTCTCTTATGGAGCTTGCTGCTGAGTAATATCAATTTATCTTAAGGAGGGATATAAAAATGGCGAGAAGCAAAGTTAAATTCAACCGATGGGATTCGCGGGAGCCTTCAACGTGGCCCTTACAAATGTTCACAAAATATGACTTAGAGTTGGAGAAAATCCATCAGGCACATATTTCCACGTCTAAAAAAATTTATTCATCCCTTAGATCGGTGACTGCAGACTGGGACGACAGCGTGTCGAAACACCTAATCTTTGACCCTCCAAAAAAGGCGGAAATCTTTACAAATCTAAAAGACTGGTCAGACTCGTATAACTCATTTGATAATTGGGTCAATCTTAACTACATTATGGCGGCAAACTCAAATCTTGAAACCTATATTTCGGTAATTGTTCAACTGGCTCTAGAATCTGATCCGGGGCTTATCTTTGGAGCGTCAAAATTATTTGATGGAGTCAGGTTATTAAAATACCCACCTAGAAGAAAATTTAGCTTCGTAGCAGAAATCGAATCGTGTACAATTGGTGATTGGAATAGCCGAGCAAATTCCTTCGAAAAACTATTTGGAAAAGCCCCGGAAAAAAATTCACGACAATATCGACAAGCTCGAGGCAATACGTAAGTTGCGGAATAGTGTTGGGCATGCCGTTGGTAGAGAGATTGAGGCTTCTAGGGTTCATGGGGTGAAAGAGTTAATTCCAATGAAAAAAATCTCTAGAACGAAAACTTTCCAATATCTAGCGCTAATTTCTTCAGTTGCCAAAGCAATTGATAAACAATTACTTGTAAAAAATATAGGAGAATATCAGGCGATTCACTTTTACCACAGACTTTTTCCCAAACTCAGAAAGGATTTTCATCCAAATCAACGGGCAATCATTTTTAAAAAAGAAATTGGCAAATTTGGAGCGCAATCTCCTGGAAAAGAGTTTTGCTTTGGGCTAGTAAAATACTATGAAGATCTATAGCGAGAAATGGTGATTAATTTGTTATCCAAGAAATAACGAATTAGTGAGCACCAGGCGTGCTTGGATTGTGCAACTCTTTTTCTGTAAATTCATCAGGTCCTTCTAGTTTTCACCGACATTCAAATAGATCCTGCCGGTTTCCCAATCTTCGCTGATCTCCA
>JAGVCA010000063.1 GCA_020059485.1 Anaerolineales bacterium
ATAGGCTTCGCTGTCCTTCAGCAGGTGGTACAGACGGGCGAAGGGGATGTATCCTTCCCCGAACAGCCAGGACTGGCGGATGGTGTAGTTGCCCAGGTTATACAGGTTCTTGGCGGCAAAGGCGGCTGCCTCGATGTGCGCAAAGCGCGGATTACTGGCTTTGATCACATGCTGTTCAACCAGCGTGACCATGGCGCTCTGTGCGGTTGTGTTGATTTCGCCTCCCCGAACCACCTCGCTCCTCCTTTCAGAATAGACCTGGCTGCCGGTATCGGCAGGGCAATCAAAGCGTTTCAACCGGGATATCTTACGATAGTACAGCATAAAAGCCAATAGTTTGTTCGACTTGTAAAGATACCTGACTCGACCGGTCGTGATTCCGGGCGGTTTTACGATCGTAAGTCAAGGTTGTAAACCCATTGGCGGCTGGCTGGTTGCAGAGATGCGAGGATAAATGCGCCTGCCGTTTTGGAAATGCCATCCAGACCTCTATGATAGAATGACCGTATGGCTGGCGAGCGGATACTAATAGTTGAAGACCACAGCGATGCGGTCCGCCTGATCCAGAAAAACCTGGAAACCCTCGGACAGGACTTTCAGGTGCGGACGGCTTTCTCTGGCGAGGAAGCCTTGCTGGAACTGCGCGGAAAGCCGATCGAACTGTTGATCGCGGATGTCCGTCTGCCTGGGATGTCCGGCCTGGAGTTGATGGAAAAATGCCGCAGCCAGCAGCCAGAGATCAAAGTGATCCTGATCAGCGGCGTTACCGATCCCCGGATCCGGCAGCAGGTGGCCCAGGCCGGGGCCAATGCTTTCTTCTTTAAACCGATCGATACCCCCGACTTTCTGGATGCGGTTGAACGTGCGCTGGGGCTGGTGGCGACCATGCTGCCGCCTGAACTGGAGTTGTATTCCGAGGAACCTGCCGAGAACGCCGCCCTGCCGCCAATAGAGGAACCGTTGGAAGAGGTGGTTGCCCAGCTGGCCGACCTGCAGACCTCGCTGGATGCCGCGGCTGTCATGCTGGTGACTACCGATGGCCGGATCGCGGCACGCGCGGGTGATCTGCCCGATCCTGCCCTGGAAACAGCCATGATGCCGGAATTGATTCAAACCTTCCGGTCCGGTTCGCAGATCTCGGAATTCCTCGGGCAAAACACCCCGGACCATTTTCTCAGTTTCAGAGGCGAGAACTACGATCTGTTCATGTCCCCGGTGGGCGGGCAGCGTTGCCTGATCCTCCTCACCCGGCCCATTTTGCTGCAGGAGTTGGGCGTGGTGGCTTCGCGTTTGCATACCGCTGCCAGGTCGGTCCTTCTCAGCCTGTCACGCCAGAGTGCCGACCTGGACCAACCGGATGTGCCCGACGAGCCGCTGACTGCCGCCGAGGCAGCTCCGGGAAAGACCGCTGAACCCTCACCGTCTGCCACAGCGGCAGATGCTGATATTGAAGGGCTGTTATCCGGATTGGAAGATGGCCGGGCTTCAGATGCGGATGCGTTTTGGGAAGCGCTGGCGGAAGAAGATATCAAACCGGAATTCAAAATCAGCGATTCGATCTCCTACGACCAGGCTGCTGAACTGGGACTGGCGCCTAGCGACGATTGAGCCAGTATTGCTCAGGTGTGTTGGCTATGTTACAATTCAGCGCGCTCGGTCCTGCCGGGTATTGCTTTGCATTGGGGCGTGGTGCAACGGCAGCACAGCGGACTTTGAATCCGTTGATCCTGGTTCGAATCCAGGCGCCCCGGCTGATCACATTGTTGGAACAGGTCATCGTTGTTAGAAGAAGAGAGTGACGTAAGTCAGAACATTCGAGTAAGGCATGCGGGCCAGGCACATGCGCTGGGTTGTGCCTTGCTCGCTTTTTTTAATCCCCTGCAGGAGAACCCGCCTAAATGAAGACTGCCACGATCATCCTGGCGGCCGGTAAGGGTACCCGGATGCGCTCCCAGCTGCTCAAGGTCCTGCATCCGTTGGGCGGCAAGCCGATGCTGTGGCACTCCCTCCGGGAGGCGCAGCAAGCCGGCAGCGAAAAACCGACCGTTGTGGTTGGTTTCCAGGCCGAGCAGGTCAAAGAGGCCTTTGGTGACCAGATCCTGTATGCTTTGCAGGAGGAGCAATTGGGGACCGGGCATGCCGTCATGCAAGCCCGCCCACAGCTCGAGGGTCAGGCCGATCTGGTGCTGGTGATGCTGGGCGATATGCCATTGCTGCAAGCGGAAACCCTCTCCCGGTTGATCGAGATGCAGCGCACCAATCCCGGCCCGGTCAGCATGCTGACGGTGATGGCCGATGACCCGCGCGGCTTTGGCCGGATCGTCCGCAGCCCGGCTGGCGAGGTGGAAGCGATTGTAGAAGAGGCCGACTGTACTCTTGAGCAGCTGCTAATCAATGAGTTGAATATCAGCCTGTACTGCTTTCGGGCGGACTGGCTGTGGGAGAACCTCGCCCGAATCCCGCTTTCGGCCAAAGGCGAGTATTATCTGACCGATATGATCGCCATCGCCCGTGAGCAGGGATTACCGGTCCAGGCTGCCGCCATCGCCGACCCGCAGGAGGCGTTGGGGATCAATACCCGCGTTCACCTGGCAGAGGCTGAAACCATCCTGCGCCGGCGGATCAACCGGGCCTGGATGGAAGCCGGTGTGACCATGATCGACCCGGCGGTGACCTATATTGAGGCTGGCGTACAGATCGGGCCGGATACGATTCTGCATCCAAATACCTACTTGCAAGGCGACACTGCCATCGGAGCGGGATGTGAGATCGGGCCGGGTACGGTCATCCGGTCCAGCCAGGTGGGGGATGACTGCCGCATCTTTTCGTCGGTGGTCGAATTCGCCCGCCTGGAAAAGCATGTCGAGATTGGTCCATACGCGCACCTGCGAAAAGGCGCGCATCTGGGCGAGGGCGTGCATCTGGGCAACTTCGGCGAAGTGAAGAACTCCCATCTGGCGGCGGGCGTGAAGATGGGGCATTTCTCTTACATTGGCGACGCTGAGATCGGCGAAAACGTCAATATCGGCGCGGGGACGATCACCTGCAATTATGATGGAAAGAACAAGCACAAAACCGTCATCGAAAAAGATGTGTTCATCGGCAGCGACACCATGCTGGTCGCTCCCCTGCATATTGGAGAAGGGGCCAGGACTGGCGCCGGCGCAGTCGTGACCCGGAATGTCGAGAAGGGCACGGTGGTGGTTGGCGTGCCGGCTAAAAAATTGAAAGATGTGGATCATGAAGGTGGATAATTCTCAGATCATTTTGTTTATCATTCTGCTGGCGCTGAATTTACTGGTTACAGCCATCCGGGCCAGCCTGTTGAATGTGCGTTTCCCTCGTCTGGTTTCGCTGCGCGAAGCAGGGACGACAGGCGTTGAAAAGACCATGGAACTGGTCACCCGGCGGGCTCGCACCCGCTCTACACTTAAATTTGCGCAGGGGTTGCTGCGTCTTTACATGGCCGGGATCGTGCTGATGGAACTGATCCTGCCAACCTATGGCTTTGGTCACCCGGGGCCGGTATTCGGCTTCCTGATCCTGACCGGGGTGGTCCTTTGGCTGCTGGAATTCATCCTGGAACGGGCGATCCTCAGCGATCCGGAGACCTGGTCGCTCCGCCTGACCCCGATCGCGAGCCTGATCATCAAGCTGTTTTCTCCGCTGCTGTTCATCCCCCTCCGGCTGGCCCGGACGCACGAAAGCCGCAACCTGGTGACGATCACCGAAGATGAATTGATCCATCTGGTGGATGCCAGCCAACGGGCCGGCGAGATCGAGAAAGACGAAAGCGAGATGATCCACTCGGTGTTTGAGTTTGGCGATACCCTGGCCAAGGAGATCATGGTGCCGCGGGTGGATATGCTGGCTCTAGAGGTGAATACCCCGTTGGAGGAAGCAGTAGACCGCCTGCTGGAATCCGGTTACTCGCGTGTGCCGGTGTATGAGGAACAGATCGACAATATCATTGGCCTGCTGTACACCAAGGACATGCTGCAGGTATGGCGCAGCGGCAACGGGATCACTTCGCTGCGGGAATTGCTGCGGCCGGCCCGCTTTATCCCCGAGACCAAAAAAGTGGCCGAACTGATGGACGAGATCCAGGCTGCCCGGATCCACATTGCGATCGTGGTGGATGAATACGGCGGGGTCGCCGGGCTGGTCACTCTGGAAGACATCATTGAAGAGATCTTCGGCGAGATCCAGGATGAATACGATGAAAGTGAAGAGGCCCTCTGGCAGCAGCTATCGCCGAATGTATTCCTGTTTGATGGCCGGATCCTGCTGGAAGAGATCAATGAACTCTTCGGGACGCAGCTGCCGACCGATGATGCCGACACGATCGGCGGTCTGATCTTTGCCCGCATCGGGCGGGTACCGGCCAAGGGAGATACCCTGGACGAGGGTGGTGTCAAACTCACTGTTGAAGAATTGCACGAGCGCAGGGTGTATTCTGTCCGGGCAGAACTGCCGGAAGCCCTGGCCAGCCTGCTGGAAGAAGAAGGGAATGGTGATGATCAATCCTGATCAGCAATCTGCATTGGTAGCAGCAGCCCAAAAGACCCGTCAACTGGCTTACGCCGGTTATTCGAATTACCCGGTCGGCGCAGCGCTGCTGACCACTTCAGGTGAGATCTATACCGGCGTAAATGTTGAGAATGCGGTCTTTCCGCTGACCATCTGCGCCGAGCGCACGGCGGTCTTCAAAGCCGTCTCCGAGGGCGAACGGGAATTCGTGGCGCTTGCCGTAGTGACGCGTGATGGCGGTTCGCCGTGCGGTTCCTGCCGCCAGGTGCTGGCAGAATTTGGTTGGGACATCCTGGTGATCATCGCTGATGAGCGCGGCGTTGTCCATCAGGCGCTGCCGGTGAAGGATCTGCTACCGCATGCTTTTGGCGCTAAAAATCTGGCAAGTGGTGGTTGAAATTATAAAGGCGTGCTAGGATATTGCCCATGATCATTCTTGTTCTCTCCGATATTCATGCCAACATGCACGCCCTTGAGGCGGTGCTGGAAGATGCCGGCCAGGTGGATGCCGTCTGGTGTTTGGGCGATGTGGTCGGTTACGGACCGCACCCGAATGAGTGCATCGATCTGATCCGGCAACAGCCCGAAATGGTCTGCCTGATCGGAAACCATGATGCCGCCTGCATCGGGCAGATCAATGCGGGCACCTTCAATCAAGAAGCCCGGATGGCGGTCGAGTGGACCGAAAGTGTGCTGACCGAGGAGAGCAAGGTCTTCCTGCTGGAACGACCTCAGGTCGAGGTGATCGATCAAGTTACCCTGGCACACGGCAGCCCGCGCCAGCCGATCTTTGAATACCTGCTGGATGCTGAATCGGCCCGCGAAAACTTCGAGCACTTCGAGAATGACTACTGCCTGGTTGGGCATTCGCACATCCCGCTGATGTTTGCCCAGAACGGCGACGGCGAGGTTCGGCTGAGCTTCCCGGTTCTGAACCAGACCCTGCAACTGCACCCGCGTGTGATCATCAATCCGGGGTCGGTCGGTCAGCCGCGCGACCGTGACCGGCGCGCGTCCTACGCCCTGTTCGATCCCGAGTTTGAGACCTGGTCATTGCGGCGGGTGGAGTACAATATCCATGCTACTCAGGATGCGATGCGTAAAGCAGAACTGCCCAGTCGCCATATCGACCGGTTGACCGGTGGATGGTGAGCGGTCTGACCGGCGACAGCCTTCCCAAACGCACTTAAGACAGATAAGATAGTGCTGCTATGGATACAGACAGCATGGTCTTCCAACCGCCCAGACAGCGCGGCCTGATCCTGCACGCCGGGTTGATCCTGGGTGCCGTTCTGGCGTCTCTGACATTGCTGCTGCTGGCCTCCCGAACGGTGCTTGGCCCTGCATTTCTGGGATACTTGCTGGGCGCTTTGGTGGTGGCGGTACCGATCCCGCTGCTGGGCAGCCGATTGTTCTCCCTGCTGCGCAGCCATTACACCGTCAGCCGGGATGGGATCATCCTGAAATGGGGGTTCAGGGAGGTCCACCTGCCGGTGACCGAGATCTCGTATGTCGAGCTAGCGGAGGATCTGCTGTTCCCGCTGGAATTTCCGCAAATGCAGTGGCCGGGAGCGGTGACCGGCAGTCATCAGCAGGACAATCTCGGCCGGGTGGAATTCCTGGCAGCGGAGCGTGAATCCCTGGTGATGATCGGTAGCGGGGAGCATGTCTATGTGATCTCACCCGGGCGGCCGAAGCAGTTTGTCCTGCATTACCGCCAGATGACCGAACTCGGTAGTCTCTCCCCGCTCAAACCATACTCTGCCGCACCTGCTTTTTTGGCTCTCGATCTTTGGCGTATCCCGCGTCTGCGGGTGCTGCTGGTGTTTACCGCGGTGGTCAGTCTGGCGATGTTCACGGTGGTGGCCTGGTTTGTTCCCGGTCTGGAGCAGGTCTCGTTGGGATTCGACGCCCAGGGACAGCCGCTGCCGCCGGTATCACCGGGGCAGCTATTCCTGCTGCCAACGCTGAACATCGTCCTGGTGGCGGCCAGCTATCTGCTTTCCCTGGGCATGTTCCGGCTGCGGGTCCGACACCCCTTCGTGTATGCGCTGTGGGCGGGGAATGCCCTGACTGCGCTGATGTTCCTCCTGGCAGTGATGTTGATCCTTCAAACCAGCTGAGTTATCCACTATGAATCCAGAGTTATCCACAGAAATCACCAAGTTATCCACAGTTTTATCCAGAAAGGACCGCAATGCCGGGAACTGAGCAACTTTTTCTGGGGGCAGTCCTGGCGTTGGGAGTCGGGCTGCTGGGCTGGCTGGGGCGTGCCCTGGCGGTCAGCGGGATGGTGGCGGCGGTGGTGATCGGGACGCTGATCTTCGGGATCGGCGGTCTACCCTGGGCCGGATTAATGATCGTGTTCTTCGTCACTTCCAGCCTGCTGTCCCGGCTGTTTTCGATCCGTAAACGCAGCCTGAAGGATACTGCCGCCAAAGGCTCCCGGCGCGACTGGGCGCAGGTGCTGGCGAACGGGGGCAGCGGCGCCTTTCTGGCAGTGATCTCGCTGCTGTTCCCTGGTGAGCTCTGGCCGTGGCTGGCCTATGCCGGCTCGATGGCGGCGGTGAACGCCGACACCTGGGCAACCGAACTGGGTGTGCTCAGCCCAACCCAGCCGCGCCTGATCACTACCGGCCAGCCGGTCCCGATGGGGTCATCCGGGGGCGTCACACTGGTGGGGACCTCTGCCACGATGGCCGGCGGCTGGCTGATCGCGTTGTGCGGGGTGCTATTCCGCCCAGAGGTGTCGGTGTTTGCTTTCCTGGTGTCGGTGTCTGCTGCCGGACTGGCCGGCTCGCTGATCGACTCACTGTTGGGGGCCACCGTCCAGGCGATCTATTATGACCCGGCCCGGGAGAAGGAAACTGAAAAGCAGGTCTTTGGGGCAGACGGCCGGCTGCTGCCGCCGGTGCGCGGCTGGGTCTGGATGAACAACGACGCGGTCAACTTCATCAGTTCGGTTTGCGGCGCACTGTCAGCTGTGGTATTCTGGCAACTGTTCACCTGAGAGCAAAGGAGTCCTTCTTGACCAAAACCGACCCATCTCCGTTCAAAGTACCGCTGTCCTCACCGGATATCACCGATCTGGAGCGCAATGCCGTACTGGAGGTGCTCCACACGCCCAACCTCAGCATGGGGCCGCATTATCTGGCTTTCGAGCAGGCCATCGCCGAGTATGTCGGCGCGCGGCATGCCATTTCAGTCAGTTCGGGCACAACCGGGCTGCATCTGTGCGTCAGGGCGGCGGATATCCAGCCGGGCGAGCTGGTGCTGACCACGCCGTTCTCGTTCATGGCATCCACCAACGCCATCCTGTACGAAAAAGCGATCCCGGTGTTCGTGGATGTGGAACCGCAGACCGGCAACATTGATCCGGTGCAGTTTGTCCAGGCCGCGGCAGACCTGATGGCTGGGGGGAAGGCAGCAGAAAAGTGGCTGCCGCGCAAAGGCGCCGAACAGCATGGCCCGCTGCGGGCGCTGCTGCCGGTGGATGTGTTCGGACAGCCGGCCGAGATGAATGTCATCATGGAAACCGCCCGGGCGCACGATCTGGTGGTGATCGAAGATTCTTGCGAAGCGATCGGTGCGGAATACCACGGTCAGCCGGCAGGCATGCTGGGCGATATGGGTATCTTTGCTTTTTATCCCAACAAGCAGATCACCACCGCTGAGGGCGGGATGATCGTCACCAACAACGACCGCTATGCCGAGATCATGCGCGCCTTGCGCAACCAGGGCCGAGCTCCCGGAGATACCTGGCTGCAGCATTCCTACCTGGGTTACAACTACCGGATGGATGAGCTCAGCGCCGTGCTGGGCGCTGCCCAGATGACCCGTCTGGATGAACTGCTGGAGAAACGGGCCCGTGTCGCGGGTTGGTATGAAGAGCGGTTGTCCGATCTCCCCCAACTGGAGACGCCGCAGATCGCGCCATCGACCACCCGGATGAGCTGGTTTGTGTATGTCGTGCGGGTGGCTCTGGGGATCGACCGGGATGCCCTGATCCACGAGCTGGCCGCGGAAGGTATCCCGGCACGGCCGTATTTCGCCCCGATCCACCTGCAGTTGTATCTGATCGATATGTTTGGCTACCAGCCGGGGGATTACCCGGTGACCGAAGACCTTGGCAACCGCGGGATCGCGCTGCCGTTCTCCAGCGTGATGACCGAGGACCAGGTCGAGCTGGTCTGTGAGGTGTTGGGGAAACTGCTGCTGAAATAGGCGTGGTTCAGGACTGGACCAGGTCAGTCAGATCGTCCCAGACGTAGGCCACGATCTGGTATTCATGCTCCCAGCGCAGATATGACTGCCGGCCGGCCAGCCGTCCGCCGAGGCGTTCATAGAAACGCCGGGAATCCGGATTGTCCTCCAGCACCCACAGGATCAAGGAAGTGAAGCCAAGCTGGATCAGCCGTTCTGCGGACGCGGACATCAACCGCTGGCCGATCCCCTTGCCCTGGTATTCCGGCAGGATATAGATCAGGAATAATTCAGCATCCTGCGGATATTCCTCGTGATGTTGCTGGCCAGCGGCGGCAAACCCGATAATCTGACCGTCGGCAGTTTCGGCGACAAAGAAGGCCGGCAGCCGGTCCGGGTCTGTGAGGTTGGCGTGCCAGCGTTCGGTGCTGGTTTCCATGTCTTGATCGAGAATTGCCAGTTTATCGGGCGGGAAGATGCCGGCATAGGCGGTTTGCCAGGTGCGGATGTGGACCAGCGCGATCGAGCCGGCATCTTCTGGCCTTGCCAGGCGCAGCGTGATTTTCTGATCCGGGGACATCGATCTTATTCCTGCACGAAATTAACCACCACCAGGTTGCGGCTGCAGTCATTGAAGGTGTCAAAGACCACCGAGTCCGAGATCGGTTCCCAGCCGCCCTGTTCGTACAGCGCCACAACCAGGCTTCCGCTGGAGGGGATCAGGCTTTCCGAGAGTTTGATTTCCCAGCCGGAGGCGGTGTACTGCGGGCTGCTGCCACTCAACGCTTCCAGATAGATCTCTTCCCCGCCCAGAGTGCCGGTGACCCGCACGTTCATCAGCATGACCGGGCTTTTTTCGGCGTCGGTGATGTTGCCGGCCAGATACAGGCCGGTACACCCGCTGCTGTGTCCGAGATAGGAAGGCGTGCCGGCCTGCGGGATGTAACGCTGCTGGCTGCTGGTGATGCTGGGTGCAGGGGTGTTGAGCACTACCCGGGTCGCGGTCGGGAAGGGGATCGCGGTGGCAGACGGGATCAGCGCGGCGGTGGGCAGCGGGGTATCGCTGGGGATCGGTGTCAGGGATGGCGTCGGGCTGGGGTCCGGTGTGGGGGTCGAGGTGCCGGTCGGGCCAGACAGGGCGGCGGCGGTGGTCGGTTGGGGAGGTGGGAAGGGGTTAAAGGGGTGATACGGGTCAATGTATGTATAGATGAAGAAGGCCAGCAGAAGGATGGAGGCAGCGGTGAAAATTAAGGTGCCCAGCCGAAGGACGAAACTGCCTCCGGGTTTTGCAGCGGACTGTTTGTTGGGGGACATGGACACCGGCCTAAGGCAGCAGGACCTGGACCTCGGCCTGCTGCCGCTGTTGCGTCAGCCAGTCGCCGATAGCCTGTTCCTCCAGCAGCAGACGCGCCTCGCCGTTGAGCGGGTGGGCTGGGTCGATCTCATAGACGTACAGGATGTGATATCCGGCGATGGTCTCGATCACCTCACTGTATGTGCCCGCAGAGAGCGAGAACAACTCTGCTTCCAGTTCCGGATAAAAGATCACGCCGCGCGGGACCCAATCCAGATAGCCAAGCTGGTCGGGATCGTTGTTGTTGGCAACCGTCTCGAAGGGGATGCCGGCTCCCAGCTGGTTGTAGGCCCGGTCTGCCTGAAAAGGATCGTAGAACAGGATCTGGCGGGCGCGCACCATTTCCACTGTGTCGGGCACCCCGGCTGCGATCTGGTCGCGCTGCCAGGCGGCTTCGAGCTCCAGCGGCAGTTCGGCTGTGAAGGTTTCCAGGGTGTAGCCCTGTGCCGCCAGCCAGTCAGCAAAAGGCTGCTCGCCGCCCGCTTCTTCGGTGATCCGGGCTAGCGCTTCGCTGACAGCTTCCGCAGTGGCAGTGAAGCCTTCCTGGCGGGCAGCCTGAGCCAGCAGTACACGGTGGACCAATTCTTCCAGCACCTGCTCCTGGGCTGTTTGACCTTCTTCCAGTAAGTCGGGGAAATCCGTCAGCGCGGCGTTGAACTGCTTCAGGCTGGCGCTGAAGCTGGTCTCGCGGATCCCTTCGCCATTGACCGTGGCGACAAATACGATCTCAGGTTCCGGGGTCGGGCTGGGGCCAGGATCCGCCGCAGGCGTGTTGGTGGAAGTGGGCGTGGCTGCCGACGTAGGGTTTTGATCGGTCGAAAGCGTGCAGCCGGTCAGGGACAGGAGCAGCAGTGCGAGCAAGGACAGGGATGTGATCAGGGTTCGATACATGACAATCTCTTTGATGTTCTCAGATGGTGGGATTATACCTGTAAACCCGATCTGGCTGGGCGACAGGCGGCATACAGACTGTGGATCCATCTGTCCTGCTGCTGCGTGTTGAGCCTTTTTAACACGTTACCACATTGAAAACTGCCTGTATAATGGTATATACTCATGTAAACCTTTGTCTGGAACTGGACAGGAGTAGGTATGGCTTCATCAACCGATGTTCAAACCATCCGCCATCTGCAATCCGAGAATGTCCGCTTGCGCTCGGAGAACAATTCGATGCGCAATTACGTTGAACGCTTGCAGCGTACGCTCAGCGCACTGGTAGATCTTCAGAAAAACCTGGACGAGATCAATTCCGAAACCAACATCTATCTGCTGATCCACAACCTGCTGGAGGCCGCCCTGCTGTCCCTGGATTCCGAGAACGGGTCTCTGATGCTGCTGGATGAGGAAACCGGTGAACTGGTTTTCGTGGAGGTGATCGGGCAGGCGCATGAACGGCTGCAGAATTTCCGTTTGCCGCGCGGGGCCGGGCTGGCAGGGTGGGTGATCCAGCAAAAGGTGCCTAAGCTGGTATCAGACGCCAAGCGTGAGCCGTCCATCCGAATGAGTGTGGACCAGTATACCGGTTTTGAGACCCAGACGCTGGCCTGTGTGCCGCTTCTGGACGGCAACCGCCGGATGGGGGTGATCGAGGTGATCAATACGCGTTCCGGGCGGTTATTTGAGGATGCCGACCTGGACGTGCTTCAACTGGTGGGCCGGTTGGCTTCGCTGGCCCTGGTCGAAGCGGAAAAGTACACCGCCTGACCATTAACCCTAACTAATATTGTCCTGCTTCCGGCCAGTTTTTGGGGATCAATACTGGCAAATCCGTGTTTTTCCCAGGCATTCAATAAATATCTAATTGTATGGTATCCTTGCTAACCATGGCGAAGATGTACATCTCCCCGGATGAGATCCGTACTTTATACGAGCAGTTTGATGCCCCGATCGCCAATCTGGACTGCGGGCAAAAGTGTGCGCCGTACAATGAGGGCGGAAAACCTTTCTGCTGCGATATTTGTGTGGCCGTTCCGACGCTGTATGAAGAAGAATGGCAATATGTCCGCGCCAACACCGATCTGTGGTTCGAGTGGAAGGCAGAAAACTGCACCGACACCCCGGAAGAGGCAGCCGAAGAGGTCGCCCGGCTGAAAGGTGAGACCCCGGATACGATGATCATGGCAGAATGCCTTGGGCCGTCGCTGTGCCAGCGGCCGTACCGGGGCCTGACCTGCCGCCAGTTCCCCTTCTTTCCTTACATTGATTCGCAGGGCGAGCTGCTCGGGTTATCCTATTATTGGGAATACGAAGATCGCTGCTGGGTGATCAGCAACATGCAGATCGTCTCCGCCGAGTATCGGCGGCAGTTCCTGCAGGCCTTCGAGGTCATCTTTGAGCGGGTCCCCGGTGAATTTGAGAATTACCAGTATCATTCAGAGGTCATGCGGGATACCTTCAACCAGTCCCGCCGGGCGATCCCGCTGCTGCATCGGAACGGCTTCGCCTACAAGATCAGCACACACAACGAGCGCATGCGCCGGGTGCTGGTGGAAAGCCTGCCCAAGTTTGGGCCGTACAAACTGGCAGCCAGCATGCCATTCCCGGACGGATCCTGATGACGAGTACTGCAATCTCTCCCGAAGTGGCAGCTGAATTCACGCTGCCTAACCGCCACAAGAGCGACCGGCGCGGTCCGATCCGCTGGCTGCTCTCCCACTTCTGGCGCTATTGGTATATCGGTGTCCTGATCCTGGTTGGTGCGTTCGGCAATGCCTATCTGGCCGCGGTCGTTCCGATCGTGATCGGCAATGCCTTCAATGCGATCCTGGAAACCCCGCCGCGCAGTAACCTGCTGCTGGGGTTTGTCTGGACGATCGTTTGGACCCAACTGGTGCGGGGTGTGTTGCAGTTCGGGCGCAACTTCAGCGCTGAGTGGCTGGGTCAGCTGTACGAGCGCAATATCCGCGATGAACTGTTTGCCAGCCTGCTGGGCAAGAGCATGACCTTTCACAACCTGCAACCAGTCGGCGATACCATGGCGCGCGCCACCAATGATGTGCGCGAGATCAACCTGATGTTCAGCCCCGGGATCAACCTTGTGATCGGGTCGGCCAACTTTATCCTGCTGCCGATCCTGCTCGCCCCGGCATATCATCCCTCCCTGATCGTGACCCCGCTGATTTTCCTGATCCTGTATTTCCTGCTGGTCTGGCAGTATCTGCACGAGTTGAACCCGATCTCCGCTCGGGTGCGGCAGACTTTTGGCGCGCTCAATACCCGCCTGGCGGAGGCGCTCGACGGGATCGAGACGGTCAAGGGAATGTCCCAGGAGCAGGGAGAGATCGAACGCTTCGAGGCCAATGCCGGCGGATACCGGGATGCTTCGGTGCGGCAGGGCGATATTGAAGCCCGCTATTTACCGCTGCTGCTACTGGGCGTGATCACCGCAGCTGGCTTGCTGCATTCCTTGCTGCTGTTTCGCCAGGGTTTGATCAATGCTGGGGAAGTGATCGGTTACTTCGGCCTGCTGCAGTTATTCGGCTTCCCTACTTTTGCGTCCATTTTTGCATATTCCCAGGTTTCGCTGGGGGTGGCCGGGGCGCGCCGGATCCTGGATCTGATCAATAACGAGACCGACCTAGACCAGAACATAACCGGATATGATGGCGAGATGCGGGGCGATGTGACTTTTGAAGATGTCAGTTTTGCCTATGAATCGGATGAGGACGAGGCGATCAATTCGGTCTCGTTCTCGATCAAGTCCGGGCAAACTGTGGCGATCGTCGGGCAGACCGGCACCGGCAAGACCAGCCTGGTCAAGTTGATCAACCGGACTTACGACGTCAGCCAGGGCCGGGTGCTGGTGGATGGGAAGGATGTGCGCGAGTGGCAGCTGGCCGCCCTGCGCCGGCAGGTCTCGATCATCGAGCAGGACATCTTCCTGTTCTCCCGCTCGATCAGTGACAACATAGCATTCGGCAAGCAAGGCGCCACCGAGGAAGAGATCGTTGCGGCGGCCAAGGCTGCCCAGGCGCACGAATTCATTCTAGAATTCAAAGATGGCTATGGAACCGTGATCGGCGAGCGCGGCGTGACCCTCTCCGGGGGGCAGCGCCAGCGCCTGGCGTTGGCCCGGGCTTTCCTGACCGACCCGCGCATCCTGGTGCTGGATGACTCCACCAGCGCGATCGACAGTGCCACCGAAGACCGGATCCAGCGGGCGATCTATGCCGCCGCCAAAGGCCGGACCACCTTTATCATCACGCACCGCCTGTCCCAGATCCGCTGGGCTGACCTGATCCTGGTGATGGGCCGCGGCCGGGTCGTGGCGGTTGGCACGCATGAAGATCTGCTGACCTCTTCCGAGGCTTACCGCCGGATCTTCAGCGAGTGAAAGAGGACAGATAGATGGGTTTCTTTACAGGCTTGGCCACCGAAGCGTACGACCGCCAGTATTCCGACCGGGAACTTGTGCGGCGGATCGTCAAATATTTCAAACCGCAGGTCAAGCGTCTGGTGGTTGTTTCGATCTTCCTGGCGCTGATCGCGGTTTCCGGCGCGGCGATCCCGATCCTGGTCAGCCGCACAGTCGACCAGCTGAGTGAGCAAATGGATGTCAACCAGATCTGGCTGCTGAGCGGGGCAGTGCTGGCGGCAGGCGTGTTTGCCTGGGGCAGCAACTGGGTGCGGCGCAGGCTGCTTTCCCGCGCCACCCAGGATGTGATCATGGATATCCGGGTGCAAGCATTCCGGGCGGCGGCCAATCACGACCTATCCTTCTTCGATGAGTTCTCCTCCGGCCGGATCGTTTCACGGATCACCTCGGATACCCGTGAGTTCGGTCAGGTCGTGATCCTGGTCACCGACCTGGTGACCCAACTGGTGCAGGCGGCGCTGGTGGCGGCGGCTCTGATCTCGGCAGAACCGCGCCTGATGTTGTGGGTGCTGGCGATCCTGCCGATCGTGTTTTTCGTGGCCCTCGGATTCCGGCGGCTGGCTCGGACGGTCACCCGGCGTGGGATGCGGGCGATGGGCAATGTCAATGCCGCCATCAAGGAGACCATCAGCGGCATCGCCGTTGCCAAGAACTTCCGTCAGGAAAGTGAGATCTTCGAAGAATTCGATCAGGCCAACCACTCCTCGTACAAGGTCAACCTGCAGCGCGGGTTTGTACTGGCCCTGGTATTCCCTTCCCTCAATACGATTGGCGGGATTGCAACTGCCCTGCTGTTGTATATCGGCGGCCAGCAGGCCGCTGCCGGAGTGATCTCGGTTGGCGCGTGGTTCCTCTTTATGCAGGCGTTGGATCGGTTCTGGTTCCCGGTGCTGAACCTGTCTTCCTTTTGGACACAATTACAATCCGGCCTGTCGGCTTCGGAGCGTTCCTTCGCGCTGATCGATGCTGAGTCCAAGGTCGTCCAGACCGGTCACGAAGTGGTCGATGGCCTGCGCGGCGATGTCCGCTTCAACAAGGTGGATTTTGCCTACACTGATCAGGAACAGGTGCTGCGCGGATTCGACCTGCATATCAAGCCGGGCGAATCGGTGGCGCTGGTCGGGCATACCGGGGCCGGGAAATCCTCGATCGCCAAGCTGACGGCCCGGTTCTACGAGTTCCAGTCTGGCGAGATCATGATCGACGGTCATGACATCAGGTCGCTTGATCTGGCAGTTTACCGCCGCCGCCTGGGGATCGTTTCCCAGACTCCGTTCCTGTTCTCTGGTACGGTGGTGGAGAACATCCGCTATGCCAACACTGAGGCCAGTGATGAAGAGATCCTTTCTCTCTCCCGCAGGATTGGCGATGGCGAGTGGCTGGAAACTTTGCCGCAAGGCTTGGAGACCGAGGTCGGCGAGCGCGGCGGGCGCCTCTCGATGGGACAGCGTCAGCTGGTCTCGCTGATGCGGGTGCTGGTCCAGCGCCCGGCCATTTTTATCCTGGACGAAGCCACCGCCAGTATTGACCCGTTCACCGAGTGGCAGATCCAGCAAGGTCTGAATATGATCCTGAAGGATACGACCAGCATTCTGATCGCGCACCGGCTTTCCACCGTACGGGCGGCTGACCGGATCATCGTGCTGGAAAATGGCAAGATCATTGAAGAAGGCTCACATGACAGCCTGCTGGCGCAGGGTGGGCATTATGCCGGCCTGTACAACACCTATTTCCGGCACCAAAGCCTGGCTTACGTCGAGCAGTCGGTCGAATTCTCAGATCTGGAATAGGTTCAGCCGTTACGGGGGCATTTCGGCACGGATTTGTCATTCAGATGTCATTCAAACTGTATTTAAACTGGCAACAGACTTGCTACAATAGTAGCGTATGAACGAAGCCAATGTTTGGCGTGATCTGACCGGTTCCGTTGAGGAGTTCTGGTCCCGTTTGGCGCCGCTGGTGGTGCTGGCTTATCAGGTTGTGGCGCTAGTCTGTCTGGTTGCCTTGGGCTTCTTTGCCTTTTCCTGGTTCCAGCAGCCGATGGTCGGTCTGATGGTCGATCCCGAGATGGTCGTGGGAAATGCCCAGCAGACCAGTCTGGCTTTCCAGACCCGGCATCATCTGGCGGGATTCACCCAACAGGGATTGTTGGTCGGCATAGATGGCGAGATCATCCGCAACTCCACCGAGATGCAGCAGGTCCTCAGCCGGTATTCGGCCGGCGCAGAAGTGCAGCTGCAACTGCGAGCGCGCAGCGGTCATATCACCACCCAGCCGGGAACCCTGAGATATTTTACAAACAATGAACGGGCGGTGTATTTCCTGGTGCCCAACCTGGCCGCGTGGATCTTCCTCGGGGCCGGTTTCTGGGCTGTCCGCCGCCGCCTGGATGACCCCCTGACGCGCACATTTGCCGTCCTGACGGCATCGGCCGCACTGACCCTGGGCGCCTGGTTCGACGTGTGGAGTACGCATCGCTTTCTCCCGATCTGGCTGCTGGCAATCGGCATCGGAGCTGGCGCTCTGATCCGTTTTACCGTACAATTTCCAACTCAATTGCAGATCGATCGGAAATACCCGGCGATCTCCTCGCTCGGATACCTGATCGGGTTGGTCCTCTCACTGTCTATGATCGTGATCTGGCTGTCGGACCCAAATCCCTTCCGGCTCGGTGAGTTGTGGATCTGGCTGTTCGGATTCGGGATTCTCTCCCTGGTAGTTTTCCTGGCTACTCTGGTTTATCGGCGGTTTTTCAGCACTTCTCCGGTGGATGTGGAGCAGACCAAGCTGGTGCTGTGGGCCAGCGGGATCGCCTTCCTGCCTGTGCTGTTTAGCCTGCTGGCCGAAGAGACCGGTCTGACGAATCTTACGATCCCCCTGATGATCTCTCTGCCGCTTTTGGCAATCTTCCCGCTGACGACGGCATATACCCTGCTGCGTTACCGGATCATCAATACCGGATTCCTGGTCAGCCGGGTGCTGATCTACGCACTGCTGACCGTGTCGGCCGGGCTGGGATATGCCGCATTGGTCAGCGGGCTGAGCCTGCTATTCCACAATACCGTCCAGGCCAGCCACCCGGTTCTGGTGGGCGGGGTGATTTTTGTGCTGGCGCTGCTGGTCAATCCATTCCGGACCCACGTGCAGCAAATGCTCGACCGGATCTTTGTCCGCAGCGAAGAGATGTTCCGTCAGTACCTGGAAGGCCTGGAGAAAGCTCTGGCTCAGGATGGAGAGCTGAACCGGATCAGCAGCTCGATCCGCGAGTTCATCCAGCAGCATTTTGAGCCGGTGCGTCTGCATATCTATGTGTATGATGCGCTGGTTGACCGCTATGTGCCAATGGCGGGAGATGATGGCCGCCCGACCACGGATATCCGTTTCCCGCGCAACAGCGGTCTGGTGCACCGCATGACCAGCCTGCAAACCGCCCTGTCCCTCGATCCCGGTGAAGCGCTGCCGCCTGAACTGGTTGGCGAGCGTGCCCGGTTAGCTTTGCTGGGAACGCAATTGTTTGTCGCCCTCCCCGGCCAGGAACAGCTGACCGGTTGGCTGGCGCTGGGGCCGCGCACTTCTACCGGTACATATACCGGGTACGATCTTGGGATCCTTTCCAGGCTGGCGGAGATCGCCGCGGCCGCGTACGAGCGTTCGCAGGTGATGGCCGACAAAGACCGCCGCGTTCATGAGATGAACGTGCTGACGCGCGTGGCGCAGGGCGTGAATATCACGGTCGAATTCGATGACATCCTGGAACTGCTGTATGCCCAGACCACCCAGGTGGTCCCGGTGGATAACTTCAACATCACCCTGCAGGACAAGGAGACCCAGATCCTGCGGCATGTTTTCCTGGTCCATGAGGATGACCGGCTGACAGACCTGGAAAGCGGCAGCATCCCCCCGGGTTACGGCTTGGAGCGCGAGGTGCTGGAAACCCGCCGCCACCTGATCACCGATGATTACCAGCAGGAATGCCGCAACCGGCGTTTGATCGCCAACAAAGAAGGGTTGTACGCCTGGATGGGGGTGCCGCTGAATGCCGGCGCCGAAGTGATCGGCGTGATCTCGGTTGGTTCGACCAACCCGGCCATCTTGTACACCGAAGATCAGTACAATATCCTGCAGGCTATTGCCGACCAGGCTGCGGGTGCGATCGTTAAATCCCGGCTGCTGAACGAGACCCAGACCCGGGCGCGGCAGCTGGCCAGTCTGAATGAAGTCACCCGCGGCTTGACCTCCACGCTGGAACTGGACCCGCTGCTGCACGATATTATGGACAGCGCAGTCGAGATCCTTAACTGTGAGGCGGGCAGCCTGCTGCTGCTGGATCAGGACACGCAGGAACTGGTATTTGAGGTGGTGGTCGGTCCGGTGGCCGAGCAATTCCTGGGCGAACGCCAGAAACTGGGTGTCGGGTTGGCGGGCAAAGTGGCCGAGAGCATGGAGCCGATGATCGTCAACAACGTCGAACAGAGTCCGGACTGGGACTCCGAGCCCGACCAGGAGACTGGCTTCCTGACGCGCGGCATGCTGGTCGTTCCGATGCATTACAAAGGGGATGTGATCGGCGTACTGGAAGTGATCAACAAAAAGAACCGTACCCCCTTCTCGGTTGAAGATCAGGAACTGCTGAATGCCTTCGCCGGACAGGCGGCTGTGGCGGTGGAAAATGTGCGCTTGTATATGCAGACCGACCAGGAACTGGCCCGGCGCGTGGAAGAACTTTCCGTCATGCAGCGCATCGACCGCGAACTGAATACCACCCTGGATACTGGCAAGGCGATGGAGATCACCCTTGACTGGGCCATGCGCCAGTCCGATTCGATCGCCGGGTTGGTCGGGGTGGTTGCCGAAGACGGACTTCGGGTGATGGCTTCGCAGGGTTATCAGGCCGAACTGGCCCGGTACGAGGATGGCATCATCCCGTTGGACCTGCCGGCGCTGACCAATGTGATGGCTGAGGGCCGCTATTATCTCTCTGAGAGCGGAGAGCAGACTGGCTTGATCCTGCCGGAGGCGCACGGTCAGCTGGCCTTGCCGATCCGCCGCGAGACGGATGTGATCGGCGTGCTGCTGCTCGAGTGCCGGCAGGATACCCATTACGAGGATAGTACGATCGATTTCCTCACCCGTCTGAGCGACCATGCCAGCATTGCGATCTCGAATGCCCAGTTGTATACCGAAGTGCAGCGGGCCAACCTGGCAAAGAGCGAGTTTGTTTCCTTTGTTTCCCATGAACTCAAGACTCCGATGACCTCCATCCGCGGGTATGCAGACCTGCTGGCCGCTGGCAGCGTCGGGCCGGTGAATGAGGCCCAGAACGAATTCCTCGGCACGATCCGGTCCAACATTCAGCGGATGGCGACGCTGGTCTCCGACCTGGCGGATATTTCCCGGATCGAGGCCGGGCGGCTGCACCTCGACTTCTCCCCGGTGGTGATCCGTGAAGTGGTCGATGAGGTTGTCCGCAGCGCGCAGGCCCTGGCGGACGAAAAATCTCAACAGGTGGCGCTGGAACTGCCGGAGGACCTGCCGCAGGTGTGGGGCGATCGCCACCGTTTGACCCAGGTCCTTACCAACCTGGTTAGCAACGCGATCAAATACACCCCCGAGGGTGGCGAAATTATGATCCGCGCCCGGCAGGCAGACAATCTCTGGGATCCTGACGGCGCGCCGCAGGTGCTGCATCTGGCGGTGGTGGATAACGGGATCGGTATCAAACCCGAGGACCAAGCCAAGATCTTCCAGCAATATTTCCGCACGGAAGAGGGCAAGGATGCCGCTTCCGGCACCGGCCTGGGTTTGAACATCACCCGCTATCTGGTCGAGATGCAGGGCGGTAAGATCTGGTTCGAGAGCGAATTTGGCGCTGGGACCACGTTCCACTTCACCGTACCGCTGGCGGAAGTGGAAGGAGACTGAGTCCATGTCCGCAATCTACAGCGTTGGTCAGGCTTTTTCGGTGGAAGGGCGGGAGGCAGTTGCCCAGGCAGTTTATAAAGCCCGGGCCGTGCTCGGCAATGTGGAAGTCAGTTTTGGCATCGTGATCGCTTCGGTGGAGTACGATTTTCAAGCTGTCTTCAACGCCGCCCGGATGCAGATCGGTGAAGCGCCGATCTTTGGGTTTTCGACTACTGGCGAGCTGACCAGTACTGGCAGCCATCGCCGCTCTGTGGTGGTGGTATTGATGGTCGATGAGGACCTGGATGTCCGGTCTGATTGGCTGCCGGTGGCAGCCGACAGGAGCACGCAATCGCTGCGTGAGCTGCTGGATAATCTGGATCTGAGCAGCGAGCAGAAAGGGTTGTTGCTGCTGGCCGCCGATGGGTTTGGGTCTGATTACGAAGAGATGGTTCAATCGCTGCCGGCGGGCAGGTATCAGCTGGCCGGCGGGCTGGCCGCTGGTGATATGCGTCTGGGGCACACCTTTCAGTTGGGGGGCGACCGCTTTGGCGAGGCCGGCTTGGCTGGCGCATTCCTGGCGGGCGAGCATCTAAAGGTCGGGATCGGCGTTGCCCATGGCTGGCAGCCGGTAGGCGCAAAAATGGTGGTGACAGCCTCCAGCGGCCAATGGCTGCGGACGCTGGATGGGCTGCCGGCGGCAGAAGGATATGCCCGCTTGTTTGAAAAGCCCGCCCGCGAGTGGGGCCAGCCGCCGCTGAACACACTGGTGCGGTTGTATCCCCTCGGCTTTGAAGAGCAAGACCATTCTCTGACTGTCCGCTCTCCGCTTCGGATGGAGGTTGATGGCAGCCTGCGGATGAACGTACATCCCCGCGAGGGCGGTACGGTCCAGCTGCTGGTTGGCAGCCGCGAACGCTGTATGCGGGCTGCCCGGGAAGCCACCGAACAGGCGTTGGAAGCCCTGGAGGGAGAATCTCCCCGCTTTGCCCTGCTGTTGGCGGATGTCTCCTGGCAGATGCTCTTTCAGGGCTACGAAACCGCCGAGGTCCAGGCGGTCCAGGCGGTGCTTGGGCCGGAAGTGCCGATCGCTGGCGGCTACACCTTCGGTCAGTTCTGCCATCCTGGCGGCGCACATCGCCCCGGCCTCCTCAACCAGCATATTGAAGTTGTGCTTTTCGCCTGAAGAATTGGTTTCGAAAAAATAAACAGCCTCCGGATGCTATCACCGGAGGCTGTTGTGCGTGTATCGGTTGTTGGCTTTAATCGAGATAATAGGTCATGTTTTGCAGGTGGACGGCCGGGTCGATATACTGGACGCGCACCCCGGCAGGGACAGACAGGTTGACCGGAGCGTAGTTGAGGATCGCCTTGATGCCCGCTTCCACCAGGATGTCCACCACTTCCTGGGCCACTCCGGCCGGGACGGTCAGCATCGCTACCTGGATCCCGGCTTTCCGGATCTCCTCCGACATCCGCTCGATATCCATCACCTTGATATTATTGAAGGTCGTGCCGATCTTGGACGGATCGTTGTCGAAGATCCGGGTGATCCGGAAACCGCGGTGCTGAAACCCGCCGTAATTGGCGACCGCATGGCCGACATCGCCGGCCCCGACCACTGCCACTTCCCACACCCGGTCCACCTGGAGGATCTCCTGGATCTTTCGGGTCAGGAACTCGATGTTGTAGCCGGTGCCTTGTTTGCCGAACTCTCCGAACTGGGAGAGGTCTTTGCGGATCTGAGCCGCGGAGATGCCGAGTCTTTCCCCTAACTCCTGAGAGGAAGTGACCTGGCGGCCCTGTTCCATCATGCGGGTGAGGGACCGCAGATAGATCGGGAGCCTTCCAATAACGATATCAGGAATTGATTTGTCTACCATCCTCATTTCCTCCATATACGGGTATCCGAATTAGTTCAATTTACCACAGAAATTGTTTTTGTGCAATCAAACACAAGCGCGGTGCGATTGGCGTACGAATACTGTACAATTACTCTCGAGAGTGGTGAAATCAGACCTGCACCGCCATGATATAATTGTTCGCTATGTTCATAGATCAGATCACGATCACAGTTTCCTCCGGCAAGGGGGGCGATGGCGCGGTGCATTTCCGCCGCGAGAAGTATGTGCCGCGCGGCGGCCCGGATGGCGGCGATGGCGGCCGTGGCGGCGATGTCATCCTGGAGGTATCGCGCCACATGAATACTCTGTATCCGTTCCAGCACCAGCGCTTGCACCGGGCAGAGGATGGCAAGCCCGGCGGCGGGAACAACAAGACCGGCAAATCAGCCTCTGACCTGGTGATCGCCGTCCCGGCCGGGACGATCGTCTATGATGACCAGAGCGGTGATGTGGTTGGTGATCTGGTGGAGGAAGGTCAGCAGCTGCTGGTGTGCAAAGGAGGTCGCGGCGGTCGCGGCAATGCCCGCTTTGCCACCTCGCGCAATCAGACGCCCCGGGTAGCCGAGCGCGGCGAGCCGGGTGAGGAACGGCTGATCCGGCTGGAACTGAAGCTGATCGCCGATATCGGGATCATCGGTGTGCCGAATGCCGGCAAGTCCACCTTTCTCTCGGCGGTCACCAATGCCCAGCCCAAGATCGCCGATTATCCTTTCACCACTCTGCAGCCCAACCTGGGCGTAGCCCGGATGGAGGGCGATCAAACCCTGGTGCTGGCGGATATCCCCGGCCTGATCGAAGGGGCACATCTGGGCCTCGGCCTGGGGCACGATTTTCTGCGGCATATCCAGCGCACGCGCGTCCTGATCCACCTGCTCGACGGCCTCTCTGAAGATCCGCTGGCGGACTACGCCCAGATCAATACCGAGCTGGCCCTGTTCGATGAAACCCTCGGCAAGAAACCGCAGGTGGTGGCGCTGAATAAAGCCGACCTGCCTTTCGTAAGGGAGCTGTGGCCCGAGTATGAAGAATTGTTCAAATCCCATGGGATCCCATCTCCGCTGCTGATCTCGGCTGTGAGTGGAGAAAACGTGCGCATGGTGCTGTACGAAGCCGCCGACCTGCTGGCCTCGCTGCCCGAACCTGAACCGGTCGCCGAGATGCCGGTCTACCGCCTGGAGACCGACCCGAACGAGTTCAGGATCGGCCGTGAAGATGATGGCAGTTACCGCGTATCCGGTCAGGCGATCGAACGGGCGGCCGCCATGACCTACTGGGAATATCACCAGTCGGTGCGCCGCTTCCAGCGGATCCTCGAGGCGCTGGGTATTGATGCCGCGCTGCGTGAGGCCGGCGTCGAGCAGGGCGATACTGTTCATATCGGCGATTACGAGCTGCTCTGGGAGGATTAGGGTGACCTCCCGGCGGATCGGCATTTTTGGCGGCACCTTCGACCCACCGCATTTCGGCCACCTGATCCTGGCGGTCGAGGCCCAATATCAACTCGAACTGGATACCCTGCTGTTTGTGCTGACCCCTGACCCCCCGCACAAGCAGGGCCACCGTCTGACGGCGCTGGACGACCGCATCGCGATGCTCTCGGCGGCTATCGAGGGCGTGGCGAGGTTTGCGCTCTCGCGCGTCGACATCGACCGACCGGGGCCGCATTTCACCGCCGATACCATGGCCATCCTGAAAGAGCAGTATCCCGGCGATGTGCTGGTGTACCTGATGGGGGGCGATTCGTTGGAGGGACTGCTGGTGGACTGGGACCGGCCGGGTGAATTCATCGACCAGTGCGACCTGATCGGCGTTATGCGCCGCCCAGACGATGAACTCGATCTGTCTCCGCTGGAGGCGGCCTTCCCAGGCATCTCGGAAAAGATCCGCTTCGTGGAAGCGCCGCTGCTGGAGATCGCCTCCAACCAGATCCGCAGACGGGTGCGGGAAGGGCGTCCGTTTTTATTCTATCTGCCGGAGAAAGTGCGGACGGTGATTGCTGAACGGGGGATCTACAGCGAGTTGAGCGAAGAGGCTTGAGACGGGGTTTTAGTTCTCAGATTCCAATTCTGGCTGAAGGATTGTTTCTCCGATCCGCGGAGAGCGCGGCACCATCAGAACTGCCCGGCTGCTTTCCGCTACATTCCCCATCATCATCCTAATCCGCCACCGAAACAATCGTCCGCACCATGACTCAGAGGTCAGACTGCATGACCGATCGTCCACATCAACTAGATTTGAGAATCAATGTGAAACGGCACATCGATGATGACGATATCTTTGTACTGCTTCAACCTGGCACGTAACCGATTTGCGGTCTGGTTGTGCAGAGTCTTCTCAAAGGTAGATTCCGGCACGAATTCCGGCACCACAACCGTGGTGATCTGGTCAGGGAATTCCTCGGTATTCAGTCGCTCAATATACTCGACCAGCGGTTTGAGGATGTCCCGGTAATCATACTCAATAGTGATTAGTTTGACGTTATCGGTGATCTGTGCGAAACGCTGCCAGCGGCGGTCGAGGCGATCTTGCATCTCCTGGGAAGTGATGATCGTCAGGGCGCGAACATCGCTTGAAATGCGCTTGGCGTATTCGATCGCCAGGATCGTACCGCGGTGGACATCGGCGATCGGAATCACTACCACATCTGCCACCTCGGTGATATTTTCTGTCGTCATCCCGGTCGTGCTGAGGGCCGCGGCCACTTTGTCGTAATGGCGGTGGATTGAATGGAACAGCACAACCATCAGGGGAATGATCATAGCAACTATCCAGGCGCCTTCGACAAATTTGGTGGCCACCAGGATCAGGAAGACGATTGAGGTGACCACTGTGCCAACGGCGTTCAGAGCCTGCTTCCAGCGTACATCCTTCTCAAAATGGATCTCGGTGACGCTGGTTCGCATGGTCTCGCCTGGCTTTAGATGGGCAATACGCCCCATGAGCTTAAACATGCCGGCCTGGGATAGGCTAAAGCTCAGCATAACACCCAGCGCGTACAGCGGCAGCATGGCGATCTCATCGGCGTTGAAGATGATCACAATGATGGAAGAAAGGATGGCAAGAGAGACGATCCCGGCGCTGAAGACCAGCCGGTCACCACGGTTCTGCAGCCAGCGCGGCAGGAAGTTATCTTTGGCCAGGAAGGAACTCAGCCGGGGAAAATCCTGGTAACCGGTGTTGGCGGCCATGAAAAGGATCATGGCTGTGAAGATCTGCACCCAGAAGTACAGGAATCCAGTGCCGGTGATGCGCCGGGTGAGTTGGGAGAGGATGCTTTCATATTCATGGGGGACCAGTTCCAGGTGCGTGGACAGAAAGGTGATCCCGATGAACAGCGTCATGGCAATAATGCCCATGGCGACCATGGTCTTGGCAGCATTTTTGGATTCGGGGGGTTTAAAAGCCTGTACGCCGTTAGAGATAGCTTCAATGCCAGTCAGGGCAGTGCAGCCGCCGGCAAAGGCACGCAAAATCAGCCAGATATAGGCAAAACCATTGAAGGATGCTTCTGCGGCCACTGCCTCTGGCGTGACAGGAATCGGGGCAGCACCGAAGATGCCGAAATAACGCACTAGGCCAATGAGGATTACCAGCAGCACGCCGCCTACAAAGGCATAGGTAGGGATAGCAAAAATGGTACCGCTCTCGCGTACGCCGCGCAGATTGATCCAGGTGATGAGCAGGATTGCCGTAAGGGCGATCGCCAGCCGGGCATCAAATAATTCGGGGAAGGCCGAAGTAACTGCTCGCACACCAGCCGAGACCGATACTGAGACGGTCAGGATATAGTCTGTCAGCAGGGCAGCGCCGGCCACCAGGGAGGCGGACCTGCCCAGGTTATCTTTGGAAACGGTATAAGCACCGCCTCCATCTGGGTAGTGCAGGATGGTCTGGATGTAGCTGAAAACGACCAGGATCACCAGGGCTGCCACGGCCAGACCGATCGGCAGGGTCATCGACAACGCCCCGCTGCCAAGGACAATGATCACGCTCATGATCGCCTCGGTCGCATAGGCGTTGGAGGAGATCGGGTCAGAGGCGAATACTGCCAGCCCGCGCACATTGTCCAACCGTTCGTGAATATCCTGGCTGGTGGGGAAAGGCTCCCCGATTAAGAACCGTTTAACGTTTGAAAGGTCCATCTGCTATCCTTAATTCTGATTAAAGCAAACCCTCGATTGGGCGTAATTGCTAGAATCGTTATAACCCTGCAATTATAAATCATTTTTGGCCACGGCAAGGGTTGGTCGGGCAGGATGGGTGCGATCAAATGTTGAAGATTCATGCTGCCAGAGGGAGTTCAAAAAGGGATCGCCAACTCTGGTTCGATGAGAGATAAGCAGCTCTGGCCTTGGC
>JAGVCA010000044.1 GCA_020059485.1 Anaerolineales bacterium
ACTGGCTCTCTCAGCCTTGCAGCGCAAGATCGACATCAACCTCCTGACACAATGAAACATTTGTTCTTGTTTCAGATTATACAACACCGCAGCATACAAAACAAGCAAATCCCGCGTGGCTTTTCATCCCCACGGCTCGAAGCCGGGGGCTTTAAAGCCACTATTTCGGTAAGTCTGCCGCCGCTAGGCTCGTCTGAATATCATCGACAACAACACCAGGAGCATTGAGACATGATCGACTTCACCCCCATTCACGAAAACAAGACCAATTGGACCCGGTTCGCCACCCAATACTGCCCACAAGACCTGGCTGAGCAAACCAATTGGCTGACCGACCGCATCCTGGAAATGATCGCCGATGCCAGCGATGCCGATGTCGTTTTCCAACCGACTGACCTCGAAGCCCATGACCCATACACGGATAACCCCGCAGAAACGGGAATTAGCTGGACCCTCGGTCATGTGATCGTCCACCTGACCGCCTCGAACGAGGAATCCGCATTTCTGGCAGCCGAGCTGGCCCGCGGTGTGGAGATGGCACCTCGGCGTTCGCGCTACGAAGTATACTGGGAAACGGTCACTACCATCGAGCAGTGCCGCCGCCGGCTGGAAGAGAGCCGCCGCATGCTACTGGCCAGCCTGGACCTGTGGCCGGACCTGCCGCACCTGGAGAATTATTACAAGACCGAACAAGGCCTCAAGATCACCCCGGTGGCGCGCTTCCTGCTCGGGCAGAACCATGCTGTCGGCCACCTCGGTCAGATCGAAGAGATCCTCCGCCAGGCCCGGGCTGTACGCACTTAAACCAAATGGTAGTCCAGGTCGAGCCGCCCTGGACTGTAAACAAAAAAGAGGCCGGGTATTCTCCGGCCTCTCACATTTAACACGCAGTCTTAATTCTCCGGCGCACCTGCCCGGATCCATGCTTCCAGCAGCGCCAATTCCTCATCATCCAGCTGGACATAGTGCGAAGTCTCACCGGCTTGCCGGGCGAACACCAGGCTGGCCGTCAGATCGTCAGGCACAATCCCCGGACCGCTGACTCCGCCGGCGAGCAGACTCTCAAAAGTGGTCACATCCAGACCCCCGGTCGCCTCGCTGCCATGGCAGGCCGCGCAGTTCGTCTGCAGCAGGTTGCCGATCACGCCATCATAGGTCAGATCGTCTCCAGCGGCCGCGGTTTCTGGTGGGCGGGCCGCGATTAGCGCTTCCAGCTGCTCGGTCAGGATCGGTTCCAGAGCCGGATCGTTGAATCCGGCATAGGTCCAGATATTGCCGTGGCAGGCTTCATTGCCGCAGAACGAATCATCTACCGGGGGTTTGCCTACCAGCATCGCCAGATCGTCGACACCCTCGGGGGTCGTGTGGCAAGCCTTGCAGGAATTGTCCTTCACCCGGCCGTGCAAAGCGATCCAGGTGGTCAGGGTATGCGAAACCGGCTCCGGCCCGCTGACCAGTTCGATCTCAGTCGTCAGTTCTGTAACCGATGAGATCACCGGGACCGAGTGACAGATGTTACACTCCAGGCGGACCGCCTCACTAGCGGCGCTGAAATGCTTGCCATCATGGCAGCGGAAGCAGCCTGGATCTTCCTTGTGGCCCAGGTTGTTCGGATGTGAGTCCCAGTCGATCTTCTGATCGGGGAACACGCTCTTGTAATAGATATCCTGCAGGGTGGCGATCGCCTGGTTGATCTCCTCGTATTGCTCGCTGTACACCTCGATGTAGTTCTCGGCATAGAACTCGCCAAGACCATTCATCGCATCCAGGGCTGTGGCCATATCCGGGTAATCAGCATCCAGCAGGCGGATCGATTCGCGCACCACATAGGGCAGCCGATCCGAGATAAACCCCTTCGAAACGGCATTGTTGACCGCTGTTTCCGGATGCGGGATCCGGTGGGTGATCCGGTTGTGGCAGGTGATGCAGTCCATCTGCTGCAGGTCCTCTTCCTCGATCGAATCCGGATCAAAATCTGAAGAAATATCGATGTACTCGGTCCGGTTGCCATCCACATCTTCTACCACCACATACGGGATCTCCTGGGCCAGTTCATCTTCGGCATAGAAGTAGATCGGGTTCTCGATGTGCCAGTGGATGCCAAAGCCCAGCCCTTCGCGGGCTGATCCGCCGCCGGTTCGCATGATCAGATACAGGTTATAAGCGCTGTTGGCCTCGTTTTGGAGGTACATCACCATTTGCTGCAGGCTGTCATCCGAGAATTTCTCCGGGAAATGGCAAGTCTCGCAGGTCTCCGGCGCCGGGCGCATGTTTTTCGCCCGGATCGGGTATTCATACTGCTTGGTGATATTCAGCACCACATGCCGCAGATCACCCGCCTTGCGGGTAAAACGCTGGGTGAATGGGTCCCGGCCGATATGGCATTCCACACACTGGACGCGGGCATGCGGCGAAACCAAGTAAGCGGAATATTGCGGGGGCATGGTGTGGCAGGCTGTGCCACAAAATTCAGGGGAGTTGGTGTATTCCCAGCCGTAAGACCCTCCGATAAACACGAAGATCGTCAGCAGACCGAGAGCGGCATACGGCAACACCCGCCGCCAGGTGGCGGCGCTCTCCGTGGGGAGGAAAAAACGGCGCAGGGCTTCTTTGATCCTGTTCATGTGCACATATCTCCTTTCCTTTCCTGAGAGAATTATACTGCAACACCGATAATCTCGGCAAAATTAGGGAGAAAAAGGGTACGCTGAATAACCAGTATTGGAAAAAAAACAACGGCCGGCACTTGCGCGCCGGCCGTTGTTGTAATGGCTATACGGTGTGTCAAACCCTCGCAGGCTTACTCGAAAGCAGCCAGCGAGAAGTCAAGCAGTTGTTCGACGTAACCAGGGTTGTGAACGCCCAGGCTGCCGTCATCCACAATGGTGAGATAGTTCCAAAGCGCCTGGGCCTGAGCGGCCGGGTAGAACCCGACAACTGGATGGACCTCTTCGTCCTCAACAATCAGCAAACCAGCAGTGAGCAGGGCTTCTTCCAGTTCAGCCAGCTTGGCGGCAACCTCGGTCTGGAAACCGTTCAGGTCAAAGTTTTCCAGATCGGTGTGGCAAGTCTGGCAGGCAGAGACGGTCGGCGTGAAGGTGTGATTATCGTTCTCGCCAAGGTGGCAGGCTACACAGGTGTCTTCGATCAGCGAGAAGTGCGAACCGGGATTCCCCTCAATACCAGCGCCAACCGCACCGATCAACACTGCCGACTGCGGACCCAGATGCGGACCCCAGTGGGTACTGTTGACTTCGATGTTGCCATCGGCATCCGGTTCACCGGCAGTGCGGCGAGGCTGGTGGCAGTTGGCACACAGGTTACCGGCACCACCATCGTAGGTCACGCCTTCGACGGCGTAGTATTCCACCGGAGCCACAGTCTCCAACGCCCAGTCAGCGCCGGTGTAGGTGGTATGGATCTGGTGGCAGGTGCGGCAGTCCTGATGGGTAACATCAGCGATGTCGCCTTCCCAGGTCCCCGGTGTCAGGCCTTCTGCAACCATCTTGGAGAAGGATGCACCTGAGTGGCAGGCAGCACAACCATCGCGGCCGCCAGCATAGGCCAGGCCAGCGCCTGATCCGTGGACGGAATTCTCCCACGGGATTTTCTTCCCGGTAATGATCGCGGTGTCGTTATGGCACTCCGTGCAGGTCAGGCTGGACATATCAGCGACTTCACCTGCAGGACCGGCAGGGCCGGCAGGGCCAGCCGGGCCAGCAGGCCCGGGAGGACCTTGCTCACCCGCACAGGCCGTCAGCACCACGGCAACGACCAGGAAGGTCAATAAAAACAGCAAACTCGTAGTTTTCTTCATACTCCTAACCTTTCCTAATTAGTCTGTATGGTTACAGGTTAACGGATAGAACAGAGCAAGTCTCCTACCCGAAAGCCATTACACTATAAGTATACCTTATATCTACTTATGTGAAAGTGTGTTACTTGTCCCTTATTAATGGGACACTTGTCCTGCAAAAAACGGACATTGATCACGTCCGGATTGTAGATTCTGGTAAGTTTCCCCTGATTAATAGCATTTTTAGTCTCAATCTTCCGCCGTTTCATGGAAACGAAATGGGGTATTCGCGGGTTTCGCGCATGCCTGCCAACGATTGGTATAATTCCTGTTTGGGTGCAGCCTCTTTACAAGAAATAAAACATTTGTGCTATAATTCACTCGATACCGAAACCCGTCTGAAAGGCCCCGGCATGTCCGAAAAAGCAATCCGAGTAGTGGGCGCTAATGCCCACAACCTGAAGAATATCACCGTCGAGATCCCCCGCGACAAATTTGTCGTCATCACCGGGCTATCCGGGTCCGGCAAGTCCTCACTGGCATTCGATACCATCTTTGCCGAAGGCCAGCGCCGCTATGTCGAATCGCTGTCTGCCTACGCACGGCAATTCCTCGGCCAGATGGACAAACCGGATGTCGAGTACATCGAGGGCCTGTCTCCCGCCGTCTCCATCGACCAGCGCGGTGCATCTCACAACCCCCGCTCCACTGTCGGGACCGTGACCGAAGTGTACGACTATCTGCGCCTGCTCTTCGCCCGCGTCGGTATCCCCCACTGCCCGGTCTGCGGCCGCGAGGTCGCCCGACAGTCCGCCCAGGAGATCGTCGATGCCATCCTGACCATGCCAGCCGGCAGCCGTTTGCTGGTGCTGGCCCCGATGGTCAGCCACCGCAAGGGCACCCACCAGGCCGTGCTGGAAGAGATCTCCAAAGCGGGCTTTGTGCGCGCCCGGGTGAATGGCGAAGTCATCGATCTGAGCGAGAACCAGATCGAACTCGACCGCTACAAGAACCACACCATCGAAGCCGTTGTCGACCGGCTGGTGCTGCACGCCCCGGAGAATGAAGAAGAAACCGACAACTTCCGCTCCCGGCTGACCGACTCGGTCGAAACCGCCCTGCAATTCGGGGACGGGGTCATCACCATCCACGATCTCTCATCCGAACCGCCGGAGGATCTCCGCTTCTCGGAACACCTGGCCTGCCCGGAGCATGGCAGCACCATCCCCGAGATCGAACCACGCACCTTTTCCTTTAATACTCCGCACGGCGCTTGCCCGGAATGCCAGGGCATTGGCACCAAGCTGGAGATCGATCCCGATCTGCTGATCCCGAACAAATCCCGCTCGATCAATGAAGGCGCCATCAATGCCGGCGAGTGGGGCGGACCGCGCGATTACGGCGGTTATTACTGGCAGATGCTGGTCGGCGCCTGTGAAGAGTACGGCATTGATATGGAAGCCCCTATTTCTTCACTTACCCCGGAACAAATGGATGTCATCCTCTACGGTACGCATGGCAAGGAAGTCACCGTCCGCTACACCCGCAAGAGTGGGCGGGTCTCCACCTTTCATGCTGTCTATGAAGGCGCGATCCCCAACCTGGAGCGCCGCTTCAGAGAGACCAACTCCTCCTACATGCGTGAGCGCATCATGGAATTCATGAACGACCGCGACTGCCCGGCGTGCAAGGGCGCCCGGCTGCGGCCGGAAGCACTGGCCGTGACCGTTGACGGTGTCAACATCCTCGAGGTCACCACCTGGCCAGTGGCCGATACCCTCAAATGGGCCAAGAAACTGAACGGGCGCAACTCACCGCTCAGCGAACGCGCCCGGATCATCGCCAATCGGGTAATGAAGGAGATCAGCGAACGGCTGCAGTTCATGGTGGATGTCGGCCTGGAATACCTGACCCTCAGCCGGACGGCCAAGACGCTCTCCGGCGGGGAAGCCCAGCGCATCCGGCTGGCAACCCAGATCGGCTCCCGCTTGATGGGGGTACTGTACGTGCTGGATGAGCCCTCCATCGGACTGCACGCCCGCGACAACGCCAGGCTGCTCAACACCCTGATGGGCCTGCGCGATATTGGCAACACAGTACTGGTCGTGGAGCATGACGACGAGACCATCCGCCAGGCGGACTGGATCGTCGACCTCGGTCCGGGTGCTGGCGAATTTGGCGGCGAGGTTGTGGCTGAAGGGCCGGTTTCCGAGATCCTCAAAAACAAGAAGTCGCTCACCGGACAATATCTCTCCGGGAAGAAACAGATCCCGGTCCCGAAAGTGCGCCGCAACGGCAACGGGCACGAACTGGTCGTGCGCGGCGCTCGAGTGAACAACCTCAAGAACATCGACATCCACTTCCCTCTGGGCAAGCTGATTTGCATCACCGGCGTCTCCGGTTCAGGCAAGTCCTCGCTGATGAACGAAGTGCTCTACAAAGCCCTGGCGCGCGAACTGAACGGAGCCCGCACCATCCCCGGCGAACACGATGCCATCGAAGGGCTGGAATACCTCGACAAGATCATCAACATCGACCAGTCGCCGATCGGGCGGACGCCGCGCTCCAACCCCGGCACCTATACCGGCCTGTTCGACCATATCCGGTCGCTGTTCACCGAACTGCCAGAAAGCAAGGTGCGCGGCTACAAACCGGGCCGCTTCTCCTTCAATGTCAAGGGTGGCCGCTGTGAGGCTTGCCAGGGCCAGGGCCAGATCAAGATCGAAATGCAGTTCCTGCCCGACGTGTACGTGCCCTGCGAGGTGTGCGGCGGCAGCCGCTTCAACCGGGAAACTTTACAGGTCAAGTTCAAGGGCATGACCATCTCCGATATCCTCGATATGCCGATCGACCGTGCCTTGAAGGAGTTCGAAGCCTTCCCCTCAATGGTCAACAAACTCGAAACACTGGCAGATGTCGGTCTCGGTTATCTGACGATCGGCCAGCCAGCCCCGACGCTCTCAGGCGGCGAGGCCCAACGCGTCAAGTTGGCCCGAGAGCTCTCCAAGCGCTCCACCGGACAGACGATCTACATCCTGGATGAGCCTTCAGTTGGCCTGCATGCCGCCGATGTCCACAAGCTGATCGACGTGCTCCACCGACTGGTGGACAGCGGCAACACCATCGTGATCATCGAACACAACATGGAGATCATCAAAGTTGCCGACCATATCATTGATCTTGGCCCCGAAGGCGGCGGGCGCGGCGGAAAGATCGTCGCGCAAGGTTCGCCGGAAGAGGTCGCCGAGGTCAGCAAGAGCTTCACCGGGCAATATCTGCGGCCTTATCTCGGACTGAACGGCGGCAAGATTAAGGGCCGGCATTCCGGCTAAGTCTTCCGCTCGCACAAGTTCGCTATTTGTAATACAATTAGCATTTGTGGCAATCCAACCAACCAGAAACCAGGTCTGAGATGAAACAACCCGTAACGCTGGAAAAATTACAAAAGTTCGTCTCCAAGCGGGACAACAAAAAGAGCAAAAAGAACGACTACTTCCTCAAGTTCATTGAAGAAGTGGGCGAACTTTCAGAGATGATCAACAAAGATCGAAAAATGAACCCGGGAGACGAACGAATGAAGGCCATCAAACACACCATCGACGAGGAAATGGCAGACGTGCTCTATTACCTGGTCGTGCTGGCCAACGTCAACGACGTCAACCTCGAAGAAGCCTTTATCCGGAAGACCGAGTATCGAGATCGATGAGCACGGGTACTCATCTATTTCTACACTCCTGAGCAGATCCATCTAGACCGCAGTAATAAAACTCTCCGAATTGAATATCGATAATAGCAGGTGATTGTCGTTGCCCAATGCCAGTGACCGCAAGTCATCGGGAGTCAGGTGGTCCAACCCCAGCTTCTCAACCGTCCGGCCGCTCTCCCAATAATCCTTCTGGCGGATGATGCAGGCCAGCCGGATCAGGCTCTCCATACCGCGCACCCGCACCCCCAGTTTCCGCCCCAACGAAGCCATGGGCACAAGACTCATCGGGATGTCCTCATTCACATAGCGGTGATTGATCGTAGAAGGCGCTTTGATGCCGCGGTATCCTTGCTGGTTGTGAATCGCTTCCATCAGGTTCTCCCCGATCGAATCGTAAGCCATCTCCAGCCACTCAACGGCAGACATCAGATTGATCCCCAGCGCCTGCCCGATCCTGAGGCGCTCCCGGTCAACCGCTTCCATCACCCGTGAGATCGAGGGCGTGACTCCGTCAATGTAGAACTGGAACTCGCCCCCCGAGGTCTCGATCCAGCCGGCATTGTGAAGCGTGATGGTTGGATGGAAAATGGCCCCGATATTGTCCAGCCCGGTATGCAGCACGCTTTTCCCGTTGATAAATTGCGGAAAGAACGGGTGCAGCGCCTCCAGGACCGCGGCAGTATCGGTCGCCGGGAAAGCCGCTACCGGGACGCCATCCTTAACCCGATAAAGGTAAGCCTGAGTCGGGCCGTCTGAGCGGCAGGCGTAGATCAAAGTCTGGGCCTCAGCGATCAGAACTTTCGCCAGACAGCCATAGTTGTTGAGCACCTTTCGGAACTCGATCGCCCCGAAGGTTCTGCCCGGGTTCAGCACCACGATCTGCTCATCCGCCAGATACGGTGCCATCCTGGCCGCAATATCGGCATGGGCGAATGCAGGCACGACCACCATGATGATCCTGCTGGCCCTCACCGCCTCCTCGATATCCGAGGTGACCAGCGCCAGTTGTCCAAAACCTTTTTCGACCCCCTCCCCCCTCAAGGTGATGCCGCTACGTTCCGCGATCAACTCGATGTTCTTCCAGGTACGGTTGTAGAGCGTCACTTCAGCGCCCATCACGGCCAGGTGGGCTGCCATGGATTTACCGCCATGCCCCGCCCCTATCACAGTGATCCGATTGTTATTCATCAACGCTTCCTCCAATTTGTAACCAATTGTTGCGCTCTATCCCTTTCCGGGATCGGTTTACCTGTTGATTGATCGACCGCGATTACTGCACCCCGCTGATCCGGTTTTGTGGCAATCTCCCCTTTCCCATACTGGTTATGACCCAACTGCGGCGCATCCATCAGGCCGGCTTCGACCGCCTGGGCCAGCACCTCCGGATCGACCAGCGGGTCCTCCTCCGAGGAATCGCCAAGTGCCTGGATCGCCCCGATCAAGATCTCAGCCTCCTCTACCAGTTCCGCCGTCCGCTGCTGGATATGGTCTGCACCGGTCAGATCCAGCTGGCCCATCAGGGTGCTCTCGATTACGTGTTGGGCCATGGCACTTGATTCGATTACCTCTTTCGCGGTCACGGCGTGATCGGCTTCCGGATATCCCACCACATGGATGATATCCGGACGCAGGGCCATCTGGGTAAAGACTGTGGCTGATAGATGTGCACGAGCCTTATCCTGATCAACCGGGTAGCTCAACAGCCCAGTGCGGGTTTGTTTCCAAACCCGGAAATCTGGACTCACCAGGCGTGACACAAGCTCCATCACTGCCCGCATCTTCGCCAGGTCCATCGCCGCCGAAGTCACCGGAGGACTGTTGAACATCATTTGCACGATATGGTCCTTCACCCCGGCCGCGCGGGCATTGTAAGCCGCCAGGTAGGCAGAAACCACAAAGACCACATCCGGCGCATCCCGCATCCCCCAGTGGTGGGCCTCGTTTGCTTCCACCGGGATGCCCCGCTGGCCATACCAGGCCATCAGCTGCTGGTGTTCGCGGATCGAGCCAGCCAGGTCCCACGGCCCGCGTCCATCCATCTGGTTGAACCAATACAGCGGCACCGCCGCCCAGGCGATATTGATCGTTTCCACGTACATCTCGGCCAGCTGGATGAAGTCATCCGTTCCTGAATAGGTCCGTAAGAGGGGATAATTACCCCGCCGTGAGGCCTGGTAAAGCGTCCGGTAATCATCTGCTGTTCGTACCGGAACACCGCCAGCGCCATGGCGGAGCTTGTCCTGCCGTTCAGGATGAAAGAAATTTTCCTGCGCATCCTGATCGATACCCAGGGAGATCACATCCAACACCTCTGCCTCGGCGATTCGGGCGATGCCGTCGATCGTGGCCTCCAGGTCCGGCAAACCGAAATGATGCCGGATCAACGGGAATGGACGCTTATGAAGGATACGGTCGGTCGCAGTTTGAGGGGGGTGTGCGATCTGAGGACCGCTCTCCGCAGTTGGATCGAGATGGCGGATCAATTCTGCGGCCGGCTGGGTGCCGTCAAAGCAGGCCTCAAAGAATTCCAGTTTACGGACCCGTTCAACCACCGGCGGCGTCCCGCCAAACAAAAAGCGCACACCCGCAGACCGCAGCTCATCTGCCTCTTCCGCAAAACGAGCTAACAGCTGCTCCCCGTTTTCTGGTGTCAGGCGGTAAGAGATGCCGACCATGTCGGCATTCTCGCGTTTGGCAACCGCAATTACCTCGTGTATCGGGACCGCAGGCCCCAGAAAAATTGTCCGCCATCCGATTTGCTCAGCATAACGCAGGAAGTTTGAAATCCCAGCAACATGCACGCATTCGCCGACAGCGGCAGCGATGACTGTTTTCATAACACTCCAAATTCGATGAGTTGTTGCTATTCGGTTGTCAATTCAGATAATTGAGATCGTCCAGCAGATACCGCGGCTGAAGTTACTCTGGCATCATCAAACCCTTGTCGGGATAGCCAGCCGCCTCATTGTAACTCATTCTCGGTGACAGACCTCGTTCTGCCCACCAATTCCTGAGTGGCGATCTCACCAAATTGGTCTCTGAAGATCTGGTAATACAGCGCTTCTTCTTTGGAACGCAAACCAAGTTGGGCGTTCTGCTGACAGAAGTGAGAAAATTCCGTATCCGAGATGCGCTCGGACGCGTGCTCAGCCAACAGATCGATCGATCCGGCACCATCCGAGAACTTCTGCTTCTTGCGCATCAGGATCTGATCCGGTATGCTGCCGCGATACGCCTGGCGCAGCAAAAGCTTCTCCGGCTGACCGCCTGTTTGCAGCTTCCATTCAGCTGGCAGCGCCAGTGAATAATCCACAAAGGCTTTATCCAGAAAGGGCACCCGGGCTTCCAGACCAAATGCCATCGACATGCGGTCGGCCCGCTGCAGGTTGGTATTGTGCAGTTGCCCGGTGATGGTGACCAGTTCCGACTGCAGACGGTCAGGGTCTTGGAATGGGGCCAGATATGCATACCCGGCATAGAGTTCATCTGCGCCCTCACCGGTCAGGATCACTTTCACATGCTCGGCTGCCAGCCGTGCCAGGAAATAATTCGGGATCGCTGAACGGATCAGGGCGGCATCATAAGATTCCAGGTGGTAGATCACTTCATTCAATACGGACAGCATCTCATCCAGCGAGTATTGGTAGGCATGATGGTCAGTGCCAAGGAAACTGGCTGCCTGTTCCGCAGCCTCCAGATCGGGACCATTCTCGATCCCCACCACAAAGGTCTTCAGATTATCCTTGCTCTGGCGCGAAATGGCCGCGATCAGGCTGCTGTCCAGTCCGCCGCTCAGGCTGACGCCGACATCTACCTGCGGATCTGCGATCATCCGCTTCAGAACTGCGGCGTCCAGCAGTTTCCGGATCTTATGGGTCTGCGATTCAACCGTACCATGCTCGAGCGTCGGGCCGGCCAAGGGATTCCCTCCCAGGGAGAAGAAACGCTGCAAACCAAGTTCGGAATGCCACCAGTGCCCAGCAGGAAACTCCCGGATTGTAGCCCCCAGCCCGGTCAGCGCTTTGATCTCGGAGGCAAAATACAGCTGGTGATCACAAAGGGCATAATACAGCGGTTTGATCCCCAGCGGATCACGTGCCAGGAACAGAGAATCCGCATCTGCAATCGCAAAGGCAAACATGCCGTCCAGCAGTGAGACACAATCGGGGCCGTGAGACTGGTACAAGCGCAGGACCACCTCAGTATCACTATCTGTGGTTAAGTGCTCATGCGCAATGCCGCGCAGCGATTGGAAGTTATAGATCTCACCATTGAAAACAATCCAAGCGTCGTCCTGCATCATCGGCTGCCGGCCCTGTGCGACATCGATGATCGCCAGCCGGGTATGCCCAATAGCAGCGTTTGGCAGGACGATATATTGATCTTCATCCGGGCCGCGGTGTTTTAGCATTCTGACCCCAGACGTAACAAACTGCTGGTCCTGTACCGGATAACAGCCGACAATTCCACACATATTCAATTTCCTATTCGATGTTAGCTTACTTGTCCTTATCAGGATTGAAGAAGAGCTGACGTCTTTTGATCAGATCGATCAAGCGCTCTCGTTCCGTCACACTTTTCGCCTCGGCCAGTTTCGCCTTCAGGTTCCCCAGCCGCTTTCGCCGCTGGCGGCGCCTTCTGATCTCTTTATGCCTCTCATTTGGCATTCTTGTTCCCCTTCGTACTGTATTTGCCTAAATAAGGGGCCAGCCTGCGGATCGTTTTCCGGTGGCTGGCAGCGGCGACTTCAAACATCTCGGTAAACTGCCGTTTGGAACGTTTGGATTTCCTGCGGCGGAAGTGACCCTGCCGACCTTTCGTCTGCATGATCTTGCCTGTCCCGGTCGCCTTAAACCGCTTGGCAGTCGATTTGTGGGTTTTCAGCTTGTATTTTTTTTGCTTCTTACCCTTGCCCTTTTTATTGCTCTTCCGGGGCATGATTCTCCTTTCAGGTTCCAACCTTCTCAGTGCTGGTCCGAAGACTTTCCATTAACTTCGTTTCCAGTGCTTCGCGTTCTTTTTTTGTCACCAGGCTCCATTCATCCAGGAATCTTTTGATCAGTTTTTCCAGCGCTTCGTTCTCAGAATAATTCAGTTTTTTGAGCCGTTTGTGATAATAGAGATCCCGGATCATACGGGCTTTGGCATACAGAGAGACATCTTTCATCACAGCAGTGATCTGCTTGCTGCGTTTTTTGTAGTCTTTGGACAGTATTTTTGGTGCCCGGCGGATCATGGTAAGCGCTCGCCGGATCTGATACTTGGACGCCAATGGCCGGATGTAATCCACCTCCGTTTGTTCGACCGGCAGCCAGTACACCCCGTTGTAAGTCCTGACGCGGATATAGGAATGATTTTGGCCTTCAAAGACCTTTTTCTCCTTGCCGCGCACCTGTCCAACGCCATAGCTGGCGTGGACGATCCACTCACCACTGTCAAATACCGAATCCTGGGTAGCCATTGATGCTCCTTCCCTCTCTAGTATCGTCGGCGATTGTCCTTCTTGTGCTGCTTGCGCATCAACCTGCGGATCGCTTTTTTCTTCGCCATCCGGCGTTCTTCTGCCTTCGATACAAACCAACGTCTGCGGCGGACCTCACCAAGCAATCCGCTGCTGGAAACTGCCTTACGGAACCGGCGCAACAGCTGCTGGTCAGATTCTCCCTTCCTTTTTACGATCTTAACCAAAACGATTTACCTCCATTCTTATTTAGGGAAACGCAGAAATTGGACAGGAAAACAAAAAAGATTTGGCAAACATGCAGCCAAATCCCGAGAAGCCTCTTACTTCGCCGGATTTTTCCGGCAACGGAATGTACCAACCTGCCCCCAAAGCGGTGAACGCGTTCACCTATTCACTAAAGCTGATCTCTCCTGTACTTCTGCGGGATGCCTGACCCAATTCTCAGGTTCCACGATGTGATTATTTACATATTATACCACATCGACGATGCCCCCTCAACCCGCTGCCCACACCCTAAAAGCCCCGCGTTTGTCCCTCCCAGGGCGGCGGAGCCCCAGATTTGAACTCTTCCACGCTCGGCCCGTTCAGCTGGCCCAACCGCCATAACCCATACAGATAGGTGACCACCAGCAAGACAACCGTAAACGGCCAGCCTAACAGCAGCCGGGTAACCCCCAGCGAATTAACTGCATTCTCCTGATACAGCCAGTATTCCAGTGCCAGTTGGCCGGCAAACGCCAGCCCCCACATCAGCGTTACTTCGCTGTAAGCCGGCAGCACCCGCGGATGCCAATACCAGTCCCGCGGCCAGCGGCGGGTTAGGATGCTGGTCCAGGCCACCAGTGGCCGCCTTACTACAACGCTGACCACGCACAGTACGATCGTTACCGCTTTAGAGATCAATCCGGGCAGGAAAAAAACCGATCCTGCGCCGCTCAACTGCACCAGCAAGGCTGCCACCGCCACCCCCCCGAACCCGGCCAGGGCATACACCACGCTTTCACCCCGGATCAACCGCATCAGGGTAAACAACCCGCCGGCCGCCAGCGCGCCCCACAGCGCCGTCTGGCTGCCCAGCAGGGCATTTAGTACGATGAAGATCAGAACCGGGACAGCCGAATCCAGCAACCGGCCAGCCCGACCAGAAAATACAGCCTGCAGTTCCTCCTGCAGTTCTCTGGCTTTATCCATCTGCCCGTTGTCCCATCCAAAACTTGCGCCAGTCGCCTTTGCTATTATAGGCAGCCAGCAGCGCATACAGGCTGGCGGTGAAGAACCCCAGCACCATCATCAGGACCACCCAGGGCAGCAACCGCCAGAAGGAGCGTTCCCGGAATACGATCCAGCCGGAAAACAGGATAAACCCGGTGTACAGGTCCACCATCGAAACCACGCCCCAGGGATTGGCCAGCAGTTCAGCGCCGTCAGCCGCAAAATCTCCAGCCGTAAAGCCGTACACCAGTACGGCAGTCATCGCCAGGAGGCCCAGTGCCGAAAGGATCTTTGCGATGGTCATGCGCCGCCACCCATGCCGTCCTTCTTGGGTGGCAGTGGGATCAGGACCGAGGTGTTCGCCTTGTAAGCCTCATAGTCCGCCTGACCACCCCACTTTTCGTCCGCCCGCTCTTCCAGCATTGGGATCCCGCTGATGCGGGTCAGCAGCAGTGTAATAAAGATCGGTGAGATCAACGCCACCCACTGCCAGCCCTGCAACACCGGGATCGCCACGATCATCACCCCGATCCACAGGACGATCTCGCCGAAGTAGTTCGGATGCCGCGACCAGGACCACAGCCCGCTGCGGATAAACTTGCCGTCATTGGCCGGGTCGGCCTTGAAGCGGCTCTTTTGCTGGTCAGCCGCCACCTCGATCACCAGACCAAACAGCCAAATCAGAAAGCCCGACACCGCAAATGCATCCAGGGGAATACTGCGGGCTGAAGTGATCGCCGCCAGCGCGGCTGCCAGGGAGAAGGACACCCACAAGCCTTGCAGGGTCCAGGTCACCAGGAAACGGCCGAACGACTGCTTGATCTCCCGGAAGCGGCGGTCCTCTCCGGCGGCCTTGATCCGCATGAACAGGAACGACCCCAGCCGGACAGCCCAGATCACCACCATCCCCAGGAGCAAGATGGCGCGGCCATCCGCAGCCGGATTGAGCAGCGCCGCGGACACGACAACCGTGATATAAGTGATCGCCCCGGTCAGGTCAAAAAATTTCTCCGTCCGCAGCAAATACGCCGGGATGAAGGCGATCCAGTTGATCCCAAATGCCAGCGCGATGCCAACGGCATACAGCGGCAGCCCTGCCACCGCTATGCTGCCCTGGCTGCCTGCCCAGGCCAGGCCCGCGCCGATCAGGGCAACGATCAGGACGGTTAGAAGTGAACGAATTGTTTGGTTTTCCATTGAAATTCCTCCCGGTTAGTCCCTGACTGCTTGTCAGGATGATTTTGAGACCACCGCGAACCCAACCGCGCCCGGGCCGATATGCGCGCCGATCACCGGGGTGATATCCATTGAAAAGATCTCATCTTCCGGCAGGAGATGCCGGATCCGATCCACAAATTCTTCGGCTTTTTCGCTGGCATTGGTATGCAGCAGCGTAAACCGTTCGATCGGCAGGTTTTCCCTGACCATCTCAATCAGCCGTTCCTGCGCCTTACCGAAAGTGCGCACCCGTTCCGAGCCAGGTTTGCCGTTGCGCATGGTCAGGATCGGCTTGAGTTTAAGCAAACTGCCGATCCCATGCAGGAAGCGGTTCATCCGTCCGCTGCGGCGTAAAAATTCCAGGGTATCCAGGGCCGCGGAGACAAAAGTGCGGGCTGCCAGGTCCTCAAGCGCAATCAGGATCGCTTCCATCGAAGCACCTGCGCGGGCCATCCGGGCTGCCATCTCGACTTGAAAGCCGGTTCCAATGCTCAGCTGGCCGCCATCCCTGACGGTGACCGGCACCCGGGAATACTCGCTGGCCGCCATGCGAGCCACTTGAACAGTAGCGCTCAGGCTCTCGGAGATATGGATGCTCAGGATCTGGCTGGCACCAGTCTCGGCCAGATCCTCAAAGACCTGGTGAAAGGAATTCGTTCCAGGTGTCCCGGTGGTGGGGTGCTCGGGGTAATCCGGCAGGTTGGTATAAAATTCCTTCCGGGTGATCTCGAGGCCATCCAGATAACCGCGGTCGCCGATGTTGATGAACATCGGGACCACGCTGATATCCAGTTCTTCGATCAAAACCTGGGGCAGGTCGCAGGTTGAGTCAGTCACAATTCGGATGGTCATGTCGTCACCTCTTTAGGGTTTGTGCGCCGGAGCAGCGGGACTGCAACTACAGCTACGATTAATACGACCGAGGCGACCCAGGCGGAGTAAGCCACCAGGCCGGTATCGGCATGCTTGAGGGCGATCCCCACCAGCGCCCACACCACCACCAGCACATACGGGGTTTCGTTCTCCCGCCACTGCATCAGCACGCCAAGCAGCGTGGCGACAGCGATCATGATCGCTGCCCACAGCGGTCCGGAGATCCCGAAACCATTCCAATTAATATAATACAACACCTGTGAAAAATTAGCGACTGTCGCCACGGTGATCCAGCCCAGGTACACGCTGAACGGGGTCCGGACCAGCCATTTTTCGGCCCGCGTCAACTCACCCTGGCGGTTGATCTGGATGAAAATGTACACCAGCGCACCCAGCAGGACCAGCATCGCCAGCAGCGTGGGCGGGAACAGGTTGTAATGCCATAGAAAGATCCAGATGGTGTTGGCCAGGTTCCCGATCCAGTAAGCGGGCGCGATCCGGTTGAGCAACGGGTTGCCACGCTGGGCTGGCAGGGCCTGGTAGATCGTATAGGCGATCAAACCGAGATAGATCAATCCCCAGATGGAAAAGACATAGCCAGCCGGGACGAAATAGATCGGAAAACGGTCAGAGATCTCACCGGTCGCCTGTCCGTTGATCGGCAAGGCATTCGCCAGGCTATTGACCGTGATCGTGATCAGTGTGACAACAATCGTGATCAGCGGGTAAAGAGAATTCGTTTTCATTGTACATCTCCTGCTATCTAGAATCTTTCATCAGGGCAGACCTTACGCAGCCTGTCGGTCAGCCACAGTCGAGGTCAAGGCACCCAGGGCCTTGCCCAGAGACCTGCCCTTCTCCGCGGAGAAGCGGCCAGACTGCCGCCACAACACCTCTCCTTGCCGGTTTACCAGCAAGACCTGAATGGCATCCTCAGAATGGATCCCCAGTTTCGATCGGAAATCCGGTTTATCGAGGTACAGCGTGACCGTACGCTCACGGGCGAGCGGGTCCGGGATGCCAGCCCGCATGGTCTCATCCAGCCAGGTCTGGCCGAGCCAGCCCATCCGGAAGATCACCGGCAGTTCGATATAGGCGGTCTCGCGGTACAACTTTTCGAGCACCCGCGCGAACGGCAGCCAGGTATCCACATCCGCCTGCTGGTACTGCTGGAAGGCGATCATCACAATCGTGTAGCGCTCGGGCAGATCCTGCGGAAAATTGACGGTCTGGCGCAGCAGGTTTCGGCCGGCAACTTGCGGGAAGGTGAGGGTTGCGTTCATGGTTTGGTCTCCTGTTGCAGGGCATTGGCGACCCTGACTTGTACAGATTTTATCGCATTGTAGATATTTTGTCAATGTATTTTCAATAAGTATTTTGTGAACGAAACTAACCCTTCCCTTTTATGCAAACTCGCCGCGCGTGAGCGCGGCGAGATGTTCATCCAGCAGTTCGGGAATCCGGCAGGTGTTTGGCGGTTAAGCCGCCTCTAACTTCGCCCGCACCTGCTCCCAGTCCAGCCCGGCATCCAGCTCAGCAAACCAAGCCCGCGCCTGGTTGAACTTGGCTTCCAGGTCATCCAGGTCGCGCACAAAGAACAGGTTCGCCAACCGGTCAGCCGTCTCTTTTGGCAGATCATAGTGCGGATAGCGGCTATAGGTATAGCGCACCGGGCTGTAAATGATCCGCAGCATCTGGTGCAGCGGCTGCAGGGCGAAACTGTGATAATACGAAAAAGCCTCGATCGCATTACCTCGCCGGATCTCCTTTTCCACCAGCACCCAGAACAGTTCAAATCGCACCCGGGCGGATGCTGCCGCGGCTTGCATCTTTTCCAACATCCCGGCCACATCCAGCGGTTCCTCCACCACCAGCCCGGCCTTGTCGAACCACACCTTCGACTGGCCGTGCGTGCGGAACTGCATGAAGCGGTCAGCCTCGCTGTTCTCCTGCATAAAGACCAGGTCCAGCATCAGGAACGGGCTAGCATCCTTGAAGCGGTAAAAGCACTGCGAATGTCCGTGCCAGGTCGGTTCCGGCAGACGGTAGCGGGTTTCGGTCTCGGATAAACCCGCCAGTGCAGCTTCAGCATCCGCAAAGGCCTGCTCCACACTACCGTCCCGCACGATGAACTGCACATCCGCATCCGACCACTGATCCACCCGGCCAAAGCCGGCTGCGCCGCCCTCCCACATCGCCAGGGCATAATCCTGATCTTCCATTGCCTCACGCAGGGTTTCAAGCAGCATTTCACGCGTTATCGGATAACTTTTCATCACAGCCTCCTTTATCGACAGTGGCAGGAATTATAGCACCAGGCCTGAAGTGTGTCCTCCTCCTTCAGAAGAATCAAAACAGACCCGGATGTGGTCATCCGGGCCTGGAACTGGTGTTTTTCGCTTATCCCTGCGGGGTCACCGTCGGGGTTGGCGTTGGCGTGCCCTCGATCGTCGGAGTCGGCGAAGGGCCAAAGGTAGGCGTGACAATGAAATACCGCACCTTCAGGATTTGCCCCGGGAAGATCGCGTTGACATCCTCCAGCTCGTTCTCCTCAACAATGTCATCGATCGTGGTAAGGAATCGCTCGGCGATCAGTTGCAGCGTATCGCCAGGCAGCACAAAGTAATCGATCACCGAGCCACGCGGCAGATTTGGAGGCAAGGGCGTTGGGGTCGGCCGTTCCATGCCCGGGTTGGGGATCGTCAGGGTGTCACCGGCAAACAGGACCGAATCATTCGTCAGACCGTTCATCAGCATGATCGAAACGTAATCGACGTTGAACTGCTCGGCGATCGAGATCAGCGAGTCGCCAGGCTGCACCTGATACTGGAACGGTTCAGATGGCGTCGGTACGGGCGTCTCGCTCGGGATCGGCGTCTCACTTGGTGCCAGTGTCTCGGTCGGAAGCGGGGTTGGCGAAGGCGTGAAGGTTGGTGTGATGGTCGGTGTCAAGGTCGGGCCGATGCTCAGTTCTACCCCCCGGATCGAGAGGAAGATCAACAGGATCCCGACAGCCACCAGGATCACAGCCGCCCCGCCAAAAATCAGTGGGCCAAACCGTTGGCGGCGCTGGCGCGATTGTTTGTAATTCTGAAATGATGGTTGTCTGGTCATAGTTTCACCTTTTAACAAGTGGTGCGCTGTGCTGATATGCTTCCCCGACCAGCTGCTTGCCGATCATGCTTGGAAGGTGATTTTACCCCATTTTTATAGATTTTTCTGCTCCTCAAGAGGTCATGTTGACTTAGACAATGTCCACATGCACGAAGAGTTGGGGACGGCGGCTGCTATTGGAAGCGAGCACCTTCCGGATCGCTTGCTCGATCTCCTTCTCCAGGTCGTGCCCGTTCTGCCGCGAGCGGCCGTTGCGGTTCTGTTCCAGCGTCTCATCCACTACCTCGTCAATATCGACCAGGAAGCTGGCCATATCGCCTTTATAGACATATCCGCGGGTGATGATCTCCGGATCGCGCCGCTGCTTCAGGTCTTTGTCCAGCAGCAGGGAAATGGTCACAAAACCATCTTGCGCCAGGGTTTCCCGCTCGCGCATCACGGCCGGACCGACCGCCCCGACTGTCGACCCATCCACAAAGACATATCCGCCGGGGATCCGGTTGCTGATCCGCATGGTTTCATCTTCAAACTCGATGATCGTCCCATTTTCGACGATGGCGATATTCTCAGCGGGGATGCCCAGTTCCTCGGCCATCTTGCCATGCTGGCGCAGGTGGCGCAGCTCACCGTGGATCGGCACCAGGAATTTGGGCCGCACCAGGTGGATCATTAACTTCATCTCCTCCTGGCTGGCGTGGCCGGAGACATGCACCGGCAGGATCGGATCATAGATCACATCCGCGCCGCGTTGGAAGAGTTTATTGATCGTCCCATAGACCGATTCCTCGTTACCCGGGATCGGGTGCGAAGACAGCACAATCGTGTCGCCCTCCTGGACATCAAACTGGCGGTTGCGGCCAGCCGCCAGCCGACCCATGATCGAAGTTGGCTCGCCCTGCGAACCGGTGCACATCAGGACAACCTCCTTGGGCTTCATCTTAAGGGCATCATCCAATGGGATTACCAGGCCATCGGGCAGATCCAGATAACCCAGCTTGGTCGCCATTTTGGCATTTTCCCGCATACTGGTGCCTACAAACGCCAGCTTGCGGCCGTGATCGTAGGCAGCCTTGGCGACCTGCTGCATCCGGGAGATCAGCGAAGCGAAGGAGGCCACAAGAATCCGCCCCGGTGCCTGGCGAAAGACCTGGTCGAACGCCGGTTCAATCCTCCGCTCAGAGGGCGTCCAGCCCGGGGTATCGGCATTCGTGGAATCAGCCATTAAGGCCAGCACGCCGCGCCCGGCCCACTCCGAAAGTTTGGCATAATCGGTCGGCCAGTTGTCCACCGGCGTATGGTCGAACTTGTAATCGCCGGTATGTACGATCAGCCCTTCCGGGGTAGTAATGCCAAGGGCCACGCCATCCGGGATCGAATGGCAGACATGGGCAAACTCGACCTCAAACACGCCAATCTTGACCTTTTCGCCGGCCTTGACAGTGTTCAGGTTGGCTTTGCCCAGATGACCGCCGCGGGCCAGCTTAACTTCCAGCAAGCCGCGGGTCAGCGGGGTGGCATAGATCGGGGCATCGATCTCGTCCATCACATGATTGATCGCGCCGGTATGGTCCTCGTGGCCATGGGTGATGACGATACCCACCACCTTGGTCCGGCGGTTGATCAGATATTGAAAATCAGGAATGATGTAATCGATCCCCAACATATCATTTTCCGGGAACATGATGCCGGTATCCACGACCAGGATCTGGTCATCATACTCATAGGCCATCATGTTTTTGCCAATCTCTCCGAGTCCCCCGATCGGCACAATACGTAAACTATTTGAACTCATTATTTCTTCCTTATACTATTTTTACAACGCCACGGACTGCGTGCTGCACAGCAGCCGCAATAACCGAAGCAGTCGAATTATGGGAATACAAATTGGGAGTTAGCGGAACTTCCGCCGTTTGGTCACGCCAATTCTTTCCCCTGATGAATCGTTAAGCCATCGTTTTCCAGGGCCGATGGCCAACCCTGAACAAGACTTGTAGTCTTGTGGTATCTATTTTAAACAGGCAACCCGGCTGAATACGGGCCGGGCCACACCAGTCATCCTCCTAGAATGGTACCACAGGTCAGCCAGGTTGTCAAAACCAGTACAGCGGCAAAAAGTTGATAAAATATGGGTCAACTATAATTAAAAAGGAAGATCCATGGTAAAGCAACACTTCGATATCCTCCTGCTCATCGCCCGGCCCGGCGCCGGAAAAAGCGAGATCATTGATTATCTCAAACAAACACCGACCCCGGAGCGTCAGGCGCGCTTACATATTGGAGACTTTACCGAGATCGATGATTTCCCCATGCTGTGGACCTGGTTTGAGGAAGACCACATCCTTGAATCACTGGGGCATCCCCGGCTGCATTCCGATTCACAGGGTTATTTTTACTACCCCTACTTGTGGGATGTGCTAATCCACCGCATCTGCCTGGATTACAGCAAGCTGCTGCGGGATGATCCTGCCTACCATGCGGAGCGCACCGCCGTAATCGAATTCTCGCGCGGCAGCCAGCACGGCGGATTTTCCCGCGCCTTTCAGCACCTCAGCCCGGAGGTCGTCCAGCGGATGGCCGTGCTGTATATCAATGTTTCCTGGGAAGAATCCCTGCGCAAGAACAAAGCCCGCTACAATCCAGAGAAGCCGGACAGCATCCTGGAACACGGGCTCCCCGACGACAAGCTGGCTGTATTATATAAGGAATCCGATTGGGAGCAGGTCAGCGCTGCCAGCCCGACCCACATCAACATTCAGGGCGTTCAGGTGCCGTACGCAGTTTTCGAAAATGAAGACGATCTGACCACAAAACGCGGTCCGGCTCTGGGAGAACGCCTTGAAAAAAGCCTGCAGGATCTCTGGCAGCGGTATAATCCCTCCCCGTAACCGCGTCTGAACAACTATGAGATTGAAACGTATTCTGATCGGCCTGCTGGCGGCTGCCGTAGCCATCGTGCTTTTGCTCCAGGTGCCAGCGGTCAAAGACCGGGTCTTGTGGGGATCGATCCAGCTTGGTGCTTATTTCCGAGGTGTCACCAACCCCGCCGGGGCGATCCCGACCCCGCGGGCAACTGGTGCCGACAGCCAGCCACCGCCGACCGAAACCGCACCCGCGCCAACGCTGTCGCCCGAACCGCAGCCCACAGACCTGCTGCCAACCTCCACCGAACCTGCCGCTGCTTTGCCTACTGCCACGCCCCTGCCAGAAAGGGTCTATCTGGAACCGCCAGCCTGGGAACGGCAGGACATCAATGGCTGCGGCCCAGCCACCCTGGCAATGTATCTGCGGTATTACGGCTGGGAAGGCGACCAGCACACCATCGATGAGGTCATCAAGCCGGACCGCACCGACCGCAATGTCAATGTGGAAGAACTGGCCTACTACACCTGGAACTATGCCGGCTGGCTGAACCTGATCTATCGCGTCGGCGGGGATATCGAGATCCTCAAAACCCTGATCGCCAATGGTATTCCGGTGATGATCGAGGAGGGCGACGAACTCGACGAATCCTACTGGCCGGGCGACGATATGTGGGCTGGCCACTTCCTGCTGCTGACCGGCTACGATGACGCCCAGGGCGCTTTCTATGCGCAAGACTCCTTCAGGCAGGCCGACCGCCTGGTGAGTTACGAAAAGACCGACCAGCGCTGGAAGCCCTTCAATCGGGTCTATATCGTCGTCTTCCTGCCTCACCAGGAGGAGACCGTCAAGCAGATCCTCGGGGATCATTGGGAGATCGCCGCCAACCGCCAGCACGCCCTCGATACCGCCCAGGCCGAGATCGATCTGGACCCGGCAGATAGTCTGGCTTGGTTCAATCTGGGCTCCAACCTGGTATATTTTGAGCGCTATCAGGAAGCGGCCGAGGCTTACGATCAGGCTATCATCCTCGGCTTGCCGCAACGGATGCTGCGCTACCAGTTCGGGCCGTTCCATGCCTATTTCCATACCAATCGCTATGAAGAACTACTGGCTCTGACCGAGCACACCATTCAGATCACGCCCAACTCGGAAGAGGCCTTCCTATGGAAAGGCTGGGCGCTGTACAATCTGGGAGATTCCAATGGGGCTATTGATGCTTTCCGGTCATCCTATCGGGCCAACCCGCTTTCGATCGGCGGCGTGATATATGCCCTCGAATTCATGGGCGCCTCGCCGTAACTGCCCGCGGCAGCTCGTGTTTTTACCAGCGACATCCAATTATTATCAAAAGGAGAGCACCTGATGAGATTGACCAAAAACCTCGGAGACCTGCTCCTGGCGATCTTCCTGATTCTGCTAGGGTTGAGCTACCTCGGCCTCTCCCTTCCGGGGGGTGGGCTGATCATGGGGATCCTGGCCATTGTCGCCGGTGTCCTGAAACTGCTCGGCCGGTAGGACTTCACGTCGCGCACAGCCGCCTGTCTATAGACAGGCGGCTGTTTTTTTATAAAGCCCGTGATGGACTAACCGCGGTCCAGCAAGGCCTTGAAATAAGTCCCCACCTTGAACTCCTGCCCCGAGAGCAAGGTCTGCGCCCGGAACAACCGCGCTACCAGCACGATGATCAGATAGGCAGTCGCCGCCATGATACTGGCCGCCAGCACCAGCTGCCACAGGGGCACACTTCCGCCAACCAACCTGGTCATCATCGCCACCGGTGCCGAGAACGGGAACAGGCTCAGGATCACGCTGATTGCGCTGTTAGAATCGCTGATCAGCGAGTTGATAAAGAACAGCGGGATGATCATCGGAATGATCACGATAAAAGTGATCTGCGAAGCCTCCCGCGTGTTGGGTGCCAGTGCGCCTGCCCCGGCCAGCAGAGAGGCGTAGATCGCGTATCCCAGCAGGAAGAATACCAGCCCCCACGCCAGCAAACCAGATGGCAGGTTGAAGGCCGCCGCCGCCTCAAAACTGCGCCCGCTCAGGTTCAACAGGATACTCCCCAGCGAGATGTAAATAGCCGTCTGCAGCAGTCCGACCAGGCCGAGAGCAATGATCTTGCCAGTCAGTAACTGGCGCGGAGAAACCGACAGCAGCAGCACCTCGATCACCCGGTTGGCCTTTTCCTTGCCGATGCTGTTCAACATCAGAGAGGCCGAGCCAACGATCATCATATAAAAGAAGATCGTGATCACATACGGGACGACGAAGTTCAGCGGGTTGTCTTCATCCCTCAATGGGGCATCCGCAGCCCGCGAAACCCGCGTCTCGATCAGCGGGTACTGCACCAGGGCGGCTTTTTCTTCATCCCCACCCATCAGATTGACCACCAGCGTCCACTCCATCGCCCACTGATTCTCGGCTGAGGACAACGGGGTGAAATCCGCCATGACCGCAAACATCTCCCCAGATTCAACCACGTCCGCCGGGATGATGAAATACGCCGAGATCTCCCCGCGGCGCAGTGCGGATTTGGCCGCTTCTTCCGTATCGAAAGGCAGCAAGGTCACGTCTGACTCGGCCAGATTGGAAGGCAGAGCCTCGATCACACCGCCTGGATCAACATACCCCTGGCTGGAATTCGCCGGCGGAGAGGAAAACACCAGGCTCGTGATCGATTCCTGGCTGCCTTCGCTCACACTGGTAAACGCCAGCAGCAGCAAAAAAGCCATGATCGGCACGCCAAAGGTGAAGATGATAAAGGACGGCCGCAGGACAGTATTTTTGATCTCGGTCACCAGGACGAAGAAGATCTTTCTCATTTGCGTCCTCCCTTCCGTGCAGGCCGCAGCAGTTCCTGGATCCGGATGCGCTTGCCATACTGCATCATCCCCATCTCATACGCCCGGGCTGCCAGCCAGATGGTAAACATCGACCCCAGCGATAGGATTCCCACACAGATCGCCAGCTGCTGCCAGGGGACGACGCCAAAGGCCAGCCGCATCGGCATTAGGGTTGGCGCAGTCAGCGGGAACAGGCTCAGGCCGACGCTGAACGGGCTGCCGGGGTTGCTCATGATTGGGTACACCAGCCAGTACGAAAACCCGACCGGCATCGAAATGATCCCGATTGCCTGCTGGCCTTCCGAAGATTCCGTCACCGTGCTGGAGATTGTCAGCGCGATCCCGGCGAAGAAAAAGAAGGCCGGGATAAACACCAACAGCAAGGCGGCGAAGATGTTCGGATCCAGCTCGGCTTCGGCGATCCAGGGTTCATCAAAAACAGCCCGGGCGGAAAAGAAGGCAATCACAAAGAACCCCAACCAGCTGACCACCTGCGTGAAGATCACCAGTACGATCCCCAGCACTTTACCGATGATGAACTGGTTGGCCGACATCGAAGTCGAGAGCACCTCGATGGTGCGGTTCTCCTTTTCTTCGGTCACCGCATTGGCCAGGTATCCCGAACCGGAAGTCAGCACAAACGTGAAGATGAAACCAAACAGGATCGGCAGCAGCAAGTTGAGGACCTTCCGCTCGCTAAACTCGCGCGAACCATCAACCGAGCGGGCCACTGTCGTAAAACCTTCCAGCAGCCTGATCCGTACGCTCTCAGAGATCTCGTCGCTGGCATTCAACTGCATGAAATCGTAAAAATCCCCTTCAGCATTATCGCCCGGCTCGTCGATGAAGACCAGCACCACCTCACGATTGCTCTCATACTCGGCTGGGAGCAGGTAATACGCCTGGATCTCGCCGCTCGCCAGGGCCGCCTCTGCCGCAGCCTCATCCGGATAAGCCACGATCTCAACCGGCGGGAGAATTTCACTCTCCACCGGCAGCGCGATCGGGTCGGCCAGGACGCCGGCTTGATCCACATAACCGACCGGATCGCTGTTCCGGCTCAGGAATTCCGCCAGGAATCCGGCCGCGAAACTCGCCACCAGCAGTGCCGGCACACTCAGGATCGCCAGCAGGAAGCGCTTCTGGAAGACATGCTTGCGGTATTCGTGCAAAGCGACAAACCAGAATTTATTGCTCACTGGCCTTCTCCTCTGCCACCACCTGGATGAAAATTTCATCCAGGTCCGGCGCGGCGATCTCGAACTGTTCCAGCGGGATACCGGCCGAAACCAATTGGGCCAGCACATCCTGCGGCGTGATCGCTTCATCCAGACGCAGCAGCCAGGCGCCGTTGGCCCGCTCGCGGTTGAGGACCCCCCGCAGGTCAGGGATCTGCTGTGAGGAACGCACCAGCACCGCATGGCTGGCATACTGGCTGCGGATCTCATCCAGGCGGCCATACAACATATCCTCGCCCTTATTTACCAACAGGATCCGGTCGCACAATTCTTCCACCTGGTGCATCTGGTGCGTGCACATCAGGATCGTTCGGCCTTGCTCACGCTGACTGCGCAGCAGGTCCTTGATCATCTGGGTATTGACCGGGTCCAGCGCGGAAAAGGGCTCATCGATGATCAGCAGTTCCGGCTCGTGCATCAGCGTGGCGATGATCTGCGCCTTCTGCTGCATGCCCTTGGAGAGTTCCTTGACCTTCTTCTTGCGGTGAGCGGCCAGGTCAAAGCGTTCCAGCCAGCCATCCAGCCGGTCGTGGATCTCGGCCGTCGTCAGGCCCTTCAGCCGCCCGAAATACACCAGACAGCGCTCCAGCGGGATATCCTGGTACATGCCGCGCTCCTCAGGCATATACCCGATCCGATTCTTTTTCTCCTCGGTCATCTTACCGCCCAATACCGAGATCTCGCCGGAATCCGGCTTGAAAATGTCCAGCATCATCCGGATCGTGGTGGTCTTACCGGCGCCATTCGGTCCGAGCAGGCCAAAGATCTCGCCTGGACTGACGGTAAAAGACACATCCCGCACAGCCTGGTTCTTGCCGAATGACTTGCTGACATGGGTGACTTCAACTGTGTTCATCGCTCTCCTCGATCCAACTTGTTTGTACAATGCTACAATAATACAATGATACAATAGTAATACACATCCCGCACAAAATCAAGTCGTAACAGGATGAAAGGCAAGTGAATGTTACCAAAGATCATAGATTCCAGGATGCTTTCCCCCATCCCCTAACAGGGTTCAGGTTCCCCTGATCAGGTAATACGCCATCCACAGATAGCGCGCTCTTGATGCCAGCCGCCAATATACCCACCAGCCAAGCCAGGCTCCGGCCAGATCCACCCCCAAATCAAAGACCTCTGGCCCGCCAAAAGCCCGCCCCTTGACTTGCAGTTGGACCGCTTCCTGGGCCAAGCCGGTAGCCAGGACCACCACTCCCAGGATCACCGCCGCCGCCCAGCCGCGCGGTTTGCCCAGCAAGTGCAGCACCAGCGCCGCCAGGACCGCATACAGCGTCAGGTGACCGATCACATGTCCCGCCTCGGATCGGTACGCCAGCCCGACCACCTGCCGTGCAGCAACCAGTGCTTTCCCAATCCAGTCCGGCGGCGTCAACAGCGCCCCCAACCATACTATCAGGACCATCATTTTTCTGATCATGCTGGCATTATCGGTCCCCGGCCGGGCAGGCGCAACCGGGCAGGTGCCTGCGGCCAGGCACTCGGGTGCTTGATCCTTGATCTCGTGGAGGCTGCGGATTGGGTGGTTATCTACCCAGGATTGTTGGATTTCCTCCAATCGCCCAACCTCACTACCACACCAATCACCTGTCATTGCGAGCCCGACAACGAAAGTTGTTGGGCGAAGTAATCTGTTTTTTTACCCTTTTTCTCCTCTAATCTGTATAATGAAAGCATGGAAAAACGATCCTGGCTGGAAGTCTCCCTCGAAGTCAGCGGCGAACTGGCCGAAGCCGTCGCCGAGGTGCTCTCGCGTTTTGCGCCGGGCGGTGTGGCGGTCGAAAGCACGGCTATCAAAGCCTCAGCCGATGAATACGGCGAGCCGGTCGGACCGATGCGGGTGCGCGCTTACCTGCCGGTCGATGACCAGTTGGAAGCCACCCGTCAACGGCTGGAAGAAGCGCTCTACTTCCTCGGGCGCATCCAGCCCTTGCCGGAGCCGGCCTTCACCATCATCCATGACCAGAACTGGATGGAAGCCTGGAAAGCCCACTACCGCCCGATCGAGATCGGTGAGCGGCTGCTGGTGCTGCCGGTTTGGGCAGCTGTTCCCGACCGCGGTCGGATCCCGGTCCGGATCGACCCCGGCATGGCCTTCGGCACCGGCACCCATCCCACTACCCAGTTAAGCCTGCTGCTGCTCGAAAAGTACACTCGTCCCGGAGAAGGCCTGCTCGACATCGGCTGCGGCACTGGCATCCTGGCGATTGCCGGACGACTGCTGGGCGCGGCCCCGGTCTATGGCGTGGATACCGATCCCGCGGCCGTCGAGATCTCCCGGCAGACTGCCCTGGACAACCAGGTCACCAAGGGGATCCTCTTCGAGCCGGGTTCCGTGACAGAAGTTCGTACCGGGCTGCTGCCGGTCCGCCAGGCGCCGGTGGTGGTCGCCAACATCCTGACGCATATCCTCATCCGCTTGCTCGACGACGGGCTGGCGGACCTGGTCGCCCCCGGCGGGATATTGCTGCTGTCGGGCATCCTGGAGGAAAAGCGGGGGGAGATGCTGACTGCCCTCGAATGGCAAAACCTGACCGTGATCGAAGAACTGCGCATCGAAGACTGGCTCGGCCTGGCGGTCAAATCGCGCTGAAGTATTCCGAACCGACCAAAGATTAACAATTCGCTGATTTGACGCATTTTCCTCTCCCGCATACAATACCTGTGTGAACGCTCTCGCCCCCATTCACCATGACAACCTGATCCTGGTTACCGGCGTAACCGGCTATGTCGGCGGGCGGCTGGTGCCGCGCCTGCTGCAGGCCGGCTACCGGGTGCGCTGCCTGGTGCGTGATTCCTCGCGCCTGGCCGGGTACTCCTGGCGTGACCAGGTCGAAGTCATCGAGGCGGATGTCCTCCACCCGGAGACCTTGCCCGCCGCGCTGCAAGGTGTCTCGACCGCCTATTACCTGATCCACGGTGTCAAAGGCGGCCAGGTGCACGCCGAACGCGACCGGACCGCCGCCAAACATTTTGCGGACGCAGCCGCCGCGGCCGGCGTCGGGCGGATCATCTACCTGGGTGAATTGGCCGACCCCCAGGGCGATCTCTCCCCCTACCTGCGCTCCCGCCTCGAGACCGGCGAGATCCTCCGCCAGGGCCGCGTACCGGTAACCGAGTTCCGCGCCGGGATGATCGTCGGCTCCGGCAGCGTCCTGTTCGAGATGATCCGCTACCTAACCGAACGCCAGGTTTTATGGATCTGCCCGCGCTGGTTCTATACCCTGGCCCAGCCGATCTCGATCCGCAACACGCTTGATTACCTGGTCACCGCCCTCGAGACGCCTGCCAGCGCCGGTCAGATCATCGAGATCGGCGGGCCAACCCGCCTGCGTTATGCCGATATGCTCCGGACATACGCCGAGGTGCGCGGTTTCCGCCGCCTGCTGATCCCGGTGCCTGTCTATACCCCGCGACTCTCCGCCCTGTGGGTCCATCTGGTCTCACCGATCCAATGGCAGCATGTCCTCCCGTTGATCGAAGGCCTGCACGCCGAAAGCCTGGTGACCTCGCTCCTGGCGCAAGATCTGTTCCCGCAGATCGAGATGCTCGATTTCCGCACCGCCGTCGAACTGGCGCTGGAAAATTTCAACCGCGGGCTGGTGGAAACCCACTGGTCGGATGCGCTGGTCAGTTCAGCCGGGGATGTCGCCCCGTACCGCTTCACAGTCGAAGAGGGCATGATGATCGAACGCCGCCAGATGCTGCTCGATCTATCGCCCGAAACCGTTTTCCAGGCCTACACCGGGCTGGGCGGCGAGCGCGGCTGGTTGTATATGGACTGGGCCTGGGCCATCCGCGGCTGGATGGACAAACTGGTCGGCGGGGTCGGGCTGCGGCGCGGCCGCCGCGATCCGGACGACCTCCGGGTGGGTGAATCTCTGGACTTCTGGCGGGTCGAGGCCATCGAGCCGGGACGGCGGATGCTGCTGCGGGCAGAGATGGTCACGCCGGGGAAAGCCTGGCTGGAAATCGAATCGGTCCCTCAGCCGGACGGCCGGACGCTCCTGTCCCTCGGCGCTTACTTCGCGCCTAAAGGCCTGCCCGGGTTCCTGTACTGGTATTCCCTATTCCCGGTCCACAAATTCATCTTCGACGGCATGCTGCGTAACCTGGCGCGCCGCGCCCGGGCGATCGCAGCCGAGAACCAGACGCATGGCGGATAATAGGCGCATCCTGGTGACCGGCGCTAGCGGCTACATCGCCGGGCATTTGATCCCGCGCCTGTTGCAGGACGGTCACACGCTCCGCTGCATGGTGCGGAAAAAAGAAAAGATCGCCGGCCGGCCCTGGTTCGACCAGGTGGAAGTCGTCGAGGCGGAGGTAACCAACCCGGATTCTCTTCCGGCTGTACTGACAGGCATCACCAGCGCCTATTACCTGATCCACAACATGTCCAGCGGGCGGGATTATCAGCTCGCCGAACTGGCCGGAGCGCGCAATTTTGCCGCCGTGGCCGCAGCCGCCGGCGTGGAGCATATCATCTACCTGGGCGGACTCGCCGATCCTGCCGACAGGATTGGCCCGCACATGCGCTCCCGCATCGAGACCGGCGCAGCCTTGCGCTCAACCCCTGTGCCGGTGACCGAATTCCGCGCCGGGGTGATCACCGGGCCGGGCAGCATTTCGTTCGAGATGATCCGTTTCATCACCGAGCAATTCCCACTCCTGATCGGCCCGACCTGGCTCAACAACCGCTCCCAGCCGATCTCTGCCGGCAACGTGCTGGACTATCTGACCGCCGCGCTGGATACCCTGGCCTGCCGCGGCCAGGTCTTTGAGATCGGGGGACCTGATACCTTCCTGTACTTTGAACTGATGAGGATCTATGCCGAAGTGCGCGGCCTGAAACGGCCTATGCTGCTGCTGCCGGGGATCCCGGCCAGCCTGATGGCCTGGTTTGTCGATCGGCTGACACCGGTACCTTCGGCAATCGCCTATCCACTGATCAACGGGCTGCGCAGCGACAGCCTGGTGAAGGATGACCGCGCCCGGCAGGTCTTCCCCCACATCCGCCTGACCCCTTACCGCCAGGCTGTCGCGGATGCTCTAGCCAAACTTCACCCGGGCAAGATGGTCCGAGTGTGGGGGCCGGAACCAACCGACTGGCGGCTGAAGCACGAAGGTTTCCTGGTCGAGACCAGGCATCTGCGCACCTCCGCCAGTCTGGAAGAGGTCGCCGGGAGCGTACGATCCCAGCACCCGGACTATCAGTTGGTTACCCGCCAGCCAGTTTTAAGTATTCAAACGGGGGAAATGGAGTGGATCGAATGGGAACGGCTCTCCGAGGGACTGCTGCGTCAGACCGCTTTCTACGCCCCCAAAGGGCTACCAGGCTTTCTGGCTTCGTGGGCCTGGCGCCGTACACTTCGTAAGACCGCCCGGCTGATCCTGAGCCGCTCTCGCTCCCGGGACTACTCGCCCCGTTCCACCCACTGATGCAGCTGCGGTGGGGGCTGGTACGCCTGCATCGCGTCCAATAGGCTATCCGGCGTGGGGGCAGAGACGTACAAGCCGTTGTGGCCGGAATACATGAAACCCTCTTCCTCAATATGCTGCATAAAAGTGAGCAGGCCATCGTAATAGCCGCGGTGATTGAGCAGCCCAACCGGTTTTGCGTGCAGCCCGATCTGCGCCCAGGTGACGGTCTGGAAGAACTCGTCCATCGTGCCGTAGCCGCCCGGCAGGGCGATGAAACCGTCCGCCAGGTCCATGATGCGGGCTAGGCGGGTGTGCATATCCTTGGTGATCTCAAATCCGGTGGTCGTCGGCAGTGCCAGCTGCGGGGTATTGAAAAATTCCGGCATCACCCCGATGACCTCACCACCGGCGGACATCGCCGCCCGGGCGACTGCCCCCATCATGCCTGTGCTGCCAGCGCCGTAGATCACCCGGATGCCGCGCTCGGCGAGCAGGCGTCCTGTGTGCTCGGCGACCTCCAGATAATCGGACGCGATCCGGTCCGATGAACCGCAGTAAACTGCAATCGAATCCATCTATTCACCTCTCTGCCAACTGGCCGGCTATCCCAAAAAGAAATCACGCACTGAATCGAGCAGGCTGCGCTCCTGCGGCTTGACCTCGGTACCCAGGCTCTCGGCCATCTTCTCCATCAGCTCACGCTGCTCGGCAGACAGCCGTTTTGGGATCTCAATATTGATGATCACCAGCTGGTCGCCGCGCCGGTCCGAGCGCAGATAGGGCACACCCTTGCTGCGCATCCGCAGCACCTTGCCGGGCTGCGTCCCCGCGGGGATCGAGAGCACTGCCGGCCCGTCCACGGTAGGGACTTCCACCTCCGCGCCGAGCGAAGCCTGGGCGATGTTGATATCCAGGTTCAGTAGGATGTCATTCTCCCGCCGTTTGAAGAACTTGTGCGAATTGACTCGCAGCACCAGGTACAGGTCGCCGTTTGGGCCGCCATTCATGCCAGGCTGGCCCTCGCCGCTCAGGCGGATGCGGGTGCCGGTATCCACCCCACCGGGGATCTGCACAGTCTTCTTGCGGGCTTTCCGTTCGATCCCGCGTCCGGCGCACTGCTGGCACGGTGATTCTACGATCTGTCCAGCGCCGCCGCAGGTTGGGCAGGTCACCACCTGGACCATCGAACCGAACACCGTCTGGCGCGACTGGCGCACCTCGCCCTGTCCGCCGCAGGTGGTGCAGCGGGATGCGGAAGTGCCTGGTTCGGCTTTGCTGCCATTACAGCGCTCGCAGGTTTCATCGCGGGTGAACTCGACCTCTTTCTCCACCCCAAAGACTGCCTCCTCGAACTCGAGGGACAGGTTGTACTGCAGGTCGATGCCTCGGCGCGGGCTGTTGGCCGAGCGGCGGTTGCGGCGGCCAAAGTCGAACCCCCCCATCCCGAAACCGAACATGTTGAGGATGTCTTCAATATCCAGATTGCTGAAGTCCGGCGCGCCGCCAAACCCGTTCAGACCGGCATGGCCGTACCGGTCATACGCCGCCCGCTTCTCGTCATCAGAGAGCACGGCATAGGCCTCGTTGATCTCCTTGAAGCGCTCCTCGGCATCCGGCGCGTCACTGACATCCGGGTGGAACTGGCGTGCCAACCGCCGGAAGGCCGATTTGATCTCGTCCTGGTTAGCGCCTTTTGGCACGCCGAGGGTTTCGTAATAATCTCTCTCACTCATGTCCGGCTCTCGATCTATCGCTAAATATCCAGCAAGAGGGTCAGGCAATTCCCCGCCTGACCCTCACAATTTGATGCAACACTATTCTTCTTCGGTAAATTCGCCCTCGACCACATCCTCACCATCATCGGCGGGACTGTCCTCTTCGCCGTTCTGGCCAGCCATGCCGGGCGAGCCGGCCGAGCCGGCCTGCTGGTAGGCAGCCGCGCCCATCGCCTGGACATCTTCCATCAGCTTTTCGGTCGCCTTGGTGATCGCTTCGGCATCCTCACTTTCGATCACACCGCGCACATTCTGAACGCCTTCATTGACCTTGTCCTTCACGCTGTCATCCAGCTTATCGCCCAGGTCTTTGAGGGCTTTCTCGGCGGTGTAGATCGCACTGTCGGCATTGTTGCGGGCTTCGATCAGTCCCTTGCGTTTGGCGTCCTCGGCGGCGTGCTTCTCGGCATCGGTTGTCATCTTCTCGACTTCGGCATCCGAGAGGCCGGAGGAAGCCGTGATGGTGATATTCTGGCTGCGGCCGGTGGCTTTGTCCTGGGCTGTCACCTTCAGGATCCCGTTGGCGTCGATGTCGAAGGTCACTTCGACCTGCGGGACACCGCGCGGCGCCGGCGGAATGCCATCCAACTGGAACTTGCCGAGGGATTTGTTATCCTGCGCCATCGGGCGTTCGCCCTGCAGCACATGGATCTCGACCTGGGACTGGTTGTCGCTGGCGGTCGAGAAGACCTGACTCTTGCGGGTCGGGATGGTGGTGTTGCGCTCGATCAGCGGCGTCGCAACGCTGCCCAGGGTCTCGATCGACAGGGTCAGCGGGGTGACGTCGAGCAGCAGGATGTCCTTGACATCGCCGCCAAGCACACCGGCCTGAATGGCCGCACCAACCGCCACCACTTCATCCGGGTTGACGCCTTTGTGCGGCTCCTTGTTGAACAGGCTGCGGACCGCTTCCTGCACCGCCGGCATGCGGGTCATACCGCCGACCAGCACGATCTCATCGACTTCCTCAGCCTTGAGATCGGCGTCGGAGATCGCCTGACGCATCGGGGCCAGCGTGCGTTTGATCAGTTCCTCGGTCAGCTGTTCGAGCTTGGACCGGGTCAGGGTGGTGACCAGGTGTTTCGGGCCATTGGCATCCGCCGTGATGTACGGCAGGTTGATCTCGGTCTGCATGATCGTCGACAGCTCTATCTTGGCCTTCTCGGCTGCCTCTTTCAACCGCTGCAAGGACTGGCGGTCCTTGCGCAGGTCGATGCCTTCCTGCTTCTGGAATTCGGAAGCCAGGTGGGCAATGATCTTCTCATCGAAGTCGTCGCCGCCCAGGAAGGTATCGCCGCTGGTGGAACGAACCTGGAAGACACCTTCGCCGACATCCAGGATCGAGATGTCGAAGGTGCCGCCGCCCAGGTCATAGACTGCGATGATCTCGTTGGCTTTGCGGTCGAGGCCATAGGCCAGCGAGGAAGCCGTCGGTTCGTTGATGATCCGCAGCACCTCCAGGCCGGCGATCTTGCCGGCATCCTTGGTGGCGTTGCGCTGGCTATCGTTAAAATAGGCCGGCACCGTGATGACCGCCTGGGTAATGGTCTGGCCCAGATAGGCTTCCGCGTCCGCTTTGAGCTTGCCCAGGATCATCGCCGAGATCTCCGGCGGCGAGTATTCCTTGCCGCCCAGGATCACGCGGACATCGCCGTTCGGCGCTTTGGCAACCTTGTAAGGCACATGGGCGATGGCGTGCTGGGTTTCCGCGTCATCAAACTTGCGGCCCATGAAGCGCTTGATCGAGGAGATGGTGTTCTCGGGGTTGATGACCGCCTGGTTCCGGGCAGTGCGGCCGACCAGACGCTCGCCGTTCTTGTTAATGGCGACGACCGAAGGGACCAGCCGCTCGCCTTCTGCTGAGGGGATCACAGTCGGCTCGCCGCCTTCCATCACTGCAACAACACTATTAGTGGTCCCAAGATCGATACCGATGATTTTTGCCATTTCACTTCCTCCTGAGTTACGCGGCTACCCGAACCAGGGCAGCCCGCAAAACACGGTCCCCGATCATATAGCCTTGTTGGATAACTTCAATGATCTGCCCGCTCTCGTGGTCCGGGCTTTCTTCCTGAGAGATGGCTTCATGCAGGTTGGGGTCGAACATCTCGCCCTCGACCTTCATCACGCTCACGCCTTCGCTTTCCAGCACACCTTGCAGTTTGCGGGCAACCAGTTCGATCCCATTGGCCCACTCGCCGGCCTCGCCCTCGGTCGGGCGGTCGGGCATTGCCCGGTTGAGGTCGTCCAGCACCGGCAGGATCCGCTTGATGACCCGGGCGGCCGTGTCTTCGTACATCCGGGCCTGGTCGCGCTCGACGCGCTTGCGGAAGTTGACAAATTCGGCCTGGGCGCGTTGCCAGCCGTCCAGGTTCGTGGCGGCTTCGGCTTCGGCCTCTGCCAACAACTGGCGCAGTTCGGCGGTTTCGTCCACCTCAGCAGCGGCCTCAGCCTCAGTGGCCGGTTCTTCTTCCGGCTTCACTTTCGGGTCCTGGATATCTTCCTGTTCGGTCTTATCTTTTTTGCTCATACGAATCCCTGATTATTGATTTGATTGCTCGTTCACCCGTCGGACGGCTCGTTGCCCAGAGTCTCATTGACCAGGTTGCTGAGCAGGCCGGCGACAAAATTGACGGTCGAGATGGTGTGTCCGTACGGCATCCTGATCGGGCCGAGCACCCCCAGCACGCCGGTGGCCAACTCGGGGACGCCGTAGCGGGCCAGCACCAGCGAACTGTCGCTCAGTTCCTCCCAGGTGCCCTCGCCGCCGATCAACACCTGCACCCCGCCAACCTCGGTGTTCAGGACGGTCTGGGTCAGCAGGTCCTCCAGCCGGGGACGCTCCTCCAGCACGCGCAAGGCGCGCCGGGCAGAAGCGACCTCCTCAAAGCCGGGTTCCGCCAGCATGTTGGTCCAGCCGTCCTGATAGACCTCGCCGGCGATGGCCAGTTCGGCCCGTTTGAGTTCATCTGCCACCAGCCGGTACATCTCCTGCCCGAGCGTGTCGAGTTCATGCGGCGACGCGGCTGAGAGCTCACGGCCGAGCCGGCCCGCCAATAGGCTGTTGAGCAGGTTGGCGGTCTGGGTCAGCCGCTCCTGCGTGACCGGTTCGCCCAGCACCAGCATCTGCTGGCTGACCTTGCCGCCGACCATCACCAGGATCATCAGCACCTGCCGGCCGGTGGTGGAGATCAGCTGCAGGTGCTTGAAGGCCGGGCGCTCGGACTGCGGGGCGGTGACGATCGAGGCGGCGTTGGACTGGTGCGCCAGCACGGAGGCGGCCAGCCGCATCCACTGGGCAGTATCGAAGCGGGCCTGATAGAACTGATGGGTGATGGTGTGGCGCAGCGAGAGGGGCAGTTCCGGTCGCTGCATCAGTTCCCGCACGAAGAAGCGGTAAGCGTCCTCGGTCGGTTCGCGGCCGGCAGTGTCGTGGTCCTTGCGCAGATAGTGAGCCTCTTCCAGCACAACCATCTCGTTACGGACGGTGGCGGAGGACATGTCGAGTTTGTAGTCCTCGACCAGGCGCGTGGAACTGACCGGCTTACCGTGCTCGACATATTCCTGCACGATCAGGCCAAGGATCAGTTTCTGGCGCTCGGAGAGGGTAAATTCGTCCATTTTTGTCCAATTTTTAGCAAGCGATAGGTTCGCTTGCTAAAGGCATCAAAAGACTATTTTAACACACCCAAAAACAAGGTGCAAGCACGAGGCCAGATTCTGGCGCGGGGTTCTTATGGGATTCTAATGGGTGAGGGTCGGTTCTTTCTAGTGCTTATTTTCTCTTCGATGAAATTAATAAGTTCGAAATGCGAGGCATTTGATGGCGTGTAAAAAGTTGTCGCCATCGGAAATTTCCAAAAGAGTCGAATGACTTGATGGGCCCAACCCAACTTTGTCGAGGACACGTAGTACCGCGACTGTCGAGTGTAATATTTCGGGTGAATAAAAACATGCTCCCCAAATCCAGATATATCTTCCCAGGCTATGACAAGCGGCTCACCATAGTAAAAAAGATACATAAACTTATCATCAACGTCAATCCTTTTTGGGGAACTTTATCCGAAAATGAAAAGAATCAAAACTGGAACAACGGTGAAAACAATTGAGTAGAACCAGTCACTAACTGATTCTTTCTCGATTCCCAAAACAATCAAAAAAATCATAACTTCAAAGAGTATTAAAATCCAAATGACTGTATGCCAGATCTCCACTCCTTTGAAGTGAAATTCCTTTCTATCCATATTTTTTCCTTCTCGAAAGAAATCAACTCTCGGGTTAATCACTCATCACAATAATACTGCCATGGAGACAAACTAATTGTGGAAGTATCAATCACAGCCACTCCACCACCCCCGCCACATCCCGCAAAAACAACTCCCGTCCCAACATCTCCCGCATCGCCGCCACCGGACGCGCCTCCCGCGCCGCCAGCACCCCGACCGACTCGTCCGGGTGCAAACCCCCATGAACGCCCTTCATCACCGGGCAGAAGTAATACCCGTCCGCATAGTTCGAGAACACGATCAGATCCCCGCTGAACTTCCCGGTCAGCGCCGCCAGCCGCTCGAGCGAATAGACAGCCGGCTGCGTCTGTTTCTCCGCCCACATTGCCAACGGCAGCAGTTCTCCTTCCGGCGTCAGGGCCTGGTACCCCGCCTCCCAGCCGTGCGAGGCTGCATCACGTACCAAAATGCTGTCAAGTGCGTCCCTCAGACCGCCGCCGAACGCCCCCGTCCGGCTGGCTTGCCACAGCGCCTGCCCGACCCGCACCACATCGCCGGCAAAGTCCGGCGGTTCGCCCCAGTCCGCCTCCCCCCGCCTCAGATAGACATACGCCAGCCCGGCGTTCAGGCACACCACTGCGTTGCTGCGCGGCCCCTCGCCGGGATAGTCGGATAGGTCAAAGCCCAGGGTGTCGAATAATTTCTTGAACTCGTTCTGGAACGGGAAGGCCATCCGGATCGAGTGCTGCTCGTCCGGGACCACATCGATCTGTCCGTGGTCGGAGAACAGCAGCACCTGCATCCCGGCGGTCTCGTCCGGGTAGCGGGCGGAGAGGAAGTCCCACAGCGCGCCGATGTGCGGGTCGATCTCCTCGATCAGGTAATCCGCCTGCGCGCCGGTACCCTCGTAATGCGAGACCCCGTCCAGCCCTTTGAGGTAATAGGTCAGCACGTTCGGCAGTGGGCGGTCCGCCAACCAGGCTTTGGTGCGCGCCAGCAGGTCGTCGTCATAGTCCGGCTCGGAGATCCCGATCACGCTCTTGGCTTTGGTCAGCCGGGCCAGGTTGGTCAACGTCGGCGGGATCCACTTGTCCGCCCCTTTGGCGTACATGTTGCCGACCACCAGACTGGTCAGCCCACGCTCGCCCAGGGTCTCGTAGATCGTCGGGACCTGCAGGCAGTCCGAGGCCAGCCCATCGGCGAAAACCATCACGGCGTCATCAAAATCCAGCAGGTCGCCGACGTCGAAGGCAAAACTGCGCGGCTTGCCCTGCAGGTCGCCAAAGCGGTCAAAGAACTGGTTGCCCAGCACGCCATGCTCGTTGGGGTTTTTTCCAGTGAAAATGGTCGCCTGGGCGCAGAAGGTGATACTCGGGGCGGTCGAGATCAGTGGGAAGTGGTTTTGGTCGCTGGCCGGTCCAAGGATCCGGCTGATGTGCGGCAGTTGGCCGGCCTGATACGCCCGCCGGAAGACGTCAAATCGCAGCCCGTCGATATCCAGTAGCAGCACATGACGCATGGTTTACCCGCTATTCTCCATCCAGCATATCCGGCCGGCGCTCACGGGTGCGTTGTTCGGCCTGCTCCCGCCGCCATTTTTCGATCTCGGCGTGGTTGCCCGAGCGCAGCACCTCCGGCACCTCCCAGCCGCGGAACTCCGGCGGGCGGGTAAAGTGCGGATATTCCAGCAGCCCGCTGGCGTGCGAGTCGTTCTGAGCCGCCTCCGGATCGCCCAATACACCGGGCACCAGCCGGCTGACCGCATCGATCACCGCCATTGCCGGGACCTCGCCGCCGGTCAGTACAAAGTCGCCCAGGCTGATCTCATCCGTCACCAGGTATTGCACCACCCGCTCGTCCACCCCCTCATAGCGGCCGCAAAGCAAGGCGATCTGCCCCTGCCCGGCCAGTTCCTCGGCCACCCTTTGGGTAAAGGTCCGGCCCTGCGGCGTCAGCAGGATCACCGGGCAGGTCGGCGGCGCGCCCAGCACCCCTTCCACCGCCGCGAAGATCGGTTCCGGTTTCATCACCATCCCGCCGCCGCCGCCGTAAGGCACATCGTCGGTGGTGTGGTGGCGGTCGCTGGTGTAATCGCGGATATTATGCAGGCGCACATCCAGCAAACCGGCCTGGCGAGCCCGCTTGAGGATGCTCTCATCCAGATAGGCAGAAAACATTTCCGGGAACAGGGTAAAGACATCGTAACGCATGGGAATATTATACAGCGGATAGTTCCCAGTCATCAGCCGCCAGGGGTTGCGTGGGTATATAGTCCGAGGTCAGATCGTCGCTTCACAGGTCGTCTAATAATGAGACCAGAATCCCCAGGCGCCAATTCACCCGGTGCCTATTCCCTCATTCCTCGCAAAATGTTTATACGTTACTTATATCCCCGTAGGCCAATCGTCAGGGAATCGTCCTTGACGGTTGGCACGGATGCATAATAATATAGAGGACTATGTATCTAAAAGGTAGTAAATGGCGCATGGATAAAAAGCGCCGCTCACAGCGCACCAATCCGGCCATCGTGATCATGATCCTGGCCCTGATCGCTTTGGTGTGGTATTTCGACCAGTTCGTGGTCGAGGCTTTGCCATTCGCCCAAGCCCCCACCGCCACCCCCACTCCGGTGCCCGAAACCCTGGAACTCGAAGCCGATCGCCTGGCGGCGGAAGGCAGCCTGAACCAGGCTGTCGAGACCTACAAGCAGGCCATCATGGTCAGCGGCGGGTTGCCCAATCTGGCCGGGCTGTACGTCAAACTGGCCCACGCCCAGATCCTGGCCGGGGAATACGCAGCCGCCAAGACCAGCGCCGAGAACGCCCTGCTGCTCAACGACCAGAACCCGACCGCCCTGGCCGAACTTGGTTGGTCTTACAGTTACCTTGGTAACGAAGTCGAAGCCGAGAAAGCCTTACTGCAAGCCCTTGAACTGAACCCGGACAGCGTGGAAGCCCATGCCTATTATGCCGAGCTGCTGACCGATCAGGGTGACTACGAAGGCGCGGCGGTCCATTCCCGCCAGGCCCTCCAGCTGGACAGCCAGTCCCTGGTGGCGCTGCGGGCGCGCGGTTATGTCCTGTATTTCACCGGCAACTACGATGAAGCTGCCGTGCACTTTGAGCAGGCAATCGCCATCAACGACCGGGTCGCCGACCTGCACCAGTTCCTCGGCCTGATCTACTGGACCCTCGGCCGCACGGATGAGGCCATCGAACGCTTCAACGTCGCCGACACTTTTGACCCGGATAACCCCTTGCCGGATACCTACATCTCGCGCATCTACCTGGGCATCGGCGAGTACGCCAAAGCCGCCCAGTTTGCCCGCTCGGCCGTCGACAACGAACCGGCCAACCCGATCCGCTGGGGCAACTGGGGGGTTGCCCTATTCAAAAACCTGCAATACCCCGAAGCCATCGACGCTTTCCGCTACGCCATTCGCGGCGGCCAGACCGAAGATGGTATCAGCGTGACAGGCATGGCGCTGGACTTTGACAAGGCCGAATATTTCTATATGTACGGCCTGGCCCTGGCCTATACCCGTCAATGCTCCGAAGCGCTGCCGATCTTCCAGGCGCTGATCACCAATGTCCCCACCGATGAGGTCGCGATTGCCAATGCCGAGGTCGGCATCGAGATCTGTGAGCAGTATGTCTCCACCGGCAACCCGGCAGGCGGCCAGGATCCGGAGACCACGCCAACGACCGAGCCAAACGACGGCTCCTGACCGGCCGGAGACAACCCAGCCATGAAAGTTCCAGACCAGAACAGACTACTCTTCCGCAAAAAAGGGCAGATGTTTTCGATCACCGGGGTGATCGTGATCGTAGCGCTGATTGCGCTGAACATCACCATCGTCACCACCGCCGACGATCTGGAAATGATGCTGCTCGGCACTCCGACCCCCACCCGGACCTCAAATTCCTACCTGCTGGAAGCGCAAGCCCTGCGCGGTTCCGGCGACCTGGGCAGCGCTATCGCCGCCTACCAGGAAGCCCTGGCTTATGACCCCACCAATGTCGAAGCCCTGACGGAACTAGCCCGCCTGCAAACCTATTACTCCCGCCTGCTGACGCCCAATATCGGCTACGATCAGTTGCTGGCCGCCCGGGAGAACATCGACCGCGCCGTCGAGCTGGCTCCGGAGGACAGCAATGTCCATGCGGTGCGCGCCCTGGTGCTCGACTGGCTGGCCACCTCCACCTCGACACCATTTGAGGACCGCGAGTCGCTGTTACTGGAAGCCACTCAGGCGGCCACCCTGGCCCTGCAGCTCAATAACCGCAACGCGCTGGCGATCGCCTTCCGGGCTGAGATCCTGTCCGACCAGCAGCGTTTCGACCAGGCCATTCAACTGGCCGAGCAGGCCGTCGCCCTGGAACCCAATCTGATGGACACTCACCGGGTGCTGGCAAATGTACTGGAATCCACCCGCTATTACAGCCAGGCGATCGAGCAATACAAAGCCGCCGCGGCCATCGAGCCGAACATGACCTTCCTCTACATCTCCATCGGGCAGAACTACCGCCAGCTGGAGCTCTACGACCAGGCGCTGGAATACTTCGACCGGGCCGCATCGATCAACAAGAACAACGGCATCAACGACCCACTGCCTTACCTGGGGATCGCCAAAACCTATGCCCGCCAGGGTGAATTCTTTGCCGCTGCCCTGAATGCCGAGGTGGCGCTCTCCTTTGACTACACCAACCCCGACCTGTACGGCCAGCTCGGTTTCATCCGGCGGCAGGCGCGCAACTTCGAAGGTGCACTGCCAATGCTGGCTTGTGCGGTTGAAGGCTGTGAGGTGCTGTACGATGAATTCTTCGGGGTCATCCCGCTGATCGACGCCAGCGAAGAACAACTGCAAAGCCTGGAGCGGATCGAGGTGACCGGCCTGCCGCTGAACAACGGTTCGGTGGTCTATTATTACGTCTATGCTTCAACCTTGGCAGCCTTTAACCGCTGCGACGAGTCCGAGCCGCTCCATGAAGAACTTGAAGCCCTGTACGGCGGTGATGAGACCATCATGGCGATCGTCGCTGAGAACCGGCAGGTTTGCCGGATCCTGGCCGAGCAGGAGAAATAAACCGGCCGGGAGGGGGCGTGGTCCATTTCCGTAAGAGTAATATTAGAATAATCCTTCGTTCGCTTGACTGTTTGGGAAAAAATCAGTATCATTCAGTCTGGTTAGCAAACCATAGCGTCGCTTGCTAAAATCCACAAATCAAACATTTGGAGGCTTGTATGAAACTCAAACCCCTCGCAGACCGTGTCGTGGTGGAACCAATCGAGCAGGATGAGATCACCGCTGGTGGCATCGTGCTCCCCGAAACAGCCAAAGAAAAACCCCAAAAAGGCACCGTGCTGGCTGTCGGCCCGGGCAAGTTCGAAGACGGCTCACTGGTCGAGATGCAGGTCAAAAAAGGCGACCAGGTTTTATTCGCCAAGTATGCCGGGACCGAGATCAAAATGGACGGCAAAAAGGTCCTGATCCTGCGCGAATCCGACCTGCTGGCAATCGTCGAGTAATAACGTAGACCTAATAATCAAATCTCACTAGGAGTAAATCATATGGCTAAAGACATTATCTTTTCCGATGAAGCCCGCCGCAAATTGATCAAAGGCGTGGACATCGTCGCCGAAGCAGTCATCACCACCCTCGGCCCGAAAGGCCGCAATGTGGCTCTGGACCGAAAATTTGGCGCCCCGACAATCACCCACGACGGCGTGACCGTTGCCAAAGAGATCGAACTGGAAGACCCGTTTGAGAACATGGGCGCCCAGTTGCTCAAGGAAGCGGCCACCAAGACCAATGACATTGCCGGCGACGGCACCACCACCTCCACCGTCCTGGCGCACGCGATTGTCACCGGCGGTATGCGCAATCTGGCCTCCGGCGCTAACCCGATGCTGCTCAAGCGCGGTATTGAGGCTGCCACCGAGGCTGTTGCCAAGAAGATCAAATCCCAGTCTATCCCGGTAAAGACCAAGAACGACATGGCCAATGTGGCCTCTGTCTCTGCCCAGGACCGCGAGATCGGCGACCTGATCGCCGAAGTCTTTGACAAGGTCGGCAACGACGGCGTCATCACCGTGGAAGATTCCCAGGGCCTCGAATTCGAGACCGATTACGTTGAGGGTATGCAGTTCGACCGCGGTTACCTTTCTCCCTACTTCATCACCGACCCCGAAGCAATGGAAGCGGTGATCGAGGAACCTTACCTGCTGATCCATGACAAGAAGATCTCTGCCGCAGCCGACCTGGTACCGCTGCTGGAGAAACTGGTGCAGAGCGGCAAGCGCGATCTGGTTGTGATCTCCGAAGACGTGGACGGTGAAGCGCTCGCCACCCTGGTGCTGAACAAACTGCGCGGTATGCTGAACGTGCTGGCCGTCAAAGCCCCCGGTTTCGGCGACCGCCGCAAAGCCATGCTGCAGGACATCGCCGTGCTGACCGGCGCGACCGTGATCTCTGAAGAGACCGGCCGCAAACTGGAAACCACCACGATCGCCGACCTCGGTCAGTGCGAAAAAGTGACCGCTGACAAAGAAGATACAACCGTGATCGGCGGCAAAGGCAATCCCACCGAGATCAAAGGCCGTATCGAGCAGATCCGGGCCGAGATCGACAAATCCACCAGCGACTACGACCGCGAGAAGCTCAACGAGCGCCTGGCGAAACTCTCGGGTGGTGTGGCTGTCATCAAGGTTGGCGCTGCCACCGAGACCGAGTTGAAAGAGAAGAAACACCGCGTTGAAGATGCTGTTTCCGCCACCCGCGCCGCCATCGAAGAGGGCATCGTCCCCGGTGGTGGTGTTGCACTGATCAATGCCATGTCGGCCATTGACAGCCTCAAGATGGACAGCGCCGATGCCCAGGTGGGCGTGAAGATCGTGCGCGACGCGCTCGAAATCCCGATGCGCAAGATCGCCGAGAACGCCGGCAAGGATGGCTCCGTAATCGTCGATACCGTCCGCCGTATGCAGGTCGAGAAGAAAAACACCAACATCGGCTACGATGTACTGGCAGAAGACTATGTTGATATGGTCGAAGCCGGCTGGATCGACCCCGCCAAGGTAACGATCGGCGCGCTGCAGAACGCCGCCTCGATCGCCGCCATGATCCTGACCACCGAAGCGCTGATCACCGACAAGCCGGAAGAGAATGCTCCGGCCATGCCGTCCCAGCCGCCGATGTACTAGGATCAAACGGCAAGCCGTTTGATCTAGGGAGTTTGCTGCGCAAACTCCACGATCAAGATAAGCAGATACTCAGAAGATACGAAACAAGCCCCGGGATTTCCGGGGCTTGTTTCTTTATCGGGGAACACCCCTTGCATACTACGGGCAAAGTGTTTCCATCCCGCCGACGCAGTACTCAGTATTGCCATTCACCAGCGTCGCCAGCACCTCCAGATTGATCAGATCATCCGGCGGCATCGTCAGCGGGTTTTCCGAAAGGATGATCAGATCCGCCAGTTTGCCAACCTCAAGGCTGCCTATCTCATTCTCACGCAAGAGGGCATAGGCAGCGTTGATCGTCATCGCTTCCAGGGCGGTTTCCACCGGCAGACGGTCTTGCAGCGCCCATTCTGGCGGATCGCACACCTGCCCTTCCGGGCCGATCTCCTTGCGGGTGACAAAGCCCCACAATGTCTCCACCGTCCCCAGCGGAAAGACCGGCACATCTCCATGCCAGGCAAACACCACTTCCGGGTTAGCCTCGATCAGGCGGCGGTACGGCCAGTCCCAGTCCCGGTATTCCTCGCCCAGGATATATTTGAACTGGCTGGTATCCCCTGACCATAAGCACGCCGGGAAATGCCCGAAGATCAAAGCCACCGGATTGACCTCGCTGTAGCGCGGGATCATATCCGGCCGGACGGTGGTATTGTGCTCGATCCGGTGGCGCATCTCATTCTCCCCGCCGCCGATGACTTCCTCGATCGCATTCAGCGTCTGCTCGATGGCCGCATCCCCCAACGCATGGATCGCTGCCTGGTAACCGGCGGCGTCAACCTCAGCCAGCAGCGCGTTCAGCCCCTCCTGGGTGAAATACAGGTCGCCTGTGCCGCCGCCAGGGTACTCTACTGTCATCGCCGGCACATTACACGAACCGCCGTCCGTGAAGATCTTGATCCCCGGAATCTGCACCAGCGCGGCTGGATCCAGCGACTGCGGGAAATCCCCATACCAGGCGCCCATATCTTCGCCGCAGTTGTTGATCCGCACCAAATACAGGCTGACCCGCATCCGCAAGTTGCCGTTGGCCTCCATCCCGCGCAGCCCGGTCACCAGCTCACCGGTGGTATCACCGCCCATATCGGCCATCGTGGTGATCCCTTGCGCCAGCGCTTGCTCCTGCACCGCCAGGATGCTGCCGCCGTGGTCTTCATAGTGGGTCAGCATGTGGCTGTGAGGATCGATGAAACCGGGCATCACAGTCCTGCCTTGCAGGTCGACCATCACCGTTTCCTCGGTCTGGTAGGCCAGCAGCTCGTCCTGGTTGCCGACCGCGGCGATCATATTTCCCTGGATTACCAGGGCTTCGGCGGTCGGCTGAGCCTCGTTCATCGTCAGGATGGTGCCATTGTAGACGATCACCACCCGGCCATCCCCAGGCGCAAGCGCAGGCGGCTCAGGGTTTACCGGCTGTGGGGAGCGCGGGTCACTGGCACCGCCATCCTGGACCGAACTACCCGCCGAGACAGCCGGTTCTTCCAGGCCCTCATCATTCCCAGTCTGGAGATTGCAAGCCGCGGGCGCCAGAAGGATGAAAATGATCATCAAAGTGATTGAACGAGTTTTCATTGATAATCTCCTTCCACAAAGTTCCCACTTAATAATACCCAAAACCTCGATCACAGTTGCTTATGGGTCATTATTTTACTGTGGCTGATCCGTCCTTACACCCGCCTGACCGGCTGGCGCAGCACGGTCTTTAGCTTCTCCAGGGCGGTCCGACGCGGGTCGCTCAGGTAGATCTCGTGGTGCTTGCCATTGAAACCCAGCCCGTTGGCTGGCATCCACTCATGGTACAGCCGCGCCAGAGTCGGACCTTCTTCGGCATATGGCCCGATGTGCATGATCTGGGCTGACAGCCCCTCCCGGTAGCCCTCCAGCCGCACCTTGCCCAGGTCGGCTGGCGGTTCCTTTTCCGCCGCGATCCGGTCACCAACTTCCCGGAACAATGCAAGCGTGATCCACTCCGGGATCATGATCATCATCGTCCAGGACCAGGCGTCCTTGTTCAGCATGGTCGTGAAGGCATCCATCTCCGCCGCCCACCATAAGCCTTCCAACGGCGGGACGACGTAATCCTTGTCCAGTTCCTTCTTGCTGGCAAACTTAAGTTTATAGGCCACCGTATACAGCGCTTGCAGCGCATCCTGGTACGCTTGGGCCGTGTTTGGGTCGCCGGCACCGTCCACCATCAGGAACTGCATTTCGGGCACCTCGACCAGTTCAAAGTCCTTACGGCCGGGCTGATAAAGGTGTTTGAGTGTCTGTTTCAGGTCGATCTTTTCCATCCTAACTCTCCAATTGTAGGATAAATCCTTTGATCCAGGCCAGTTCGGCCTGTACCAGTGTGACCGAATAATCGAACATCGCGGTGACATGCGGGGGTAGCGGCTGCTGCGCCTCTGCCTTTTGGATGAGTGCATCCCGCTGCTGCCGGAGGTCATTCTGGTATCTCTCCAGAGCGGCCCGCGCCTCCTCCGGATGGAAGGCCGGCAGCACCGACAACCCCAGCAGGAACGGCACCAGCGGGCGCTGCGGAGAACGCAGCGTCTCCAACGCTTCCCGGTACCATTCGATGCGGCCGTCATCCGTAACCTGATAAACCTTGCGGGCCGGGCCGCGCCCTTCCGCCGGCTGGCGGGAGGCTTCGATCAGACCCTTCTCCTCCAGCTTTTTCAGCAAATAGTAGATCGAGGAGAACCCGATCTCAGTCCAGTTGCGCATGCCCCGGCCCTCGATCACCTGCTCGATCTCGTAGCCGTGGCGGGGTTGCTCAACGATCAGACTGAGGATGGCCAATTCTGCATTTGTCATCATATATCCTTGTATTATAATACTATAGTACTATAGTAAATGAATTCTGTATCCCCGTCAAGTCCCAACTGAGAAGCCCCGCTGACAGCGGGGCTTCTCGCTTCAAAATATCTCCTAATCCGGGAGTTGGTCCAGCACGCCTTTGACCTGCCGCTTGTAGTCCCGAAAAGCGTCCCGTCCTTTGCGCGTCAGCCGGATCACAGAGTACGGTTTCTTGTCCACAAAGGTCTTCTCGATCTCGATGTACCCCTCCTCTTCCAGCTTGCCGACATGGGTAGCCAGGTTGCCCCAGGTCAGGCCGGTCAGGTGTGTCAGATAGACGTAATCCACACTCTCGGTCACATACAGGTAAGTCATCACCATCAGTCGGGCCGGCGAGTGAATCACCTTATCCAGATCTGCCAGCGGATGACGGTCCGCGCCCGAGAGTTCACCCATTGCCGGCCTCCAGGTCCATCGGCGGATACCGCCGCAAGAAGCTCGTCAGGGTGAACACGCCGCCGGCTACCATCACCAACCCGGAGATCAGAATCGGCAGCTGGGCCACCAAACGCATATCACCTCGCAAACCGGCCTGGGCCAACACAGTCACCCCCAGCAGCAGGCCGTAAAGGAAGAACCGGGGAGCGTCGGCGTTGTGCCCGAGGTAGGCAAAGAAACCGAAGATCGCCAGGGCGAAGAAGGCGTCGATCACCCAGCTGGACTGTGAAGGCAGCCACTCCCCCAGTTTGCCAGTGGAGGCCAGGATGTAGATCAACAGTGTGACCAATTGGAGAGCGAGGGCGAACAGAAAAACGCCGCGCCGGGCCGGATTGCGCCGGATGCTGACCTCCGCCCGACCGATCCGCGGCATGACCAGCTTGCGCTTGGCGACCGCGTAACCCATCAGGCCTAGCCCCATTGCCAGGAAGGACGGGAGGTAGGTCACCCACTCCGGCAAACCGCGCATTTCCAGCGGTTCCTGGAATGCCAGAAATGTGAAGAATACGCCGATCAACAGGTCAACCAGACCGTCCTTGTATGCCAGGGCATTCACCTTCTTGGCGGCTTTTTGGAACTGATCATACATGGCAACCTCCTTGTTGCTTTTGTTTCATATCACTTTGATTTTCAAAGTACTTTTATTATACAAAAGTCATTTCCCCTGTCAAGGGGCAATTTCGTAGGCTCGGATGCGCGTTGCGGCAGCCCGTCATCGGCTGCACACCGCCCTCGGATGAATTGGACAAATTTGGTATAATACACTTCTATGGAAACCACCGGAAAATACCACATCTGGACTGCCGGCTGCCAGATGAACGTAGCCGACTCCCAGCGCGTCGCCTCCTCCCTTGAGCGGATGGGCTACCGCCAGACCGCGAAACCCGGCCAGGCCGATGTGATCGTCCTGAATACCTGCGTCGTCCGCCAGAGCGCCGAAGACCGCGCCCACGGCTACCTGACCTCCCTGCTGGCCCGCAAGCGCAGCAACCCCGACCTGGTGATCAACCTGATGGGCTGCATGGTCGGCGTAAAAGGATACGAACACCTGGCCGAACGCTACCCGTATGTGGACATCTTCTCCCCGCCCTCCGACCCCGGCCCGCTGATCGCATTCCTTTCTCAGGACGAGAGCCGGGTGATGGCTGAGAGCGAGGTAGAGGTCCGCAATGCCCTGCTGGATGGCGACCTGGTGCTGCCGGCCGAAGAACAGGATGCCCTGGTCAGCGCGCATGTCCCGGTGGTACTGGGCTGTTCGCACGCCTGCACGTTTTGCATCATCCCCTACCGGCGCGGGGCGGAACAAAGCCGGCCGGTCGGTGTCATCGTCCAGGAAGTGCGCCGACTGGTTTCTCAGGGAGTTCGTGAGATCACCCTGCTCGGGCAGATCGTCGACCGCTACGGCAAAGACATCCCCGATGGCCCCAACCTGGCCTCACTGCTCAGGGTCGTCGCCGAGGTGGATGGGCTGGCCCGCCTACGCTTCCTGACCTCTCACCCTAACTGGATGACCGACGAGCTGCTTCAGGCCGTAGCCGACCATCCCACCATCATGCCGCATATCGAAGTCCCGGTCCAGGCCGGCAATAACGAAGTCCTGGCCAACATGAAGCGCGAATATACCCGCGAGCAGTACCGCGATCTGATCGCCCGCATCCGGGAGATCATCCCGAATGTCTCGATCGGTACCGATATCATCGTTGGCTTCCCCGGTGAAACACCCGAGCAGTTCCAGGACACCTACGACCTGCTGGAAGAGCTGCGTCTGGATGTCGCCCACTTGGCACGTTACTCCACCCGTCCAGGCACCGTAGCCGCCCGCCGCCTGGGAGACGATGTCAGTGATGAGGAAAAATGGCGCCGCTACCGTCTTCTGGAAGAGCAACAGGCCCGGGTTGTCGGCGAGATCAATGCCAGCCTGCTCGGTGAAACCGTTCAGGTCCTGTTCGAGGACAAGGTCAAAGGGCGCTGGCGGGGTCGGACAGAGAACACCAAGCTGGTTTTCGTCGAGAGCGAGCAAAACCTGCGCGGCCAGGTCTTGCCGATCCAGATCACCTGGACCGGGCCGTGGAGCATGCAGGGACGGCTGCTGCCGCAGCATGCCGACAATCCGCTGGTCCTGACGCAGATCGACTCCTGATCACTTAAGGCTGTCATCCGGCAGGAACTCCAGACATCAATATTTCGTAAAAATCATAAGCACCGCTATAATCTATTCACCTGGCACAACGCTGAAGATCCGAGGAGGTGACAGCATGAACGTGGTAAGGCGCGTGTTCTGGTTTTTAAACCGTTTCTTTATGGTGCCGGCCTACCGGCTTGGACTGGCCTGGCTGATCTGCAATCCGATCGCCGGATACATCATGGTCATCAAGAATACCGGCCGCAAAAGTGGGAAACTATACTTCACCCCGACCAATTACGCCATCCTGAACGGCAATGTCTACTGTCTGTCCGGGTTTGGCCGCAAGGCACACTGGTATCTCAACCTGAAAGCCCATCCCCAGGTTGAGCTGCTCCTCCCCGGGCGGGCGATCTCCGGCATCATGGAAGAAGTCACCGACCCGGAGGAAGCGCTGGTCGTCATCAAACAGGTTTTCCGCAATGCCGGTTTTGCCGGATTCTTTGAGGGCTACAACCCGCACACCGCGCCGGATGCCAAATTCAAGCAGACCCTGGAACAGGCGCCGGTCCTGCGGATCGTTCCGGTCGGCATTGGCAGCGGCCCAATGGATGCAGGCGGCTGGCATTGGATCACCGGCGCACTGCTCACGCTGGCGATCATCCTGACCCTGGTCCTCTAATAGTTGCACCACTATCACCTGAATCGGCACAAAGCGTGCAGCCAGACCAACGAAATCCAGGGCGCGGCAGTTCTGACAGAAATGTCAGGTCAGGAAAACTTTGAGTCAATGCTGACAAAATGTTATAATTGGAATCCAAGTCCTGGTCGCAGACAAGCCAACTGCCGCCGGATGACTCCCTGGCTGCAACGAAGACACGGGGAATATCCTGTTCAGGAAATGATATAGCAGCGAATTGATGAGCGAACCCGGTAATAATTCATGGTCCTTGTTGGTCCGCGCACCCAGAGCCGAGGTGCGTGAATATACCCTTGCTCCTGGTGCTACAACCATCGGCCGGCAAACCGAGGTCGAGGTGCACATTTCGGACAGCAGCGCATCCCGCGAGCATGCCCGGATCGATTTCGATCCCAACCAGACCTGTCTCACGATCACCGACCTGAACAGCACCAATGGCACCTTTGTCAATGGGCGCAAGATCTCTTCCCCCGAGAACTTATTCCACGATGACAAGATCCGGATCGGCAAACATCTGATCACGGCCGTCTCCCATCAAGTCCGCAGCGGGAACGCGAACGCCCAGGATGCCCGGCGCTCAATGGTGACGGGCGATCTGCTGCTCCAGTCGGTTGATAACTACGCCATCCTGCTGCACGACATTAGCTACCAGCTCGTCAACATCCCGGATATGCCTGAGGCTCTGGCCAAGATCTCCACCATCATCCGGCAGATGATTGGCGCGGCGGAATGCCAGATCATTCTGAAAAACAATATCCCGGACATGGTGGAGAAAGGCATCCCAGCCAGCATCCTGGATGATGTCACCCAGGATGTCTCCGCAGCCATCTTCACCCTTCAAGCTCCTGCCGTGGTCTCAGACGACTCGGGCATGCGGGAGATGCTGATTGTACCGGTTGAAGTCGAAGGCCAGGTGGCGGCCCTGATCTGGGCATGGAAACCATACAACGAACCCGGTTTCTCTGAAGAGAGCGACTTACAGCTAGTGGTCGCAGTCAGCCATCAGGTCGCCCTGACGATCCAGCGCAATGAATTCGAGCAGCAACTCCTCCGGAATGCCTACTACGACCAGCTCACCAGCTTGCCAAACCGCACCCTGTTCACGGATCGGTTGACCCAGGCGCTAACCTGGGAGAAGCGCCACGATAAATACCTGTTTGCGGTCGTCCTCATTGACATCGACAACTTCAAAGTCATTAATGACAGCCTCGGCCATGCCGCCGGAGACCGCGTGCTCCAGGAGATCGCGGATCGCCTTAATCTCAACACGCGCGATCACGACAGCATTACCCGTACCAATTCCGTGGCCCGGTTGGGCGGGGATGAGTTCATCATCCTGTTGGACGACATCGCCACCGAAAGAGATGCCTATCTGGCCGCCAACCGGCTCAAATCCATCCTCCTCCAGCCGATCCGGATCGGGGAAAATGAGATCTACACCTCGGTCAGTATCGGGATCACCTTCAATACTCAGGGATACAGCCAACCGGACGAAATGATCCGGGATGCCGAGATCGCCATGTACCGCGCCAAGGAACTCGGCCGCGCCCAGGTGGTTTTATACGATAGCGTGATGCATAACCTGCTGGTGGAACGGCTTTCCATGGAGACCGAGCTGCGTCGTGGTATGGAGCAGGATGAGTTCCGGCTGTACTACCAGCCGATCGTACAGCTGGCCGACCAGTGCGTGGTCGGATTGGAAGCGCTGCTCCGCTGGCATTCCCCCGCACGCGGTGTGCTTGAACCCGTGGATTTCTTCGGTGCACTCACCACTTCAGGACTGATCCATACGCTCGACGAATGGGTTTTGAACTACGCCGCCCGCGATGCCGCCAAACTCCAGAAGCTATTTCCGCTCAATCCGCCGCTGTATATTTCCGTCAATATCTCCGCCAGCCTGATCCGCAACACCGAATTGCTCAAAACGATTGAGAGAATCCTGGCTGAGAATAAGATCAGCACCGGCGCACTGCGGCTCGAGATCACCGAGAAGGCCAATATCGAAGACAGGCGGGTCTCCCAAACCGTTTTCAAAGCCTTGCAGCAGCGCGGCATCCGGATCAGCCTGGATGACTTTGGCACCGGCTACTCCACCCTCTCTTATTTGCTGAATTTCCCGGCCGACTCCCTCAAGGTTGATCCTTCCTTTGTGCAGCTGCTCGACAGCAGCACCGAAAGTTTTAAGATCATCGAGACCTTGCGGGTGTTGGCATCGATGCTGGAGATGAGCCTGGTGGCTGAGGGGATCGAAACAGAGAAACAGCTACAGGACCTGGTCGCCTTGAAGTGTGATTACGGTCAGGGCTTTTTATTTTCTAAGGCAGTGGAGTTCGATCAGGTCGTTCAGTACATCACCAAAAACCTGGAGCTATCCCACCCCCCGGGGCGACGCTTAACCTGACTGCCGCGGCGCCATCATCACAAGTTTGACCCGCCCGGCCGGGTCAACTTTATCCCAGAACCCGAGCGCTTCTTCCGTTTCCTGCATGATCAGCAGGATACATTCGTGGATTCCCTGTCCGGTCAGCGCAAACATACACCGCCCGACCAGTTGCCTGCCGATGCCCAACCGGCGGCGGTCCTCACGCACCACCAGATGGGTCAGATAACCCATTCGGCCATCCTGGCTGCACAGCACCGCCCCGACACAAGCTCCATTTTCCCGGGCCACAAAACTCAAGCCGGGATTCAGGCTCAAAAGCCGTTGGATCGAGTCGCGCGAATCTACCTTGTTCAGTACGATCGCTTCGGAACTCTTCCAAAGCGAATGAACATCTTCAAAATCTCGGATAGACATTTCGGTCACGCTGAACGCCATGAAGTACCTCCTCGGATTGTACGCAGCCTACACCAAGTATACGGCAAGACGACCCAATTCTCAATAGGCTAAATTCGATCTCTCCGACAACATAGCAGTCGAAAGCTTGTAGAATCCCGAGAAAAACCAATCCCAATCCCCTATATTTACTATCCGCCAAGGGCAAAGGGTGTGATCAAATTCTGAAGAAAAAGAACCTCTAAAATAGGAGAAGTTCGCAACAAATCCTAGAAAAGAGGTTCTGAGATGAAGTGTAGCATAAGAAC
>JAGVCA010000011.1 GCA_020059485.1 Anaerolineales bacterium
GAGCTGTATGGTGTCAGCGCCCAATGGCTGCGCTGCCGGATTGAACAGCGCCGACCGCTCCAGGGAATGTTCGACGAGTCCCCGCGCGTTCGCATGATGCAAGTCTTTACTACTGGAGCCACCATCCCGTCTAGCCACTCAGTCAATGTCCTGGAAGAGTATGTCGGGACTAGCACGGGTGAACCAGGCCAGACCTTCTCTCTCCAGTTTTCTCCAGTGCTGGACCTGGAACCGGGTGAGCATATTCTGATCGAGGAGACCCGCAACGGCGTGGATGTCCTTGTCCCCTGGGAGTATGTCACAGAGTTCTCGGCCTCCTCCCAGTTCGATCGGCATTTCAGTATGGACATGTCCAACGGCATCGTTATGTTTGGCCCGGCCATCCGCCAGCCCAATGGCTCGGTTATCCAGTATGGACGGGTCCCCGAAAGTGGACGCGAGATCCGCTTCTCGCGCTACCGGTATGGCGGTGGGGTCCGCGGTAACCTGCCAGTCGGCAGCCTGACTACCATGTCGATGTCGATCGCCTATCTCTCCCGCGTCTCCAATCTCACCCGCGCCGATGGCGGGCGTGATCAGGAATCCCTCGATGAGGTCAAGTTCCGCGCCCGCCGCGAACTGCAAGCCCAGCGCCGGGCTGTCACCGCACAGGATTATGAGCAGTTTGCCCTCAAATACAGCCGCGAGATCGCCCGGGCAGCCTGCCTGACTCCGAATGAAGCCCAGGGGGCTCAGGCTGGCACGGTATCTGTCCTGGTCGTGCCGTCTGTCTCCAGTTCGGTCATGGAAGGCGATCTCTCCAAACTGCACCTGGAGGATAATCTGCGTCATGACCTGCGGCAGTATCTTGATCAGTACCGTTTGATGACCACCATCCTGAATGTGCGTGAACCCGAGTATTACGGCGTAAGGGTGCGGGTTAAGGTGGTTCCCCTCGAGTTCACCAACCGGGTCGAAGTGTCTGAACGGATCAACTATGAACTCAATCGCTACCTCACCCCGCTGGCCCTGGATGACCGCCTCCCACTTGTAACCCCTTCGGACAGCTGGGAGGGCTGGCCTTTCGGCCGCGATCTGTTTATTGGCGAGGTCATCTCTCTCGTCCAGCAGATCCCAACCGTCAAGTATGTTATGGATCTGGAACTGTACACCCGCCGGGTGATCCCGGTAGAGGAGAACAATTTATTTGACGACGAACCCAAGCCGGTTGCCCGTGTCGACCGGGTCCTCAGGGTGCCGCCGGATGGGCTGATCTGCGCGCTCGACCATGAGATCATCGTGGCCGAAGCGGACGAGTAATAGCAGGCGCTGATGGAAACCACGGAAACCTCTCTCATGACAGACCAGATCAACATCGCCACCGTGCAGCAATATTGCTACCCGGGCGAATCGGTCACCTATCAGATCCGCTTTACCGTCGAAAAGACGAAAGATGTCAAGCTCCAGGTTGAGTGGCCGGATGTCGTTGAGGTCTTGTCGGTGCACCTGCCGGAAGGCTTATCTCCGCTTCTGGCCACGATCGCCCAGGATGGCAATCTGACCTTCCTGTTGCTGCCGCTGCATGGAAATATTAAGCCAGGCAGGGAGTACCTGATCGAAGTATCCACCCGGATCAACACTTTCTTTCTCGATCAGCATCTCCATGCCGAGGCCAAGCTGGTCCGGGGCGGCCGCCAGGTCCTGTCAGAAGAAACTGCCCGCCTGGCTGTCTTCTCCCAGAGCCGTATCCTCAAGTACCTGCCCGAGATCTACCACGGCAATGAGTTCCTCTCCCGCTACCTGATGCTGTTCGAGAGTTTCTGGCAGCCTATCCAGCAGACCACCCGGCAGATCCATCATTACTTCGATCCCAAGTTGACCCCGGAACCGTTTGTCCCGTGGCTGGCAACCTGGTTTGGCGTCCCGCTGGATGATTTTCTGCCGATCGACCGGACGCGTGAACTCCTCCGGCATGCCCTCACCATCTACCAACTTCGCGGGACTGCCCAGGCCCTTGAAGAGTTCCTCAAGGTCTACACCGGCGGAGAGGTCCAGATCACCGAACATCGGGCATCCAACTTCGTGCTCAACCAGGACAACCGCCTTGGCCTTGGGCGCGCCCTGGGTAAACAAAACCAGGCCATGAAAGTTATCGTGGACTTGCAGGTCCCACAGGACGAGTTGACCCGCAGCGGGCTGAATTCCACCCAGTTCCGTAAAAAAATGGCGGAGGTGATCCAAACGATGGTCCCCGCCCACATCCTGTTTGATGTCAATTGTGAATTTATCCAATAGCATCCGAATCCGAGGAGTTTAAGATGGAAAAGAATGGATCCGAAGCCTTCCCGAGCAAACACATCGACCCGTACGACGGGATGTCGATCTCTGCCGATATCTGGCGCGAGGCGCATGAAGAACACCGGCAGACCCGCCGCGCCCACGACCTGGTCTTTCATGGCTCCGGGATCGTGTACGGCCTGGAAGTGGTCGCCAACGACCCCGCCGATCAACTGGTGTTCATTTCCCCCGGCGTGGCAGTAGATTCCGCAGGCTACGTGGTTGAACTGGTCGAACCGGTCGCCTACGATTTCGGCGATTCCAACCAAGGTGAACTGTTCCTGGTCATCGGTCACGGCGAGCGGGAGATCGGCGGCGTCGACAACGACGCTCGCTATATCCAGGACGAATTTGTTGTCGCCGCCCTGCCCAAGATGCCGAAGCGCCCAGCTGTTGAGATCGCCCGCATTATGATCGAAAAGCCCGGCAAACCCGTCAAGAACGCCGCCAACCCGCTCTACCCCCTCCCTGGTGAACTGGACCTTCGCTTTCGCAACCAGATCGGCCCGGGAGATAACACACCTGTCCTGGTTGGCTTGGTCAATCTGGGCGGCAAACCGGACAAGAACGTCATCAGCGGTTGGGAAGCCCTCGCCAGCCAGGCGCAGGTCCTCAATTTCCGCCGCCTGATCATCAACAACGATCCCTCGGTGATCAACGACCTGCCTCGTTATGGGTTGCTGTACTGCAGCGGCAAGGGCGCTTTCAAGCTCAGCAAGGGAGATCAGGATAGAATCAAGGCTTATCTTAAGGGCGGTGGCCGGTTAATCCTGGAAGCGCTGGATGCCGGGGCAGTTGAATCCTGCGACCAGCTGCTGGCCGACCTTGGGGTCAAAGCCAAGCCGGTCACCGACGGCCATCCCACCCTCTCTTCACCCTTCCTCTTTTCTGGTGTGCCCACCGGCAGCCAGGAAGGGCAGGTGGCAGCCGCGGTTGGCGTGGTCTATTCAACCGCTGCGTATAGCCTGACATGGTCGGGGCGCAACGGATCTCAGCCGACACAGCGGGCAGACCTCCGTTCGGCTCATGAATGGGGTCTCAACCTGATCCGGTTCTGTCTGGAGTAAACGTTTCGTTGGTTGCCGGGGAAGCGGAGAGGGATACAGTCATTGGAGATAAGCATGCTGCCTTTGGGGAAGAGGAACTGGTTTATGAGCCTGTCTCTGGTTCTGTTCCTCTTTCATGGTTGGCCCGGCGCAGACCCGGTCCTGCCCCCGCTGAAGGCACCGTTCGCCATCTACGGAGAAGCCCAGCCCGAGCCGGATGAGCAGCCAGCCCAGCCGATCCCCGCCTACCCGTCGAATTACCGCTACCTGTATATCCAGAACCTGGCGGTCAAGCACCACTGGGTCTTGGTCAATATCCCCGATTCCGCCGAGAATTGCCAGATCTACCTGCCGTTTAATGGCGCACCCCGTGACGAGGATATTCTCGGCTTCTGCGGTTTGTCGGCTTATCAGGAATGGGTTGACCGTCAGTCCTGTACCACCGACGAGGAAGGTTGTTCCGCAATCGGTCTAGTTTACATCTCGCCAGTCGATCTCGCCCTTGAAACTTCGGTCACCTTACCAGGTCCGGTCGCCTATGTCGACACCGCCAATTGTTCGCCATGGAGCCTATGTGATCAGCGTCCCCGGTTGGTATTTGGCGGGGCAGAACCGATCGAGTCTTACCGGATCAGCACGGTCTATGTGATCTTTGAGGGCGGGGAGGTGGCTGAATGTTTGGAATTCCCCTGCCTGGTGGACATGCCTGTCACCGACGAATACGGCATCAAGGTCACTTACTATGCCGTTTCCTCCTACGGAGACCGCTCCTGGTCACGTGATTTTGAGATGCGCAACCTGCCGATGGGTCAAGGCCGGTATCTGTTCCAATTGATGGGAGATCCCTGGTGGTACGACATCCCGGTTGGACCGGCGCAATGGGAAGTCTTCCCCGCCACAGCCACCATGCAGATCCCCTGGCTGATGGAGGCTTCGCAGCCCGCTGACCTGGCCACGGAATACGACCTCAGCCTGCTGGCCGGAAAATTGATCCTGCGCGGCACGGTCTCGGCGGCCTCTTGCCCGGATGGCGGTTTGCTCACGAATGGCGCCGCCTCTGCCTGCGGCACCGAGGCTGCCCGGCCTCAGGTCATCGAGGCCCAGAACCGCTTCGACCAGCAGATCTGGGAGGCTGCCCTGGCTAGCCATGTGCCTCCGCACCTGCTCAAAGGCCTGGTGGCGCAGGAATCCCAGTTCTGGAATGGCTGGGTCATCAAGGGCGAAAAAGGTTACGGGATGCTAACCGAAAATGGGATGGACATGCTCCTGACCTGGAACCTGCCTTTCTTTCTCGACCTGTGTGTCCCGGTCTATGGCACGCTGGCCTGTGCTTCCGGGTATTCCGCCCTCGCCGATTACCCCCGGGCTTACTTGCGCGGGCTGGCCCTGCAAAAAGTTGGAACTGATGAAGAATTCCTGCTGCTGGCCGAAACGCTGGCTGCGGCTGCCGGTCAGGCCGGGCAGTTGGTCCGCAACATTACCAGCCAGCCGGCCGGGCAGATCATGGCCTATGACCAGCTCTGGATGGTCAGCCTGGCGATCTACAACGGCGGGGCGGGCTGCGTTGGCACCGCCATCACCGGGGCCTTCATCAACAACCGCGAACTGACCTGGCCCAATATCAGCGAGTACCTGCTCGGCAACTGCCAGGAAGTGGCCGATTATCCCTACCGCGTGCTCGCCTTTTCCCAGTAAGTCCCCCTTACCGGAACAACACCCCCTGCGGCAGGATCAGCCAGTACAGCAGGAAGGCCTGCAGCAGCGCCGCCAGCCACGCCCGCCCGGACAGTTTCTCCACCACCGAGCCGGTTGCAATTGCCAGCGCCAGTATCACCAGTCCCTGCACCGAACCGACCACCCCCGAGAGCGACCCCAGTGAGGCCAGGAAGGCCGTATACAGAAAGAACGGCAGCAGCCCGATCAGCGTATTCGCCCACAGCAGCCAGCCGGCCTTTTGCCGGGCCGCCTTCAGCATGGCATTCTCGCTCAGCCCGATCCGGAAACCGAGCGCGGTCACCGGGGTGAACACCAGCAGCCAGATGAACCGGTCATTGAGCGGGAAGGTGTACCACCACCCGGAGCGCGCCATCAGCGAGACTGCCAGCAGCACCGCCATGAACACCAGCCCGGCCAGGTACCCGCCGCGCGGGTCGCTGCTGGCTGCGTCCTTCAGCGTCAATTTGCCGGTCACCCCCGGCATCCGCCCGAAGCGGTACAGCAGCCACAACAAAACTCCATAACCGCCGAAGAACCCGATATAGTACAGGTTGAAGACCGGCTTGCCCAGCGGTGCGAAGAACACCGCCCCGCCGATCAGGGCACCGGGGATCAGAGCGGGCAGCCACAGCAGCGCCTTGCCGAGGAAATACCGCCCCATCCGGGTGATCTCCGCCGGTTGGGGCGCGGTCTCTCGCCGCTCGATCAGCGCACCCCCGGCGGTCAGTACCAGAAACAGGCCGGCGATGCCGAGGAACCAGAAAATAACGTAATCCTCGAGATTGAATATTCCTGGCGGCTCGTGAAGGCGCTTGAATTCTACTAGACTACTATGCTCAATAGAACTTGCTTTTTCTTCAGGCCCCATATCCCAAACAATTTCGAGAGGTGTCCGAAGGCGTGCCTCGTAGATTTTCCAGGGGATCAAAAAAGTCCCGGAATAGATTTCATAATTATGCAGCAAACCAGGGTGGAAAAATAGCTGGCGAAGCGGTTCAACCTGGGTGACATAGATCTGTTTGTCATCACCCAACTCGGTTTCGGATAATTTTTCCATTAATAACTGGGCTGCCTCAGGCGTCAGGATATCGTCGCGTGTCCCGGACAGCAGGATGATGTTCGTGTCCGGGTTGTGTGGCCCCAAGGCCTGCACCCAGGCCAGCTCGCCATCTTGCGTCCCGGTGAAAAATTCCGCCTGGGTGTTGGTGCCCAGATTGACCTGCGTCCCCAGCAGGATCAGCAACTCCGGCGGGGCTTCCATCATCGTGGCAGCCTGCAATGCGACCCGCGCCCCGAGGCTGTGACCTAAGAACGTGATCTGGTCGGGGCTCAGGCCGCTCAGTTCCCGCAGCTTGGCCTCGGCGGCGAGCACCTGTTTTGCCATCCGGTCGGTGCTGGCATTGTCGAAGTCCAGACCTCCCGGGCTGCGTCCGTGTCCTGAAAAATCGAAACTCAGGACGTGATATCCGCTGTTGGCGAAATTTGTGGCGATCGGCCGCAGCGCGGTCTGGTCCGAACCAAAACCCTCCAGCAGCAGCACGCCCCGATCATCAGTACCCGGCCAGTAAGTCCCCACCAGCCTCTCATCGCCCGGTACCTCGATGGTTACCAGTTCGCCCCCGGCCAGCGGGTCGTCCCACTGACTCAAACTGAACAGCGACCCCGCCACCAGCAGCACCCCCAGCCACATCACTGCCTTCACCCATGTTGGCTTCATCTTCTCGTCCATTCCGCTACCCTTTCGCCCGCCGCTGTGGTAAAACAGGGCAGGAGGAACCCATGGAACAACTCATCACCACCAGCTATCTCTTCGAGAAAGACCCGCTGCTTTTCACCTTCCTGCGCGAGTCCGATCCCATCTTGAGTGTAACCACAAACTACCATTTCGGCAACATGCAGCCTCGCCGTAACGGTATCCAGCTCGAATTTGACGGCGGCACCCTCGAACTCACCCAGCAGCGCCGCCAGTTCCGCTTTCGTTGGCAGGGAGAGGCAATTCAGGCCCGCATCCCGCTGGCCGGCCGCTGGTTCGGCCTGGGAGAACTGGTCAACCAGCCCTGGGACCTCACTCAGGTCTCCCTCCCGCTCTCCGACTTTCTGACCGCCGACGCCGGCGCCACCGGCTTTTCCAACCTGATGTCCCCCGCCTTCCTCACCGACCAGGGCGTCCTGCTGATCGTGCATTCCCCGGTCAAACTCGGCATCAACCAACCGCCCGATGCCCCCACCGAATTTCCCGACTACGTCTTCGGCGAGCAGATCCCCTTCGACCGGCGCCCGGTCTTCGACACCCGCGGCCGCGGCGACGGCCATCTCACCCTGCTGGGCGATGACCTGCCCTTCGACCTCTACATCCTCAACGACGCCCTTGCCGCCCACCGCCGCCTGGTGACCGAGCTCGGCCACCCCGCCCACACCCCGCCCCTCGAGTTGTTCGGCGCGCCGGTCTGGACCACCTGGGCGCAGTACAAGGACCAGATCGACCAGGATGCTGTTCTCGACTTCGCCCGCCAGATCCGCAAAAACCAGTTCCCTTATCACCTCCTCGAGATTGACGACCGCTGGCAGACCGCCTATGGCGACCTCGAGTTCGACCCGGTGCGCTTCCCGGATGCCCCGGCCATGATCGAGCAATTGCACGAGTGGGATTTTAAGGTCACCGCCTGGGTGATCCCCTTCCTGCAACCGCGCTCGCAGGCCGGGATCGAAGGCGCGGAACAGGGCTTCCTCGTCCGCCACCCGGACGGCGGCCCCTACCTGGTGCGCTGGTGGCAGGGCCGCGGCTATCTGCTGGATGTCACCAACCCGGCCGCCCTGGCCTGGTTTGGCCGCCGCTTGCGCACCCTGCAGGACGCCACCGGCCTGGATGGCTTCAAGTTCGATGGTGGCGAGGCCATGTACGTCCCGAAGGATGCCGTGCTGCACAAGCCGGGCGACTCCCGCAACCACTATTCCCACTGCTATGTCGATTGGGTCGGGCGCAATTTCCCGCTCTCCGAGGTTCGGACCGGCTGGCAGAATCAGACCGCCCCGATCCTTTTTCGCCTGTGGGACCTGTGGTCCACCTGGGGCGCGGACAATGGCCTGGCAGCGATCCTCCCGGCCACGCTCAACCTCTCCCTGACCGGCTATCCCTTCACCTTCCCGGACATGATCGGTGGCAACGGCTACTTCACCTTCCCCCGCAACCCGGTCCTGAATGCGTTGATCCAGAAGGTCATCATCCCGGCGATGGAACGCCGCAAGCAGGCCGCCGCCGGTGACGAGGATGTCGGGGTGCACGCCTCGGACGTCCCGGAGTTCATCGCCCACAATCCTTTCTTCGGCTGGCCGCCCCCCGAATTGATGGTCCGCTGGACGCAGCTCAACGCCCTGCTGCCAGTAATGCAGTTCTCGATCACGCCTTGGCAGTTCGGCGAGCAAACCGCCGCGATCTGCCGCCGCTACACCCGCCTGCACCTCGAGTACACGCCGCTGTTAGAGGACCTGGCCCGCCAGGCTGCCCGCACCGGAGAGCCGATCATCCGCCCGGTCTTTTTCCTCGCCCCCACCGACCCAGACGCCTTGGCTTGCGGTGACCAGTTCCTGGTCGGGGATCAATTGCTGGTTGCCCCGGTCACGAAGAAAGGGGCCAGCAAGCGTGATATCTACCTGCCCCACGGCACCTGGCGCGATCACTGGTCCAGCAAGCGCTACACTGGCCCACAGACCCTGAAGGACCATCCCGCCCCGCTCGAGGTCCTGCCCTTCTTCCACCGGGAAGAGTGATTTCAGAAATCGTTTCCTGTCCGCAGATTACTCCACCACCAGCACAGCCGCCGCCGGCTTGCTGGCCAATTTACGTACTGGTCTCTTCGCTTCCAGCAGCGGGTACAGGCTAGCTACATCCGGGCTGACCGAGTTGAAGACCGGGATATCGACCATCATTTGCAGTTCACGGATGTGCAGCGGGCTGGACGAACACAGACCGGAGATTGCATCCGGCTCCAGCCTGAACTGCTCCTTCAGCACCCGGATCCCGCCAATCGCCCCGAAGGCATCATTGGCACACAGGATCAGCCGGTGGACCCGCTCCCGCACATCCGGCGAGGACAGCAGCATGCTGGTTTCGCGCTGCAGCAGGCCGTCAGCAAACTCCACCACCCAGTAATTCTTCGGGTGGTTGCCAAACCGCAGGTCGAGTTTGTTGAAGATTGCCAGCATCTCATCATCCGGCAGCAGGTAGGTGGATGGATAGCCCAGGTAGGTGAAATCGTTATACGGATGTGCTCCGGCATCGTTCATATGCAGGATGTCCTTCAAACTGGCCGTCCCGGTCACTTTGGAGGCGCGCACCTTCTCCCCACTGACCTTCAGCGTCCAGATGCAGGCTGCCGCTGCCATGCTTTTGCCGGAGTTCATCGCCGTCCCGACCACCAGGATCAATGGTGAGCGCGGGTACCGTTTCTCCGTGAGATTTGGCACCACCTTCGGAAAGTCCTGGGTGTTGATCACTTCACCGTCCTTGTCGACGGCATATCCCAGGATCGATACCTCGGTCGGATCTTTGATCACCGATTTCTTTGTCCGCACGATCCCGATCATGCCGGAGCGGGCCAGCAGGTCCACCTTCGGCTCAAAGCGCTCCGGCAGCGTCCCTTCATAATAATCTGGCGCGTAGCGGTTGCCGAACACGAACAACGCCCGGCTGCCATCATGCAGGTTGTGGATCCGGCCGGAGACGTTTTCGAGTGAGCTGTGCTGGCCGATCCGCCCGACCTCGCCGTACACCACATCCCCGATCTCGGGCACCCGGTCCATCGGTTGATAGAACTTGATCTGTTTTGTAGAGAGCGAGAAAGCGGCGCTCGGGAAGATATATCCGCGCGGGATTTTGTGCATGGTTGTATTCCTTTCAGGGCCAAACAGGATATGGAAAGGATTATTATACTTTACAGCCCGACCGGGCGGGTGTAACTGCTCCCGTCGTAAAGGATTTGTTATCGTTTCCGGACATCCAGGATCAGGCCATCGGTCTGTCCTCGCGGGTCGAAACTGGGTAGGTAATCTTCCGGTAATCTGCGGCAGAGGAGGTGGAAACAGCGAGCGGCTTGATCGCATTCCTGCCGGGATTGGAAATGTCCTGTATAATTTTTCCATGGAGCGTAAACCGGCCCACACCTCGGATTTCGGCGTCAGCCGGGGCGAGGCGCACGATGCCTCGGAATTCTATAACAGCCGTCTGTACCAGGACTCCGGGCTGGGGCAGCCCCAACCCCTGGAAGAACTGCACCAGGGCCCTGTCCCGCCGCCCGGGGAGTGGGCCGACCGCCTGTACTGCCACACCGCCGAAGATATGCACCATCTGCCGGATAACAGCATTGCCCTGGCGGTCACTTCGCCGCCCTACAATGCCAGCAAGCAGTATGACGAAGACCTCTCGCTCGACGATTATCTCGACCTGATCGCCGCGGCCGGGGCAGAAGTCTACCGCACGCTCCGCCCTGGTGGCCGCTTCGCCGTCAACATCGCCAACCTCGGCCGCAAACTTTACATCCCCCTGACCGCCTACTTCTACCAGATCCACCTCGACCTCGGCTTCCTGCCGATGGGCGAGATCATCTGGTTCAAGGGCCGGGTGGCCAGCGGCAGCACTGCCTGGGGGTCATGGCAGAATACCCGCTCCCCTCGCTTCCGCGACGTGCATGAATATATTCTGGTCTTCGCCAAGCAATCCTTCTCCCGGCCCGACCGGGGAGAATCGGACATCACCCGGGACGAGTTCATGGCTGCCACCACCTCCGTCTGGGAGATCGCACCCGAATCCGCCCGCCGCATCGGCCAGCCGGCGCCTTTCCCCCTCGCCCTGCCAGACCGGCTCATCCGCCTGCTGTCCTTCCGCGGCGATGTGATCCTCGATCCCTTTCTCGGCTCCGGCACCACGGCCGTCGCCGCCCGGCTGGCCGGACGCCGCTATGTCGGCTACGACACCAATCCGGAGTATATTGTCCTGGCCGAAGCCCGTCTGGCAGCGGCCGATCCAGACCAGGATCCGACATCCCATCCATAGATCCATAAGGAGCGAACAATGACAACCAAGGTGATCACCGAAGCAGCGAAACCCCGGCCAAAGTCCGGCAAAGGCAAGACATTGCTGGCCCTGTCCTTTGGCTATTTTATCGACCGTGGCGAGGAGCAGGCCATCTCCGTGCTGTTCCCGACCCTGCAGCAGTTGTGGGGCTTGTCTTACACCAACCTCGGCACGATCGGCACCATCCGCACCCTGCTGCAGGCCATTTTCACCCCGTTTTGGGGCTTCCTGGCCGACCGCTATTCCCGTAAATACGTCATTCTGTTTGGTACTGGCCTGTGGGGCTTCTGGACTCTGGCGGTCGGTTTTACCAATAACTTTGGTCAACTCCTGACCATCCGGGCGATCTCCGGGATCGGGCTTGGCTGCCTGATGCCGGCCACTTTCTCGCTGCTCTCCGACAGCTTCCCGCCTGAGCGCCGCGGCCGGGCGCTCGGATTGTTGGAAGGTTTCGGCATCTTCGGCATTGTGGTCGGCACCCTCGGCCTGGGTATGCTGGCCACGCCCGATCTGTGGCGCTGGGGTTTCTTCGCACTGGGAGCTTTTTCGGTAATCTCCGGCTTGCTGGTCTACCTCCTGGTTGACGAACCGATCCGAGGCGCGGCTGAGCCTGAACTGGCCGGCAAGATCACCGCCGCCGCCGCCGCCGATTACCGCATCCAGCTTTCCGACGTGCCCAAAGTGCTGCGCATCCCGACCATCTGGGTGGCGGTTTTGCAGGGGATGGCCGGCACGATGCCCTGGGTCATCATGGGGTTGTACTTCATCACCTGGCTGGTTAACGAGCGCGGCCTGGACGAATCCGGTGCGGCCATCGCCTTTGCCGGCATCGTCATTGGTACCGTGCTCTCGAACATCATGGGCGGCTTCATCGGCGACTATGCCGAGAAGGTCAACCCGAAATACGGCCGGACCATCATCGGCCAGTTTTCGATCATCACCGGCATCCCGCTGACCTACTGGCTGCTGACCGGCACCGAGTCCTGGTCGCTGCCCAGTCTGCTGGCGCTGTCCCTCGTCACTGCACTGTTCATCAGTTGGCCAGGCAAGGGGGCCAAGGAACCGATGATGCAGGGCGTTACCCCGCCGGAACTGCGCAGCGTGGCGTATTCGGTGGTCGCGGTCATCGAGAATGGTTTCTCCGCCCTGGTGGCGATCTTCGCCGGCTGGCTGGCAGATCAGATCGGCTTGACCCAGGCGATGGTCTGGACCATCCCGGTGCCGTGGGTGGTGTGTGCGCTGATCTTCACCGCCTTTTATTTCACCTATCCGCGCGATCGGGAGAAGCTGCGGGCTGAAATGTCCGAAAGGGCTAGCCGACTAGAGTAGCGATTGAGATAATCTGCCCGATTTGGTGTGTATTCTCTACAGGAATTACACACCTTTAGGACAATCCGGTTCTAGAATTTAAACATCCCAAGAGCGGGCCGCACCTTGTCGGCCTGCTCTATATTTGAGAAAGGAGAATTGAGATGCCCGGAAAAACTGCCCCCAAGACTGGCAAGAAACCCCCTGCCACCAAGACAAAAACAACCCCCAAGAAGAAATAACCCCGTTTGAAACAACGGAAAAACAGAGAGGCTCATATTATTGAGCCTCTCTCTTCTTTAATCGCACCTGTAGGGATAGTTCTCTGAACTGTCCATGATCTAAAACACTTTCGGGAAATACCGCCCGGTCCGCTTCATATATTCCCGGTACTGATCGCCAAAAGCCTCGATCAACTTTTCTTCCTCCAGGGGCGTCCGCATTGCCAGCGGGATCCAGGTCAGGACTGCCATCCCGAACACGAACCAATTCGCCAGCGCGATCGCCGTCCCAACGATGAACACAAAGCCGAAGGCATACAACGGGTGCCGGATATATTTATACGGCCCGCTGGTCACCAATTGGTGCTCGCTGCGGATCGCCACTGTTTTGGTGATATTTTTCCCCAGGCTGCTCAGCTGCCAGTAGAACAGCGGTGCCACCAGCGCTACCAGCCCGACCCCTACCCAGCGTACCCACCCGGGCAGGGTGGTTACCTGCGACCAGCGCATCCAGGGCGGGTTGATCAGGTAGACCAGTACGCCGCCGTACATCAGCATTGCGCCCAGACTGCGCAGTTTGTGCAGCAGTTGATCCTCCTGTTCGGGAGAGACCTTGCGGTCGGCCTGGTCGGCCCGCCGCCGGAACCTGCCCGACATGGTGAACACCGCCACCAGCAGGATCAATATTGAGAAACGGATCAGATTTTCTTGTGACATATAGCACCTCAATAATAATTAGGATTAACTAAAATAATATATTGTAATGACTAAATTGTCAAGAGTGAAATCCGTTAAATGGGTTGGGGTGTTGTATGCCACACGAGGCGCAACAGTAGGGACAGGTCTCTGACCTGTTCACAGTGTATCGAATTATTGGTTCTCGCGCTCTGGCCGGGGCAGGACTGTGGTTCGTGTCCGTTCTACTCCGCCTTCCACGTCTCCCCAATCGTGGCGAAGTCCTTCAGGCTTTGATAAAAGATTGGTTTGCGTTTCGCCGGTGGCTTGTTCCCGTGCACATGCACCACATCCAGCACGAACAGCGCGAACGTCCCCGACAAACCTTCCAACTCCTCGGACAGGGTGGTCTCGAACACCGCTTCCGCGCCTTCCAGCAGCTTGGTCCGGGTCAGCACCTCCGCCGGGACCAGCATCCGACCCAGCGTTTCGGCCTTGTTGGTGCTCGCCCCGCTCACGTTGCCGGCGGCATAGATCCATTCCCGCTCTTCCCAAGGGAAGAAGTGCAGCGCCGCCTCCTTGATCTCCCGCAGCAGCGTCAGCGAGTGGTTGCCGACCTGCATGCACACCAGGAAGCGGAACGGCTCTTTGGAGATCACCGTCCAATAGCCCATCGGAATGAAGTTATCCCCGACCGACAGCACCACGATCTGCTGCGGATAAAACTTGGCGGTAAACGGCGCGGTTTTGGCTTTCTTGTTCAATCTCGGCAACATATCTTTTCCCTATCCGTGTTCATCAGTGGTTAAAAAGCTCGTCATTCCACCCAATCAAACGTCCGCGTCACCGCCTTCAACCAACCCTGATACAGCCCCTCGGCTTTCTCCGCCGGCATCTGCGGTTGCCATTCCTTCTCCATCTGCCAGTATTTCCGCAGTTCTTCCTGGTCCGACCACACCCCGACCGCCATCCCGGCGGCGTAGGCTGCCCCCAGCGCGGTGGTCTCATTGATCTTCGGACGCACCACCGGCACGCCCAGGATATCGGCCTGGAACTGCATCAGCAATTCGTTCACCACCATCCCGCCGTCCACCTTCAGCGCTTTTAACGCCACCCCGGAGTCCTTGTTCATCGCCTCCAGCACCTCGCGCGTCTGGTAGGCGGTTGCTTCCAGCGCTGCCCGGGCGATGTGGCTCTTGGTGGTGTAGCGCGTCATTCCCACGATCGCGCCGCGCGCATCGCTGCGCCAGTACGGCGCGAACAGCCCGGAGAAGGCCGGCACGAAATAGATCCCGCCGTTGTCCTCCACCTGCCGCGCCAGCGCCTCCACCTCGGCCGATTCCTGGATGATCCCCAGGTTGTCGCGCAGCCACTGCACCAGCGCCCCGCTGATCGCGATCGAGCCTTCCAGCGCATACACCGGCGCGTTCCCGCCGATCTGGTAGCCCATCGTGGTCAGCAGCCCATGAGTAGACGGCACTATCTGCTCGCCGGTGTTCATCAGCATGAAACAGCCGGTCCCGTAGGTGTTCTTGGCCTCGCCGGGCGAAAAGCATGTCTGGCCATATAGTGCAGCCTGCTGGTCGCCCAGGTCGCCGCACACCGGCACCGCCGTCCCGAACGGTCCATCCCGCAGCGTCATCCCGTAAAATCCCGGGTCGCTGGACGGGCGGATCTCCGGCAGTATCTTTTCTGGGATCCCCATCGCCGCCAGCAGTTCCGGATCCCATTGCTGCGTCGCCAGATCCATCAGCATCGTCCGGCTGGCGTTGGTCACGTCGATGATGTGCTCGCCGGTCAGGTTCCAGATCAGCCACGAGTCAATCGTCCCGAACAGGGCGTGCCCGGCTTCGGCGTCAGCGCGTAATCCCTTCACATTCTCCAGCAGCCAGGTCACCTTCGGTCCGGAGAAATAGGTCGCCAGCGGCAGTCCGGTCTTGTCCCTGAAGCGGTCCTGGCCGATCTCGCCGCCCAGCCGTTTGATGATCTGGTCTGTGCGGGTGTCCTGCCACACGATTGCGTTGTGATACGGCTTGCCGGTCCGCCGGTCCCACACCACTGCCGTCTCGCGCTGGTTGGTGATCCCGACCGCCGCCAGCTGCTCGGCTTTGATCCCCGCAAAACGGAGCGCTTTTTCGATCACTTCCTGGGTGCGCGCCCAGATCTCCAGCGGGTCGTGCTCCACCCAGCCGGGCTGCGGATAGATCTGTTCGTGTTCCTTCTGGTAGGATGCCAGCATTTTGCCCTGGCGGGTGAAGATGATGAAGCGGGTGCTGGTCGTACCTTGGTCGATCGCGCCGATGAATTCTGCCATGGTCAACCTCCTCGATTGTGGACAATGCTCGGCATTACGTCTGTATTTTAACAGAATTCAGGTCAGGCGCTCCTGTCAGGATCGGTTGATTTGTGGAGGAGGTTAATCCCAGGTGGTGGAGTCAGGCTCTTGATCCAGCCACTTGCGGATCCGGTCGGTCAGTTCCTGCGGGTGGATTGGTTTGGTGATGTAATCATTGATCCCCGAGTTATAGGCTTGCTCGGTGATCTCCGGTTGGTTGACGGCCGAAAACATGATCACCGGGATCTCTTTCAGATCCGGGTCGGCCTTCATCTGCCGGCAAACCGTCATCCCGTCGATCCCTGGCATCATCAGGTCCAGGATCACCAGTTGCGGCAAAGCATCCTTTGTCCGTTGGATCGCGTTTTGGGAAAGATTTTCAGTCTCGATCTTGTAGCCTTCACGCGTCAGCAGCACTTCGAGCAGCCGCGTGGTCGATGGGTCATCGTCAATGATCAGGATGGTTTCTTCGTTCATCTCAGGTCCGGGGTCGGGTCAGTCCTCACCCTTCTACATTCTACCCCTTTCAGGAAAGATACTGAATAGTAAATCGATCCCGATTTCATGACTTCTTTTCGCCGATCTGCTGGCGCAGGTAGGCTTCAATAAATCCATTCAGGTCGCCATCCAGCACGCTCTGGGCATTCCCGACTTCGTAATTTGTCCGGTGGTCTTTCACCATCTGGTAGGGGTGCAGCACATAACTGCGGATCTGGCTCCCCCATTCCGCTTTCTGATATTCGCCCCGCAGCTTGGCCCGTTCGGCTTCTTCCTCCTGCTGCTTGACTTCCAACAAGCGCCCGCGCAGCACTTTCAGGGCGTTTTCCCGGTTTTGCGTCTGCGAGCGTTCATTCTGACATGAGGCCACCAGCCCGGTCGGGATGTGCGTGATCCGCACAGCAGTGTCATTCTTCTGCACGTTCTGCCCGCCGGCACCGCCTGCCCGAAAGGTTTCGATCTTCAACTCGCTCATGTCGATCTCAAAATCGCTGTCATCTTCCACCTGCGGCAGCACTTCCACCTGGGTGAACGAGGTGTGCCGGCGGTTGTTGGAATCGAATGGCGACAACCGCACCAGCCGGTGCACGCCTTTCTCCGGGCGCAGGTAGCCGTAGGCATATCGCCCGCTGACCGAGATCGTCACGGTCTTAATCCCGGCCTCCTCGCCTTCGGTCAGGTCGATCATTTCGGTCTCGTAGCCATTGCGTTCCGCCCAGCGCAGGTACATCCGTTGCAGCATCGCCGACCAATCCTGCGAGTCGGTGCCGCCTGCGCCGGCATTGATTGTCAGCAGGGCGTCTCCACGATCGTACTTACCGGAGAGCATCGTATTCAGCTCTTTCTGGTAGACCAGCTTGTCCAGCGCGGCGGATTCAGCTTCCAGTTCTGCCCGCATGGATTCATCGCCCATCTCGGCCAGTTCGCGCGCGTCCGAGAGCCGCTGAGCCAGCGACTGCCACTCCTCGATGCGGTTGCGCAGCCGGGCGATCCGCTTCATCAGTTTTTGTGCTTGCTGGGGGTTATCCCAGATGCCTGGGTCTTCGGCCTGTTTCTCCAGCTCGGTTAGTTCTGCCTGCGTGCCGGGCAGGTCAAAGCCGCACCAGGAGGGCCTTGATTTTCTCTTCGTTTTCCGAGAGAAGTGCCACTAGATCTTGCATATCATCTTACCTCTACTTATAAATTATACGTTAAACATTCTGTCATTGCGAGTGATCAAACCGAAGGTCTGATCAGGCGAAGCAATCTTTTACTCCCTGAAGCCTGCCAAAATGCTGTCGATGAACGCCTGGGCATCGAACGGTTCCAGATCATCCGGTCCTTCACCCAGCCCGGCGAACAGGATCGGCAGCCCCAGAGTATGCTGGATCGCAAACGCCATTCCGCCGCGCGCCGAGGAATCCAGTTTTGCCAGGATCACCCCGGTCACGCCGACCGTTTCCTTGAAGGCTTTGGCCTGCTGCAGTGCGTTCTGACCGGTGGTCGCATCCATCACCAGCCAGACATGATGCGGCGCGCCGGGCAGGGCCTTCCCCGCTACCCGGTGGACCTTCTTCAGTTCTTCCATCAGGTTGAAGCGGGTATGCAGCCGGCCGGCGGTATCCACCAGTACCACATCTTCGCCTTTCGAGATTGCCGACTGGATCGCGTCATACGTCACCGCGCCCGGATCGCCGCCGGCCTGCCCGGAAACCACCCGCACCCCCAACCGCTGGCCCCAGGATTCCAACTGCTCGACTGCCGCCGCCCTGAAGGTGTCTGCTGCCGCGAACACGACCTTATAACCGGCCTCGTGGTAGCGTTTCCCCAGTTTTGCCGTGCTGGTCGTCTTGCCGGAGCCATTCACGCCCACCACCACGATCACGGTCGGACCATCCGGGTTGTTCTCGATCCCCGGCGGCGGCACGATCAAGGCTGCAAGCACATCTACCAACCCGGCTCGCAGCTGCCCGGTCTGGGTCCAGCCTTCGTCTCTGGTTCGCGCCTTCAGTTCGGCCAGCACCGCCTCGACGGTCTCGATCCCCAGGTCAGCCTGCACCAGCAAGGCTTCCAGGTCGTTCCAGGTCTCCTCGTCCAGGTCGCTGATACCCAGCACACCGGCGATCCGCCCGAAGGCTGCGTTTCGTGTCCTGGCCAGTCCATCTCGCCATTTGTTCAGTTTATCGTTCACAATGGGCAATTATACCGGATGCCCGGCAATTCCGGCCGTACTCTACGAAATGCAAGAGCAGGACAAGTCATCATCCTGCTCTCGCTGGGTCTCGGATGCCGGCTACTGTGCCTTCAGCTTTTCGATCTCATCCTTCAACGCCTGGATGTCCCGATTACCGAACGATGCCAGCGAATCCTTGATGCCTTGCAGGATCCCGACCAGCGAGTGCACCGGCCCCGACCCCGCGCCAATGATAAACCCGGCCAGCACAAGTTCCACGATCCGTGGCGCGCCAACCCCGAAATACATGAAAACACCCTGGTCGGCAAAGATCGCCACCAGATAACCCAGGAACAACCCACCGGTGATCGAGATCGCCCGCTTGGTCGAGCGGTATATCGGGTCCTTCGGGATGCTTTCGAGCAGTTTGCCGGCCTTCTCTAACCGGCTTTCGGCTTGTGCCAATTGGTCTTTTGCTTGCTGGACTGCTTTGTCATTGCCAACCCATTTTTCTTTGTTAGCGTTGACCGTTGTCTTCAATTGTTCCGATGCATCCGAGTATTCCTTGTTGACCCAGTCAAGGGAGTCCTCCGCCTGACCGACCAGTTTCCCCATCGTCTCAAGCGACTGCTCGATCAGGTCGAACACTACCTCGATCACCCGCTCGATCGCCAGGGCCAGCGCGGTCAGCGGCGCCAGCAGGGTCGCCACCGACAGATCCGGGTCCAGGAAGTTGACATCCTTGGGTTCCCGCCACTTGAACAACCACAGGATCCCCTCTTCCTGGAACAGCGCATAACCGACCATGATCACGATCGGCAGGGCGATCAGCCAGCGGAGGATCCTCCGCTTCAGCGTGCTCCCACTGGGGACTTCTTTTTTCTGCCCGTTTTCCTCCCCGCCCGGTTCAGCGGCGGTCTGTACGTCATCCCCTTGCAGGGCTGTGCTCTTGGTTCTTGGCATATACATCAGGTTCTCCTTGATCAGTTTTCCGCGAATTCAAATTCAATCTATAGCCATATTCCTTCCCCAAATACAGGAGTCAAGGACCAGGGATCGGATTGGTGTTTGATGTTGGAGGAATATGATTGCTGCTCGATCTGGATGTCGGTTCCTGAGTTCATCATACAGGAATGTACACCTTATTTCAACCGGTTTGCATGGCTTTTCAGAAAGGCCCTCGCAAATCAACTGGAACTGACCGAACCTATTGTAAAATGGAAGCAGTCACCCATCCATCAGGAGGTCACGATGGCTAAAAAATTAGAGATACCCTATCGTTCCCAGCGAGACTCTGACGCACTCTACGCCCCCTCCGACTGCGGAGCCGCCTGTGTTGCCATGCTATTGCAGGCCTTTGGCATCCAGGTCAGCATCGACGATGTCTTTCGCGCCACCAGCGAGCCGCAGTGGGCTTTCCTCTCCCGCAGCAACCTTAAGAATGCCGCCGCCCAATTCCAGCTCCCACTGCGCCGGTTCTCCGATGGCGACCAGGCTTTCCTCAAGCGCAAGATCGACGACAACCGCGGCGTGATCGCTCTGGTCAACTATGCCGCATGGTCCCGAAATGGCTCGGGGGTTTCCACCCAATCCACCTTTGCCAAGACCCATTTTGTGGTGGTCACCGGGTACGATGGCAACGACATCCTGATCAACGACCCGCTCTGGTGGGGGTTGCGCCGGCCGGAGGGCAAAGACAAACGCATGACCTACGATCAGTTTGCGTCGGCCTGGGGCTCGTGCCACCAGTTCAATAACAACCCGGACTTTGTCGGCCTGGTCACCGAGTCGCAGATTCCCAGCGAGACCACACCCGTCTCTGGCCAGACTGTCACCCAGGACGAGGTTAACCGCATTATGGCCTGGGGCGCTTTCATGGGCATCACGATCGACGAATCCCGTCTCAACCTCCGCGCAGTCGCCGATGTCTATCTCACTTTTGTCGGCCAGTGGGGCGAAAATGTGGTCCCGTACACTGTCCGGGTGGGCGATGACCTCGGCATGCTGGCCCTGCGGTTCTACGGTGACCCGATGAAATGGAAGGTCATCACGTATTTCAATGATCTGCCTCCGATCGAGGCTTTTTCGGTCGGAGACGTGCTCAAGATCCCGGAACCGACCATTGGCGTCTGAACGGCACCAGGAGGTCATCGCACTCATGGCGCACAAGGCCAAAACACTTCCGCATCCATCCGGCTTGCTGGCCTGGCTCTTCCGCCTGCCGATCTGGTTCTACCAAATTGGCCTCGGAGCACTGCTGGGCGGTCGTTTTGTGTTGATCCACCACATCGGCCGCAAGACTGGCCTGCCGCGTCAGGCAGTTGTCGAGGTTGTCCATCATCACCGGGATTCCGATACCTACCTGGTCTGCGCAGCCTATGGTCCTCACACGCAGTGGTATCAAAACCTGGTGGCTCATCCCGAGGTTCGGATCCAGGTCGGCCGGCGCAAGATGGTCGCCCGCGCCGAGGCGCTCTCGCCACAGGCAGGGGCACAGGAGTGGGTTGAGTTCACCCGCCGTACCGGCGCTGGCAGGATCTACGCCCGCTTCCTGGGATACGAGGTCGATGGCACACAGGAGGATTTTCGCCAGATGGGCGAAATGATGCTCTTCGTTGCTCTGCACGTGCTGAATGAAAGAACGGACACCAAAAACGCATCTAAAGAAGCATGACTACCTTTTGACGGTTCATCACCACAACCGAGACCTCGCAACTACCTTTACGCCCGGAGTCATTATGACCACACCTGTACTCACGCCCCGCAAACTCGGCGCTACCGATCTGCGCCTCAGCCCGATCGGCATCGGCACCTGGCAGTTTGCAGGCGGCCGCGGCTTCTACCACTTTTACTTCCGTTACATCCCCCCAGCCGAAAAAGCCGGCATCATCCGCGCCGCGCGCCAGGGCGGGATCAATTGGTTCGACACTGCCGAGGTGTATGGTTTCGGACGCTCCGAGCGCGCCTTGCGGGATGCTTTGCAGACGGAACAGGTCGCCGTTCAGGATGTCTGGATCGCCTCCAAATGGTGGCCCTTGCCCCGTTTCGCCGGCAGCATCCGCCGTACCATCTCCTCCCGGCTGAAATCCCTCGCCCCTTACACCCTCGATCTGCATCAGATCCACTGGCCGACCTCGTTCGCCTCGATCGAAGCCCAGATGGACGCCATGGCGGATTTGGTTGAAGCCGGGCAGATCCGTGCGGTCGGCGTCAGTAATTTCAGTGCCGACCAGATGCGCCAGGCGCATGCCGCCCTGCAGCAGCGTGGGCTGGTCCTGGCCAGCAACCAGGTCCACTTCAACCTGCTCGACCGTTCGATCGAGCGCAATGGTGTACTGGACACCGCCCGTGAGTTGGGCATCTCGATCATCGCCTATTCTCCCATCGCTTCCGGTTTGCTGTCCGGGCGCTTCCACCGCGACCCGGAGGCGCTCGATTCTACGCCCCTGATCCGCCGGATCAGCCTCTCCGCCCAGGTCCAGCGTACCCGCCCCCTGATCGACATCCTGGCCGAAATTGCCGGGCAGCGCCAGGTCACCATCACCCAGGTGGCTTTGAATTGGGTCGTCACCGTGCATGGTGAGATGGTGGTCGCCATCCCTGGTGCCAGCCGGATCCAGCACGCCGAGGAGGCCGCCGGGGTGCTCGCTTTCCAGCTGAACGCGGACGAGATTGCCCGGTTGGACGGGGCCAGCCAATTAGTCCAATAGTCGCGTAGTCGTATTGTCGAGCAGTCGCGTCATCTGGTTATCGTCCATTCTGCGATTGAAGCATTACCGGTCTGACCACCCGACTATCCGGCTAAATGACTAAGTATTGCGGAACGACCCAACTACCAAACCAGAAACCAGCCAACTATCAAACTATCGTATAATCCTCCCCATGCACACCGTTACTGTTTTATTCTTCGCTACTTTCCGGGATAAAGCCGGCACATCCCGCACCGAGATCGAACTGCCCCTCGGCGCCACGATCGATGATCTGCGCTTGATCCTGGCTGAAAAATACCCCGGCCTGGAAACCCTCGCCGACCACGCCATGGCCTCCATCAACCGCGAGTTTGCCCTCGGAGAAGAGGTCATCCCCGAAGGCGCTGAGGTGGCCTGGTTCCCGCCTGTTGCCGGGGGATAACCATGACCGAGTTTGCCTGCCGCCAGTGCGGGCGTCCCTTCGTTTCTGTCCATCACTATCGTTGTCCTGACTGTGGTCAGGCCTTTACCCTGCGCGGGTTCCCTCGATTTCATCCAGATCAGGTTGATCGCCGGTCGCCCGGTATCTGGCGTTACCGCCATACTTTCGGCCTGCCGCCCAACGCGCCATCCCTGACGCTGGGGGAGGGCGATACGCCGCTCGTCGGCATCGATCTCTCTGGCAGTCTGCTTCATCTCAAACTCGAATCTCTCAACCCGACCGGCTCCTGGAAGGACCGGCTGGCGGCCGTCCTGGTCAGCCTGCTGGCCGCTGAAGGGGTTGCTGCGGTCGTCGAGGATTCCTCCGGCAACGCTGGTGCCGCCCTGGCTGCCTATTGTGCCCGTGCTGGCATCCCGGCCCGCATCTTTGTCCCCGCTTCGGCTGCCGGCCCCAAGCGCGCCCAGATCGAACGCTTCGGCGCACAGGTGGAGGCGGTGCCCGGCCCGCGCCAGGCCGCCTCGGATGCCGTGATCGAACAGGTCGCCGCTGGCCAGGTTTACGCCAGCCATGCCTGGAACCCGCACGGACTGGCCGGAATCGCCACCATTGCCTACGAGCTGCTCGAACAATTGCCTGACCCGCCCGGTCTGGTGCTCGCTCCGGCCGGTCACGGCAGCCTGCTGCTTGGTCTTGTGCTTGGGTTCCAGGCCCTTGAGGCGGCTGGCCAGATCGAGGTGCTGCCGCGTTTTATTGGCGTCCAGGCCGCTGCCAATGCGCCGCTGTGGGCGGCAGCCCGCGGGGAGTCTTTCAACCCTGGCCCGACCATCGCCGGCGGGATCGCCGTTTCCGAGCCGGTGCGCGGCCCTGAACTGCTCGACCTGCATCGCCGCGGGGTTGTGGACTTTGTGACTGTTTCTGAACAGCAGATCAGGACCGCCACCGTTGTGCTGGCCCGCGCCGGGATCGATGCTGAACCGACCGCCGCCACCGTGATTGCTGCGTATAGCCAATTGAGTGCTGTCCAATCTTTACCGGGCGCGGGTGCCCATGTTGCCATCATCTCAGGGCACGGCCTGAAAGGCGATCTGCGCTAAAACTGCTGTCATTCGAGGAGGAATGTCGTGAAGATCCGTTTGGCCTTGTTTGCTTTTGTACTGCTGCTGGTAAATTTTGCCTGTGCCCCTGAGGTCGGGGAGGCCCTGGAGGAATTGCAGCAGACTGCCGCCGCACAGGCTGCTGAACTCGCCAAAACCCAGGCGGCCGCGCTGCTCGAAACCTCCAAAGCCGGGATCGCCACCCAGGCGGATGCTGCCCTGGAAACCTTGATCGCCGGAGGCCAGACCGAAGTGGCCGGATTCAACCCCTTCGGGACCCAGGATCCTGTGATCGACCGTCAGGAGATCATTGCACGCGCTGAGCGCTGGGCGGCTCTGAAAGTGCCGTATGGGTCGTTTGATTCCGATCCATCCAATGACCTCTCCGAAGGGTACCGCGCGGACTGTTCCGGCTTTATCAGCTATACCTGGGGTTTGCCGCAGCCCGGTCCGGATACCACCAGCCTCGTCAGCGGTGGGTATGCCATCGAGATCCCCATCGACCTGTTGCAAATGGGCGATGTACTGAACAACAAGCGCGTGGGAAGTGACGGCCACATCGTCCTGTTCGCGGAATGGCTCAACAGCGAGAGGACCCTCTTCAGAGGGTTCGACCTCAACACGTATCCCGGCTATGTATCAGAGAAAACCTTTACCCTGGTCCTGTACGAGGATGGCTGGACGATCGCGGAGTTGGATCCCTGGGCCGACGGCCCGTATTCTGCCATGCGCCAGGTGCAGGATTAGCCAGACTGCCTTCACCGTTCTGACAGCATGATATAATCTCCCACACCAAAATACCAGAACTTGTGGACCGCAAACTACCCAACCATTGTGGGGTGGTTTGCGCTCCCGAAGTTCGGAGGGATGATGACACACCGATCGGGAGAAACCAACGTGGAATCACCGCAGGATTTTGCTGAGCGCAACCGGTTGCCTATCAATGATATCTCATTGCTGACCCGGGCCCTGACCCACCGTTCCTATATCAACGAACACCCGGAAGCCCTTGAGGACAATGAGCGCCTCGAATTTCTTGGCGATGCAGTCCTCGATTTTGTTGTCGGGGTCTGGCTCTACCATCATTTTCCTGAAATGTCCGAGGGCGACCTCACCCGGCTGCGGGCTGCACTGGTCAAAACCGGTCAGCTGGCCGAGTTTGGCCGGCAGATCGGTGTCGGCGGTGCGCTGCGCCTCGGCCGCGGGGAAGAAGATAACGGCGGCCGTAACCGGAATGCCATGCTGTGCGGCGCATTTGAGGCCGTGGTCGGCGCGCTGTGCCTGGATTCCGACCTGCGAACGGTGGAAGCATTCATCTTTCCCTTCCTCGAAGAAGCCGTTTTCGATATCCTCCAGGAGCAGCGTGACCGCGATGCCAAAAGTCTGCTCCAAGAGTTGGTCCAGTCCGACGGCCGGCCGGCCCCCCGCTACGAAGTCACCAGCGAGTATGGCCCCGACCACGCCAAAACCTTCGAAGTCCATGTCTTCGATAATGGAATTGTGCTGGGGCAGGGCAGGGGGACCAGCAAGCAGGAGGCCAGCATGGCCGCCGCCGAGGATGCGCTCCGTATCATGGGGTATCTCTAGGCTGAAAGGGTTTCATGACCAACCGTCTCAAGTCTCTCGAACTTAACGGGTATAAAACCTTCGCCTCCAAATCCCACTTTGAATTTGGCGGGGATATCACGGTGATCGTCGGGCCGAATGGTTCCGGCAAGTCGAATATCGCCGACGCCCTCCGGTGGGTGCTGGGCGAACAATCCTTCCGGCTGTTGCGCGGCAAGCGCACCGATGACATGATCTTCGCCGGCTCCCAAACCCGCCCGCGCGCCGGGATGGCCTCTGCCACCGTCACCTTCGACAATTCCGATGGTTGGCTGCCGATCGATTTCTCCGAAGTTTCCATCACCCGCCGCGCCTACCGCGATGGCAGCAACGAATACCTCATCAACGGCCAGCGCGTCCGCCTCCGAGATGTCAACGAACTGCTGGCCAGTTCCGGTTTGGCAGAACGGACCTACACCGTTATCGGTCAGGGTCTGGTGGACGCTGCCCTAACCCTCAAGGCCGAGGAACGCCGCCGCCTGTTTGAGGAAGCGGCCGGTATTGGCCTCTATCGCGGCCGCAAGGAGCAGTCCCTCCGCCGCCTTGAGAACACCCGCCGCAACCTGGAACGGGTGGAAGATATTCTTTCCGAACTATCGCCTCGTCTGCGCAGCCTGCGCCGTCAGGCTCGCCGGGCTGAGGAGTATGAGCAGGTCCGGGCCGACCTGCAGGAAGTGCTGCGCGAATGGTATGGTTACCACTGGCATAGCGCCCTGCGTGATCTGCACCGCGTCCGTGAAGAAGTTGCCGTGCACGAGAAGAATCTCGCGGCAGCCCGCACCGACCAGGATGGCGCTGAGCGCTCCCTGGTAGATGTCCGCGACCGGATCACCAACCTGCGCGGACAATTGAATTCCTGGCACCGGCAGCTTTCCCAGATCCACAGCCGGCGTGAAGAGACCAGTCTGGAACTGGCCGTCAGCGACGAACGCCGCCGCGCCCTACTTGATCAGGAGTCACGCACCCAACAGGAGATCGTCCGGCTGGAAGAGGAACGCACCCGGCACCAGTCCCGCCTGGAGGGATTCAAGCAGCGGGTAGATGAAGCCCGTCAGACTGCCGAACTGGCTGAGACCGAACTGGCGGCGGCCCGTCAAGCGCTTGAAGCCCGCCGGTCAGAACGCTCCGCCATCGAAGAGGCTGTCCGCACCGCCTACGAGCAGACCAGCAAACTCAGCGGCCGCCGCGCTGAACTGGCCGCCCGCCGTCAGGAATTGGAAGACCGGATCGGCCGTATCGAAGCCGATCTGGCTGCTCAGGCTGGCCGGCTCCAGGCTATCCAGGAGACCCGTGACGCACACCAGGAACGCATCGACCAGCTTGAAGGCCAGCGAGCCGAGAGCGCCCAACGCTGGCAAACCCTCCGGGATCAGGTCGATCAATTGCAGTCCGATCTGGAAGCCACCCGTCAGGAACGCCAGCAGGCCGAGCAGGACATCAGCCGGCTGGAGGGCTTGCGTGCCCGCTATGATGCGGAACGCACCATGCTGGAAGAAGCCGATGCCAGCCTCTCCGGTTATGTCTCCGGGGCAAAAGTCTTGCTGGAGGCAGCCCGCGCCGGTCGTTTGAGCCGCGAAGCGGCGGCTTTTGGCAGCCAGCTGCAGGTGCCAGAGGAGATCGAAGTGGCGGTCGCTGCTGGGCTGGGTGAATACGTTGAAGCCGTGCTGCTGGCTGGTTCATCCGACACCGACAACGCCCTCGAACTGCTTTCTGGCAAGTCCGCCCGAGCCGCCCTGCTGCCCCTCTCCGATCTCTCGCCCCTCAAACCGGTTGCTGCCCCCCGGCTGGATGGCTGCCTGGGGGTTGCCTCAGACCTGGTGGAAGCACCGCCCGAACTCCGCCCCGCCGTCGATCTGCTGCTCGGTCAGGTCCTGATCGTCCGCGACCGTCAGACCGCCCGGCAGGCTTTGCGCGGCCAGGACAACCACGTCCGGGCGGTCACCCTGATCGGAGAGATCTTCTTCGGCAGCGGTGCCATCATGGTCGAGACCGGCAAACGCTCGGCCACCCTCAGCCGCCCGCGCGAACGCCGCTCCCTCGAAGAACGGATTGCCGGGCTGGACGCCGAACTGGGATCCACCCGTCAGCGGCTGGAAAAAATCGAGACCCGCGAGACCGGCTTGCTCCAGCAGCTCGAAGAGCGCCGCAGACAGTCCGCTGACGCAGAAACCGATCACCGTCAGGCCGAAGAGGCCTGGCGTCAGGCCAACCTTGATCTGGAACAATCCCACAGTGAGTTGAAGTGGCTTGTCCGGCAGGAAAGCCAATTGAAAGAAGCCCTGGCCGAAGCTCGCTCCGCAGTCGGCGGGCTGCAAACCGACAGCCAGCAGGTTGAAACGGATCTGACCGCCTTGCAGTCCGACCTAACCGGCCAAAATGACCGGCTGGAATCGCTCTCCGTGGATGAAGAGGTCTCCCAGGTCTCTTATTGGGAGGCCCAGGCCGCCGTCGGCCAGCAAACGCTGCAGAATGCCGACCAGATCTACCAGGAGCGCAAATCGGCCCTGGATGAGATCAGTGCCCGCCTGGATGAACAGATGGCCCGGGCAGGATCGGTCAAAGCCCAGCTGGTTGAACTCGATTACCAGGTTGACCAGATGCGCACCTCGGAGGGGGGCATTGGCGGCGAGATCGCCAAATTGAACCAGTTGATCGAACCGGCCGAGGCCGAATTGGCTGCCCTTGAATCCCAGCAGGAACAAGGTCTGAATCAGGAAGGCTCTGCCCGCCAGAAGACCTCGCTGGCCGAACGCTATTACAACCAGGCCCAGATCACCCTGGCCCGCCGCCAGGAGGCGATGGATACCCTCCGCCAGCGCATCGAGACCGATTTTGGCCTGGTTGAGTTTGAGTACACCAATGATGTCCCCGGCCCTGCGCCTCTTCCGTTTGGTGATATCGTCCAGCGCCTCCCGGTGGTTGAAGCGATCCCGGACGACCTCGAAGAGATCCTCAAACAGCAGCGCATGCAGTTGCGCCGCCTCGGCGCAGTCAACCCGGATGCCCAAAAGGAATTTCGGGAGGTCAGCGAACGCCACGAATTCCTCACCGAGCAGGTCAAGGACCTCAAGCACGCCGAGGCCGATATCAAAGAGGTTATCGCCGAACTGGACGTGCTGATGGTGCGCGATTTCAAAGCCACCTTTGACCAGGTCGCAACCGAATTTAAGCAGGTCTTCACCCGGCTCTTCGCGGGAGGTTCAGCCAAGCTGGTGCTGACCGAAGCCGACGATCTAGACAATACCGGCATCGACATCGAAGCCCGTCTGCCCGGCAAGCGCGCCCAGGAATTGGCACTGCTCTCTGGCGGTGAGCGCAGCCTGACCGCCGCCGCGCTGGTCTTTGCCCTGATCAAAGCATCGCCCACGCCTTTCTGCGTCATGGACGAGGTCGACGCCATGCTGGATGAGGCCAATGTCGGCCGCTTCCGTCAGGTGCTGGAGGAGCTCAGCAAGGATACCCAATTCGTGGTCATTACCCACAACCGCCATACCGTCCAAGCCGCCGATGTCATCTACGGCATCACCATGGGCCGCGACACCACCAGCCAGACCATCAGCCTCAAACTGGAAGAGGTCGACGAGCGTTATTCTTCGAATTAGATCGATAGTTAGGCAGTCAACTGGTCACTGAGTCACTTTGGTGATCCAGTACCGAATTCTGTCCCGACAGACGATCCCTGATCCACTGCACAGCCGCCAGGCAGGGATTACTCTCCTCGTGGGCCAGGTGCCTCTGTACCTGGCCACTGCTTTTCCGCAACCCCGCCACCATTTTCCCGTATTAACCTCCAGGACAACCAACTCGAACTGGAGAACATCATGAGCAACCAACCTTACCGCACCTTGCGGCGTTCACGACATAACCGGGTCATCGCCGGCGTTTGCGTCGGGCTGAGCGAATTCTTCGGCATCAGCGCTTTCTGGTTCCGCCTGGCCCTGATCCTGGCCTTCCTGCCCGGCGGCATCCCTGGCCTGATGATCTATGCCATCCTGTGGATCGTCATCCCGGCCGCTTGACCATCCTCCCCAGGTAAGTAAAAAGACCGTCGGATCTGCGTCCGACGGTCTTTCATTACTAGTTCAGGTTCGGTAGATCGTTATTGCTGTGGAGCCATCCGGATCACATCCGGTTCGGTTGGCATGTGGCGGATCCAGTCATCCTGCAGGAAGACGATCTCAGCCTCTTCCTTGTACTGGTTCAGGATGTCCGTCAGGGCGGTCAGCACCAGATTGTCATACAGACTCTGGTCTGCCGGGCGGTCTTCCTTGCCCAGCACCTGGATGATATGGTAACCGAACTGCGACTCGACCGGGCCTACCAACTCGCCCACTTCAGCGCCGAAGGCGGCCTCCTCGAACGGAGGCACCATCATCCCGCGCGTGAACCAGCCCAGGTCGCCTCCCTGCGCGCCGGAACCGGTATCATCGCTGAATTCTCGGGCCAGGTCGCCGAAGTCGCCGCCCTCCATGATCTCCGCCATCAGCTCCTCGGCGCGGGCCAGGGCATCTGCCTTGGCCGCTTCTTGGTCTTCAGCGGTTTCATCCGGGCGGATCAGGATATGCCGCGCCCAGACCTCTTCCTGCGTTGGCGGGGTGATGCCGGCGGCCAGTTCCTCATTCAGCTTCTCGCGGAGGATCTGGATCCGGATCAGTCCCTTCAGATAGGCTTCGTCCACACCGTACGGGCGCAATTGCGCGAGGTAATCCTCACGGAAATTCTCGTACTCCTCCTCGGTCACCGAGGTTGGCAGTGGGGCTTCAGCCAGCGCATCTGTCGTGGCTTCCTCACCCTCTGCCAGGGTCGGCTCAGGGGTCGGGGTGATCATCGCCCGCTGGGTAGCCGACCAGGTCGCAGTCGGGGTGATCGGGTCAGTCGGTTCCGGCGTCGGGAATCCGTCCGGGTAATAGCCGAAGATCGAGAAGAAATAATCCTCTACCTCTTCGTCTGTGACTGTGATCCCGCGCGCCTGAGCCTCTTCCACGATGAAGATCTCATCGATCATCTGGTTGAGGACCTGCTCGCCCAGTTCTTCTGATCCCAGTTGAAATTCGATCTGCTGGATCTGGGCCTCGATTTGCTGCAAGAATAACCCCACCTGCTGCTGCTGGGCTGGGTCGGTCATGGTTTGGCCGATCTGCTGGTAGGTGGTGTACTGGTTCAGGTACTGGTTGTACAGATTCACCAGCCGGTTGCGCTCGATATGCACCCGCTTTTGAAAGTCGCGGGTGATGATCTCTTCTCCGTTCACCGAGACGATCGGGCGGGACGGGATCACCACTGTGTTCATCACCACGCCGATGATCGTCACCAGCACCACCAGCCCGATCACCCCGTAGGTGGAAAACCGGATGATCCGGTTGTAGCGCTGTTCTTGTTCCACCCGGCCGACACGGCCAAGGGATTGCTTCGATTTCTTAGGTCGGTTGAACATGCTCTCTCCCTCATGAATACAGGGCATAGGCCAATCCTATGCCCTGTATGTTTTTTTGGTTGCGGCCTAGTTCAGGGCTTCGCCGGCGAACTGCAGCAGAGCCATATGGCGTGCCCGCTTGACAGCCACCGCGATCGCTCGCTGGTGCTTGGCGCAGGTGCCGGTCTGCCGTCGAGGTCGGATCTTGCCTTCCCGGTTCACAAAGCTGGAGAGCAGCTGCGTGTTCCGGTAGTAGATCTTGATCTCGTGGTCCGAGCAGAACTGACAGGTGCGCGGCCGGGAATAGTATCGGCGTTCTCTTCCGCCTCCGGAAGGTGCGCCGCGATCGTCATCATCGCGATCAGACATGAGTTTTACTCCTTACTTATTTTTCCTAGAATGGGAACTCGTCCTCGCTGTCCTCGTAATCGTCTGTCTCGAGCTCATCATCACCGGCCATTTCGCGCTTTTTGCTTGGGCCGAGCATGATCATCTCGTTGGCATGGATCTCTACCGTGGTGCGCTTGTTGCCTTCGTCATCTTCCCATTTGCGGGACTGCAGCCGGCCTTCAATATACACCTGCTGGCCCTTGGCCAGATACTGGTGGCAGATCTCCGCCAGGCTGCCCCAGGCGACCACATTGAACCATTCGGTCTCGCTGTGTCGTTCGCCGTCAGCCGTCTTCCAGGACCGGCTGGTGGCCACATTGAAATTGGTCACCGCCCGGTGGGAGGGCGTGTAGCGCATCTCGGGGTCGCGCCCTAGATGCCCGATGATCTGCACCTTGTTCAATCCTCTGCTCATGACATCCTCCGATCAGACAGCTAATTCACAAGATCTCCGCTTGTTATTATTCCGGCGCTGCCGGTTTTACTCTTCTGCCTGGGTGATCATGAAACGCATCACCGGTTCAAGCAAGGTCAGACTGCGTTCGAGCTCCACACACAGGGTCGGCGGCATTTCGGTCTGTAAAAAGACATAATTGCCCTCGCGCTGCTTGCGGATCTCATAAGCCAGTCGTTTCTTGCCCCACAGCTCGGTCTTGACGACTTTGCCGCCTCCGGCTTCGACCATCCCCTGAATACGGGCGACTGTCTCTTTAAATGCAGTCTCATCCTGCTCGGGGTGGACGATATAGGCTAGTTCATATTGGCGCATGAAAGGTTCCTCCTTTCCTTGGGATTGCCCCCGGACGGGTCGCCGGCCTGCCAGGAGCGGAAAGTGAGCGAAACGCGGGAAGAGCCCGCAGGATTCGGCGTCACGATTGGATATGCTATCATACTCCCCGTTCTTTGGCTAGGGTCTCTCAGCCGCGGCAAAGGTGATAATTGTGGTTGCGGTTTCAACTTGTTCACGACACCCCAATAGTCAATCTTGATCTGCCATCCCCGCGCAGGCGGGATCCGGTAACGAACCACGTCTTCCCTACCACCCCATCACCCAATCCACCCCTGCTTTCTACCCCTAATCACTATTCACTACTCACCAGGTGCCTGCCCTCACTCAAACGTCATCAAATAATCCACCAGCGCATCCAGTTCCTCCTCGGAAAAGATCGCCCCGTATGTCGCCGGCATCAGGTTGTTGTACCCCTCGTTCAGATACGCCTCGGGGTCCAGGATCGACTCCTCGATATACGCCCTCGCATCCAGCCCGGGCACCATCTCCCCGGCCCGCTCTGCCAGCCCGACCATCGAAGGCCCGACCAGCACCACATCCGCCTTATCCGAATGACACGCCAGGCAGTTCGCCTGGTACAGCCGCTGGGCAGTTGCCAGCGTCTCTGGGTCCAGCCCGGTGTCAGCCACCTCCTGATCCCCGCCGCACGCCGTCAAGGCCAGCGCCACAACCAGCGCCGCCGCCAATAGTACGATCCGTTTCATGCCTCCTCCTCCAGTTGAAGATAGATCCGTTTGTTGATCTTGCCCTTGCTCTTGTAATCCGTCACCTTCAGCCGCCCGACCTCGCTCGTATTCCGGACATGCGTCCCGCCGTCGGCTTGCAAGTCCAGCCCTTCGATCTCCACCACCCGCAACTCCCGGATGCCCTCCGGCAGCAGGTTGATCTTCGTCCGGATCAGGTCAGGGATCTGGAATGCCTCTTCCCGCGGCAGGATCTGCACGGAGAGCGGCCGGGCCGCCAGCACCTCATTATTGATCGCCGCTTCGATCTCGGCAACCAGCTCCTGCTGCATGGTCTCGAACTCAAAATCCATTCGTCCCAGCAGCGGGTCCATGTTCCCGCCGGTCACCTGCGCGCCGTAATCCCGGAAGACCACCCCGCACAGGATGTGCATGGCGGTGTGTGTCCGCATGATCTGGTAGCGGCGCGCCCAGTCCAGCTGCCCGCGCACCTCAGCGCCGGCATCCGGCAGCGGGCTGCCTGGCTCCAGCAGATGCAGCAGTTTCCCATCCTCGCGCTTGAACCCGCTCACCCGGGCGGACTTGCCCTCCCACGTAAGCATGCCGGTGTCGTTGGGCTGACCGCCCCCGCCGGGGTAGAAGGCCGTCTGGTCCAGGATCACCGCCGGCCGGTCCGCCAGCGCTTCAACCACCCTGGCCGAGAAAGCTTGCAGGTAGCTGTCGGTCTGATACAACAGTGTGGTCATCTCGCTTCCTTTCTCTTACTGGATCGGCTCGATATTTTCTGGGCTGTCGTTTCCCGGGGTGTTGACCGAGGTTGACACGGGGTAAACCACCATCTCCTCGGCCGGGTAAGCGGTCAGCAGGTGCTGCAGCTTCTCAGGGCCCATCTCCTCGCTCGCCAGCCACAGCGGAAAATCATTCGGGTGCAGGATCACCGGCATCCGATTGTGAAGTTTGGCCACCAACGGGTTTGGATTGCAGGTAATGATCGTAGCCGAACGCAGTTCCGATCCGTCCGGGCTGCGCCACTCTTCCCACAGTCCGGCAAAGGCAAATGGCGCGCCATCCTCCAGCCGGATGTAATACGGCTGCTTGGTCTTTTGCCCCGGCACCGCCGTCCACTCGTAAAAACCATCCGTCAGCACCAGGCAGCGCCGCCGTTTGTATGGGTTCTTGAAGGAGTTCTTCTCCGCCAGGGTCTCCGAGCGGGCGTTGATCATTTTGCTGCCGATACTCGGGTCTTTCGCCCAGAACGGGATCAGCCCCCACACCATATGATCGACGGCGTTGCGCCCATCATTGGGCACCACCGCGATCGGCTGGGTCGGGGCGATGTTGTAGCGCGGGGCGATCTGCGTCGGGACTTGCTCCAGCCACGGGAAGTAGGTCTGGATGCTGTCCGCATCAACGGTTAATGTAAATCTGCCACACATGGCTAACCTCCTGAGTCAGGTTTGTTCTTGTCACCAAATCCGCCGCCACCAGGGGTGTGGATCGAGAGGAAATCCCCCGGCAGCAGATCGAAAGTCCCTTTTCCCGGCAGATGGGAGGACCGCCCTTCCCGGATCAGCAAATTCAGCCCTGGCTTGCCCCCTTCGCCGCCCGCCAATCCATACGGACGGGTCTGCCGCCGGTCGGAGAGCAGGCTGATCTGTGCCGGACCGAGCATCTTCAGTTCCCGGATGATCCCGTCACCGCCCCTGCGCCGCCCCAGCCCGCCGCTCCCTTCCCGGATGGCATACCGCAGCACCTGGAAAGGGTAGGCATACTCCAAAGCTTCCACCGGGGTGTTGAGAGTGTTCGTCATATGAGTATGCACCGCGGTGGCCCCGTCCAGCTCCGGCAGCGCGCCGCCCCCGCCCCCGATGGTCTCGTAATAGGAAAAAGCCTTATCCCGTCCCTGGTCCCAGCCACCGATCAGGGTGTTGTTCATCGTGCCCTGGCTGGCCGCCGGGATGCGGGCAGGAGCAGCCTGGGCCAGCGCTCCCAGCAGTACATCCACGATCCGCTGGGAGGTTTCGACATTCCCGCCAGCTACCGGGGCCGGTTTGCGGGCATTCACCACCGAGCCTTCCGGCGCGATCACCTTGATCGGAGCCATACACCCGCTGTTGTTGGGCACATCAAGACCCAGCAGGCAGCGAAAGACATAATTCACCGCCGAGAGTGTGATCGCCAGCACCGCATTGATGCTGCCTTGCTGCTGCGGCGCGCTCCCGCTGAAATCCACTTCCGCCCGGTCGCCTAGGATGCTCACCGCGGCCCGGATCGCGACCGGCATTCCCGAAATTCCGTCATCGTCCAGCCGATCCTCAAATTCATACCGCCCTTCCGGCAGGCTGGCGATCAGGTGGCGGGTCATCCGCTCGCTGTACGCCAGCAGGTGACCACTGTAAGCCTCGATCTCCTCCCGGCCGTGCCGCGCCACCAATCCCGCCATCCGGGAAACGCCCCGCTGGTTGGCCGCTAACTGCGCCTGCAGGTCGCCGGCCCGTTCATCCGGGGTGCGCACATTCGCCAGTATCATTTCCCATACCCCCTGGTTCAGTTCGCCGCCCTGCACCAGCCGAACCGGCGGGATGATCAGACCTTCCTGGTACAGCTCGCGGGCGATCGGCATCGAGCCCGGCGACATCCCGCCCACATCGGCGTGGTGCGCCCGATTGGCCGCAAATCCAACCAGCCGGCCATCGACATACACCGGTGAGACCATCGTGATATCCGGCAGGTGCGTCCCGCCCCGGTAGGGGTCATTCAGGGCCATCACATCGCCCTCGTTCAGCGCCAGGATATCCAGCGCCTGCTGCACCGAGAGCGGCATCGCCCCCAGGTGCACCGGGATATGCGCCGCCTGGGCGATCATCCATCCCTCGGCATCGAACAGCGCGCAGGAGAAATCCCGCCGCTCTTTGATGTTCGGAGAGTAGGCCGTTTTCTGCAGCACGGCCCCCATTTCCTCCGGGATGGCCGCAAACAGGTGTTTGTAGATCTCCAGTTTGATCGGGTCGTAACCGTGCTCAGCCATGCTGCCCCACCTCCACGATCAAATTGCCAAAATCGTCCACTTCTGCCCGGTCGTTTTCTTCCAGCAGGATGGTGGTATCGACCCGCACGATCACCGCCGGACCCTGTACACGCTGGCCAGCCGACAGATTCTCTCCCGCCAGGAACGGTACTTCCCGCCGGCCGGAGACCAGGATCACCGGCCGCTCCCCGATCCGGGCATCGCTCTCCTCATGCCTGCCGGCTGGCAGCCGCCCGAATTCGGGTTTTTCGACCTGTCCGGTGGCCCGCACCCGCAGATTGACGATCTCGACCTGCGCCGACGGGTTGGCGTAACCATAACTGTCCGCATGCCGCCGGTGGAATTCCTCGACCACATCCGTACAGACGGGCACATTGATCTCGAAGGACTGGCCGCGGTAGCGCATATCCAGGGTTTCGGCCAGCGTGGTCCGATCATCCCCAAATCCTTCCGCCGCCAGGTCTTCCCGGGCCGCGCCCTGCAGCGGCTGGAAGCGTTCCCGGATCGTCTCCTGGGCGGTATCTCCCGGCAGCATGACTGTCTGCGAGTAATCCCGCACCACATCTGCCATCACCATCCCCAGCGCCGAAAAGGTTGCCGCCTGCGGCGGAACCAGCACTTTCGGGATCCCCAGGCTGCGGGCCAGGTCGCAGGCGTGCAGCCCGCCGGCCCCGCCAAAAGAGAGCAGCACAAAATCGCGCGGGTCGTGCCCGCGCTCGATCGAGATCACCTGCAGCGCCCGGGCCATATGCGCATTCACCACCTGGACGATCCCCAGGGCAGCTTGCTCCACACTCAGGTCCAGTTGGGTGCCGATTGACTCGACTGCCTGGACTGCCCGGTTGGCAGCCAGCGGCATCTCTCCGCCCAGGAACAGGTCCGCCGCCAGCCGTCCCAGCGCCAGGTTGGCATCGGTCACGGTTGGCAGGCTGCCGCGCCCGTAGCAGGCCGGCCCTGGGTCAGCACCGGCGCTGAGCGGGCCAACCCGCAGCGCACCTCCGGCATCCACCATGGCGATCGAGCCGCCTCCAGACCCAACGGTGTGGATATCGATGATCGGCACCCCGATCGGGAAATTCCCGATCATGGCCTCATTGGTCGTCTGGATCCTGCCATCGTACAGGCAGACATCGGTCGAAGTGCCGCCCATATCGAAGGTCATCAGTTGGACAAAGCCGGTTTGCCGGGCGACCGCTTCTGCGCCGACCACCCCGCCAGCCGGCCCGGACAGCAGGCAGCGCACAGCATGTTTACGGGCGGTCTCCGGCCGGATGCTGCCGCCGTTCGACTGCATGATCTGCAAGTCGTCGGCTTGCAGGCTGTCCTCCAGTGTGTGCAGATAGTGGCTCATCACCGGAGAGACATACGCATTGGCAGCAGTCGTCGCGGTGCGTTCGTATTCACGGAAGACCGGCAGCACTTCGCTGGACAGCGAGACAAACAAGCCGGCCGCTTCTAGCGCCTGCCCGATCGCCGCCTCATGCTCCGGGTACAGAAACGAGAACAGCAGGCACACTGCCGCCGATTCCGCGCCGCTTGCCCGAATGGCTTCCACCAGTTTGGGCAGGGCAGCTTCGTCCAACGGGATCAGCGTCTCCCCCCGCTGATTGACTCGTTCCCGGACTTCAAAGCGGCGGCTGCGCGGCACCAGCGGTTCGGGCCGGGCTGCGCTCAGGTCGTATAAATACGGCCGGTTCTGCCGCCCGATCTCCAGCACATCCCGAAACCCCTCGGTCGTCACCAGCGCGGTGACAGCTCCTTTGCCTTCCAGTAGGGCATTGGTCGCCACCGTCGTGCCGTGGATGATCTGCCGCTTGTCGTTGCCGCCGATGCGCGCCAAACCGGCAAGCATGGCCTCGGCCGGATTGTGGGGCGTTGAGGGCAGTTTGAAGGTCTCCACCTGGCGGGTGTCCGGATCAAAGATCACAAAGTCGGTGAAAGTCCCGCCAATATCGACGCCAATGCGCATAGTATTTTCCTTTGAGATTTAATTCCGCATCCATTCCATTTTACCCGATTGCAGCCTTTTCCCGTCGAGCCGAAGGATTTCTCAGATGTTTCCTCGATTGCGATTAACTAGGTAAAATTAGGCATGGATGGGAGACCTGGAATGATATCTTCTCTGAAATACGAAAACGCTGGAAAACGAGACCTGCGTTTCGACTGGTTGCGCGGCTTTGCCATCTTCGGCATGTCCGTGGCGCATGTCAGCATCGCATCATACTATGATTACCTGTACGGGAACAGCCAATTCCTCACCAGCGTTACCGAGATGTTCTTCTTTATGTCAGGTTTTCTGCTTGGCCTGGTCAGTGTTGGCCGCCAGTTCCAGGTCACCATGGATAGGATTGTCCGCCGCACCTGGCAGGTGTACCTGGTGACGGTGTCGATCGCCTTCGGCTTCGGGGCTGCGCTCTTGCTCGCCCGCGTCCGGGTATGGGGTGAACTGCCCTTTGTCTATTTCCGCGATATCACAGATTGGGTGGTGCGCATCCTCACCCTGATGGACTCTTTTCATTTTTCGAATATCCTCATTCTGTACGTCTTCTTCCTGGCGGCATCCGTGTTTGCCATGTGGGCGCTGCAAACGGGGCGTACCTGGTACGTGGTTGCCGTGTCGATGGGGATCTACCTGCTCAGCTACCTGGACCCTGAGTTGACCCGGCTGCCTTTTGCCACCTTCCGGCATCTCGGTTTCAACAACCCGGTCTTTTTCCTGGCCATGGTCCTCGGCTATCACAATCACCAGATCGAAGACTGGTGGCACTCTCGCCGCCGCTATGTCCTCATGGATGCGATCATCATGGCGTTCGGCGCGGCCGGCATTGTTGGATTCATCTATATCCATGTCAACCAGGTGCCGGGCTGGAGATGGCTGGAATCCTACGATCTCGCCACACGGATGGATTATTTCCCACTCCTGAACTTGTTGCTGACCTTTTTCTATCTGCGAGTCTATCTGCTGTTCCTGACATATTTCTGGAAGCCTCTCGATAAACTGGTTGGCTGGTTCTTCCGTCCGATGGGTGAACGCGCCCTGGAGGCATTTTGGATCCATCTGGTTGCAATCCCTCTGTTTTATCTGATCCCCGGACTGCCGGAGAAACCGCCTCTCTGGCTGGGTACGCTCTGGGTGTCACTTTATCTGGCACTTTTCTATGGGTTGTTTCGTCTGTTAACCTGGTGGCGATATAAAATCCTTGCGGCCACCCCGCGAGGCCGGGTCCTGGCTGATTGGCTGCCCTTCCTGACGATGGTGGTCACCCTGCTGGCTTTCATCGCCGCTGCAATCATTTACGTCGTCCCGGACTACGTCTGGCAGGACAAACTGCCCTTCCTGTTCCCGAACTAGATCATCCCCAACTGGAATTCCGGCCGTTTGCCGTTCAACAGCACGAACGGCGCAGCCCGTTTGGCATCAATCCCCATCGCTTTGAGCTGCTGCAGCCCGCTGATCGCCCGCACCTTGCGTGCCGCTGTGATCCGTTCTGCACCGGTCTGCCCGATCCCCGGCACCCGCAGCAAGGCGGCCTGGTCGGCGGTATTGACCTCCACCGGCTGCCCGGCTAGGTGGCTTTGCGCCCACGCCAATTTGGGGTCGGTGTGCAGCGGCAGGTTGCCGGATTGGTCGAAGGGCAGTTCCTCCATCTGAAAGCCGTAATCCCGCAGCAGGAATGAGGACTGGTACAACCGGTGCTGCCGCCATGGGTTCTCGGCCGGGTGGTCCTCCAGCGGCGTGTCTGCCTGGGGCGTGAAGCGGGAGTAATACACCCGCCGCAGTCTGGCATGTTTGTACATCTTCTCGCTGGTGCTGATCAGTTCCAGATCGGTCTCACCGATCGCCCCGACCACAAACTGGGTGGCAGACGATGGCCAGGTGCCTTTCCAGGCTTTGAACGGTGACTCGTACTGTCGGATCTGCTCTACCCACATCAGCCGCTTGATCAGTTCATCCATGAAATCTTTTTTGGGGGCCAGTTTTTCCAGCCGGTCGGGATTGGGCGCTTCCAGGTTCAGTGAGACCCGGTCGGCCAGTTCCATCAATCGCCGCACCTGGTCCCGGTCAGCGCCCGGCATGATCTTGGCATGGATGTAACCTTTGTAGGCGTACTTTAGGCGTAGCAGTTCGGCCGTGGCAATGATCCGGTCCTGGATCCGCACCCCGCCACCAATGATCCCCGAACTGAGGAACAACCCCTCCACTGCTTTGGCGTAGTACAGCGTCATGTAATCGCGCGCCAGGTCGTCCGGCGTGAAGGTTGCCCGTCGAAAGTCGCGCCCGGCCCGGAAAGGGCAGTAATAGCAGTCCCGCTCACAGGCCGAGGTCACCATCGCCTTGAGTAAAATGATTGTCTGACCGTTGGGCAGGGCGGCGTTGGTGATCGGCAGGTCGGTCGGCTTGCCCCTGAAGCAGGCCGGCTTTTCCCGCGGGCTTTCTGCCTCCAGGCTGGCATTCACATTCAGCAGGGACAACTGCGCGATCGTATCCATACCACCATTATAGAACAAATGGTCTAATAAGGCAAGTGTTATCTCATTGGTCGGATTGTCTGTGTTGCAGATGGTGACTGTTCACCCGGCACCCAGGTGCCTGATTCATCCCTCAAGCATCTCTTTGAGCGCTTCCACCTCGGTCACCGGCTGTTTGCAGACAAAATCCTGGCACACATACGCTGCCGCCTTCCCCTCCACCAGTGTACGGTCCTTCAGTACCGCCGGCGCTTGCTCATCCGGCGGATACCCTGAGACCGCCGCCACCACATCCGGCCGAAATTCCGACCACAACCCACTGACCAGCGCCCGGGTATCCGCCGCTTCCGGGTCGCCGATGATCGCCACTTCCCGCACCTGCGCCAGCGCAAAATCCAGCCCGGTCAGCCAGTTGGCAAACGCGGTCGGATACTCTGCCAGCGCCGCCTGCATCGGCCCGATGATGGCCTCGGCGATCGCCCGGAAGCGGCTCTCTCCGGTATAGGCTGCCATTTTCAGCAGCGCCTGGATTGCCAGGCTGCCCCCGGACGGGGTGGCGTTGTCCTGACTTTGCTGCGGCCGCAGGATCAGCGCTTCGTGGTCGCTGGCGGTGTCATAAAAGCCTTCGCCTTCCACATAATATTCTGCCAGCATCGTCTCGGTCAGTTTGGCCGCCAGCCCGAACCAGCGGGTGTCCGGGTCGCTCTGGTACAGCGCCAGCAGCGCCAAGACCAGGCTGGCATAGTCCTCCAGGTACGCCTGGTGTCGGGCATTGCCCTTCCGCCATGACCGCAGCAGCCGCCCGTCAGCCATCATCTCGGTGGTCAGGAAGGTCAGGTTGCGCCGGGCCGCCTGCAGGTAGTCCTCCCGCCCCAGGTAGCGGGCGGCTTCGGCAAATGCGGTTGCCATCCAGGCGTTCCAGGCGGTCAGCACCTTGTCATCCGTGGCCGGTCGCACCCGCCCGCCGCGCGCTTCGAACAATTTTCCCCGCACTTTCTTCAACACCGGTTCCAGTTCGGTCAGGTCCTCCGGCTTTTTCCGCCGCTGCAGGACGATCCGGCCCTCGAAGTTGCCGTTGGACGGAACGGTATAGGCTTCTTCCAGCGCGGCCAGTTCCTCTTTCTCCAGCAGATCGCTGATTTCCGCGTACGTCCAGGTGTAGAACAGCCCTTCCTCACCCTCCGAATCGGCATCAATACTGCTGTAAAATCCGCCTTTAGGGTCGGTCAGCTCCCGTAGTACGAAATCCAGCGTCTCCTCGCACACCTGCCGAAAATGCGGATTCCCGCTCATCAGCCAGGCCTGCAAATACGCCCGTGCCAGCTGGGCATTGTCGTACAACATCTTTTCAAAGTGCGGCACCAGCCAGTGGTCATCGACGCTGTACCGGGCGAACCCGCCCCCCACCAGGTCGTACATCCCGCCTTTGGCCATTGCTTCCAGGGCGTGCAGGGCGGCTTCCCCGGCTTTTTCATCCCCCCGGCTGGTCCGCCGCAGCAGAAATTGCACAGTCATCGGCTGCGGGAACTTCGGTGCTGCCCCCCAGCCGCCGTTCTGCCAGTCATATTCTTTCCGCATCTTGCTGACCGCCGCCTCCAGCGTCCCAACGCGCAGCCCGGCGCTTGCATCCGGCGTTGGCAGGGCTGAGCGGGCCTGGATATGCTGTCTCAGGCTCTCGCCCGACTCTTTCACCTCGCCGGCTTTCTCCTCCCACAATGCGTGCACGCTCGCCAGCACCTCCTTGAAGGAGGGCCGGCCGTACATCCTCTCCGGCGGGAAGTAGGTCCCACCGAAGAACGGTTTTCCCTCAGGAGTCAGGAACACACTCATCGGCCAGCCGCCCTGCCCGGAGATCGCCACCACCGCGCTCATATAGATATCGTCCAGGTCCGGACGCTCCTCCCGGTCAACTTTGATGCTGACGAACTGCTCGTTCAGGATGTCGGCGGTTTCCTGATCCTCGAAAGACTCGCGCTCCATCACATGGCACCAGTGGCAGGCGGCGTAGCCAATGCTCAGGAAGATCGGTTTGTTCTCTCGCCGGGCTTTTTCCAGCGCCTCCTCCCCCCACGGATACCAGTCCACCGGGTTGTGCTGGTGCTGCAACAGGTAAGGGGAGTTTTCGTTCGCCAGTCGGTTGGGCATCGGGTTGTCCTTTAGGTATTGGTAATGGATAAAAAACGCCCGAGTTTCAGCGGGCAGATTTTCGGTTTCTCAGTCTTCCAGGTCCAGGTCGGTGATCTCATCCTCCGACCAGTCCTCGGCCAGTTCCAGCCGGATCTCGGAGAAGGTCTCGTCCTGCACCGCCCGGATACGGTACCGCCGCACCAGTTCCAGCAACGCTAGGAAGGTCACCACCACCTCCACCCGGGTGTAATCCGCCCCCAGCATCTCGGAGAATGAAGCATTCCCGCGGCTGCTCAGCACGCTGTGGATGTGGCTGATCTTTTCCTGGATCGTGATGCGCGGCGTCCGGATGACGGTATCGACCGATTCTTTCTCCTCCAGGATCTGCAGCGCATGCTGGGCCGCGGCCATCAGGTCCTGCAGCGTGAACTGGTCTTCCTCCAGTTTCGTTTCCAGTTTTGGCGGTTTTGCCAGCCGCAAATAGGTCCGCATACCGCTCTCGTTGCGCTCGTTCAGGATCTGGGCGATCTCCTTGAACTTTTTATACAATACCAGCTGGTTGATCAGTTCTGTGCTCGGGTCTTCTTCCCCCGGTTCACGTTCAGGAGGGCGGGGCAGCAGCGCTTCCGATTTGATCTGCATCAGCCGGGCCGCCATCACCAGGAAACTGGAGACCTCCTCGGCCTTCTCGGTCTGGATCTGCCGCACATAGGCCAGGAACGGCCCGGTCACTTCCACCAGGGCCACTCTGGTGATATCCAGTTCGGCCTGCTCGATCAATTTCAGCAGCAAGTCCAGCGGCCCTTCAAACACCGGGATCGAGATCTTGAAACTACTGGATGAGAGCGACCCGCGCTCCTGGAACTCCTCCACATTCTTGAACATGCGGAAGATTATACCGGATGCCACAACAATAGTGCCAAAATGGTATTGGTCCTGGCAATTGGGTCTCGGTGGACCAGGAATATCCCCATTACCTCATTTTCGCGGGAGAGGGTGGCCTTGCAATGCGGCGCCGGGGTGAGTGCCCTCATTACTCATTACTCGTTGCACATTACTGCCTTTCTCCTTGACTTTTCCCCCAAAATCCTGTATCCTGAGTATGGAACAAGTTGGTATAAGTAGGTATAGGCAGGTATAGATGCACCCGCTCAACAGCAATCAGGCCAAACCGCTCTATCAGATCGTTGCCGATGCCATTCTGCAGCAGATCGAAGAGGGCGTCTACAAACCTGGCCAGCGGCTGCCCTCCGAGAGTGAGCTTGTCCGGCTCTATCAGGTCGGACGCAACACCGTCCGCCACGCCCTCAGCGAGCTGGCCGACCAGTCGATCGTCCGCACCGTCCAGGGGGTTGGTACCTTTGTCGATGCCAGCCGCCTTTCCAAGACCGCCAATTATTTGCTCGGTTTCTCCCAAGAAATGGAGCTGTACGGCCGAGAAACATCTACCCAACTGCTCGAAGCCCGCATTATCCCTGCCGATCCCTTCCTGGCCCGCCGCTTGCGCCTGCAATTGGGAGCCGAGGTGGCTTTCATCCACCGCCTGCGCCTGCTGGATGACGAACCGGTCGCCAACGAGCGCGCTTACCTGCCGCACCGCTTGTGCCGCGGCATTCTCCAGCGCGATTTCGCCCGCGAATCCCTGTATGCCGTGCTCTCCGAGCATTACCAGATGAAACCCCATTACGCCGAGCAGGAGATCCTGGCCGAACTGGCTACCGATCACGTTGCCCGCCTGCTGCACATGGACCAGCCGGCCGTTGTCCTGGTCTTCCACCGTGAAACCTACACCGAGGACGACCAGGTGATAGAATATGTCGATTCTGAGTTTCGCGGTGACCGGTTCCAGTTCTACACCCAACTCAAAGCCAATTCCGTCAGCCAGCCGTACATCTTTGAGCGATCCCCGATCCAGGTGAGCGGGGGGCAGGAGTGATCGATGACCGAGTTAAGTGATCCCGAGATCCGCAAGATCGTGGACGAAGTCGTCTCCCGCCTGCTGCAGTCCCCGGCGGCCGCATCTCAGCCTGCCCCGTCAACCTCCCTGCCTGCCAGTCAGGGCCGGGTGGTGGCGCTTGGCGCTGATCACGGTGGCTTTGCCATGAAGCAAGACCTGATCGAATTCCTTTCCGGGCAGGGCTACCAGGTGGACGACTGCGGCACATTCAGCCCGGACTCTGTCGATTACCCCGATTTTGCCCGCGCGGTCGCTGAAAAGGTAGCCTCTGGCAACGCCTGGCGCGGCATCATGATCGACGGGGCTGGCATCGGCTCCAGTATGGCGGCCAACAAGGTCGCCGGGGTGCGCTGTGCCATGTGCTACGACCATGCCACCGCCAATAATGCCCGCGAGCATAACGACGCCAACATGCTCACCCTCGGCGCTGGCCTGATCGGCCCCAGCCTGGCCCGCCAGATCGCCGTCACCTTTCTGGAAACTGAATTTGCCGGAGGGCGTCATGCCAGCCGGGTCGACAAGATTATGCAGATCGAGAAGAACATATGACACCGTTATTGAATGAATCCGAAGTCAAAAACCTGGTCGAGATCATCACCCGTGAGGTGCTGATCGCCATCCGTGAACAGGAACAGGCCCGGCCCGCCAAGCACGGCGAGTCCTGCACGGAGGAATGCGCCAATGGCATCTGTGTCAAGACCTGCTTCAACCGCGCCGGCGAGGTCGTCGATGCCGGCGCTTCCCGCCTGACTTCCACTCTCGGCGGCATCCCGGAAGACCCCAACGTCGCCAGTCTGATCGATCACACCCTGCTCAAGCCGGATGCCACTGCCGACCAGATCGCCCAGTTGTGCTACGAGGCCCGCAAATACGAATTTGCCTCTGTGTGCGTCAACCCGACCCATGTCAAACTGTGCGCCGATCTGCTGCAGGGCACCAGGGTCAAGGTCTGCACCGTGATCGGCTTCCCGCTCGGCGCTTCCTCCCCGGAGGTCAAAGCCTTTGAGGCCCAGCAGGCCATCCACGCCGGCGCCACCGAGATCGATATGGTCATCAACATCGGCGCGCTCAAAGCCGAGGACTACACCCTGGTGGCCCGGGATATCCGCGAGGTCGTGCGCACGTCTCACGCTGCCAATGCCATCGTCAAAGTTATTATCGAAACCTCGCTGCTGACCGATGAAGAGAAGGTCAAAGCCTGCCTGCTTTCGAAGGAGGCCGGCGCGGATTTCGTCAAGACCTCCACCGGGTTCACCGGCGGCGGCGCAACGGTCGAAGATATCGCCCTGATGCGCCGGGTGGTTGGCCCCAGCATGGGCATCAAAGCCGCCGGCGGGGTCCGCAACTTTGAGGACGCCCGCAACCTGGTCAAGGCCGGCGCTACCCGTCTTGGAGCCAGCGCCGGGGTCAAGATCGTCAAAGGCTCGCGCGGTGAAGAGGAGTCGCCCGCCGCACCTGCCTCCGCCGAATCGAAGGCTTATTAGGAGTCCATCTTGAAGATCGCCCGCGTGGTCGGCTCGACCATTTCCACCATCAAGGACCCCAAGGTTGCCAATACCAAGCTCTTGATCTGCCAGGATACTGATCCGGCCGGCAAGCAGGACATCGGCAAGCCGTATGTCGCCATTGATCTGGTGGATGCCGGCACCGGCGACCTCGTCCTCACCTGCCATGGTTCGGCCGCCCGCCAGACCCCCCTGACCAAAGAAACCCCCGTCGATGCCGTCATCATGGCGGTCATCGACCATCTCGAACTCGATAAAAAGATCGTGTTCAGGAAGCACGCTTAGGAGCCGATTATGCTGATCGCCAGGGTTATCGGGACTACCGTTTCAACTATCAAGGACGAAACCCTTGTCGGGCGCAAGCTGCTGATCCTGCGCCCGGCCGATATCGACGGTGTTCCCTACGGCAAGCCCTACGTGGCCGTCGATACCCTCGATGCCGGCGTCGGCGACCTGGTCCTGACCGCCCATGGCTCCAGCGGGCGCCAGACCGAGCTGACCAAGAACCGCCCGGTCGATGCTGTCATCATGGCAGTTATCGACCATCTTGAGACCAACCACGAAGTCACTTACCGCAAGGAGTGACCCGACAGGATTAGCCTATGACCGGATTTGATAAAGATCTCCGCTCGATCCAGCAGGCCCGCCAGATGGTCACCGCGGCCCGCGCAGCCCAGCTGCAGTGGGCCAATGCCACTCAGGAGCAGGTTGACCGTGTCTGCCAGGCGATGGCCGATGCCGCCTTTGGCGCATCCGAGCGTCTTGGCCGCATGGCCTCCGAAGAGACCGGGTACGGTGTCCCTGAGCACAAGAAGATCAAGAACGAGTTCGGTTCACGGGTTGTCTGGGAAAGCATCCGGGATCTCAAAACGGTCGGTGTCGTTCACCACGATCCTGCCGCCCGCGTCTACGAGATCGCCTGGCCGATGGGCGTGGTCGCTGCACTGACCCCCAGCACCAACCCGACATCCACCGTCATGAACAAGATCCTGATGTCGGTCAAGGCCCGCAACGGGATCGTGGTCGCCCCGCATCCCTCGGCAGCCCGCTGCTGCTACGAAACTGCCCGCCTGATGGCTGATGCCGCTGAGTCCGCCGGTGCGCCGGCCGGACTGATCCAGTGCATGAACGAGATCAGCCTGGCGGGTACCGATGAACTGCTCAGCCACCGCTATACCGCCGTCATCCTGGCCACCGGAGGCTCGGATATGGTCCGGGCAGCCCACTCGAAGGGCAAACCGGCCTACGGCGTCGGTCCCGGCAATGTCCCCGTGTATGTCGATCGCAGCGCCAACCTGGAGCGGGCTGCCTGCTACATCGTCGGCAGCAAGGCTTTCGATTATTCCGTCATCTGCGCCACCGAGCAGGCCGTGGTCGCCGACCGTCCGATCGCCGCCCGATTGAAGGAACTGATGCAGGCCGAGGGCGCTTACTGGGTCACCCCGGCCCAGGCCGACGCCCTGCGAAGCACCCTCTTCTATCCCAACGGCGCGATCAACGCCCAGACGGTCGGCAAATCGCCCCAGTACCTGGCCGCCATGGCCGGGTTCCATGTTCCCGATACCGCCCGCATCCTGGTCGCCGATCTTGACCGCGTCGGACGCGAAGAACCGCTCTCGCGTGAGAAGCTCACAACCGTGCTTGGTTTCTACGTCTGCGATGGTTGGGAGGACGGCTGTGACCGTTCGATTGAATTGATCAACTTCGGCGGCCGCGGCCACAGCCTGATCATCCACGCCGAGAACGCCGACATCGTCATGCGCTTTGGCTTGGAAAAACCGGTCTTCCGCATCGCGGTCAACACCATGGGCACCCTCGGGGCCATCGGTCTGACCACCAGCATCCGCCCCTCGCTCACGCTCGGTTCCGGCGGCGTCGGCGGCTCGATCACCGGCGATAACATCACCGTCCACCACCTCTTCAATATTAAACGGCTGGCCTACGAGACCTCCAAACCTCCGGATGCCGCCTTCCAGCCCGGACGGGTCGGCACCCAACCGGTCAATAGCCCGGATGTGCAGGAGATCGAGCGCATAGTGGAAACGGTGCTGACTGAGATCCTGAAGAAGTGATCAGAGAGATATCCGAGAGATTATTCTCGATATTTGCAGGTAACGATACCTAACACAGATAGGAGTAAAAAATGGCAAAGCAAGATCCCAATTTTATCGCCCTCGGCATGGTTGAGACCCGAGGACTGGTCGGAGCGATCGAGGCCGCAGACGCAATGGTGAAAGCCGCCAATGTGGTCCTGATCGGTTCGGAATACGTCGGTGGCGGTTTCGTCACCGTCATGGTGCGCGGCGATGTCGGCGCGGTCAAGGCCGCCACGGATGCCGGCGGTGCAGCTGCCAAGCGTGTCGGTGAGTTGGTCTCCATCCACGTCATCCCGCGCCCGCACGAAAATGTGGAGATGATCCTGCCCGAAAACAATAGAGGCAGCATCGGCGGCCGTTCGGCTTCCAAGGCATAACTGAACTGCCTTGGACCGCTCTGCGCTGAATGACCTACTGAACCACGCCAGCGCAGTGATCCACCGGGTGGACGATCCCGTCCCGGCCCCGCCTGCCGAAATACCGGAAGGCCAGCTGTACACCGGGGTCGATCTGGGCACTGCATATCTGACAGTGGTTGTCCTTGACCACCAGCACAAATTGCTGGCTGGCGAGTACACCTTTGCCGAAGTTGCCCGGGATGGTCTGGTGGTGGATTACATCGGCGCGGTAGACCTCGTCCGGCAGATGAAAAGCCGGCTCGAGGCCCGTCTGGGGCGTGAACTCAGGCTGGCCGCCAGCGGATACCCGCCCGGCGTACCCCCAGCTGAGGTCCGGGCCACCGGCAATGTGGTTGAAGCCGCTGGCTTTGAGTGCACCGCCTTGGTGGACGAACCCACCGCCGCCAATGTGCTTCTTTGCATTCAGGATGGCGTGATCGTCGATGTCGGCGGCGGGACCACCGGGATCGCCGTGGTCCAGGATGGTGAGGTCGTGTACACTGCCGATGAGGCCACCGGCGGCACGCATCTCTCGCTGGTCATCGCCGGGGCGGAGAATATCTCCTTTTACGAGGCAGAACGCCGCAAGCTGGACCCGAAGAACCAGCCGGCGTTGTTTCCCACCATCCGCCCCGTGCTGGAGAAGGTCGCCAGTATCATCTCCCGCCATATAGACGGCTACGCTGTCCCCGAGGTGGTCCTCGTGGGCGGCACCAGCGGCTTCCATCGCATGGCCGAGGTGGTGGCGGAGTACACCGGGCTGCCCGCCTGGGTCCCGGATTATCCACAGTGGGTCACGCCGATCGGTATGGCAATGCAGGTCAATGAAAAAAGGTTAGGTAAATGATTATGGAAAAATCGAATTTTCAACTGAGAGTGTACTGCTATCTCGACCGCATGCAGTCTGAACTGGCCGCCTTCGTCGGCACCATCACCCAAGGTGACCTGTTGGTGGAGGGCATGGCATCGCTGTATGTCGAAATGGCCCCCGGCAACGAGGTCTTCCGGATGGTGGATATCGCCGTCAAGGCAACCGAGGCCAGGCCCGGCGCCCAGGTGGTCGAACGCGAGTTCGGCATGTTTGAAGTCCACTCGCACGACCAGGCCGCTGTGCTCGAGTCAGGCAAGATCGTCCTCGACCGTCTCGGCCTCCAGCGCGAGGACCGCATCAAGCCGAAAGTCTTTTCGGACAACCTGATAACCCGCATCGATCCCTACCAGGCCCAGCTGCTCAACCGCTTCCGCCGCGGCTCGATGCTGGTCCCGGGCGAGACCCTCTTCGTGCTTGAGGTCGCCCCGGCCGCCTACATCATGTACGCTGCCAACGAAGCCGAGAAGAAATCCAACGTCAAACTGATCCACGTCACATCGGTTGGCCGCTTTGGCCGTATGTGGATGTCCGGCACGGAATCTGAGATGGTCACCGCCCGCGACGCCGCCATTCAGGCCCTGGATGGCATTGAAGGGGTCGAAGGCTAGTCGATCCGATCGGAGTTTTGTTATGCCCAAAGTGTTCTACACCGAACGAGATATCGAAGACCTCCACAACCGCGGGGTCACCTCTCTGGTGGTCAATGATGATGTCGTCGTCACCGACCTCGGCCGTGAGCGCGCCCTCAAGCTTGGCTTTGAACTGGTGCGCGAGTTTGACCAGCCGCCCAGCGCGCCGGTCCGGCCGTACATCACCGAGAAACGATCACCCTCTGCCGCAACTTCCGCCGCAGCCATTCCGCCTGCTTCGCAGCCAGCCGCCGCGCGTCTGGCCCCGCCCCCGCCGGACCTGGAAAAACGTGTTTTTGATGCTGTGCTGGCCAAACTCGGCGATTCCGTCGATCCCCAGCTGCTCCAGGTTATCATCCGGCGGGTCGTGCGCAGCATCGGAGGCAAGTGAAGTGATCCTCGGGCGCGTGCGTGGCACGGCGGTCTGTACCGTCAAGTACCCTGACCTGGAGGGCATGAAGCTCCTGCTGGTCGAGCCGCTTGACCGCTACCTCAAACCGGTCGGCCCTTTCCAGGTGGCCGTGGATGTCGTCCAGGCCGGCCCCGGCGACCTCTGTGTCATGGTTCGCTCGCGTGAGGCTGCTTTGGCGATGGAGATCCACAAATTTGTCCCGGTCGATCTGGCTCTGGTCGGCGTCATCGACGAACTGGTCGTCCGCCCAGACGGCGAATTCGATTTCACTCTCAAAAAAGGGATGCACAAGTACACCTGATATGATCCTCGGCAAAGTTGTTGGCACTGTGGTGACGACGATCAGTCACCCCCACTTCAAGAATTACCGCCAGCTGGTCGTCCAGCCGCTCACTCTGCCCGGCGACCCGCCCGAAGGCGATTTTATTGCCATTGACAATACTCAGGCTGGCATCGGCGATACCGTGCTGGTCAACCGGGAGGGCAACGGCGCCCGCCAGGCGCTCAACAACCCGGATGGCTGCATCATCTCCGTCATAGTCGGGATTGTGGACTCCCTCTACATCGAATCCCTGGACTGATCTGGTCCCAACCATGAAACGCACACCCCTGATCGCCGGCAACTGGAAGATGCACCTGACCGAAGCGCAGGCCGTCACCCTGGCCCGCAAGCTGCTCTGGGGGCTCACCCGGCTGCCCGCCGGTGGGGTGGAAGTGCTGCTTTGCCCGCCCTTTACCGCCCTTTCCTCCCTGCACAAACTGTTGATCAGCGACCCGATCCGGCTTGGCGGCCAGAATATGCACGCCAGCACTCAGGGCGCTTTCACCGGCGAGATCTCGCCCCTCATGCTGGCCGAATTTTGCCAGTATGTCATCCTCGGCCATTCCGAACGCCGCGCCTTGTTCCAGGAGACGGATGAAGATATCAACCTCAAGGCCCGCTCGGCTGTCCAGCACGGGCTGGTTCCGATCCTGTGCGTCGGCGAGACCCTGGCGGAACGTCAGGCCGGCCGGGCTGAAACGATCATCTACGCCCAACTGATGGCCGGACTGCAGCAGGTCGGTATCCACCGCGGCAGTCAGCTGGTCATCGCCTACGAACCGGTCTGGGCCATCGGCACCGGCCAGACTGCCACCCCGGAGGTCGTCAACCAGTTGATCGCTGCCACCATCCGCCCGGCACTGGTGCGCCTGTTTGGCGAACCGGTCGGCCAGGCTATCCGCGTGCTGTACGGCGGTTCGGTCAATGCCGGCAATGCGGTTGTCTTCCTCTCGCAGCCGGAGATCGATGGTGCGCTGGTCGGCGGTGCCAGCCTGGACTCGGACGCTTTCCTAGCGATCGTTTCTGCTGCCCTGTAACACCCCCAACTGAATTTACATTTTTATTACATCCCGGCAACAGCCGCGCTACACCCCCGGACGATAATCAGATTGCCCCGGGAGACGTCCGCTGCCGGATTGTTCACCGGACTCACCGGCCATCCAGGCGTGAGCCTGCTTTTCGGTAGAAATCATAAGACTATCAGGAGTTGCTCATGGAAAACACCGCTGCGCTTGATCCTCGATCTGCCCGCCCCGCCGCATGGCTGGACCGCCCGATCTTCTGGCGAGTCACACCCGCCGCGATGATCCTGGCGGCGCTGATGCTGTTGTCCGCATTCGTTTTTTTCTCCAACCTCGAAGCCATCGGGGACGCCAATACCTACTACACCGCCGCCGTCGAAGCGATGCTCGATTCGTGGCAAAACTTCTTCTTTGTGGCGGCCGAGCCTGGTGGTTCGGTCACCGTGGATAAACCGCCCCTTGGCTTGTGGATCGAAACCGCCTTTGCCGCCGTCCTGGGGGTTAGCGGCTTTTCCGTTTCCCTGCCCAATATCTTTGCCGGGATCTTCTCCATCCCGCTGATGTACGTCCTCATCCGCCGTCATCTCGGTACTGGTCCTGGTTTGCTGGCGGCCGCCGTGATGACCGTCATCCCGGTGGTGTATGCCACCGGGCGCAACAACACCATGGACAGCCTGCTAACCTTCTTCCTGCTGCTGGCTGCCTGGGCCTTCATCGAAGCGGCCGAACGCGGCAGCCTGGCCTTGCTGCTGCTCGGCAGCCTTGTGGTCGGTTTGGGATTCAATATCAAGATGATGCAGGTTTTCCTTCCTCTGCCGGCCTTTTTTGCGCTGTATTTCTTCGTCAGCAAGCACGGTTGGAGGCGCAAACTGCTCCACCTGGCGCTGGCCGCAGTCCTCCTGGCAGCCGTCTCGCTCTCCTGGGCTTTGGCGGTGGATGCTGTCCCCGCCGACCAGCGTCCGTATATCGGTTCCAGTACCGACAACACCGTCATGGAACTGATCGTCGGGCACAATGGCCTCAACCGGTTATTTGGCGGCCAGAGCGGTCAGGGAACTGGTCCCGCTCAGCCGGCCGGGCCGCAGACCGATGGCCAACCGCTGGACGGAACGATACCACAAGACGGCCAGTTCCCGGCCCAGCCCGCGGATGCCGCTCCCGGGGGGCAGGGCGGTGGGATGTTCAACCAGGAGATCGGTTCGCCCGGGCTGTTCCGTTTCTTCCAGTCTGAACTGGCCAATGAGGCCAGCTGGCTGCTGCCCTTCGCCCTGATTTCCCTCGTGTTGGCGGTCGGCAGCGCCCGGATCCGCCTGCCGCTTGAGTCCCCTGCGCACAAAGCCTTGCTGCTGTGGGGCGGCTGGCTGGTCATTTGCCTGGTGTTCTTCAGTGTGGCAGCCTTCTTCCATGCCTATTACCTCGTCATGCTGGCTCCTGCACTGGCCGGCATGATCGCCCTCGGCTGGTACTATCTGCGTCAACTGGCCGAGCGTAAACCTGCACTGGCCTCCGGTTTGTTGATCTTCGCAGCCGGGCTGACCCTGGCGGTCCAGGTCTGGCTTGCCGGACAATACCAGGTTGGCGGGGCATTTATCTGGCTGGCCCCCCTGATGCTGCTGGCGGGCGTGGTCATCAGCATGGTGGCCATCCTCGACCGGCCCATCTCCGGACTGGCTGTCAGTCTGGTGTTTGCCAGCCAGCTGCTGATCCCATTTTCCTGGAGCTTCCTGACCGTCGCGGCTGACCAGCCGAACGTCAACCTGCCGGCCGCCTATGCCGGTGACCTTGACACCCGCGCCGACCGCCCGCAGCCACAGGATGATTCCGTCAACCGCCAGCAAGCGTTGCTGGATTTCCTGGTGGCGGAGGACGACGGCGGCCGTTATCTAGTGGCGGTCCCCAGTTCCCAGCAGGGCTCGCCTCTGGTGCTGGCCACCGGGCGCGGCGTGCTGTACCTGGGCGGATTTAACGGCCGAGATCCGGTGGTGGACGCCGATGATCTGGCTGCCCTTGTCTCCGCCGGAGACCTGGAATTCATCCTGATGACCGGCAGCGACCAGCGCGAGATCCGTCAATGGGCTGCGCAGACCTGCACGGTCATCCGCCAGTTTTCCTCGCAGCCGATCCGTGCGGGCGATCAGCCGCAAACTGCGCAGCCCGGTGCAGATGGTCCCCCTGACGATGGCGGCCCGAATCAGAACCAGCCGGTGACGCTCTTTCGCTGCGGGCAATAATTGGACATCCGCGAGTGTTGTCATTTCAAGCCCGACAACGTCAGTTGTTGGGCGTAGCAATCTGTTGTTTGATACCAAAGAATCTTACCGCTCTCCGATTATTGCCTGGATTGGCTGGTAGACCAAAAAAACTGGCTCCCAACCACCAGGTTAAGAGCCAGAAATGCGATCGCCAATTGCCCAAACACCAGTTTGGACAGCATAAATTGCTAAATATCGATCAATCCACCTTCTTCGCCAGCACCTTATCCACCCGGTTGCCATCCATGTCCACCACCTCAAGGCTGACACCCTGCCACACCACCATATCGCCGGTTGCCGGGATCTTGCCTAGCTTGGTCATCACCAGCCCGCCCAGAGTGTGATACAGCCGGGGTTCCGAGCTGAGCGGCTTCTTCCCGATCAATTCGCGGAAAGTGGTCAGCGGCAGCAAACCATCCAGCAGCCAGCTGCCATCTGCCCGCTTGACGATCGCCGGGTCTGTCCCTGGGGCAGTGGTGGGCTTAAACCCGATCAGCGCTTCGATCAGGTCATCGTCGGCGATGATCCCGTCCACGCCGCCAAACTCGTTGACCACAAAGGCGATCCCGGATTGGGTTTGCTGCAATCGGTCGATGGTCTTCAGGATGGTCATACTCTCAGGGATGATCACCGGCGGGTGGAGCACTTCCAGCAGGTCGAATTTGCCTGTGGTCAGGAATTGAGCCAATAGATCTTGCGCATAGACAACGCCCCGGATCCGGTCCAACTGGCCCTGTGCCACCGGGTATTTGGTGAACTTGTTTTTGACCAGCGTTTCCCGGATGTTTTCCTGATCGGCATTCAGGTCCAGCCATACGATCTGGCCGCGCGGGGTGACCAGGCTCTCGATCCGGGACTCGTCGAAGTTCAATACCTGTTCCATCATCCGCTCTTCACTGCGGTTCAACGCCCCGCTCAATGCGCCTTCATCGATCAGCATCCGCAGGTCCTCATCCGTCACTGAGAGCGGGACCGGGACATCGATTCCGGTGATCCGGATCACGGTCCGCGTCGACCAGTTCAAGAACCGCACGATCGGCCTTCCTAACCGGGCGAAGGTTCTCATCGTTGGGGCTACATGTCGGGCATACCCTTCCGGGTCGCTCATCGCCAGTTTCTTTGGCACCAGTTCCCCCAAGACCAGAGAGAGATAGGTCACCAGCAGCACCACCAGCCCGACGCTGATCACCTCGGCATACTCGCCAACCACCGGCAGGGGAGCCAGCAGCGGGGCAATTTCCTCGGCAAAGGCCGAGCCGCCAAACGCGCCAGCAGCCACGCCGATCAAGGTGATCCCCAGCTGCACGGTCGAGAGGAACACGCCCGGCTCTGCGGCCAGTTCCAGGGCGGCATCCGCTCCGCGCTTGCCAGCTTCCACTTGCTGCTGCAGCCGGAACTGCTTGGCAGTCACTACCGCCATCTCCGCCAGTGCAAACGCTCCATTGAGCAGCACCAGCAGGATCAGGACGCCGAATTCCAATAATCCTGTCACCATCATCGATCCTTTCAAGCAATATCACCAATTATATAGCATCCACCGGTCTTTTTAATCAGGAAACCATGATGGTTCAGTCGTCGTTCGTCAGTGGGGAGACAAACGTCAGATTGTCAGACAGTCTGATGGTCATGGAGTTCTTCATCAATAGAGGCCAGGTCACCAATCACGATTCACAACCCATTCTTCACCCACCCACCGCTTTTGCTGTATACTTGCCGCCGATTACGGAGCGAACGATCATGCTGACATCCCTGCGCGCCCGGCTGCGGGCTTACCCTTTCCAGTTCTGGCTGCTGTTCGGCGGCCTGTTTGTTTCCACACTTGGCACCAGCCTGGTGTGGCCTTTCCTGACGATCTACGTCAAGGGCAAGCTCGGCATCCCGATGACCCAGGTAGCCGGCTTGATGACCATCTACGCCATCACCGCGCTGGTGTTCTCGTTTGTCGGCGGCCCGATCATCGACCGCGCCGGCCGCAAGTGGACGATGGTCTTCAGCCTCGCCTGGACCGGGGTCGCCTTTCTCTGGATGAACCGAGCCGACAGCCTGCTCGTCTTTGCCATCATCATGGCCTTACGAGGCGCGATCACACCGCTGTATCCGGTGGCGGCCGATGCCATGCAGGCCGATCTGATCGCCCCTGAGAAGCGCATTGACGCTTATGCCCTCACCCGTATGAGCCAGAATGCCGCCATCGCCCTCGGCCCAGCCATCGGCGGGTTCCTGGCTGCCCGCTCTTACGCGATCTCGTTCCAAGCGGCTTTTGTCGGGCTGCTGCTGGCCGCCATCCTGTACGCTGTCCTCGCCCGGGAGACTCGGCCCGAGGTCCTTGAATCTACTTCCGTCAGGGATCCCTTCGCCGGGTATGGCCGCATTTTCGGTGACAAACCGTTCATGAACATCGTTCTCGGTTTCACCTTCGCCCAGATGTGCGCCACCATGGTCTGGGTGCTGATGGGTGTGTACGTCACCGAAAATTTCAGCCTGACCGAGCGCGAGTTCGGCTTTATCCCCATGACCAATGCCCTGATGGTCGTCGCTCTGCAAGTCGCCGTCACTGCCCGCACCAAACACCGCCAACCGCAGATCGTCCTGGCGGCCGGGACCTTCCTCTATGCTCTGGCTGTCGCCAGCATCGCCTTCGGCGCCTCGTTTTGGGCTTTTTGGGCCAGTATGGTCATCCTCACCTTAGGCGAACTGCTGCTGGTCCCGACCTCGACGACCATTGCCGCCAACCTGGCCCCGCCGGATATGCGCGGTCGGTATATGGGCATGTATTCCATCACCTGGCAGGTCGCCGCTGGCATCGGCCCACTGATCGGAGGAGTGCTCAACGACAATATCTCACCGCGCGCCACCTGGCTGGGCGGCGGCCTGATCGGCCTGCTCGGTACGCTGTTCTTCCTCTACCTGGCTCGCCGTCAGCCGCTCCCGCAGCCCGCTATCACAGGGTGATCATACGCCACTAACCTGGCTTCCTCCCCAAATTGTCCATTCTCTCAATTCAGCGTACAATATGCCTGAAGATCACCTCACAGGAGCCCAGCCATGACCGATTCCATCACCGATCCGGACACGCCCTTCGACCGCGCATCCCTCCGCCCGGCAGTCTGGCCTGACCTGACCCTTTACCTCTTTGGCGGGGTCGGGCTGTTCTTTCTCGTCGGCCTGCTGATCGGTTCGCTCTTCAGCGAGCCCGGTTTGTGGGTCACGGTCTTGATCGCCGGAGCCAACTTTCTCGTCCTGACCGGCAGCGTGTGGGCTTTTGGGGTTCTCCGGCGTAAGGTTTCCTGGCGCTCGTTCGGCCTGGTCCCCCTCCCGGATGATCTCTGGCGGACCGCCCTGATTGGGACTGCGCTGGCCATCGGCATCCTGCCGTTCAGGATGTTGGCCGGTGGTCTCGCCCTCGGGATCGAGTACCTGGTCAACGGGGAGATCACCAGCCTGGCAATGCGGGAAGGCCTGTTTTCGGTCGGCTTCGATACCTGGTACGGCGCGCTGCTGCTCATCATCGGGATTGGAGTGCTGGCCCCCATCGCCGAGGAACTTTTTTTCCGCGGCCTGCTGTACGACTTCTTCCGCCAGAAAACCGGTGTGCGCGGGGCCATCCTGATCAGTTCCACCCTGTTTGGCCTGGCCCACTTCGACTCGCTGGCTGTGGTCCTCTCCAGCTTTGTCATGGGTCTGGCGATGGCCTACGCCGTGGAACGCACCCACTCGCTGTGGATCTCGATCTTCATGCATGTCGCCACCAACGCCGGCGCGCTGCTGCTGTTGGTGGTCATCTCGCGGCTGCAAAATTTGCTGGAAATCCCCTTTATTTAGTGGTCAGGCGCCTATTGCGCATTCTTCGGGGATACATTACAGTATTGATAGGAGAGGTCAGATAATACCCTGGTCATGTTGAAATATGATTAAAATTTGTTATTCTTATATATGGAAAGAAAGTTTTTTTACCCGTAAGGATTGGTAGGTGGATTATGTCGCTACTTAATCGAAAACCAAAGCAGCACAAAGGGCAGGGCATGGTCGAATTTGCGATCACCTTGCCGGTCGTCCTGTTGATCACCTTCGGCCTGATCGAATTTGGCTTTTTAATTTTTTCCTATTCTGCTGTTAACTCTGCCAGCCGCGAAGCAGCCCGTTATGGTATCGCTGTCGGCACGGGGGATGTCTCCGGCCAGCGTTATTATGATTGTGCCGGGATTGTAAATGCCGGCCTGCGCGTTGGTTCCTGGGCGGGAATGGATTCCGGCGATTTCACCATCACATACGACAGCGGTCCGGACACTTCGGTGGAATATGCTTCCTGCACCGCGCTGGCTGCGGAGAACGGCGCCGATACCATCGAATTCGGTGACCGGATCGTAGTCACCGTCTCACACCAATACCGCCCGCTGATCACTTATATGGGCCTCAATATCACTCCCTTCGATATGCTCTCATCCTCCAGCCGCACGATCGTCAAAGGCGCTCAGATCGTCAGCGGTGGCGGCGGTGGTGGGGGTGGCGGCGGCGGAGGAGGCGGTGGCGGCGGCACTTGCTACACGCTTGGGACCAGCCACACCGGCAATGGTTCAGATCCTGCCGTCTCCCCGGCCGGTTCGAGCGGCTGCAGTCTCGGTTCGTACACCGCCGGAGAAACTATCTCCCTGACAGCCAACCCGGACGGCGGCTGGGCGGTCCTCAGCTGGTCTGGTACGGATAATGACGCAAGTTCTGCTATCGGCAATACGTTGACGATGCCCGCCAACGACCACACCGTCAGTGTGACATACGAGATCTCGGGGACAAATTGCTACGTCCTCACGCCACAGGCCGGCGGCTCCGGTTCCGGAGCTGTGCCATCCCTATCCCCCTCCAACTCCTCCGGGTGCAGCGCTGGGGAATTCAATTCAGGCACAGTTGTCACCCTGACAGCCTCTCCGGCGGCTGGCAACCTGGTTGCTGGCTGGACCAATACGGATAACGATGCCGCCACCAGCAGCACCAATACGGTCACGATGCCAGCAAGCAACCGGATCGTTTCGGTCTTGTACGAACCAGTGGGCGCCTGCTATTCACTGACCACCAGCCACACCGGCAATGGCACCGATCCCTCACCCAGCGCTTCGAATTGCGCGGGCGGACTCTACACTGCCGGTACGGTTGTGACCCTCAATGCCACCCCGGATTCGGGCTGGGAGGTGGGCAGTTGGTCTGGTTCCAATAACGATGCCAGCACCTCACCCACAAATTCCGTTACGATGGATGCCGATAAATCGGTAACCGTCAATTATCAAACCGTTTCCAGCCTCGATCCGCCAACGAATGTCTACATCCCCAATGGCCCTAGTGAATGGAAGTGGCTCCCTCCTGCCGATGAGCAATGCCGGGAGATTGATCTGCGTTGGTCCCCCAACCCATCCTGGTCGCCAGCAGTGCCGGTCTATTATGAAGTTTACCGGGGTTCCACCAGCCATGGCTCCATCTACGGCACGCATTGGGATGCCGATTGGACAATGGCCTTGGGACAAACCATCACTCTGGGCGTCAGGGCAGTCTTTACCGGAGGTGTGACGACCTTGATTCAGGAAGTTACTTATGAATGTCGTACCCAAGAACTGTATTACTTAGGCAGTGTTGTCAAATGATGAAAAAGCCAGAGACTCTACCAAACCATAGTTCTCCAACTTCTGGGCAAGGGTCTGAAGCCGGCCAGAGCCTGGTCGAGTTGGCCCTGTCCTTCATGTTGATCGTCCTTATCCTGGCCGGGGCAATCGACCTCGGAAGGGCTTTCTTTGCGGTCATCGCCCTGCGCGATGCCGCCCAGGAAGGCGTCATTTATGCCTCGATCAACCCGGACGATGTCAGCGGTATTGAACGGCGCGTCCAGGATACCTCCGATTCCCCCATCGACATGGACAACATCCCGGCCTCGGATATTGATATCAGCTGGAACATCAACGGCACCACCTGCGTTGAAGGCCAGGTTTCTTCTCCTTGTGACGCCAAATGCGCCGGATTTTATGACAATGCCGGGACCACCGAATCCAACTGGGTTGAGGTTCAGGTGGAATTCGACTTTCAGTTCTCAATGCCGATTATTCCCGAATTTTTCCCGGGGGGCCAGCTGCGATTGCGGGTTGCGGATACGCATACAATCTTAGCCCCCCAATGCCCCTAGGAGTGTAATGATGAAAAGAAAGAAAACCGAACAAGGACAGATCCTCGTCCTGCTGACCCTCGGGGTAATTACCCTCCTGGGCTTTGCGGCCCTAGCCATCGATGGCGGCCGCGTCTTGGGTGAAAAACGCAATATCCAGGGCGTATCAGATACCACCGCCATGACTGGCGGCCTCTATCTTGCCTACCTCGAGAACCCTGCAACGGCCGGCGACAAGACTGCCGCCATTAATGCAGCCATCGCACGCGCTGCCGATAATGGCTACAATTCTGGTCAGGTGACCGTCTCCATCACCGAAGACTCAAAATACTACTACGTCCAGTCCGATATCCTTTCGAGTGTGCAGCCAACGATTGGAAGGATAGTCTATGGGGACGATTTCGATGTTGCCGCCCGCACGATCGCGAGAGTGGAAAAGATCTCAGTCTTTGCGCTCGGCCATGCTTTCTATGCCAAGAATCCGACGGCTTGTGGTGCCATCGACCACAGCGGTAATGCCGATGTCACCATCGTGAATTCCGGCATTTTCTCAAACTCGAACTGCGCGGATGCCTCCAAATGCAGTGACAACTCGATCACCATCACCGGCAGCGCCTCATTTGACGGCGACATTATTACCGCGGCCGGCGGGGTCTGCATCCAGAAACCGGATGATGTCCATGCGGACAATATCGTCACCGGCGCTGGTCAGAATACCCTGCCCACCCTCGATGAACCGGACTGCTCGGGACTCACCGCTCAAACTTTCTCCGCAGGCACGAACTCCCCAGGCATTTACTCAGGTGGGATCCATTTCTCGGGCGGCGAAACCGCAGATCTGGAACCCGGCCTTTACTGCCTGGATGACGACCTGAGCATCAATAACGGCACCCTGACCGGTGATAATGTCATGTTCTACCTCCGCAACGGTGCCGGGCTGAACATCAACGGTGGCGATATTTCTCTGACTGCTCCTAAAGGTGATCCCTGGACTGACGGTTCTGGCGTGTACTGGAATGGCATGCTGATCTTCCAGGCCTATGGCAATACCGAAGAATTGGTGATGAACGGCAATGCCGGTTCTTACTTTGAGGGCACCATTTTTGTTCCGGATGCCAATTGTAAGATCAATGGCAGCGGCGCGACCACTGCCCTCAATATCCAGGTCGTTTGTGATACGATCGACTTCATTGGGACGGCGGATATGTACCTGGTGTACACCGAGGAAGACAAATACATCCCACCCAAGTCGATTGAGCTGGTGCAGTAGCCGGATCACTCACACACCACAACGCCCCGCCTCCCAGGCGGGGCGTTTACGTTATCACTTAATTCGATCCAATCAAGCTGATAATTACTCCCAGTAATGGGATGGTGATTGCTCCCACAATCGCCATCCCCGCGCAAGCGGGGATCAAGTAAGTGCCCCCCGCCTCGCCGCCCTGCCGCTGCGGTGCCTGAGTGACCAGGTGCCTAATCACACCTTTTCATCTCCCTCCTTACTTGCACACTCCCCATTCTGCGGCATAATATTCCTATCCAGAACCCTTCACTCATCAGGAGTACAAAACATGCTGAAAGAATTCAAGGAATTTGCCATGGAAGGCAACATGATCGATCTGGCGGTTGGCATCATCATTGGCGCGGCCTTCTCTGGCGTGGTCAACTCATTGGTCAATGACATCATCATGCCCCCCATCGGTCTGCTTCTCGGTGGCGCAGATTTTTCCGAACTATTCATCCTGCTCAAAGCCGGTACCCCGGCCGCGCCCTACATCTCCCTGGCCGCCGCCCAGGAGGCTGGCGCTGTCACGCTCAATTACGGTATGTTCGTCAATGCCCTGATCAACTTCCTGGTCGTGGCGCTCTCGATCTTCTTCGTCATCCGCACCATGAACCGGATGCGCAAACAGGACAAAGCCGAGACTGCCAAGTAGCGATCCACGCCCGGGCAGAAAACAAGGCGTGGGTCCTACTCCACGACCTGTTCTGTCATCGCGAACGCAGTGAAGCGATCTGTTTGATTCCGACAGAATTTTCACCGCTGCAATCACCAAATCCCCTGACCAACAGGTAAGAGTAGTAAAAAAATGAGGGAGCAGGATTATCCCGCTCCCTCATAACTCGTTACAAATTACCCGTTACTATCTTACAACTGGCTGTAACGCTCCACCCGGTCGGCTACCACCTTCAGGCTGCCATCCCAGAAATCCGTGCTGTGCAGGTTGATCCCAAAGCGGGCTGCCAGTTCCGAGGCGTTCCCCAGCCCGGTTGCCGACAGCAGGTCCTTGTACTCGGGGATGAAGTCCTCGCCCCGCTCCTGATAGATCGCAAACAATCCGGTCCCAAACAGCTGCCCGAAAGTGTATGGGTAGTTATAGAAGGACAGTTCCGGGATGTAATAGTGTGGCTTCCAGGTCCACATATACTTCTGGCGGAAGGCCGGGTCCAGGCCGTCGCCGTAGGTCTCCGCCTGCGCCCACTCCATCACCTCGTTGAACTCGTCGGCCGATAGTTCTGCCTTTTCCCGCCGGTGGAAGACCTCTGTCTCGAACAGGTAGCGGGAGTAGATATCCACCACCACCTGCGAATCCGAGATCAGCGCGGTCTCCAGGATCGCCAGTTCTTCCTGCTCGTCCGCCGCCACCTTGATGGCCGCATCGGTCACGATCGTCTCACACATGATCGAGGCGGTCTCGGCCAGGGTCATCGGCAGGTCGCTGTTGATCATCGTGCGGTCGCGCTCGTAAATGCACAGGTTATGGTAGCCGTGTCCCAGCTCGTGCGCCAATGTGAACACCCAGTCCAGGTTGCGTTCGTAGTTCAGCAGGATGCGCGATTCCTTCACGCCCGGCACCGGCATGCAGAATGCCCCGGCGCCCTTGCCCTCGCGCGGCCCGACATCCACCCAGTTCTTCTTGAAGGCCGTATCGGCAAAATCTGCCAGGTCTTCCGAGAATTTGGAGAAATTCTCCAGCACAAAACGCTGCGCCTCACCGTAGGTGAACTCCCGGCTGATCGTGCCCATCGGGGCGAACAGGTCCCACCACGCCAGCGCATCTTTCCCCATCCGCTTGGCCTTGGCCTTGAAATACTTACGGAACATCGGGAACGACCGCTTCATCGAATCCAGCATCGCTTCCAGTGTTTCGCGGTCGATCCGGGCCTGGTCGATCGAATTGTGGACCGCATCTTCTCGGCCGCGGCGGCGTGAAAGCAAACCTTGCGCGCCTTTGATCCCGTTCAGGGCGGCTGCCAGCGGCACCTCAACAGTCTTCCAGGCGGCCAGTTCGGCCTCATAGCCGCGCCGCCGCATGGTCTCGTTCGGGTGGCTGCGCAGGTTGATGATCGCGGTGATCGGGGTCGGCTCGGTCTTGCCGTCCTCGTTCTCCAGCGGCCACTTCAATTGCGACGTGATGTCGTTTTGCAGCTTGCCCCAGGCCTGCATCCCGCTGATCGATAGTTCGCCGGCCAGTTCTTCCTCTTTGGCGCTCATCATATAGCGGCTCAGGCGGATCGTCTCGCGCAGGTAAAAGCTGTGCTCTTTCAGCACTTCGTCGAGGGCGATCACCTTCACGATCTGATCGTCCAATTTCGCCAGCCAGCCCTTGAACAGCACGTTGATGATCTGCTGGCCTTTGACAAACACTGGTTGTAAGGTCGAAAATGCCTTGGCAGCCGTCTGGTTGTAGGAGTCGGTCGCAATGAACGATTGGATGTAAGCCTGCAGCGTGGCTCCCAACTCGATCGCTTCATTCACCAATTCGATCAACCCCCGGATCGTGCTGGCCAGTTTGGTTGGGTCGGTCTCGGTTAATTCAGCGTCCGGGTGGATGTTGTGCTTCTGGGCATACTTCTCCACGTCGTCCACCAGCTGGACGAATTTCTGGTTGGCGTCGGCAAATTCCTTCGACTCCAGGCTGGGGAAGACATTCGTCAGGTCCCAGCGGGGCAGTTCTTTCGCTTCGCTCATTGTTCACTCCTGTGTGTAGGTATCGGGATTGTATTTTACCAGCGCGGCAGCCGAGCGGGAAAATAGTTGTATTGGTCTGCGGATCGATTTTCCGGCAGAATAAAACCGCATCTCTATCGCTGCTCCACCGGCACGGTCAGGGTGATCTCGCCGGCTTGCTCGAACACCAGTTTCAGGGTGAGGCTTTCGCCTTCCATCAGGTCATCCGTCAGCCCGATCAGCATCACATGGAACGACCCCGGCTGGAAGATCACCTGCCCGCCGGCTGGCACCGGCACGTTCGCCTGCCGCACCATCTGCATCGCGCCGCCGCCCATCTCCCCCTCCCCGGCCATGCCGCCGCCGCTTTCCTCGTTGCCGCTCATCTCATCATCGCCGCCGCTGACCTCGACCATCACAACGTCATGCAGTTCGACCACCGCGGCCGAATCGGTGCTGGCGCTCACCAGTACGTCATCGCTTCCGCTGCCGTTTTCGATCACGAAATACACCGCGCTGTTCCCGCCCGCCAGTGCAGGACGTGCCCACGGGTCGGTGATCGATATTTGACCGGTCTCCGCGGTTCCACCGCATCCGGTAACCAGCAGCGCCAGCCAGGCTGTTAGGCCAAAGAAGATCGCCTTTTTCATCGGTTTCTCCTCCAACTCTTTTTTCGTCTCCCTGATTATACGACCAAACGCACACAAAAAAACAGGCCGGGATCTCTTCCGGCCTGTCGGTTGTTTATTCTTAATCGTTGAGCGTTTCCAGGAAATCCAGGTTGTTGTCTGTCTTGGACATCTGGTTCAGGATCGCTTCGGTCGCCTGGGCCATCGTCATCCCGGCCCCACTTGGCGGGTCCATGATCATCTGACCAAACATCCGCCGCAACAGCCACACCCGCTGGGTAATATCCGGACCGAGCAGAAGTTCCTCCCGCCGGGTGGACGAGCGGTCGATATCGATCGCCGGGAACACCCGTCGTTCCTGCAGGGTGCGCGAGAGGTGCAGCTCCATATTGCCGGTGCCTTTGAACTCCTCGTAAACCACATCATCCATGCGGGAACCGGTATCCACCAGACACGTGGCGATGATCGTCAGCGAACCGCCTTCCTCGATATTGCGGGCCGCCCCGAAGAACCGTTTGGGCGGGTACAATGCCGAAGGATCGATACCGCCGGAGAGCGTCCGGCCGGAGGGCTGTACCACCAGGTTATACGCCCGCGCCAGCCGGGTGATCGAGTCCATCAGCACGACCACGTCCCGCCCGATCTCGGTCAGGCGTTTGGCGCGTTCCAGCACGATCTCGGCCGCCCGCACATGAGCGGTCACCGGCTCGTCGAAGGTCGAGGAGATCACCTCGGCATCCACCGAGCGATCCATGTCGGTCACCTCTTCCGGACGTTCGCCGATCAGGGCGATCATCAGGTGCACATCCTCGGCATTGGTGGAGATCGCATTGGCGATCGATTTCAGGATGGTGGTCTTGCCAGATTTCGGGGGAGAAACGATCAGGCCGCGCTGCCCGCGCCCGATTGGGGTCACCAGATTGATCATCCGGGTGGAGAGCGTCGAACGGTCGGTTTCCAGATCAAAGCGTTGTTCAGGGAAGATCGGGGTCAGGTTCTCGAACTTCGGCCGGTTCTTGGCGGTGGCCGGGTCCATCCCGTTGACCGAATCGACCTTCAGCATGCCGAAGTGCCGCTCGGAATCGCGTGGCGGTCGCACCTTGCCGATCACCAGGTCACCGTTCCGCAGCCCGTAACGCCGGATCTGGGTTTGGGAGACGTAAATATCGTCCGGCCCGGCCTGGTAGTGATCGGTACGCAGGAAGCCGATCCCTTCATTCATGATCTCCAGGATGCCGCCGCGCACTTCTTCGTTGTTTTTGGCCGCTTCTTGCTGACTGATCCTGATGATCAGGTCTTCTTTTTTTAGTCGGTTGGTGCGTTCTACGTTGAGTTCTTTGGCCCGGAGACGAAGTTGGGTCAGGGGCATTTTTTCCAGTTCGGAAACGCTCATAGATCCTTCTCTCTGTTGTAAAGTGTTGGGATGTCCATGGGAAGTGGAGTTGCCGACCTCTTTCTTCCCCGTAAAGAGATCTGCGTGCAGGGTATTCCTCTCATTTTGGTCACTGCTGGGGAGCTTGTCAGAATTATAGCCCAAACTTTCTATCTGTGCAAGCATGCCTGCACTAGGATTTTCCTCCTAAACTTATCCACTTAAGGAAGTAAAATCATCTGCCACGAAACGCCAATCACTGATCCAGCACTGCTGGGATTTCCAGGTCCAAAGATAAACGTCCTTCCCATCTGTGTTCAACTGTGTTTATCTGTGGTTCCATTGATCTTTCGCCAGCAGCAGGACAGCCAGTGACTTCCCATCCACCAGCCGCCCTGTTGCCACTAAACTGATCACTTCCTCCGGCGAATACCGCTCCACATCGATCATTTCACCTTCATCCTGTGGCAGCGGTGCCGGGGATAATTCCTCCGCCCGGTATGCATACAGATACTCACTCGAATATCCCGGCGCGGCGTAGAACCCCCCCAGCGGACGCAGACTGCCGGCCGCCATCCCGATCTCCTCCCGGATCTCTCGTCGGGCGGTCTCTTCGGGCGGTTCGTCTGGTTCCAACGTGCCGGCTGGCAGTTCCAACAGTGCCTCTCCAGTCGGGTGGCGGTACTGGCGAACAAACCAGATCTTTCCCTCTTCATCGATTGGCAGGATGCAGACTGCCCCTGGGTGGCGCACCACTTCGATGGCGGCCACCCGGCCATCCGGGTATTGCACTTTATCCAGCCACACCCGCACGGCCTTGCCGTCCAGCAACTGCCGGCTTTCCATGACTTTGAAGGTCATTGCATCCTCCTTGTATACCGGGGTAGAGAAAAAACCAGGCGGCACGCCGCCTGGTTTTGGTATTCTAGCAAGCTGATGGACCGCTCGTTTACGGAATATCGATCGTCGAACCTGCGGTTAGTTTGTCGGTCATTTCCATCCCGTTTTGTGCGGCGATCTCTTCCGGCCACACATCCCCATACAGGCAAGCGATCGAGAAGAAGGTATCCCCAGCTTTCACCGTGTAGGTGGTTGGGTGTGCGCTCCGGGATCGGTCGCCTTCATATTCACCGGCGTTCTGCGGGATCGTGAGCTTGGTGCCCGGATCGAGGATCTGGTTCTGGCCCAGACCGTTGGCATTCAGCAAGGCGATAGGGTCAATGTTGAACCGACGGGCCAAACACCACGGGAATTCACCTTTTCTCAGCGTGTATTCGGTCGGCACCACCAAGTCTGGCATCACCACCACCACGGTCGGGGTGGGGGAAGGGGTGGGCGTTTCGATGACTGGCGGTTCCGGGGTTGGGACATCCAGCCCGGGGGCGATTGCGGTCTGGGTTTGGGACAGGCTGTCCTCCGCAGAGGGGTTGCCGCCAGTGCCGTCCGCCGGAGCGACCGGGGTCTGGTTTGCCACCGCGTCCAGGATATCCTGCAGTTCACTGCTGTCCTGCGGGGTCACTTCGCCGGTGGATACCGACTGGATGCAGGCTGACATCATCAGGCTCATCACCACCATCAGGCCAAGCAAGAAGATCAGTTTTTGTCTCTTCATTTCGATCACTCCATTCAGCGTTAAATTCATTCCGTCACCGGGCAGCATTACGGCCAGGGTCAGGTTGATACTAGCATAAGCGCATAGCAGGCGCAAGCAAAACTGAAAGCCAATTTGACTATGCAAAAGAAGGTGCAAGGATCGCGCCAATCACCCCCAGATCGCGGCCGGTTTGGACTCAATTCGCGTTTGCAAAGGATCTTTCAGTAGCCTGGCTTTACCCCTGTACCTATTTCCCGCGGCTGTGTGCCTGTCTCTGCGGCTGCATGAACTTCATCGGCATCCGGTTGCTGGATGCATTAATCCTTGTAGATTCGCGCCCGCTGCCAGGTGATCCCCTCCCGCACCGTTTTGGCCGGGTTGCCTGCCAGGATCATTCTGCCCTGGGGGAATTTGCCGGTCACCACTGCACCGGTCGCCACCACCGAGTCTGGCCCGATCTCCACCCCTTTCAGGATCTGGCAATGTGTCGCCACCCACACCCGGTCGCCAATCGTCACATCCTCGGCGTAATTGATCCGCTCGCCGGTATCGCTCGCCAGGATCGAGTGTGAATCCCCGGTCCGCACGTCGATACCGTAAGCGAACATACAGCCCGCTCCGATTGTCAGATTTGACCCCGGTTCGGTTACCGCCAGGTGGGCTTGTTCAAAGGTCGTCTCTTCTCCGATGTGCAGCTTGCCGCCATGGTCTTCAAGCCACAGCTCGCCGCCGCGCCGGAAAATGACCGCGCTCCCCAGTCTGATCTCATGGTTGTCGCCGCGGAGGCGGAATGTCACGCCATGCAGCCGGCAGCCCGGTCCGATCTCGATCACGTTCCCATTGCCCTCGATGTCGAAGGTCACATCCCGCAGCACCGCCCGCGGATGGATCTCAACCAAATTGCCGCTGCCCTTGATCTGCCGGCGGATGCGGTTGAAAGGCTGCCGCCCGGCAAGTTTTCGCAGCAAGGCCGCTAATCTGGGGTATTGGTTCAGGAAGCCTGTAGTTGGTTCTGCCATGTCATCCTCCGCTTTGCACGGTTTCCTCAGTCTGACCCAATCTTACCGCACAACCCGGTAAACGTGCCGGATCAGCGTCAGGGTATCGGCCAGAATCGCCCGGCTAAAAGTGAGATGTAAATCAGAACAGATAAAGAGTAAAAAATACTTGACACATTGTATAAAATGATGTACTATATGTCCAACATAACCAACAAACTTAACCAACTCAAGGAGAACCAAATGTCTTACCAGGAAAAACGCACAATTGTCATGAGCCTGACCTCGCTGGTGGTGCTGATCGCCTATGCGATCGATGCATTTGGCCGCGGGATGGCCGATCTGACCGACCTGAAAGCCTGGGCCGGCAAGATGCTGCTGTATCTGGTCATCACGGTGGTTGCCGTCATCGTCGTTCAGATCGTCTTCCACATCACCGTGCCGGTCTCGATGGCTGTCCGGACTGCGGTCGCCAACCGCGGGGAGGTGGACGAAGTCGAACTCGAACGCAAGATCAAAACCGAGTTCATTGAGGACGAGATGGGCAAACTGATCGAGCTGAAAGCCTCCCGCGTCGGGATGATCATCGCCGGAGTGGGTTTCTTTTCCGGGTTGGTCAGCTTGCTGCTCGAGCAGCCGCCGGCTGTGATGCTGAACATCCTGTTCTTCGCCTTCGGCAGCGGCTCAATTTTTGAAGCCATTGCGCAGATGATCTTCTACCGCCGGGGAGTCTAGCATGACCGATAAATTCGAGATCACCAACAACATCCGTACCCTGCGCTTCTTCGCCGACGAAATGACCCAGCAGCAGTTGGCCGAGCAGGCCGGCGTCTCCCGCCAGACGATCAACGCCATCGAGGCTGGCAAATACTCCCCATCTCTGGAACTGGCCTTCCGTATCGCCCAGGTCTTCAGCAAACCGATCGGAGAAGTCTTTGCGTATGAACGGCCGCAGGAGGCAGGCGGTAGTGACCTGGAGTCCGGCCAGTGACCCTCGTCATCAGAAACAAACAGAACACGCTCTTTGATCAAATCAAAGAGCGTGTTTCTATATTGGAAGTTCTGATCCCGTGAGGTTAGCTCCTCTTTTCAGCTCGGATCTGGCGGATTTGGTGGTGTTTTAGATTATTGGTGCAGCGCAGATTTTGGTCCAGTGCAACGGTTTTACGGCACTGCTTGCAGTCTCCCACGATCCGGTATTGTTTATCCATCAAGAGTTCTGCCCGGACTTTCTGTAATTCACCCCGGGCTTGGTCTTCGGTGCCTTTCTGCCACCCCTCACTCACCCCCATGGCAATCTCATCCTGTTTGAATTTGAAGCTCGCCTCTTTCTCGATCGTGTAGCGCAGCATCTCCAGAGTAGCCTCATCAGTCAATCCTAAGTTCCGGTAGAGCTCAGCGCGCTGTATCAATAGTTCAGGGTCCGGGAGCTTCAACTTCTCGATTTGGAAGGTCAGGATTTCCAGTGCCTGTTGCCAGCTTGATCTGGCTTCGGAGGACCTGCCGATTTTCTGGCACAATGCGGCTCTTTTGGTGAGATTCACAAGGGTTATCGCTCTGGGCGCATCCTTGCTGGCTGAGCCATAGTCCGCGATTGCCTGGATCGGATTGATCTCAACATGACACTCAGCCCGTTGGGCATACCGTTCATGGAGCGGAACCTTTCGGACTGCGTATCCGGCTCCGACGCTGAAGACCAGGAACCCGAAAATGACCAGACCTGCGAGGTAGATCATGCCCTTCCCATCGACCTCGACTTTGTTCATGAAGATCACCACCGCGGCGGCCAAAGACGCGATCCCAACCACTGTCGAACACCCAAACAGGCAGGCGCGCTGCCCGGCATCCAGTCCGGGCAAGAGGTCTTTTTTGCATTGGATGCATTTCACCTCTTGTGGCGGATTGCTCTGGCCGCATTTTGCACAGATGATCGCTTGTTCTGGCACAACCGGGTCTGGTCCGATTCCATCATCGGTTGCGGACGGAGGATTGGAGGCGCGGGGATTGCCCATCGTAAGCCTATTTCTGTTTTGTGAAGCGAGCTCGGCTTTACTGCTTACGCACGGTCAGACCGCGCAGGGTGTCGAAACCGGCCTTGAGAATCATGGTGACCCCGATCAGACCAAACACGAACGCAAAGATCGGCATCATTAACGTGATCAGATCATTGCCAGTCAGGAATTTCTCTAATTTCAGGAAGATGTAAGCCGCCCCTCCTACAAAGATCACTCCCATAATATAGTATTGGGTGATCTTATCCCACAGCGCCTGATGACAGACCTTGCAAACGTATTGTTGGCGTTTCAATGTAGCGCCACAATTGGTGCAGACCGACTCTCCAGCCATCTCTCACCTCCCAATCTGAGAAAGCAAGGGTTGAACGATACTATCGCCAATCAGCAATCATGCCCGCCCTGGATTCAGGCATCGGGACCGGGTTCGATTCAAGTAATTGCCTGAATTATCAAAGTACAATCGTCTCTTTCTGCTTTGTGAAGCCAGCCCGGCTTTACTGCTTACGCACGGTCAGTCCACGCAGGGTGGCAATGATCGCCATGAGGAGCATGACCATTCCCATCAGGCCAAAAGTGAATGCGAAAATCGGCATCATCAGCGTGATCAGGTCATTGCCGGCCAGGTATTTCGGTAGTTGCAGGAAGACGAAGGCCGCCCCTCCAACGAAAATGGCTCCCCACAGATAGTACGGGGTGATCTTATCCCACAGCGCCTTATGGCAGGCCTTGCAAACGAGCATATTGCCTTTCAGGGTGGCGCCGCAATTGGTGCAGACCGATCCTCCAGCCATCTCTCACCTCCCATTGTGAGAAAGCAAGGGTTGAACGATACCACCGCTAATCAGCAATAATTGCTGGCCGGGATCCTGAAATGCGGCCAGGATTTGATTCAAGTATAGAACTGATCTGTCTTTCGTCAATAGGCTTTTTCAGCACACCGCGCGGTTGCTGTGAGACCCAAATGTTTCTTCTACCTCAGGCGATCTTGATTGTTGCCTGACTCTGCGGGTCAGCCTTCGTCGAGGAACGTGCCGTCCGGGCGCAGGATGAAATCCCGGGTGAGCGGCAGAAAAGCCTGCCAGCCGCCGTCATCCACCGCACCGACCACCCGCAAATTGCCGCCCGGCTGGTGATCCCATAAGAATTCGATCTCAATCTGGAACTCGCCATCCGGGCCAGGGCGGGAGATCACCAGCGGCCCCTGACCGATCCGCGCAGCCACTTGCGCATAGCTTTCAGCCCGCAGCCGGTCGAGTTCTTCCTCCAACAGCGCCAGTGCAGTTGTCTTGTCCATCAAATCCTTGTCCTCAGATTAGGGAATGCACTCACGTTTTATTCCGGATCAGCCCTGCCGCGCCAGCCACAGCCAGAAAGCAGGCTACAAAATAACTCATCGAGCCGCCCCCGATCTGGCTCATGTTCGCCCTGAACGACTGCAGCGCCTGGAGTCTTAACCAGTCAGGCAGCGGCACGAATAACGAGCCGTAAAACAGCATCCCGATCAGCCCCGCGGCCAGGAAAACGAGCGCCGCCGACGGTGAGCCGCCCCGCCCGAACAGGTACCACACCAGCCCCAGCACGATCAGCGCAGACACCACTGGCAGCGCCAATATCGCCGGGATGCTCAACCTGAAATCGAAAGTCGTCATCGCATACGTGCGCAGCGCCAGCGTTGCCCGATCCAGTCCTAAGGCAATCCCCAGCGCACCCAACGCCACCAGGACATGCTGCCAGGTCTTATCGGATCTGCTGCTATTCATAATCATTATTGGCGGCGGAAACCACCTGTTTCAGCGGGTGGAGGAAACCGCCCTGCCTCCTTTTGTAGTAAAATAGAACAAATGGTCTTGGTGTTCTGGCTTGCATCCTGTGAGGAGTGACACTATAGATGAGTTTTGACAGGTTA
>JAGVCA010000004.1 GCA_020059485.1 Anaerolineales bacterium
GCCAGCGGCAGAATGGGTCGCCCCGAAAACCTGATGGGAGCAGTGTTAAGACCCGGGCAAATCACCGACCCGGAAACGGCGTTGTGAACTCAGGAACCCTCTGCCTTTAGGCATGGGGAGATATCAGTCTCGCTATTTCAGGTTCCGCCAGATCAGCCCGGCCGCCCATCCGATCAGGGATCCGCCGGTGACGCTCAGTACAATTCCCCAGATATGGTATTCTCCCACCAGGGTGGCGGCACCGGGCAGGTTGAACGAAATGTAGGTAATCACGAGCAAGCCGCCGATCAGAGAGGTCAGGCCCCAGCGCACGCCCCAGCGCACCTGGCCGGCCAAAGCGCCAAATTGATAAGCAAACAGGCTCATGAAGATAATCACAACCATCGAAAGGAGCCAATCGACCAGGTTGTTGAGTTCGCGCGTCTCTTCAGGCTGCTGGCTGTCGTCCTCGATGAGGGGGGTGGGCGTCGGTTCTTCCGGCTGGTCCTGACCGGCGGCGGGCGTTTCGCTGGGTTGGCCTGAACCGGCGACCGCGATCTGGATCTCGTTGGAAAGCGCCGGCGGTTGGCCGCTGGCAGCCTGCACCCGCAATGTGCCGGCTGTATCCAGGATGAAGGAGGCCTGGGCGATGCCGTCGCTGGTGAGGCCGGTAAGCTCGCGCTGGCTCGAGACCCCCTCTGGGTTGGTGCTGATCAGAGTGAAGCGCACCAGGGTATCATCCCGAATTGGGTTGTTGTTCATGTCCAGGATGCTGCCGGTCTGCAGAATGATCGAGTCTCCCTGGGTAAAGGAGATGGTGGGGGAGGTATCTCCGCTACCTTGCTGGTTGCCGGCGTCGCTCTTGCTGATCGAAAGCGGGATGACCTGTGCCGGATTGGGGGTCAGCGCCTGGTCGATGACGTATCCGACGCTATTTACAGTCACCGGTGAGGCCCCGGCAGACTTGAGTTCCTTGAACAGCAAGCGGGCGGCCACTTCAATAAATTGGGGCTGTTTGCTGTACAACCCGTAATAGGCAGTCACGGATGAGATCTCAGTGGCATTCAGGTAATAAGGAGCGCCTAACCCGAAGACAACGATCTTCTTATCCTGGATCAGTTCCGGCGTTTCGGACAGGAAACGGCTTAATGCCAACGAGGCCGGCCGGCTGGGGGTGGAATTCACTTGCAGAAAGACCAGCCATTCCGCCCGCTGGATGTTGGCGATCAGCAGGCTTTCCGGGTCGTTGGATTGGGTGACAGCTTCGTTCAGGTTTTCAAAGGTGTAAGAAGCCACGTTGCCGGGGACGATCAGGCCATCTCCGGCCGGGCCATACAGACGCAGGATGACTTCTTCGAATGCCGTCCGGGCCGGATATTGCACTTCGGGGCAATCCGCACAGGGTTGGTAGGTGGCGGTATCGGTGAAGATGACGACGAAGTCGTTGGCCGCGGGCGGGTTGGGCAGGACAGTCTGTAAATTTTCGACCGCGGGATTGATCAGCGTGGCCCCCTGGCGGGCGATCTCAAAACTGACCTGATCGCCGCCACCGATCCGGTCCAATTGCAGGGTGGTTTTCAGGATGCTGGTTTCCGAAAAGGAATTGTCGTACAGGTCAAATTTGAGCGTCAGGATCCGCAGGACGGCTTCATCCACCAGTTGAGCGAAGGCGACATCGTCCCGGTATTTCTGGGCGAAGAAACTGAGCGTATTGATCGTGGAAGTATGCAGGTTGGGGTCGTCAGGGTCGATGAAATTCCCGGTCAGGAGCAGGTCATTGCCGGCGAGCAGGGCATCACGCGAAATGAAACGTGGGTCGTATTTCTGTCCGATCTGGATATAGTAGCGCCGGATCGCCTGGCTGCCGAGTTCATCGCTGACGATCAACCCGCCGTTGGCGTGCCAGGTGCTGAATTCCTGCAGGGAGAGCAGTTGGTTGAGCGCCTGCGGGTCGAGGGAGATCGGAGGGGTGATGTTGGAGATATTGCTTTGGAAAGCCTGGTAGCGGGCGTGGGTCAGCAGCAAACCGTCACCCAGCTTGGCGGGATCTTCGCCCAGGTCGGTGATGACGAAGAAAGGCGGCAGTTCGGTCAGCAGCAGCTGGTCAAGCGTTTTGCGGATGGTGGGGATCTCATCGCGCAGCGGTTGGTCCGCGCCGACAAAGCCGGGGAAGTTGCGGGCAATCACGGCCAAAGAATCATTGCTGCCAGAATGCAAACCATGGATGTAGGCCTGGCCGATCTCTCCGACCCAGAACGGACTCCCGGAAAAGCTGGATGTGCCCAGGTCGCCGGCAAGTTCCGGACGCGGGTTGCTGTGCACATTCATGGATGGGCCGAGGATGAAGTTGAATCCAAGCTGGCTCAATTCCAGGCCGAGCTGTTCGCCAACCTGCTGCGCCAGCGCCGGGTCCCAGGTGGCACCGATGGCCAATTGGCTGGGCATGGCGGTCAGGCCGGTGATGAGCTGGTCGCGCGGGGCGCCATCGCCAGGCTGCTCGATGGCGATGAAGAGTGGAATGGCGGCCGGGGTGAAAGTTTCGCCTGTGGCCGGAATAGTCTGCCGTTCAGCGGCGTTCTCGAGTTCGATCCGCTGAATATCCTGGATCAACTTCCAGGTATCGACCAAAGGCGATTCACTATGTGAGAAGTTGTTGTTACTGGCATTGAAGTTCACGCCGCCGATATGGTAGCGTGTGATCAGTTCGGCCAGGAGAGATTCATCGGTAAGTTCACTCCCGCTGAAATCGACCACGAACAACTGGCCGACCCGCTCTTCCGGGGTCAAGGTATCAAGCAGCTGGTTGGCAAGTTCCTCAGAGGACTGCACCTGGGCAGATGGCGCGGCCAGGGTGGAGACCGAGGTCAACAGCAAGACGAACACCAGGATCAGCAAGGATCTCAATCGGCGGAGCACACTCATCGCATCTGCTCCCTGACTGCAACCGCAGATGGGACGTCATCGGTGAAAATGCCATCGATCCCAAGCGAGAATAGCTGGTGGAGATCCTCCGGCCGGTTAACGGTATAGGCGATCACCGGCCGGTTCGACCGCCGGGCGCGGGCCAGAAAGCGGTCATCGACGGCGGTGTAATGCGGGTGCAGCGACCACGGCCTGATGAGTGGCTCGAACAGCGTCCGGGCCAGCCAGCCAGACCAGCCGCGATCAAGCAATAGACCAAGCGCTACATCTGGTTCCAGCTGTCGGATCCGCAGTAAGTGCCGGACATCAAAGGAAGAATACAGGACGGAATGGCTCAAGCCATGCGAGCGAACACAGGCGATGGTTTCAGCAGCCAGCCTTTCGCCAGGCTGGGCGAACCCTTTCAGTTCGACATTCAGCAGCACCTGATCGCCAACGAGTGCCAGGACCTCATCCAGGGTCGGAATGGCCTCTCCCTGGCCGGCATCCAAACGGCGCAATTCCTCCAGGCGGGTTCGGTGCACCAGGCCGACACCATTGGTGGTCCGGTTGAGGTTTTGGTCGTGGATGACCACTACGATGCCATCCGCGCTGAGATGCACATCCAGTTCAATGCCATCGGCCGGTTGGGACAAAGCCAGGCGGAACGCAGCCAACGTATTCTCTGGCGCGCTGGCGCTTGCGCCCCGGTGGGCAAAAATGGCAGGCCGGGGTAGTTCCAAATTCATACTCAGAGGTCGACGAAATAGGCCGCAGCTGCCCGATCCAGCAGTTCCTTGCTCATCACCGGTTCGATGTTCAGGTATTTGGCAATGTCCAGGATCTGGTCGCAGATATCACGCGGGTGCGAGGCGCGCAGCTTGCGGTTGGCTTTGATGTAGTATTCCTGCAGCAGGTAGGCCAGCCCCTGGTCGCTGTATTGGACCCGTTTGTGCGTGGAGACTGATTTAAAGATCTCGCGGTATTCCTCATAGGTGGGGTCACCGATCTCGATCTTGTGCCGCAAGCGGCGCAGGAAAGCCTCATCTACCAGGTCGCGCGGGGGCAGGTTGGTGGAGAAGATCACGAGGACATCAAAGGGGATCTCGATCTTCCTGCCTGTGTGCAGGGTGAGGTAATCGATGCGGTTTTCGAGTGGCACGATCCAGCGGTTGAGCAGGTCGCGGGGGCGGACCTGCTGGCGGCCAAAGTCATCGATCAGGAAGATGCCGCCATTGGCTTTCATCTGGAAAGCGGCTTCGTAATATTTGTTGGTATCGTCAAACACCAGGTCGAGACCGGCCATGGTCAGCTCGCCGCCGACGACGATGAATGGCCGACGGATGTGGACCCAGCGCGGGTCCCGCCGGCTGCCAGAGCGGAGCGAACCGGTGCCGTTTTCGTTGGTGTCTCTTTCCGAGGTCAGCTGGTGGTTGACAGAATCATACAGCTTGACCACCTGTCCGTCGACAAACAGCGAATACGGGATGAACATGGAGGTTGCGCCGCGCATTTCGCCGATCGCCCGGGCGATAGAGGTCTTGCCGTTGCCAGGAGGGCCGTAGAGGAACATCGAGGTGTTTGAATTGACGGCCGGGCCAATCTGGTGGAAGGTCTTTTTCGAGAGGATCAGACCGGCAAGCGCCTGGCGCATGGTCCGCTGGTTGACGGACATCTGGGTGCGGGATTGGCGCATGATGGCCTGGTTATAGTCCTGGATCGGCACCGGCGCCGGGCCGGCATATTGGCTGCGTTCCAGGGCTTCGCGCGCTCGCAGCATGCCGGCATTGGTGATCGCATACTGGTAGGCGCCCTCGCCATATCCGCCTACCTGGCTGCGGACTTCGACAAATTTCTCGCGTTTCAGGTTATCCAGGATCTGGTCAACGATCCCGGCAAAGGGCAAGGCGATCCGCTCTGCCACTTGATAGCCATTCAGGTAACCGCTGAAATAAATGATCTTCAATGCCAGATCTTGGAGCCATAAGATATTCAAACCGGTATCTTCGATCGAACTGAGCGCCGGTGGGACAAATTGGCTTGCTTCCGGTGGTCTGGACATAGCGGTACTCCTCCAGTGAGGGGGCGATCGGCCTGAAAACTCTGTATGAAAACTGCTGTCAATTATAGCATGCCGCCTGAATGCTTGTGACTGTAGGGTGATTGCACTTTGCGCCGGTTGTGGGTAAGATAGATGATATGAGTGGGCGGAATAATCAGCCTGCAAAGGGAATCTAGTGCCGCGAGACAAAACTGTTTTGTATATTGCGATCATCCTGGTTGTCCTGGGGTTCGGTCTGCGCCTGGTGGATCTGACCGATCCGCCGGTCGATTTCCATCCGACCCGACAATTTCGCGGCGCGGTGATCGCCCGCAGCATCTACTATGATCTTGACCCGGTTGCCGATCCTGAACTGGCAGACCGGGCGGCGGCATTGCGCTCCGGTTTTGAGGAGTTTGAACCGCCGATCCTGGAGACGGCCGCGGCGCTGGGCTACCTGGCGCTCGGACGAGAGGCGCTGTGGATCCCCCGGGTGATCGTTTCACTGGTGTGGTGTTTGGGCGGCCTGGCGCTATTTGCATTGGTCCGGGAGAGCGTCTCCGGACTGGCCGGTCTGGCTGCGCTGAGCTATTACCTGTTCCTGCCATTCGGGGTGATCGCCAGCCGCTCGTTCCAGCCTGACCCCTTGATGACGGTGGCGATCATCCTGACGATTTGGACTGCCTATCGGTGGGCGGAACGCCAGACCTGGGGTCTGGCGCTGGCTGCGGGCCTGCTCGCCGCGCTCGCCGTGCTGGTGAAAGTGGTGGCGGCTTACTTCCTGGCCGGGGTGATGATCGCGGGAGTGTTGCACACTTTTGGCTTCAGGCGGGCAGTCAGGAACCTCCAGGTGTGGGTGGTGGCAGGGATGATGACTTTGATCCCCGTCGCGTATTATCTGCTGGTGATCGGGGAAAGCTCGTCGAATTATTTCCAGAACTGGGTGGTGGCGCTGCTGCCGTTGCTGCTGACGGCGGACTTTTATCTTGGCTGGGTGAAACGTCTGGCGCAGTTCGACCTGCTGCCGATGCTGGCAGCAGCGGCCGGTTTTGTACTGCTGGCACGCGGGCGCGGCCGGTGGATGCTGTGGGGCGCGTGGATCGGTTATGCGCTCTACGGTTTCAGCCTGCCGCTACAGACCGCCACCCATAGCTATTATCACCTCCCGATCACCCCGCTGGTTGCCTGGTCGCTGGCGTATACGGTCAAGTGGGGCCTGGACCGCATCGGCGAGCAGCGCCCGCGCTGGCAGCTGGCTGCCGCGGCTGTGCTGGTGATCGCCCTGGCTTTGCCCGCCCGGCAGGCGGTGCAAACGCTGCTGGCCGAAGACCACCGCGCCGAGCAGCCCTATTGGGAGTATGTCGGAGAGCATGTGCCGCGGGACGGCGAGACGATCGGCCTGGTGCAACATTACGGGCATCTGCTGTTGTATTATGGCTGGTCGGATGTGGCTCTGTGGCCGGTATCCGCCGAACTGGCCCTGGCGGAATTGCGGGATGGCGGGTTCAGCCCTGAATTTGAGACCATGTTCCGCAAGCGGACTGAAGGGATGGATTATTTCCTGGTGACCAATTTCGGTGATTTTGAGCGCCAGACCGCGCTGAACCAATACCTGTATGATCAATTCCCGGTCCATTTTGAGGGCCAGAAAGTGCTCGTATTTGACCTAGATCCTTCAGATTCCAATTGACGGATCAGCAGGGTTCCGAATACAATCCCCCCTATGAACTTATCCGTAATCATGCCTGTCTACAATGAGATCAGCACGATCCGTGAGATCATTGACCGCGTGCTGGATGTCGAGATCGTCAGCGAGCTCCTGATCGTGGATGATGGCTCCAGCGATGGGACCCGGGAAGCGCTGGCAGAATTCCGGGATGATCCGCGCATCCGGCTGATCCTGCATGAACACAATCAGGGTAAAGGCGCGGCAGTCGTGACCGGGATGCGGGCGGCAAGGGGCCAGATCATGATCGTGCAAGATGCTGACCTGGAATATGACCCGCAGGAATATCGCAAGCTGGTCGCGCCGGTGGCAGCGGGCGAGTATGATGTGGTGTACGGCTCCCGGTTTGCGTCGACCAAGACCAAGCGCCCGATGCTGATGAACTGGTTTGCCAACTGGGTGCTGACCCAGTTCACCAACCTGCTGTTTGGTTCCCGCCTGACGGATATGGAGACTTGTTACAAAGTTTTCCGGCGTGAGGTGGTCGAAGATATGGAGATCAATGCGCGCCGCTTCGATTTTGAACCCGAGTTCACGGCCAAGCTGCTAAAACAAAATGTGCGGGTGCATGAGATCCCGATCTCATTTAACCCGCGCGGCTATGCCGAAGGAAAAAAGATCAACGCCTGGGATGGGGTGATGGCAGTCTGGACGTTGATCAAGTACCGGTTTGTGGATTAGTCCAGGGGAATCGCTTTCGCCAGCCGGCAACTCACCAGGTGAATTTGAGATCCTTGATATTGATCTGAAGCGTTTGCCGGCCGTTGAACTCGTTGAGTTCAAAAGCATACAGCACGTCGATCTGCCCGGGAATGTCATTGGTGAGATGCCCGAAGCGGAAGGCGATGGCATCAAAGGTGGAATTGCCCTGCGACAGCAGCAACTTAAGATGGGACTGGTCGCGCCCGACCGCCCGCGCGCCGCGGACATACACCTTGCGGCTGACGAACAGGGGCGAGTGATTGCTCTGACCGGTCGGTTCCAGACGGTCGATCTCCCTCAGGAGAGCAGTATCCAGCTGGCTGAAATCCACCTCGGCATCGGCCTTGAGCGCCGGGCGAAGATCCTGGTCGTGCAGCTGCTCTCGAGCCAGTTCGCTCAACCGGTCGGCAAGGGTGTCTAGGTTGTAGTTCAGCACGGTAAATCCAGCCGCGGCGGCATGCCCGCCGTACTGCACCAGCAGGTCGGCACATTCGTCCAGCGCATGGGTGATGTGGAACTCCGGGATGCTGCGGCAGGAAGCCCGGGTATATTCCTCATTTTTGTAACCGACCACCGCCGGGCGGTAATACTGCTCGACGAGCTGAGAGGCAGCCAACCCGACCACGCCCGGATTGAAGTCCGGGTGATAGGCAAATAGCAGGAAGGCCTCTGGATCCTCTGCACCGGAAAGCGCCTGGGCTTGTTCCTGGATCTCGCGGGTGATGCGCTGGCGTTCGCGGTTGCGGTTGTCCAGCACCTGGGCATATACCCCGGCTTCGTTCAGGTCGCGCGTGGTCAACAGCCGAAGTGCGTCTTCGGCTGAACCGATCCGACCGGCGGCGTTGATGCGCGGTCCGAGTCCGAAACCGATATGCCCGGCTGTGACCGATTCCGGCGGGATGCCGGCGACGCCCATCAACGAGCGGAGACCCTGCCGCCGCGGCGTGCGCAGATGTTTGAGTCCTTCCCGCACCAGGGTGCGGTTTTCACCAACCAGCGGGACCAAGTCGGAGACCGTCCCGATGGCGACCAGGTCGAGCAGGTCCTCGGCAGCCAATTCGGCGGGCTGGAAGGCTTCGATCAGTGCCAGGGCCAGCTTGTAAGCCACCCCGACACCGGCCAGCACCTTTTCCGGGTAGTTGTCCTCCGGCTGTTTGGGGTTGATGAGTGCTACACTGCGCGGCAATTCTGCGCCGGTGGTGTGGTGGTCAGTGATGAGTAGGTCCAGCCCAATGGCGGCGGCGTGTTCGGCTTGGTCCAATGCCCTGATCCCACAATCGACTGTGACGACCAGGCTGATGCCCTCGTCTTTCAAGCGGTCGAGCGCCGTGATGTTCAGGCCGTAGCCCTCCCGGAAGCGGTCCGGGATGTAGGTGATGACGTCAGCCCCGAGAGCGGTCAGCGTCTGGAACATCAGGGCTGTGGCGGTGACCCCATCGGCATCGTAATCCCCGTAGATAGCGATCTTTTCGTTGCTGTGCAGGGCTTGTCCGATCCGGTCGACAGCTTTGTCGGTGTTCAGCAGTTTCTGGCCGGCATGGTCGACTGGCGCAGCGGTCAGGAAGGCTTCAGCCTTGGCTGCGGTGGTCAGGTTTCGATTGTAGAGTAATTGCCGGAAAACTGGAGAATAATCTTTCAGGTTTTCTGCGATGTCTTCAGGGATCGAGGGGTTGAGTTCCCATCTGGTTTCATTATCGGTCATAAAGGTTTGGCATCCTGTCCGCTGGGTTGCAGACTAGTATACCCGATGTGAATGGGATTGCCAAAAGGACAGCCGGAGAAAAAACCACCCGCCTGGCTGTCTGCCGGACGGGTGGTGTTTAGTTTGGGCGGATTGGTGGTCAGGACCTCTGCAGGTGCTCATCCGGGGGACAGATCTCTTCGGCTGCGGCCAACATTCCCGGCGCAGCTGAAACCTCCCCGCCATAATATTTTTTCTGGAAGCGGAAGGCCACATTTACCAGGGCGATCATCACGGGGACTTCGACCAACGGGCCGATCACGGCGGCAAAGGCTGCCCCGCTGTTGATCCCGAAGACGGCCACGGCTACCGCAATGGCCAATTCAAAGTTGTTGCTTGCGGCTGTAAAAGCCAGGGTGGTGGACTTGGAATAATCCGCCCCAATGCGGTGCCCCATCCAGAAAGAGACCAGGAACATGAGGACAAAGTAGATCAGCAGCGGGATGGCGATCCGGACCACATCCAGCGGGATCTGCACGATCAGGTCACCTTTGAGGCTGAACATGACCACAATGGTGAACAGCAAGGCGATCAGGGTCATCGGGCTGATCCTGGGAATGAACTCTTTGTGGTACCACTCTTTGCTTTTGATGCGGATCAACACAAAGCGGGTGAGGAAACCGGCAATGAACGGGATCCCAAGATAAATGAATACCGACTGTGCGATCTCGCCGATGGTGATCTGGACCAGACTGCCTTCCAGCCCGAACCAGGTGGGCAGAACGGTGATAAACACGTAAGCGTACACGCTGTAAAAGAGCACCTGGAAGATACTGTTAAAGGCAACCAGCCCGGCGGCGTACTCATTGTCCCCTTTTGCCAGTTCGTTCCAGACGATCACCATGGCGATGCAGCGGGCCAGTCCGATCATGATCAAACCAACCATGTATTCCGGGTAACCGCGCAGGAAGATGATCGCCAGCAGGAACATCAAAATCGGCCCGATGATCCAGTTCTGGATCAGGGAGAGGCGCAGGACCTTCCAGTTGCGGAACACCCTGCCCAAATCTTCATAATGCACCTTTGCCAGCGGCGGGTACATCATCAGGATCAGGCCGATGGCGATCGGGATATTGGTGGTACCGATTGAAACCGCGGCGTTGAAATCTTTCACTGCGGCGGGGATGAGAAAGCCAATCCCAACGCCAACCACCATAGCCAGGAAGATCCACAGCGTCAGGTAGCGGTCGAGGAAGGATAATCGTTTTTGTTTTTCCATGAGTTAATCCTCTTTTGCCAGGTTTCGCAGGTAACCAAGTACCCGGTTATCGATGTCATCGCGCACGTCACGGAAGACTGCCATAATCTCTTCCTCGCTGCCGGCAGCTTTGGCTGGGTCGGGGAAGCCGATATGGACGCGCTGGCCCTGCCCGAGCCAGACCGGGCAATTCTCGGCAGCGTCATCGCAGACTGTGATGACGGAATCAAACTCTTTGGTCGGCAGGTCGTCGATGTGTTTGGATTCTCCCTCGTGCTGGATGCCGATCTCTTCCAGAGCGAGGAGGGCTTTCGGATGGACGTAGCCGGAGGGTTCGGTGCCGGCGCTGAAGGCTACCCAGCCATCTACCAGGCGTTGGTTGATGAGGGCTTCCGCCATCTGCGAACGGCAGGAGTTGCCGGTACACAGGATCAGGACCGTTTTCATGTGTGCACCTCTTTCAGCCAGACCTGGATGCGGGTATTGATCTGGTCACGGATCTCACGGAACTTGGCCAATTTCTCTTCATCCGAGCCTTCCAGTGCGGCTGGGTCGTCAAAGTCCCAGTGGGTATGGATGCCGGATGAAAGGAAGGTGCGCGGGCAGTTTTCCTCAGCATGGCCGCACACGGTGAATAGATACTGAAAATGCGTTTTCCCGAGATATTCGCCGACATCCTTGGAACTGTGCCCTTCGAGTCTGATCCCGCTCTCGTCCATGACCTGGACCGTGAAGGGATTGATCTCTTTTGGCTCCAACCCGGCGCTGTGGACCTCGAACCGGTCTCCGGCATATTTGCGCAGGAAAGCTTCCGCCATCTGGCTCCGGGCTGAATTGCCGGTGCACAGGAAGATCACTTTCTGTTTTCTAATCTCATTCATGACTTTCTCCTTGAGAAAAATCTGACCGATTTGGTTCTATTTTACTCAAAGGGCTAGGAAAATTTGTAAACACTAAGTTAACCTATTTGGGTTTGTCAGACCACCTGGAACCAGCAAGCGATCAGGGTAAGTCTGTGTGTTGTCATATCTTGCTTTTCTCGTCGATGGAAGTGGGTTTTGGCAAATCGCTGGTATTCCGTCTGGCGCCGATGCGACCAATAATCCAGAAGACCAGACTGACAAATCCCAGGAACATGACCAGATACAGCGCAACAAGCCCAATTGCCGTTCCGTCCACCCACGCGCCGTACAACAGCCCAGCGATCGTGCTGAAGAGTGCCACCCAGCCGACATACACCCAGGCTTTTTTACGCCCGATGATGGAGGCAGTGATCAGGATACTTTGCAGACTGAGCTCCGGATCGGAGATCAGGTAGGCCAGCAGCGGTCCGCGGTGCATGCCCAAGCCGAGGAACATTTGGGCAATCGGCACTTCCACCAGGGTGGGGAAATACATAAAGACGCCAAACACCACGCCGACGAAATTGCCGACCAGTGTGTTTTCTCCGGCAATCGCCTGAATCCATTCTGGCCGAATCAGTTCCCGGATGATCCCAACGGCGAAAACGCCCACGATCAGCAGGGGGAAGATCTGTTTAATGAAGCGCCAGGTTTCCCAGAGGAAGTCGCGGGTTTCATCCTGGGCTAATTGGGTGGGCAGCATCCAACCGATCAGGGCAATGCTCAGCAACACACCGATGAATTTGCCGGTAAACTGCAGGGCGACACCACCCGGGTAAGGGCTGACACCCAGGGCAGCGATCAGGAGGGTGAGGCCCACCAATCCGGTCGCGATCCAGGTCCAGGCGTTGATCCCGTCATGGATCTTTTCCAGCCCTTTCCAGGAAGCGAGGCCGATCAGGACCAGCATCCCGATCAGGATGGCGCCCTGGGCTGTGACACCTTCTTCTCCCCGGGCGGGGTCAAACGGCACCAGGGCGAAAAGGTTTTCCTGGAACCGGTTTACCCATTGGAGTGGAAGATCTAACTGGAAGTAGGTTGTTTTCAGCAGGTCGATCTGGAAAGTGCCGATGACCAGCAAAGCCACCAACGCCAGCAGGAAGATCACCGAAGACCGGCGCATGGAGGCCTGCCCGGCGAACATGGCGTCGGTGGCCTTGTCGTGGGCGGCATCGTCCTTGCGGAAGATCACAGCCATCAGGACACCGACCCCGATCCCAAAAGCGAGCGAGAGGACCAGCCGGGCGATGGCCAGGTCCATCCCGATAACTGCACCGGTATAGGACAGCGCCAGGATGTTCACTGCTGGGGCGACGAACAGGAAGGTGATCGCCGGGCCAAGGCCAGCACCCTTCTTGTAGATCCCGGCAAACAGAGGGATCACGGTGCAGGAGCAGACCGCCAGCAAAAAACCTGCTGCCGCCGCGGCCGGATAGGAAATCACCTTTGGGGTGTTCCGGCCAAGAAAGCGGGTGATGGTCTCTTTGGGGATCAGTGCGGTCATGGCCCCGGCGATATAAAAAGCGGGCAGCAGGCAGAGCAGCACATGCGCGGCCAGATAGGCGGCAAGGTTACCCAACCCGCTGTTAAGCAACTGGATGATGAAATCAATGGTTGTATTCATATGTGGCCAGCCTCGGTTTCATATTCATATAACTGAATATGTTGTTTCGTGAAAGAGCCCCGATGGACGGGGCTATGGTGGTTTTGTTAGGCCTCGTCCAGAGCGGTGGCCAGCATGCTGACAATCTCGGATTGTGAGGGGATCTTGCCGCTGGACACTACTTTTCCATTGATCACCAAACCAGGCGTACTGAGGATGTCGAATTCCATGATCTTTTGGTAGTCGGTGACCTTTTCAAATTCGGCCTTGACGGCCAAGCTGGTAACTGCTTTTCGGGTTTCCTGTTCCAGCTTTTTGCAGTTCGGGCAGCCAGTGCCCAGGATCTTGATATTCAACATGATTGGACCTCCAGGGTCAGTTTTGATTGGCATTGCTGTCTGGTTCACACTTTGGGCAGGCACAGTTGGATAATATTCCAGGGCCAGCCGGTTCGGGCAAGTCCTGGGTCGGGATGGACTGAATGATCGCTGCTTCTCGCAACAGATCAAAGATGGTTGGATCGGAGACCCGATAGAAGATGTATTTTCCTTCCCTGCGGGCCTCCAGAATGCCGGTATCCCGAAGCAGCATCAGGTGCTGGGAGATGTAAGCCTGCCGCTTTCTCAGAACCGCTTCCAGGTGGCAGACGCACACCTCGCCATAGCCAATGCTGTAAAGCAGCCTGATCCGAAAGGCGGAACCAAGCAGTTTGAAGAGCTGGCTGATGCGTTTGTCAATGGCGTTAATTTTCATATTCATAATATTGAATATATTATAGGCTTGTTCTCAAGTGATGCCATGGACAGATATCCCTTGCCTAGAGGGTCAAATGTCCCATCATTCTTAGGGGCACTGGATCACGCCATGCGCCCAGAGGCAGCCGCCGCAATTCGGGTGGCGGTAGCCTGTGCAGTCCAGCAAGTTATCCTCAGACAGATTGCACGTGTGGCAATCCACACATGGCGAGAAGTTTATCGCCAGCAGATCTTCCCTGAAGCGCCGATATTCCGGCGAATACCACAGATCGACAATTGAGCTTGTATTCAGATTGCCAAATGTGTGGGGCAGGCTGCGCCTGTGCCAATCCCCCAGGATGTGGGTGTGTTCATATAAGAGGGGCAGGCAGGGGGCAAGGTTTCCATCCCAGCGCACGGCTGTGGCGCCTCGCGCCAGGAAGGGACAGAGATATGGATTACGGTTCAGGATGTTCCCGGCGACCTTGACCTGGTATCCCTGCATGAGCATGTAGATCAGGTCCTCTCCTGGCGTGCCGTCCAGGTCCATGCGGGGCAGCCAGACCCTGGGTTGGGTGCCTTCCCAGCTGCCGGAGGCGTGGGTCAGGCTTTTTTCATACAGCACCTCTGCCGCCATTCCCTGGGTATACGCCATGAGGTTGGTGACAAAGAACTGGTTCGCGCCGAGTTGTTTGCCCAAAGCAATCACCGCGGGCAGGTCTGCCGCGTTCTTTCTCATCAGCACAAAGGCAATCCCTAACCCGGGACGGCCAGACCATGCGGATGACCCATACTTGTCTGTCCGGGCTTGATGAAAGTAGTGCAGGTTTTCGATGATCTTTGGCAGATGGTTTCCCAGGCGGACATCCTGATAGCTCTCCGGATGGGCGCCATCGATCGAAACCCACAGCATATCGAGGCCGGACTCGATCAATGAGTGAGTCATTGCCTGTGAGAGCAGCGTGCCGTTTGTGATCAGGGAGGTGCTGGCGCCTTTTGCCCTGGCATAGCGGATCATTGGGAGGATATCCGGGTGGCTGAGGGGTTCCCCATATCCTCCGAAAAAGATCTCAGGGATGGGGGAGAATTCGGAAAGGTCTGCGATGATCTTCTGGAAACCGGGGAAGGGCATGGATCCCAGGCTGTCGTTCCAGATGGTGCGGATACAGGTGCTGCAGTCCAGGTTGCACTGGTTGGTGACTTCGATATAGATCCGGTTCAAACCGTCACTTGGGCGGCTCAGATGCAGCCGGTCTTCGTCAATCTCCACCAGAATCTTGCTGCCGGGAACCATCCGGAAGTGATCTTTCAGGCTTTGGGGGATGGCCAGATTGCCATCCTGGTCGATCTCGAGGATAAGTCTTTTCATCTGGTTGAGGAGAGGTCAATAAAAACATTCGTTTTTTTGAATATATTATCCTGTCATACGCTGGCTGGTCAGGTACAGGTGTCCTGACAATCCTGTGACAATTATCCCGGGCGAGAGACGGTGCTCTGTTCCAGCATGGTTGACTAGCCCGATAAAGACTGCTATTATCGCGGTGCAATGCAGAAAAAACCCAGTTCCTCACTTTCCCGTTTGCGCAGCAGTTTCCAACAGTTGATCTTGTGGTTCAGCCCAGGTTTGGGCGTGAAGCGCTGGTTCGGGCTGGTGTTCGCCGGGACGACCATGCTGGCTGTGGGCCTGGCATTTGTGCTGCTGGATATCTACCGCCAGGCGCCGGACAACTGGGTCTCGGATGTGCTGGCACTGATCTCGTTGCAGCCTTTGCCGCGTCTGTTACGGGCGTTGATCTTTGGCGGTATTGGCGTAGCCTGTGTGGTGATCGGCATCCTGCGCTTGAACCGGACCATCCTGCGCCCCTTCCTGGTGCCGGGGACACCGGTGGTGAATACCTTGATGCAGTACAGCCGGCTGGACCGCGGTCCGAACGTGGTGGTGATCGGCGGTGGGCACGGGCTCGCAACTGTGTTACGGGGGTTGAAGAAGTACACCCGTAACATCACCGCGATCGTCACGGTTGCGGATGATGGCGGCTCATCCGGGAAATTACGGGCGGTCAAAGGGGTGCTGCCGCCGGGAGACATCCGGAACTGTCTGGCGGCTCTCTCCAATGATGAGGACCTGACCAGCCAGTTGTTCCAATACCGCTTCTCGACCGGGGATGAGCACCTGGAAGGGCATTCCTTCGGCAACCTGCTGATCTCGGCGCTGGCGGAGATCACCGGCAGTTTCGAACGCGCCGTGGTCGAAGCCGGGCGGGTACTGTCGGTCAGCGGCCAGGTGGTGCCGTCCACGCTGCACGATGTCCGTCTGGTGGCGGACAAGAGCTTGCCGAACCTGCGGCGGGAGGTGCGGGTCAAGGGGGAGAGCCAGATCCCGGAGATCAGCGGCCAGGTGCGGCGTCTTTGGCTGGAACCAAATGCCCCGCCGGCCTATCCCTCAGCGGTGCGGGCTTTGCTGCGGGCGGATATGATCGTGGTCGGTCCGGGCAGCCTGTATACCAGTATCCTGCCAAACTTGCTGGTACCGGACATCATCGCCGCGATCCAGGCCAGTTCGGCTTTCAAGGTGTTTGTCTGCAATGTCACCACCCAGCCGGGCGAGACCGATAATTATGACTGCGGCGATCACTTGCGGGCGATCGAGGAGCATGTCAAGGCTGACCTGTTCGATCTGGTGGTCAGTAACGGGGAGACCAACGCGCCACTGCCGGAAGAACTGAAGTGGGTGCAAGCGCCAGCCGAGATGGATGATAACTACGCGGTCTACCGCGCCGACCTGATCTCCGCCGAAAACCCCTACCGGCATGATTCTGAAAAACTCGCTCAGGTGCTGATCGATCTGTACCTTGAGCGCACCGGTCCGCTGGTAGTCTGAGCCATTTGGTAGTGCTGTTGTTCCGTGATCGGAATGATCTCGTAATATTTCCTCCAATAATCGTGTCTGAGAATTAATTATTCCGTATACTAAGGGTAGGAAACGGATATGGTGGCGGAAAACCTACAATACATCCTGCCGTATATTCTTTCACTTATGATCTCGGTTGCAGTAGGTGTGATTGCCTGGAGGCGGCGCGAGATCAGCGGTGCAAAGACGTATGCCGCGCTCGCATTCAGCCAATCAACGATCATTCTTGGGTATATTTTCGAACTGGCTACCCCGCCCATCGAGGGAAAGATCTTTTGGGATGATTTCCAATGGCTGGGGTATATCTTCTGGCCGGTGCTCTTGCCGATCTTTGCTCTACAATTCACCCGTGATGGCCGGGCGAAGGATCGGCGGGTGTGGGCATTGCTGCTCATCGTTCCGGCGATCTTTCTCGGGCTGCTGTTTACGAACGGGGACCATGGCTGGGTCCATACCGATGAGCGCCTGATCTCCCACCCACCCTTTGATATCCTTACTTATGAATTCACCCCGCTGGTGAACGCCTTTGCCATTTATGGCTACCTGGTGATCATTGCCGCCTTTGGCCGGCTGCTGCTTGGCTATTTCCAGAGCAGCCGGTTATTCCGTTCGCAGATCGGGGTGGTGGTGATCGGCGCGGCAGTCCCCCTGATCGGGACTGCGCTGGCGTTGCTCGGGGCCAGTTTCAGTTACCAGCGCGATATCACGCCGCTGACACTGGCAGCCGGTAACCTGATCGTGCTGTGGGGTTTGTTACGCTTCAATCTGTTCGATATCAAGCCGATCGCCTGGGATATCGTGGTGAAGAATATGAAGGATTGCGTGATTGTGGTCGATAACCAGGACAGGCTGGTTAGCCTGAATGATGTTGCCCGGGAGGGGAATCTGGCTGCTCAGCGACCTGTCATTGGCAAGCGCGCCGGAGAGATCTTTACGCCTTGGTGGCAGGAGATCACCCAACTGGCCCGAGACGAAAGTGACAAACTGGAACTGACCACTGCTTTCAACGGCGAGCCAACCACGCTTGATATCCAGATCTCGCCTGTCCAGGACCAGGCCGGGATCCAATTAGGCCGGGTACTCGTTTTCCGCAACATCACCCGCCAGAAAGAGATGGAGAAGGAACTCAGGTCGCTAAATTGCCAGCTGGAAGAGATCGTGGCGGAACGAACCCGGGAGATGGAAGAAGCCTACAACTCGACCCTGGAAGGCTGGGCCAAGGCGTTGGAGATCCGGGATAAAGAGACTGAGGGCCACTGCCGGCGGGTGACCGAACTGGCTATCCGGGTAGCGACCGAGATCGATCTGGATGAGGAAGAGATCCTGCATATCCGCCGTGGGGCGTTGCTGCATGATATCGGAAAGATGGCAATCCCGGATGAAATCCTGCACAAGCCGGGACCTCTGAACGAGCAGGAATGGGCGGTGATGAAACAGCATACGCTGGTCGCAGAGAATTTGCTATCCCATATTTCTTATCTCACCCGGGCGATGGAGATCCCGGTTTACCATCACGAACAGTGGGATGGCTTGGGCTATCCGCACGGGCTGCGTGGCGAGGATATCCCGATCTCGGCGAGGATCTTTACTTTGGTGGATAACTGGGATGCCTTGCTGTCCAACCGCCCCTATCGGTCTGCGTGGGGACAGAAGCAGGTCATGGAATACATCCTGGAGCAGCAGGGAAAGAAATTCGACCCCAAACTCACCAGGGTGTTCCTGCGGGTGGTCAGCGGTTTGCCATTCGACGGCTGGATCAGCCGGCAGAACTTGTAAAAGTTTTTTCACACCAGCCAAAGCTTCCTGATTCTTGTTATAATTGACGGTTGGTGGGCGTTCGTGGCCTGCCAGAAATTTGGGACATACAGTTGCGAAACTGTTTACTCACTTAAACCTTTGGAGGTTATGATGGCAACAAAGATTGGTATCAATGGTTTTGGCAGGATCGGGCGGCAGGTACTCAGAGCCGTCAATCAGTATCACAAAGGTGCGCTTGAAGTAGTGGCGATCAATGACCTGTTCGACACCAACACTAATGCACACCTGTTGAAATACGATACTTCTTACGGAAAATACCCGGGGACAGTCGAGGTTAAAGGCAATGACCTGGTCGTAGACGGCAAAACGATCAAAGTGTTCGCCGAGCGCGACCCGGGTAATTTGCCCTGGAAAGACCTGGGCGTCGAGATCGTGATCGAATCCACTGGCGTGTTCCGCGATACTGCGAAGGACCCCGGGCCGCAGACCCACATCGAAAAGGGCGGCGCCAAGAAGGTGATCATCTCCGCACCTTCCAAGAATGAGGACATCACGATTGTGCTCGGTGTGAATGGCGATATGTATGACCCGGCCAAACACCACATCATCTCGAATGCTTCCTGCACCACCAACTGCCTGGCTCCGGTCGTCAAAGTCCTCCTGGACAAGTTCGGGATCGTCAAAGGCGTGATGACCACGATCCACTCATACACCAATGACCAGCGCATCCTGGACCTGGCACACAAGGATCTGCGCCGCGCCCGCACCGCCGCGCTGAACATCATCCCGACCACCACCGGCGCTGCCAAGGCTGTCGGCCTGGTGATCCCGGAGGTCGATGGGAAAGTCGATGGTCTGGCGCTGCGCGTCCCGACCGCCACCGGTTCGATCACCGACTTTGTGGCCGAGGTCGAGAAATCCACGACTGCCGAAGAGGTCAACGCGGCGCTGAAAGCGGCTGCCGAAGGCGCGATGAAAGGGATCCTGGGCTACTCCGAGGAACCGCTGGTGCTGGCAGATTATGTCGGCGACAGCCGCTCCTCGATCGTGGATGCCGAGATGACCAAGGTTATGGGTGGCAATATGGTCAAGGTCCTGGCCTGGTACGACAACGAGTGGGGTTATTCCTGCCGCACCGCCGACCTGGCCGCGATCGTCGCCAAATCTCTCTAGCAGAAATCTGGGGCAGGCGGTCAGGATCATTTCTGGCTGCCTGCCCCAGAACTCATCTGGTGCATTATGTTCAATAAACAGACAATCAAAGATATTGCCCTGAAGGGTAAACGCGTACTGGTCCGAGTGGATTTCAATGTTCCGCTTACGGATGGCAAGGTGACCGACGACACCCGGATCCAGGCCGCTTTGCCGACGATCGAATATCTGCTGGAGCAGGGTGCGGCGGTGATTTTGTGCTCGCACCTCGGCCGGCCGAAAACCGCCGCCGATACACAGTATTCGATGCGGCCTACTGCTGACCATCTCAAGACCTTGCTGGATGCGCCGGTGTTGTTTGCCGAGGACTGCATCGGGCCAAAGGCCGAGGCGGCTGCCTCCCAAGTGCAACCTGGACAGGTGCTGGTGCTCGAGAATACCCGGTTCCATCCGGAAGAGACCGCCAACGACCCGGAAATGTCCCGGCAGCTGGCCAAACTGGCGGATGTGTTTGTCAACGATGCCTTTGGTTCGGCTCACCGGGCGCATGCCTCGACAGTCGGCGTAACCGAGCATCTGCCCTCCGTTGCGGGGTTCCTGCTGGAAAAAGAGATCGTCTATCTCGGCAACGCCATTGCTGACCCCAAACGGCCGTTCGTAGCCATTATGGGCGGCGCCAAGATCAGCGATAAGATCAATGTGATCCGCAACCTGCTGCAAAAGGCCGACAAGATCCTGATCGGCGGCGGGATGGCCAATACTTTCTTCAAAGCCCAGGGTTATGAAATGGCCGACTCGCTGGTGGAAGCGGATGCGCTTGAGACTGCGAAAGCCCTGCTGGACGAGGGCGGCGGGAAGTTGATCCTGCCGGTCGATATGGTGATCGCTGATGCCTTTGACAACGATGCCGAGCGCAAAACTGTCCCGGTCGGCGACGTGCCGGCAGGCTGGCGCGTGCTGGATATCGGGCCGGAAACGCTGGACCGCTTCGGCAGTGTGCTCAAGGATGCCGGGACGGTGGTTTGGAACGGTCCGATGGGTGTGTTTGAGTTCGAGAACTTTGCCGCCGGCACGTTCAGCCTGGCCAAACTGGTGGCAGAAAGCCCGGCGGTGACCATTATTGGCGGTGGCGATTCGGCGGCCGCGGTCAATCAGTCTGGTTTGGCCGAGCAGATCACGCATATTTCTACCGGCGGCGGAGCCTCGCTTGAAATGCTGGAAGGCCAAATGCTTCCCGGCCTGGCCGCCCTGGATGATAAATAATCCGACCGACAGAGAGTGCGCAAGCACTCTCTGTTTTTAGAGAACTGAGGTGAACCATGCGAGTACCAATGGTGGCAGGAAACTGGAAACTGCACAAGACGGCTGCCGAGACCCGGCAGCTATTGGCAGAAATGATCCCTGGTTTGCAGGCGGTTGCCGGCGTTGAAAAACTGGTCTGCCCTCCGTATCTGGCCATCCCCGCTGCGGCGGAGGCGCTGGCTGGCACCGGGATCGCGCTGGGCGCGCAAAATGTGTACTGGGAAGAACAGGGCGCTTTCACCGGGGAAGTTTCGCCAGGCATGCTGGCCGAGTTCTGTCAGTATGTGATCATCGGCCACTCCGAACGGCGGGCTTACTTCGGCGAGACTGACGAGACCGTCAACCGGCGGGTTAAGGCTGCCCTGGCGCATGACCTGATACCGGTGATGTGTGTGGGTGAAACCCTGGATGAGAATGAGGGCGGTCTGACAAACGAGATTGTCAAGCGTCAGATGCGCGGCGGCCTGTCCGGGATCGAGATCGGGTCTGCGGCCAGACTGGTGGTCGCGTATGAACCGGTGTGGGCGATTGGGACGGGCAAAGCGGCCTACCCGGATGATGCTTCCCGGGTGATCGGTCAGGCGATCCGTCCGGTGCTGGCAGACCTGTTCGGGGATGAGATCGCTGAGGGGCTCCGGGTGCTGTATGGCGGTTCGGTCAAGCCGGATAACGCAGCCGAATTTTTTAATGAAGAACAGGTGGATGGGGCACTGGTAGGGGGCGCCAGCCTGAAAGCCCAGGATTTCATCGGGATCGCACAGGCTGCGGCCTGAAAACAGGTCTGGCTTTTCTTAGCGGCAGGCTTGAATGCTTGCCGCTTTTCAGTTAAGTGAGGGTGTTGGGTTCAAAGATCCTGATCCGGTTGCCGGGCGCCTGTTTGGCCTGGTACATGGCGGCGTCTGCCCGCTGCAGCAGGGTTTCAAAGTCATGGCCGTGGTCGGGGAAAACTGCCCCGCCGACGCTGATGGTGATATTGAGGGAGTGCTCCCGGATCTGGTATTTTCCGCTCAGGAAATCGACCACCTTTTGGGCCACATGGATGGCATCCTCGCGGGAGTTCAGCTGTTCCATGATCAGGGTGAACTCATCCCCCGAGATGCGGGCGACCGTGTCGGATTCGCGCAGGTTGTTGGTCAGGCGGCCAGCTATTGATTTGAGTAATTCATCGCCGATGTGGTGGCCGTAGGTGTCGTTGACGGATTTGAAATCGTCCACATCGAGGAAGAACACGCCAAGCTTTTGTTCGGTCCTGCCGGCATATTGCAGGCTGTGCTCGAGGATCTCACGGAACAGGATCCGGTTGGGAAGTTCGGTGAGTGGATCGTGGGTCGCGAGGAAACGGATGTGTTCCTCGGTCTCTTTGCGCTCGGTGATATCGAGGATCGTGGCAAATACCAGGATGTGTCCATCCTCTTCAGTATGCACCTGGGCGTTGTCGCTGACCCAGATCACCTGCCCGTCTGACCTGATGATCCGATACTCGATCTCGATGCTGGCGCCGTTGGTGACCCTGGTGCGGGTCTGGTTGTACTTCTCCAGATCATCCGGGTGCAGGATCGATCTCCAAAAAGTCCAGTCCCGATCAAAGTGGTCGTTCGGATATCCGGTCAGTGAATCGAAGTTGTCTGAAAGATACCGCCGGGACAGGGTTTTGTCGGCGGAGTATTCCAGAGAGTAGAAATGGGCATGGACGGTATTGATCAGGCGGCGGAAACGTTCTTCACTGGCGGCCAGGGCTTCGTTCGCCTGGTGGATGGCGGTGACATCCTCTTTGATGGCAATGTAGTTGATGATCTCATCCCCGCTACCCAGGACTGGTGTGATGGTCATCTCTTCATGGTAGAGTGATCCATCCTTTTTGCGGTTGATCACTTTCCCCCGCCAAACCTTGCCAGCCTGGATCGTATCCCATAGTTCTTTATAAAAAGCGGTTTCATGCAGACCGGATCGGAAGAGGCTGGTCTTTTGGCCGATCAGTTCATTGAGGGAGTACCCGGTCAGTCGGCTGACGGATGGGTTGGCCCAGATGATGGTGCCACTCCGGTCGGTGATAACAATGCCGTTGGCAGCCGCGGCAAGGGCTGCAGTTTGGATGTCTCTAATATTGGCTGGCGTGGTGTCGCGTTCACTAAGGTCCATTGCTAATATTTTTCACTCAAGATGGGTAAAGGTCTAACCAGCCTTAACCATCCGAAGTTTCCATAGTCTGTTACCTTATCCAGTCCCGAATTGCCGATCTCCTGCATCGCCAAGGCCGGGGACGATATAGCCGATCTCATTGAGGTGGCTGTCGATGGCGGCCAGATAGATGGGTACTTCCGGATGGTTTGCTTGCATCAACTTCACACCCTCAGGCGCACCGAGCAAACCGACAAACTTGATCCGGCTGACCCCCCAGCGTTTGAGCACATCGATGGTGGCAACTGCCGAGCCGCCGGTCGCCAGCATCGGGTCGAGTACCAGGCAGACCTTGACGGTTGGGGCGACCGGGAGCTTGTTGTAGTATTCGACCGGTTTGAGGGTGCGTTCATCCCGATACAAGCCGATGTGCCAGACCTCGGCATTGGGCATCAGACCCCAGACACCTTCCACCATTCCCAGCCCGGCGCGCAAGATCGGCACGAGGCCGATCTTGTCCGTCAATTCGCTGCCAGTCATATCACCCATCGGGGTTGTGACTTCTATTGGATGAACGGCCAGATCCGTTGTGGCTTCGTAGGTCATCAAGGCCGAGATCTCGCGCACCAGTTCCCTGAATTTCTTGGGGGAGGTATTTACGTCTCTCAGTTTTGTGAGTTTGTGGGCTACCAGGGGGTGATTGGATTCAAAAACATTGGACATGCGCTCCTCCGTTTGCTGGTTCTGGATCCGGTTCAGCCTATTATATCCCAGACAGCAGAAAATCCTGAGCCATTTCAGGTCGTCTGTTCAGAACGCCAAGAACTGGTTCGCCCTCCCGATGCCAAGCCGGGGCCGATGTTGTATAATCTCTCCATGACTGATTCCGGTGATCGATTGATCAACCCCTCCCCGCGTTCCGAAGACCAGTCGGAGTTATCCCTGAGACCGCAGATGCTGGCCGAGTTGATCGGTCAGGAGAAGATCAAGGAGAACCTCCGCATCCTGATCGAAGCGGCTCGTCACCGCGGCGAGCCGCTGGACCATGTGTTGTTCTACGGGCCGCCCGGTCTGGGCAAGACCACCCTGGCCCATATCCTGGCGAACGAGATGGGCGTCAATATCAAGGTGACTGCCGGCCCGGCTATCGAGCGGCAAGGCGACCTGGCGGCGATCCTTTCCAACCTGCGCGAGGGGGATGTGCTGTTCATCGACGAGATCCACCGTCTGGGCCGGGCAGTCGAGGAAGTGCTGTATCCGGCGATGGAGGATTTTGCCCTGGACATCGTGATCGGCAAAGGCCCAGCGGCCCGTTCGGTCAGGCTGAAGCTGCCGCGCTTCTCGGTGATCGGAGCGACCACCCGGCTGGCGCTGGTAACCGCGCCGCTTCGGGCCCGTTTTGGGGCGGTGTACCGATTGCACTTCTACTCGCAGGAGGCGATGGAAGAGATCGTTGTGCGGGCGGCGGAACGCCTGGTGGTGACCACCGACCCGGACGGCGTGCGCGAGATCGCCATCCGGGCGAGAGGCACGCCGCGGGTGGCGCTGCGCCTGCTGCGGCGGGTGCGGGATTTTGCCCAGGTGCGGGCGGGCGGTATGATCACGGCAACTGTGGCCGACGAAGCCCTCGATCTGTTGGATGTCGATTCGCTAGGCCTGGATGAATTCGACCGCCGCGTGCTGCGCACGATCATAGAAAAATACAACTGCGGGCCGGTTGGCCTGAACACGATCGCGGCCTCGATGCACGAGGAGCAGGACACTATTCAGGATGTGGTTGAACCCTATCTGCTGCAGCTTGGTTTCCTCGAACGCACTTCCCAGGGCCGGATGGCGACCCGGTTGGCTTGCGAGCATCTCGGCTTACCTTACCCGGACAATCAGCCGCCCAAATTGTTCTGAGTGGCGGCATCCCTCTGTTTGGACTCCACACTGTGAAACTTTCTGATTTTGATTACATCCTGCCCCCTGAGCGGATCGCCCAGACGCCGCTGGAACCGCGGGATGCCTCGCGGCTGCTGGTGATGGACCGCCGGACCGGGGCCTTGACCGATACGGTCTTTGGCCGGATTGGCGAGTATTTACGGCCCGGCGATCTGCTGGTAGTCAACCGCACCCGGGTGCTGCCCGCCCGATTGCAGGCCCGCAAGATCCCGACCGGCGGCAAGGTGGAGGTGCTGCTGCTGGCCCGGAAAGGGCCGGCGCTGTGGGAGGCGCTGGTCGGGGGCAAGCGGGTGCGGGCCGGTTCGCGGCTGGCGCTGGGGGAAGATCTCGAAGCCGAGGTGGTGGAAGCGCTGGATGGCGCCCGCCGGCTGGTTCGTTTCAGTCGTCCGGTCTCGGAAGAACTGGCGCGGATCGGGCAGATGCCCCTGCCGCCGTACATCCATGAACAATTGCAAGACCCTGAACGTTACCAGACCGTGTATGCCCGCGAGACCGGTTCGGCCGCCGCGCCGACAGCCGGACTGCATTTCACCCCGCGCCTGCTGGCAGATTTGCAGTCTGGCGGGGTCGACCTGGCGGAGGTGACCTTGCATGTTGGGCTGGATACCTTTGCTCCGGTGCAGGAGGAAGATGTCCGCCAGCACCAGATCCACACCGAGTGGTGCCAGCTGCTGCCGGCAGAAGCAGCCCGGATCAACCAGGCGCGCCAGGCCGGCGGTCGAATCGTAGCGGTCGGGACCACCTCCGTTCGCACGCTGGAGAGCGCCGCCAGCGATGCCGGTGAGGTCAGGCCGTTCGAAGGGCTGACCGATCTCTACATCCTGCCGGGATACCGCTTCAAGGCGGTAGATGCCATGGTGACCAACTTTCATCTGCCCCGCTCGACCCTGTTAATGCTGGTGAGCGCTTTTGCCGGACGGGAACAGGTGCTGTCCGCGTATCAGGAGGCTGTCCGGCGGGAGTACCGGTTCTATTCATTTGGCGATGCGATGCTGATCCTGTGAGCGGTCAACCCGGTATATAATAGAATCAAACCACGAACAAAGGCAAAACCTATGCGCGCTGTAGATGTGATCGAAAAGAAACGGGACAGGGAAGAACTGACCACTGAGGAGATCCAATTTTTCATCTCCGGATATGCCTCGGGTGAGATCCCTGATTACCAGGCATCTGCCTGGGCCATGGCGGTGATGCTGAACGGGATGACCCCTCGTGAGATCACCGACCTGACCCTGGCGATGGCTTATTCGGGTGATATCCTGGACTTGAAAGGTTTCGTGGATATTGTGGTCGATAAGCATTCAACCGGCGGCGTGGGCGACAAGACTTCGCTGGTGGTGCTGCCGCTGGTCTTGGCGTGTGGTGTGCGGATCGGCAAGATGTCCGGGCGTGGACTGGGCTTCAGCGGCGGGACATTGGACAAGATGGAATCGATCCCGGGCTTCCGGACGGACCTAAGCAAGGAAGAATTTTTAGACCAGTTGAAGGATTTTGGCCTGGTCTTAACCGGCCAGACCAGCAGTCTGGCCCCTGCGGACGGCAAGTTGTATGAACTGCGGGATGTTACCGGTTCGGTGCCGTCACTTCCTTTGATCGCCTCATCGATCATGAGCAAGAAGATTGCTGCCGGTGCCCAACGGATCGTGATGGATGTCAAAACAGGGTCAGGGGCATTTTTAGAGACTGTGGATGAGGCAACGGAACTGGGAAAAATGATGGTCCAGATCGCGAAGCAGGCCGGACGAGTGGCTGTCGGGCTGGTCTCGGATATGAATCAGCCGTTGGGATTTGCAGTCGGCAACGCGCTGGAGGTCAAGGAAGCGATCGAGACGCTGCAAGGGCATGGTCCGGCGGATTTGGTCGAGCATTGTATCGAAATCGCTGCCTATATGGTCCTGCTGGCAGAGAAGGCGGATGAGATTGAAAGCGCCCGGAAGATGGTGCGAGAGGCATATACAAACGGGCAAGGCTGGGAAAATTTCCGCCGGATGGTGGAAGTTCAAGGCGGCGATGTTTCATACGCTGACCAGCCCGACAAGCTGCCGAAGGCAAAATTGATCGAGACAGTCCGGGCATTTCGGAGCGGCTATCTCTCACAGATCGATGCGCGGGTAGTTGGTGAGATGTCGGTCGTGCTGGGAGCCGGAAGAAGGAAAAAAGGCGACTCGATCAACCATGCTGTTGGAATCGTGGTGCATCATAAGGTCGGTGATTATGTGGAGGCAGGGGGGGAGTTGTTTACGATCCATGCGGATGACCGTACCTCCCTGGAAGAAACCCGCGGAAAGCTGCTGGTTGCCCATAAGTGGTCCGATGCGCCGGTTGAGCCGCTGCCGCTGTTTTATGGGGTGATCGAGTAGGTGTAGGTATTTAATTATTCCAATCAGTGGAGGACCTTGAGTGAAAAAATTATCAATTATTTCACTATCTTTGATTCTGCTTGTCGCTTGCGACAGCTCCGTATCTGAGCAAAAATCCCCCGTCCCAGTAGTAAATACAGAAACACATGAGGTAACACGTACACCAAGTGAAACCTTTGCGCCAACAATTGCACCTACACAAATTCCAACGCCATTGCCAGAACCGATAGATTTATTCCATGCGGATCTTGAAAAGGCAGAAATAAAGTATCAGGTTGGCAAGGGACAAATCCTCGACGTGGCGTTTTCTCCGGATGGTCAGTACATTGCGGTCGCTCGGGAGACCGGGATTGATATTTTTGACATCACTAATTTTGAGTATGTGTATTCTTTCGAATCCAATTCAGGGGCGATTATCGATGTCGAATTTAGCCAGGAGGAGGGTGCTCTATATGCGGCCAATGTGGCAGGACTGGTATTCTATAAAGACGAGTTCCACTCCCGTTTCAATTATCAACTCCAGCTTGACACTGATTATGATTCTGAGGTGTGGAAAGATCGGTGGGCTACACACTATATCGAAAAATTCGACCTATCGATTATGGAAAAAATAGATGAATGGTACCTGGATTCAAGGGGGTTGACGGCCTTCAGCATTACCGCAGATGGGTGTTTTCTTGCTGTAACGGATATTGTTAATGCATCTTATTTGTTTGATGTGTGTAATGATGAACAAATCAGTCTGCCTGCCGTCTTTGAAGACAGCCAAATCAATGCCAGAGAAGCTGTAGGCGATGCTGCTGCTGTGATAAGTCCCAATGCCAAACACATATTTCTGAGCAAGGCGGATATGGACGGGATTATTTATGGCTATGATCTGGTCTCAGGAAAGGAGATCCTTTCTAATTACCAGGCTTATTTTCCGAAAATTGCTTTTTCACATGATGAAAGTATGTTTGCAATTCTTCGCTACTATGCGGGTCAGGGTCAGATTTCCATTTATACATCGATGGGGACGAAAGTGCGCTCGATTGGGGTGCCTTCCCTTGGGACTTTGGCGTTTAGTCAAGATGATAAAAAATTGATATATGGTAGTTATACAGAGGATTGGGAACTTAGAGATGGCTTTTCCACATTTAAAGGGTGTGGAGATGATATTGAAGTGAAAATTTGGGATTTAGCGAGTGGGGAATTAACTCAAAAATTTGATGATTTCAGTTGTGATGTATTGGGTGTGTCTTTCAATTCCAATGAACAGGTAATTGCGGTAAGTAGAGATGGAACTATTATTGAGTGGGATATCAAGTCCGGAGATCAACTCCGCCAATATCCCGAACCTTATTTATACCCATCTGACGCTGCTCTAACATTAGATGGCAGCAATCTGTATGTCTGGAATCAGGATCAGACATTGCAGATCTGGAAATTACCAGAACTGACATTATTACATAGTATCAGGCTCAACCACTTACATGGAGGGGGATCGAATATTGACCTGAATCCGCAGGAAAATCTGATTTTGCTTGGTGATAACCTTGGGATTGAATTGCTATCCATTCCAGAGTTAACACTTGTCAATTCCAAAAGTCTAAGAAATGTTAATGGTGTCGCATTTCTTCCAGATGGAAAGAGTTTTGTCGCTTATGTTGGTGGTGGGAATATCCTCAGAATTGACACTGAAACCATGAGGATCTTAGCATCATACTCACCTCCCGCAACGTATACTGATATTTCCTCTAGTTTCAGCGTCAATCCATCAGGGACTTTGGCTGTGTTTGATGCTGTGGAAAATGATGATCTGATGTCCATCATCGTTGATGTGCTCACGATGACTGAAGTAGGAGCGGTTTATGGATGGAACCCTGAATTCCTCCCCAATGGAAAATTACTTGCCGGATTTGATTTCTATAACAGCTCCAATTTCGAGGACTCAGAACCAGTCCCATTCGAATCTGTGAGGATTCATAATGTACATACAGTAGAGGGGAGTGAAAATTTTTTATATGAGTATTTCTCTCCAGAAGTTGAGGACCCACATCGTCAAGCGGGTCAATTAAATATCTTTGTCAACCAAAATGGCGTATATAAAGAATACGTCCTGCCTTCTCAAATTGGGCAGCCCGTCGGAGTGTTTTTGCTTCCCGATCAAAAACACCTGGTAGTCGTTGATAGGGTGAACGGAATCAGTGTGTGGGTGGTGATGGGATCCGAATAATTACCCTCTTCTAACAATAACCTTGGAATCAAGGGCTTGGTAGATGGAGGTCCAAACTCTGTAAAAAAGAACGGGACAAGTTAACTTGTCCCGTTCTTGCTTTTGGGGTTAAGTCGAGATCAAGGGTAGTCAAAGCCAGCCATGTAGGCCACGCCGACGGTCCCTGGCCCGGTGTGAGTGCCGACCGTTGGGGCGACATCCGTGACCATCCGGTGTTTGAGCGGCAGTTTATCTGCGAGCATCTCAAGGACCCACTCTGCATCCTCTACCGCGTTGGCATGCAGCACGGCCATATAGACCGGCCGGCGGTCGCCGATCTTTTCGATTGCCAGTTCGGTCAGGCGGGTGAGAGATTTCTTGCGGGTGCGAACGCGTTCGCTCGGTTCGATCCGGCCGTCGATCACTTCCAGGATCGGTTTGAAGTTGAGCATTGTGCCGACCAGACGCTGTGCGCCGCCGATGCGCCCGCCGCGATGCAGGAACTCGAGCGTTTCGACCGTCAGCAGGATGCCGGTATGCTTACTGGCCTCCTCGACCACAGCCTGGACCTCGGAGAGAGGTTTGCCCGCCTGGGCCGCGTGCACACCCATCAGCAGCGGCCAGCCCTCTCCCATGGAAGCCGAGAGGGTATCGACGTTGACGATGTTGGCCTCCGGGAACATCTGGCGAGCTTGCTCGGCCGAGGCGAATGTGCCGGATAGTTTGTGGGATATATGCACGCCCAGGATGTCCTTACCTTCAGCCAGCAGCCCTTCATAGATGCGCTGGAAATCTGCGGGCGAGGGCTGGGAGGTGGTTGGCATCGTGGGGGAGCTGGCCAGGCGCTTGAAGAAGGCATCGGCGGTGATGTCCACGCCGTCGCGCAGTTCGTCTCCATCCCAAATAACAACTGAGGATGCGATTTTAATACCGTACTTCTCGGCCCATTCCCTGGGGATGTGGGCGGTCGAATCTGTAACAATTGCGACAGGATTTGCCATCTCTTTTTCTCCTTCTGACAGCATGAAATAAGGGTCGTGTGTAAGGTGGTAAAACCCAGAAGCAATAGAAAAGTTGCGGCAGTCGACCCGATTTACGGGAGAAAAGAAAAACTGAACCTTGACCGCAGCCATACTCGCCGTTAGAATCACGCGTCGCCTGCAACAACAGGCGCGGGACTGCAATGTTTGAGACACTGACCGAACGCCTGAACACTGTTTTTAAGGAACTCCGCCGGCATGGCAAGCTCTCCGAGAAGGATGTCGATGCCGCCATGCGGGATGTCCGCATGGCTTTGCTGGAAGCGGATGTGCATTATGCTGTCGTCAAGACGTTTGTCAGCCGCGTCAAGGAGCGGTCGATCGGTCATGAGGTCTCGCGGGCGCTGAACCCGGCCCAGCAGGTAATCAAGATCGTCAATGAAGAACTGATCGCCACGCTGGGCGAGCCAGCAGCCCTCAATCTGAGCGGGCCAAAACCGCATATGATCATGCTGGTTGGCCTGCAGGGTTCGGGCAAGACCACCACCGCCGGCAAACTGGCCAAGCTGCTGCGCAGTCAGGGCGAGCGCGTCATGCTGGTGGCGGCTGACCCGTACCGGCCGGCGGCTGTGCAGCAACTCCAGACCCTGGGCGCCAGCCTGGGCGTGGAGGTCTTCGTGCAGCCGAATATGACCCCGCCTGACCTGGCCGGGATGGCGTATGTCAAAGCCCGGCAGGGTGGTTACTCGGTGATGATCCTCGACACCGCCGGACGCTCTCAACTAGACGACAGCCTGATGTCTGAACTGAAAGCGATCAGCGACAACGTCACCCCGAATGAAGTGCTGCTGGTGGTGGATGCCATGATCGGCCAGGAAGCGGTCAATATTGCCCAGGGCTTTCGCCAGACTGTCCCGATCACCGGGCTGATCCTGAGCAAGATGGACGGCGATGCCCGCGGCGGAGCGGCGATCTCGATCCGTTCTGTGACCGGCGTGCCGATCAAGTTCCTGGGTGTGTCCGAAAATCTGGACGGCCTGGAGCAGTTCGACCCCCAGCGTTTGTCCTCCCGAATTTTGGGAATGGGTGATATGATTGGGCTGATCGAGAAGGCTGAGGCTGGATTGGACGCCGAACAGGCGGCCAAGTCTGCCCAGAAGATGCTGTCTGGCGAGTTCACCCTTGAGGATTTCCGAGACCAACTTCGTCAGGTCCGAAAGATGGGACCGATCGGCCAGCTGCTGGGGATGCTCCCCGGCAATATGACCGGCGGGATGGCTGCTCAGGTGGACCCGCAGGAAGCGGAAAAAGGGCTGAACCGGATCGAGGCCATCATCAATTCGATGACCCCCGACGAACGCCGGAAGCCCAAGGTGCTGAATGCCAGCCGTAAGCGGCGGATCGCCAGCGGCTCGGGCACGGAAGTGATGGATATCAACCGGCTGCTCCGCCAGTATCAGGAGATGCAGCGGATGATGAAAAAAATTAAGAAATCAGGCATGCGGGGATTACCCCCGATGTTTGGCTAGTGTGCGGCACACAGGTTTCCCGTCGGATGGCCCCTCCCTCCGGCCGTAAACAACCTGAAGATGCCCAGCTGGACCCCGGTTTGTACCCCTCCTTCGGGGGACCCCCCTCTACCGGCCGGAAAGCAGTGCACACATCAAAACTAGAGTACAGGAGAAACATAGATCATGGTACGTTTGAGACTGCGCCGGGTTGGGCGCAAGAAACAGCCGAGCTACCGCGTGGTGGCCGCCGATAAGGAAGCGCCGCGCGACGGTCGTTTCCTTGAAATTGTCGGGTTCTACAATCCCCGCATCGAGCCTTCGACCATCAATCTGAAGGAAGACCGCATTTTCGATTGGCTGAGCAAAGGTGCCCAGCCGAGTGATTCGGTCCAGAGTCTGTTCCGCCAGATGGGCACGATGGACCGCTTTGAGCGTTTCAAAGCCGGCGAGTCCATCGAGAAACTGATGGAAGAGTATCAGGCGGTGGAAGACGGCCGCACCAAGACGGACAGCGCCAGTTCGGCCAAAAAGTCCAAGAAGGCCAAAGCGGCTGAAGCCGCGGCGGCTGCCGAGGCGGAGAAGGCTGCTGCCGAGAAGGCGGCTGCCAAAGCCAAGGAAAAGGAAGAGGCAGAAGAAAAGAAGGCTGCTGCCAAGGTCGAGAAAGCCAAAGCGGCTGAAGAGGCCCCGGCAGCGGAAGCGGAAGAACCGGCAGAAGAGGCCGAGGAAGCACCAACGGAAGAAGCTGAGGAAGCCCCGGCAGAAGAAGCCGAGGAAGCCCCGGCAGAAGAAGCTGAGGAAGCGGGTAAGGAAGAGTAGTTCACCCGCCGATTGAGAGGATTAGATGAGAGATTTGATCGACTATATCGCCCGTTCGCTGGTCGATGACCCCACCCAGGTGGATGTCAGCCAGCGGAAATACGGTTCCACCACCAACATCCGCCTGCGGGTGGCTAAGGAGGATATGGGCCGTGTGATCGGGCGCAACGGGCGGGTGGCGAATGCCATGCGGTCACTGCTGCGTGTGGCTGCGGCTCGCAATCAGAAACGCGCGAAACTGGACATCGTGGAGCCAGAATGAGCTCCCGGCGACGACAGACAGCCGCCCGCAGAAAATCGAAAAATCAGGAGAAAGCAGGGGCGCCCCCGGTGGTGCCGCCTGCTTTTCTTCTGGTGGGCAAACTGCACCGTCCGCACGGTGTGAGCGGTGAGATCATCATGTCGGTGCTGACCGACTTCCCGGAGCGTCTGAAGCCGGAGACGGTCTTACTGATGGGCCCGGAGCACCAGCCGGTCACGATCAGCGCCATCCGGCACCACAACCGTGGGGCGCTGGTCTCGCTGGTTGGGTACGAATCGCGCGAAGCGGTCGATCCGCTCCGCAATATGGAGCTGTTCGTCAGGGCCGATGACCGCCCGCCGTTGCCCAAAGGGGAGTATTACCTGCACCAGATCATCGGGCTGCAGGCGGTCAGCGATGAGGGCCAGCCGCTGGGGGTGGTGGCCGATTGGCTGGAGACCGGCGCGAATGGCGTCTTCATAGTCCAGACCGAGGAGGGCGGCGAGATCCTACTCCCCGATGTGGACGAAGTGATCGTCCAGATCGACCTGGAGGCTGGGCAGATGGTCGTCCATTTGTTGGAGGGGTTGATCCCCTGAGAGTGCTTTGATCTACCATATCGTCCCCCGCACGGATTGGGAGTCAATCTCCGGAGACCTGTACCGCGGCGACACCCTGGAGAGCGAAGGTTTCATTCACTGCTCGACTGCGGCGCAGGTGGCGGATACCGCCAACTTTCTGTTTGCCGGGCGGGAGGACCTGGTGCTGCTGCAGATTGACCCGGCCAGATTGACCGCCGAGGTGCGCTACGAGGATGGGGGTGACGGGCGATTGTTCCCGCACATTTACGGGCCGCTGGAGAAGTCGGCGGTGGTGCGGGTGACGGAGTTCAGGCCAGGGGAGGATGGGCGGTTTTCTTTTCCCTGATCGTAAATAACTGGTTGACCCAACCGGGCATAATTCTCCGGATCACGCCTTCTTCCTTGACATCCCTTAATCCGCTGTGGTATTCTCGTGCCCGTTTGCTTCATTTAAGTAACAACATCCAGTAAGATAAAGGCGTTCACTGTTGGGAGAGGATGTGGCGACGAGCGCGGAAGACAGGCTGTACACGATCGGACTGAACCTGATCAGCGGGATTGGTTCGGAGCGCCTGGCAACGCTGGTGGAGTTCTTCGGCTGCCCGCGGGCGGCCTGGCAGGCTTCGCCCGCGGCGCTGCGCGAGGTCTGCCTGCCCCAGCTGGTGCTGGAAGAATTCCTCAAGGTGCGGGACGAGATCGATCTGCAAGGCGATCTTCAATGTGCTCGGGCAGGAACTGCTGCATATCGACCAGATCGGGATCGAGGCGGCGCTGCCGATCGAGGAGATCTCCTCGACCCTGGCGCTGATGGAACTCAAAGGCATGGTGCGCCAAGTGGGCGGGATGCGCTATGTGGCGGTCAGAGAAGCCCAGGCTGCCTACCGGACCGAGTCTGAAAAGGACGAATGATGAATGACAATTTCTACGCTGTGATCATGGCTGGCGGCGGCGGGACCCGACTGTGGCCGCTCTCAAGACAACAGACCCCCAAACAGATGCTCAAGCTGGATGGCGAGCGCACGCTGTTTGAGATCGCGGTCAGCCGGCTGCTCGGGCTGTACCCTGCCGAGCGGATCCTGGTGGTCACTTCCGAACATCAGGCGGCTTTCTTCCAGCAGGACCAGCCTGCCATCCCGGCCGAGAATTACATTATCGAACCCTCCGGCAAGGATACCGCCGCGGCCATCGGTCTGGCAGCGGTCGCCCTGCAACAGCGTGATCCAAACGCCATCATGGCGGTGGTCACAGCCGACCATTACATCGAGCGCGAAGGCCGCTTTTTGCATGTGCTGCGGGCGGCCGGTCAGGTAGCCGAAAAAGGATTTCTCGTCACGCTTGGGATCCAGCCAACCTTTCCATCGACCGGTTTCGGCTACATCCAGCAAGGCGCTTATCTGGGCACGTTTGAGAATATGGTAGTCTTTAAGGCAGAACGGTTCAAAGAAAAACCGGACCAGAAAACGGCGGTGGAGTTCATCGCATCGGAAGATCACTCCTGGAACTCAGGCATGTTTATCTGGCAGGTGGCGCGCATTCTGGGTGAGATCGAACGCCAGATGCCGCAGCTGCACCAGGTGCTCTCCGCGATCAGCGCGGCCTGGGGCGGCCAGGACCACCAGCAAGTGCTGGCCGCGCAGTGGGAGGCGCTCGATAAGGTTTCGATCGACTTCGGGATCATGGAAGGGGCGCAGGATGTGGCCGTCATCCCGGCCCGCGGCCTGGGATGGAGTGATGTCGGCAGCTGGAATGCCGTTTTTGAGGTGCTGCCGAAGGATGCGGACGGCAATGTGATCAACTGCCCGGACCACCTGACCCGCGAAACCCGCAACTCGCTGGTGTTCACCAGCGGGGAGTGCCAGCGCCTGGTTGTGACCCTCGGATTAGAAGACGTGGTGATCGTGGATACGCCGGATGTACTGATGGTCTGCCAGAAGGACCACGCCCAGAATGTCAAGGCGGTCGTGGACCTTTTGAGAGAAAAAGGTAAGAAAGAGTATCTCTAGGTATCTGAATGAGTGCTGCAGGCCCGGTGCCGGCGGGGCATGACTATTAACTTGCCCGCAGGTCCGGTTGCAGTTGAAAGTTATCATTATTGGAGGATGTTTTGGAAGCTTATTGTGTCAAATGTAAACAAAAACGGGAGATGAAGGACCCGAATGCTGAATTTACCGCCGCCGGTGCGCCCGGAACGCGCGGCACCTGCCCGGTCTGCGGAACCACCATGTTCCGGATGGGCAACACGCCAGCGCATGAAGGACTGGAACCCCCCGAACGCCCGGTGCGGGCCAAAAAGGAAACCCCGCGCAAAGGCAATCTGGTGATCGTGGAATCGCCAGCCAAAGCGCGCACGATCGGGCGTTATCTCGGTAAAGGGTACCGGGTGGAGGCATCCGTCGGCCATATCCGTGATCTGTTGCGCTCGCAGTTATCGGTCGATGTGGAGAATGACTTCACACCCAAGTACCGCGTGCCGAATGAAAAGCGGCCGCTGATTAAGGAACTGCGAAAACTGGCCAGCCAGGCCGAGAACATCTACCTGGCCACCGACCTCGACCGCGAGGGAGAAGCCATCGCCTGGCACCTACTGGAAGCCGCCGAGATCGATCCGGAACGGGCTCAACGCGTGGTGTTTCCTGAGATCACCAAACAGGCGATCGAGGAGGCTTTTTCGCACCCGCGCAAGATCAACATGGACCTGGTCAATGCCCAGCAAGCGCGCCGCATCCTGGACCGGTTGGTGGGTTACTCGCTCAGCCCGATCCTGTGGCGCAAGGTCCGCAACCGGCTGTCTGCCGGACGGGTGCAGTCTGTTGCGCTGCGGTTGATCGTGGAGCGCGAGCGCGAGATCGAGAACTTCATCCCAACCGAGTACTGGTCGATCGAGGCTGAATTCCTGCCGGAAGGCGGCCAGACCACCTTCAAAGCCAAACTGACCCGGATCGACGATGAGAAGTTCGAACTGGGCAGCGAGGAGCAGGTCCGTCCGGTGCTGGCCGATCTCGAACAGGCTGCTTACCAGGTCAGCGAGATCAAACGCGGGACCCGCAAGCGCAATGCGCCTGTGCCCTACACCACCAGCACCCTGCAGCAGGAGGCTTCCCGCCGGTTAAGCTTCACCGCCCGGCGGACAATGGCGCTGGCCCAGCAGTTGTACGAGGGCATCAGCATCGACGAAGAGGAAACGGTCGGTCTGATCACCTACATGCGTACCGATTCGACAAATGTCTCCCCACTTGCCCAGGAAGAGGCCCGAGCGTATATCGCCAAACGGCATGGTGGGGAATTCCTGCCCAAGAAAGCGCCGACCTACAAAACAAAAAGCAAAAGCGCGCAGGAAGCTCACGAAGCCATCCGCCCGACCTCGGTGCTGCGTACGCCGAAAAAGGTCAAGGAGCACCTGACCCGCGACCAGTACCGCCTGTACCAGATGATCTGGCAGCGGTTTGTCGCTTCGCAGATGAAAGCTGCGCTGTACGATACCCTGCGCGTATTTGTGACCGGAAAAACCGACCAGCATGAGTACCGGCTGCGTGCTTCCGGTTCGGCCATCCGATTCCTGGGATACCTGGTGGTGTACCAAGAGGCCCGCGGAGAATTTGAGAGCGAGGAGAATGGCGATATTGCCAATATCCCGGCCGATCTGCAGGAAGGCCAGCGCCAGATCCTCAAGGGCTTGTTCCCGGAACAGCATTTCACCCAGCCGCCGCCTCGGTACAGCGAGGCCACGCTGGTCAAGGCGATGGAGGAGAACGGGATCGGCCGGCCTTCGACCTACGCGCCGACGCTGAGCACGCTGCAGAACCGCGGCTATGTCTTCCGTCAGGAGCGCCGGTTGTACCCGACCGAGACCGGCGTGATCGTTAATGATCTGCTGCTAGACCATTTCCCGGAGATCGTTGATATCGGCTTCAGTGCCCGGATGGAGGAAGACCTCGACCGGATCGCCCATCAACATACCGAGTGGGTGGACGTGATCCGGGATTTCTACGAACCATTTGCTGAGCAGGTGGAACGGGCCAACGAAGAGATGCCGGAGATGAAGGCCGAGCCGGAATATATCGGGCGGGAATGCCCGACCTGCGGCCAGGGCCAGTTGATCCTGCGCTGGGGGCGATTTGGCAAATTCATCAGCTGCGAGCGCTTCCCGGATTGCCGGCACACCGAACAGTACCTAGAAAAGATCGGTGTGACCTGTCCGGAGGATGGCGGCGAGCTGGTCGAACGGCGGACGCGCAAAGGCCGGATTTTTTATGGCTGTGCCAACTATCCGGAGTGTGAGTTCACCTCCTGGAAGAAACCGCTGCCGGCACCCTGCCCGCACTGCCAGGGCACGCTGGTGGTGATGAACAAACAAAGCGCCCAGTGCCTGGCGTGTGAGACGGTCACCGACCTCGACCAGCTTCAATTGGAGGAATCCGGGCAGTAACCGGTCAATCATCCCCCTTAGGTGGGTATAGTTCTTGCATCTGTTTATTCCAAACAGCTTTCGGTTGCAGAAAAACCTGGGCTGGTCTACAATACTTGAGAACATTTGTGTTCTCAATCCTTCGTGGCATCTATGCGCGGAGGGGAGGCAAATGTGCCCGTCGAAACTGGATGGCATAACCGGATCGGGCGGCCAAACATAAACCCCTCTCGCTGATGCATGCCGATATGGAGTGAACGATGGCTTTAGATAATATGGATTACGAATTTGATGAGGACAATGGAGTCTTTAACCAGCCTCTGGAAATGGAGGAGCAGCCCCGCCGCCGGCCCTCCCGTGGTGATTCTCCGTTGAATGGTCTCTTCCATAACCTATCCGGTAATCCAATGATCCTGGGAATTGGGGCGCTGGTGATCGGTCTCGTGATCGGACTGATCCTGGCCTGGGGGATCTGGCCGGTGAAGTATGTGAATGCGACTCCGGAAAACCTGCACCCGAACTTCCAACTGGATTATATGCAGATGGTCATCGACTCGTTCACCCTGCGGCAGGATAATTCCATGGCCAGGCAACGCATCGATGCGCTGGGCGAAGCCGGACCGACGGTCCTCCAGTTGCTGATCCAGAACCCGGGAGACGAACTCAGCCGGGCCGCCATCGATCTGTTCCTGCGCCAATATGATCCGATGGCTGCCGGAGCGCCATCTGCCGATCCGAACGCGGGCGGCGGGCTGGACCCGGCCACTGGGGGGGAGGCTGAACCTGAAGCGCCGGGCGGTCTGCTCGGCAGGTCCAGCACGCTGCTGCTGGCAGCCTGCGGCGTGACCGGTCTGGTGGCAGTGGCAGGTGCGGCGTATTACTTCCTGCGGATCCGCAACCAGCCTCAGGGTGTGCGCACGGCTGCCGCCAGGGCCAATGAGTATTCCCAACAGGCAGAGCAGACCGATTACGAGGCGATTGGTGAAGCGCCGCCGATCGCCCAATGGATGACGACTTACCTGATCGGCGACGACCTGTTCGATGATTCGTTCAGTATTGATGCGCCGACCGGCGAGTTCCTGGGCGAGTGCGGTGTTGGGATCGCGGATACGATCGGAGTGGGCGAACCCAAGCGTGTCTCGGCCTTTGAAGTCTGGCTGTTCGACAAGAACGACATCCAGACGGTTACCAAGGTGTTGATGAGCGCTCACGCGATCAATGATGCTAATACGTATGCCCGGCTGGAAGCCAAAGGCGAACCTGTTCAGGCCAGACTGGGCGATGGCGTGGTCCTGGATACCAAGACTCTGCGGATGGCCGTCCGGGTGATGGATATGGACTACGGCACCGGGCACCTGCCAGAGAACAGTTTCTTTCAGCGCATCACGCTGGAACTGGCAATATGGGCGCTCGATGATGAGATGCCCTACTAGAAAAAAAGTTCTCAAGAAGAGACTCCTGCAACCAGGGGTCTCTTTTTTCGTATACAGAATCGGCAGTCTGGCAGGGTAATTGAACAGGCAAACTTAAACATCACATTGAGGAGTGTGACATGAGCGAACTTCAGAGTATGGTAGACAGCTTCCTGGCACAGAAGCGGATCGCGGTGGTCGGTGTGCGCACCACCGTGGAGGATGCCGCCAACGGCATTTATGACAAGTTCAAGAAGCATGGTTATCAGGTCTTTCCCATCAATCCGAAAACGACGGAGTATAAAGGCGAGCCGTGCTATCCATCGGTCAAGGATATTCCTGGCGGCGTGCAGGCGGTCATGCTGGTCACCCGGCCGGAGATCACCGAGCAGGTGGTGCGCGAGTGCGCTGAGGCGGGGGTGACGCATGTCTGGATGCACCGTTCGGCTGGAAACAGCGTCTCGGATGAAGCCGTGCAATTTTGCCGTGAGAATGGCATCACCGTGATCGGAGGCGGCTGTCCGATGATGTTCCTGGAGCCGGATTTTGGGCATGTCTGCATGCGTTTCATCGGGAAATATGTCGGCTGGCTGCCGAAAGACTGAGAGAAGGCAGAAAAACGAAGAACGCACCGGCCGGTGCGTTCTTTTTTGTTTCTGAATTAGTGGCTATTCCACTTTGAGGATCTTGAACTCGGTCTTGCCGCCGGGGGTCACCACAGTGACCTTGTCCCCGGCTTTGTGGCCGATCAGGGCGCTGCCGATCGGGGACACATTCGAGATGCGTCCTTTGGCTGGGTCGGCTTCCTTGGCCCCGACGACAAAGTAGGTCTCCTCAGGATAGCTGCCTTCCTGGATGGTGACGGTCGAGCCGACCGAGACCTGGCCACTGTACTTGCCCGGGGTAATGATCCGGGCGCCGGCGATCAGTTCCTGGTATTCCCGGATCTTTCCTTCCAGGAAGGCCTGGTCTTCCTTGGCTTTGTGATAATCGGCGTTTTCGCTCAGGTCGCCCTGTGAAATGGCAAAGCGCAAACGCTGCGAGAGCTCCTCACGCTGGCGGGTCTGCATGTCTTCCAGTTCGGCTTTCAGTTTTTCAACGCCTTCCTGGGTCAATAAATATTCATCTTTCTTCATCGGTTCCACTCTCTTACGGTAATGTGCGCGGATCAAATAATTTCTGGTACATCTCGACAGCGTAGCGGTCCGTCATCCCGGCGATGTAGTCGCACAGGGTCCGCTCCAGCCCGCGCTCTTCGATCAGACCTTTAAAGTTGTCGTCCAGCATATCGGGTTCATCCCGGTAGGCTTTGAAGATCGCCGTGATCGTGCGTTCAGCCTTTTCGGCCATCCGCACCACCCGATAATGGCGGTAAAGCTTATTATACAGGAAGTCCTTTAACTCCCGGTTGCGGCGGTGGAGTTCGGTCGAATAGCCGGCCACGTTGAAGTCCAGTTTCTGGATGTCTTCCGGGGTTTTTGCTTTGGCTTGTTTGATCCGGTCTGAGGTGGCGTTAACCACATCGGTCACCAGCAGGCCGATCAGGTGCCGGATCAGACGATGGCGGTTGAGATCCGAGAGGTGGCGCTTGCGTAATTCGATCCCTTCGCGCAGGATCTCCCAAAGCTCGATACCAGAGAGCATGCCGGGGTTGATCATCCCGGAGCGCAACCCGTCGTCGAGATCGTGGGCGGTGTAGGCCAGTTCGTCGGCCACATTGGCGAGTTGGGCTTCCAATTGACCGCGCAGTTCCGGGTTGTACTGGCTGGCGTCGGCGACATCGTATTCGGTTTCGTGCTTGACGATCCCTTCCAGTACTTCCCAGGTCAGATTCAGGCCGGGGAAATCCTGGTAGCGGCGCTCGAGCGCGGTCACGATGCGGTAGGACTGCTTGTTGTGGTCAAAGCCGCCGTGTTCTTTCATCAGGCGGTGGAGCACCACTTCGCCGGAGTGGCCGAACGGCGGGTGTCCGAGGTCGTGCGCCAGACAGATCGCTTCCACCAGGTCCTCATTGGCGCCGAGAGCCCGGGCCAGCGTCCGCCCGATCTGGGCGACCTCCAGGGTGTGCGTCAGGCGGGTGCGGAAGTAATCGCCTTCATAGTTGATGAATACCTGGGTCTTGTATTCCAGGCGGCGGAAGGCGGTGGTGTGGAGGATCCGGTCCCGGTCGCGCTGAAAAGAGGTGCGGTAGGCCGGTTCGTGATCGGTGTGATGGCGGCCTTTACTGTTCTTGCTCAACATCCCGTAGGAGGAGAGGTTCTGTTCTTCCTGTTTTTCTAGCATTTCCCGGGTGTGGATCATCTTAGTCCAATCCTTTTCCTGGTAAGTGGTTGAGAAGGAACATCTATTCTACCCGATTTTCGCGGCTGCCTGCCAGGTCACCCGGATCGTGGAGCAAGGTGCCGGTGGCCGGCTGGCGAAAGGCGGTCAGAAGGTCGCCGCCAATCAGCGCTGAGAAGATCTGGATCTGAAGACCTGGAATAGCGGTGGACAGATTGAGCATGTTCCGCACTTTGGAAGCCATCCCGCCGGTGACATCGGTGGCGGCCGCACCCTGGAGGCTCTGCGAAGGGGTGAAATTGTGCGGTGTGATCTCATCGATCAGCCGGGTGCAGGCCGGGTAATCCGCCCAGACCCCCGGTTCAATCCCGGCCAGCAGGATGCGCTGCGGCCGCAGCTGGTGGGCCAGATACGCGAAGATCTCCTCAGTGGAGAGGATCGTCCCGCCGCGGGAACGGTCGAAGGCGACATCGCCAAAAACCACCGGCAGCAGGCGGTACTCAAGGGCATTTTTCAGCGGGGTCAGCAGCCATTCGATGATCTCGCCATCGTCCGCCAGGGCGCTGCCTGAAACCGGAAAAACGATGGCCGGCAGCCCGGCATGGTGAAGCGATTCGACCACCAGCCGGTTGAGCGCGCTGGCTTGCCGCCAGACCTCGGCAAAGCCGCGCCATTCTTCCGGGGTGGCGGCACCCTGGCGCGTCCCATAGCGGCTGGCCGCCTGATGCCCGAAAGAACCGGAGCCATGCCCGACCACCAGCCGCATGCCGGGGTTTTCCGTCCAGACCTGGGCGATCTCACCGGCCAGCTGGTGGATGCGATCAGGCATCGCCGTGCCGGGCGTGTTCTTGTCTGTGATCAGCGAACCGCCCAACTTCAGGAAAATGAGGTTATTGAGCATATTGGACATGAGGTTAACGGATGGTGGTAATGATGGTGCGGACAGCGCCGGCTGTGGTCAGTGCATCGGCAACTTGCTCGGCAGCAGTCGGTTCGACCAGGGCGATCATGTTGCCGCCCTGCCCGCCTCCGGAGAGCTTGGCGCCCAATGCCCCGGCATCGCGGGCGGCCTCCACCAGAGTATCCAATTCCAGGGAAGAAACCCCCATCTTGCGCAGGACCCCATGGTTGTCGTCCATCAATGGGCCGAGAGATGTGTTCCGGCCGGCGGTAATCTGCTGCCAGCCCAGGCGGGCAAACTGTCCGCACAGTTCGAAATAATTCTGAAACAGATCCGGCTCGGTGTTGCAGGATTCCCGGACAAGGGCGACGGTCTTTGAAGTCGGGCTGGTGATCCCGGTATCACCGATCACGAGGGTGAACGGCCGGGGGATGTCGAAGGTTTTGATCGGCTGGTCTTTGATGAAGAATACCGGTTTGGCATAGGTCACGACGGTGTTGTCAATCCCGGAGGGAGTGCCATGGTGCAGTTTTTCGACCTGATAGACGAGATGATTGACTCGTTCATCCGTGAGGGACTGACCAAGAAATGCGCTCAATGCCCGGATGATGGCCACAGAAACAGCCGCACCGGAGCCCATCCCGGCAGCCAGCGGAATGGTAGAGGTCACCAGGATCGACATGGGTGGCAAATGGTCAAGCCCGAGGGAGTCCTGTACCAATTTCACGGTCAAGGAGAGCGCGTCATCCAGCGGAAGGTCGGCAAGCTCGCTTTTGATCGCCAGCTCCGGGGCCAACAGGGTGATCCCTTGCTGGCCTGGGCGGGCCTGGATGACCGCCCGCGCCTGGACATCAGGCACCGGTACGGCGATGGCCGGCTGGCCGTACACGACTGCATGCTCGCCGAACAGGATGATCTTTCCGGGTGCAGAGGCGGTAAAGGCGGTCATGGTTAGAAAAAATAGAAGATCAGCAGGATCGCCAGGCCCCACAGGACCAGGTTGATCTGGAACGGGCGGTCCGTCAGCACGATCTCTTCCGGCGCTTCCCCGGTCCCTTCGACCTGCAGCAGGTAAAGGTAGCGGAAGACGCCGTAGATCACAAAGGGGATCGTCAGCATGGTGACATGGTTTTCCGGCAGATTGGGAGCCGAAAAGGTGTACAGGCTGTAAGTCACGATCGTGATGGTCAGGACGATCAGCAGCAGGTTATCAAGGTAGGCCAGGGTGTAGCTGGCCAAGACTTTGCGAGTATCGCCATTACCGCTGTTCTTGAGCAGCTCGGCCCGCCGTTTTCCGATCCCCATCAGTAACGCCAGGAAGGTGGTGGCGATATACAGCCAAGGAGAGAAGCGTTCCACTTCGATGATGGTGACGCCAGCCACCACCCGGATCACATAGAAACTGGCGAGGAAGAGCACATCCAGCAGCGCGATATGTTTGAGCCACATCGAATAGGAAACATTCAGGACAAAATATCCCACGCACAGAGCACAGAACCACGGCGAGAGCAGGAATCCGAGCGGCAGCGCGATCAGAAGCAGGAGGACTGCTCCTGCCCAGGCTGCCGGGACAGGCAGCGCACCGCTGGCGATCGGCCGGTGTTTCTTTTTTTCATGGAGCCGGTCGGCTTCTACGTCGGAAAGATCGTTGATCAGATAAACCGCGCTGGAGACCAGGCTGAAAAGGACAGCACCGGCAACGGTGGAAAGGACCGCGTCCAGATCGCCGATCTTGCGATCGAAAATCAGAGCGGCAAAGATCAGAATGTTTTTAACCCACTGTTTGGGCCGAATGGCCAGGATGAATGCTTTCAGCATGGTGAAATAATAGCACAAATGCGAGGGTGTTGGTAGATAAGAGGACGTGAAACCAGATCCGTCCCGACTGAACAGGCGAAGGTTTAATAATTCTTAAGGTTAAGATATAATTGAATATCATGCAGTGTTCCCGCTGTCAATTGGTTGGCGAGGACCGGTTAGCACTACCCGAGCTGGCTGTCAAGCAGCCTGAAAACGGCATTAATCTTCGAAGTGTTGATCGCTGAAACGTTTGTCACTATGATGGAGGCAAATCCGAGATCGATCAATGTAAAAATTAGGAGCAGCAATGGCACTTGAATATCACAAACAATCTTCACAAATGTACTCCCCCAAAGAGGAGTTGATCAATAGTATCACCCATGGCATTGGGATGCTGTTGAGCGTAGCCGGTCTGATCTATCTGATCTACCAGGCGTTAAATTTCGGCACACGCTGGCACCTGGTCACCTTTATCATTTATGGTGTTTCATTGATCGTGCTGTTTCTGGCTTCTACGCTGTACCATGGTATCCCGGTCGAGTCCTGGAAAGGGGCCTTGAACATTTTCGACCGTTCTGCTATCTATATCCTGATTGCCGGGACTTACACGCCCTTCCTGCTGAACGATCTGCGCGGCCCGACCGGCTGGACGATGTTCGCCGTGGTCTGGGGGCTGACCATCTTTGGCCTGACGATCAGTCTGGGTTTGCTGCCGAAACTGCGCAAAGCCTCTGTGATCCTGTACCTGGCGATGGGCTGGCTGGTGATGGCCGGCGGGCGGCAGCTGCTGGCTGAGCTCGCCCCGACCACGATCATCCTGCTGATGGCGGGCGGCGCCAGTTATACCATTGGCGTGATCTTCTATCTGTGGCGGCGGCTGCCCTATAACCATGCGATCTGGCACCTGTTCGTGCTGGGCGGCAGCATCACACACTATTTCTCGGTGGTCACCTTGTTGGGGCCAGCGTAAAAACAGGCGAGGCGGATCGGCCTGAGGGCCGCCAACCCTCTCCTGCGCAAACCTTGTTACAATTCAACCCATGAAGAAGGAGCGTGTCGATATCCTGCTGGTGGAGCGCGGGCTGGCAGAGAGCCGGTCGCTGGCGCAGCGGCTGGTGATGGCCGGTCAGGTGCGCGCCGATGGGCAGGTGGTCGCCAAACCTTCGGTTGCCTATCCGCCAGAGGTTGTGCTGGAGGTTGACCAGGGCCCGCCGTTTGTCTCGCGCGGCGGTGACAAACTGGCTGCCGCCATCCAGACTTTCGGGCTGGATCTGAATGGAAAGGTATGCGCCGATATTGGCGCTTCGACCGGTGGTTTCACCGATTGTGTGCTGCAAAATGGCGCCAGCAAGGTGTATGCGATCGAGGTCGGACAGGGCATCCTGCATTGGAAACTGCGGCAGGACCCGCGCGTGGTGGTGATGGAGGGGACCAATGCCAGATATGTGACGGAATTGCCCGAGCCAGTCGATTTCGTCAGCGCGGATGCCTCGTTTATCTCTCTGAAGGTGCTGCTGCCGGTTTTGAAGGGTTGGTATGGTCAGGAAGGCGGGCAGGCGGTCGTACTGGTCAAACCGCAGTTCGAGGCCGGGCGCAAGCAGGCGGCCAAAGGCAAGGGCGTGATCCGCGATCCGGAGGTGCACCGGCAGGTGCTGCTGGATGTGCTCGGATTTGCCCAGGAACAAGGCTTTGGGGTCATGGGGCTGGCGGTTTCCCCGGTGGTCGGGCCGAAGGGGAATATTGAGTTTTTGGCGCTTTTGTCGTATCCAGGTGAGGCCAGAAATGATCTGGCAGAGATTGTGTTGACAGCCACCCCGGAAGATCTGAAACCACAGATGGACACAGATGAACACGGATAAAGGCTGGATGGGCATCTGTTGCCTGGCTGGCTGACCGAAGACCATCTGACCACTCGCCGATCCGACGATCAAACCAATCAATTACCCGACCATTCCACTATTAAGTTATACTTCTCCAGATATGTTCGATCACATCCGTAACTTTTGTATTATTGCCCATATTGACCACGGCAAGTCCACACTGGCGGACCGCATGCTGCAGGTTACCGGGACGGTCTCGGACCGCGACATGACCGAGCAGGTGCTCGACAGTATGGACCTGGAGCGGGAAAAGGGCGTCACGATCAAGGCCTCGGCGGTGCGGATGAACTACACCGCCCAGGACGGCAAGACCTACCAGCTCAACCTGATCGATACCCCCGGCCATGTTGACTTCGGTTATGAGGTCAGCCGGGCGCTGAACGCGTGCGAAGGAGCCGTCCTGGTGGTGGATGCCAGCCAGGGGATGGAAGCGCAGACGATCGCCAATATGTATCTGGCATTGGAAGCCGATTTGGAGATCATACCGGTGATCAACAAGATCGATATGCTCTCTGCCCAGCCGGACCACGTGGCCGAACAGATCAGCAACCTGATCGGGACACCGGTCGATGAGATCCTGCGCATCTCGGCTAAACAGGGCCAAAACGTGATCGATGTGCTGGAGGCGGTCGTCCGCCAGGTGCCGCCCCCGACCGGGGATCTGGACGGTCAGGCCCGGGCGCTGGTCTTCGATTCGCATTACGACCCCTATAAAGGCGTGGTGGCCTATGTCCGGGTGATCGATGGGCAGCTGGACAAGAACGACGAGATGCACATGATCGCCACCGGCGTGGATTTCAAGCCGGTGGAGGTTGGCGTGTTCGCCCCGCAGCTCAAACCAACCGGCAATCTGCGCGCCGGCGAGGTTGGTTACATCGCGACCGGTTTGAAGACTGTCTCCGAGAGCCGGGTGGGGGATACCGTCACGGTCAAATCCAAGCAGCCGCCGGCAGCCCTGCCCGGGTATAAGGAAGTCAAGCCGATGGTGTTTGCGGGTATTTATCCGGTGGAGGGCGAGGACTACAACGATCTAAAAGACGCGCTGGAAAAATTGCAATTGAATGATGCCTCGCTGGTGTACGTGCCGGAGACCTCGCAAGCGTTGAATTTCGGCTTTCGCTGCGGTTTTCTGGGGATGTTCCATATGGAGATCATCCAGGAGCGGCTGGAGCGCGAGTATGATCTGGATATCATTATTACCGCTCCGTCGGTCGAGTATGAGGTGCTGATGAAGAACGGCGAGGTCGTCCGCGTCGGGTCGCCGGCAGCGCTGCCGGACGAGAATCTGATCGCCGAGATCCGTGAACCGTGGATGGCGATCCAGGTATTTACCCCGACGGATTATTACGGTGCGATCATGGACCTGACCACCAAGCGGCGCGGCGTGTATGTCAGCGAGGAATACGCCTCCTCGGACCGGGTCCAGCTCAACTTCGAGATCCCGCTCTCAGAACTGATTGTCGATTTCTTCGATGTGCTCAAATCACGCAGCCGGGGCTATGCTTCGCTGGATTACCAATTTAAGGAATACCGGGCTGAGGACCTGGTCCGGCTGGAGATCCTGGTTAATGGTGAGCCAGTCGATGCGCTGGCTTCAATCGTCCACAGAGAGTCTGCCTACCACCGCGGCCAGGCAGTGATCACCAAGCTGAAGGACCTGATCCCCCGGCAATTATTTGTGGTCCCGATCCAATCTATGGCCGGTAACCGGGTGATCTCGCGCGCCAATGTCAAAGCGATGCGCAAGGATGTGCTGGCGAAATGCTACGGCGGCGATGTGTCCCGCAAGCGGAAGCTGCTGGAAAAGCAAAAGAAAGGCAAGAAGCGGATGAAGATGATCGGCAGCGTGGAGATCCCCCAGGAAGCCTTCCTGGCAGTATTGCGGCTGGGCGATGATTGATCAGACCACATCCGAACCGAAACAACCCCGACAGTTCCTGCGGATGCTGCCCGGCATCGTGATCAGCGCGGCTGCTGTTCTGATCCTTTTGCTCCAGATCGACCTGCAGGAGACCGCGGCCGCCTTTGGGCAGGTGCGCTGGTGGCGGATGGGGGCTGCATTTGCCGTCCTGATGCTGGCTTTTGTGCTGCGGTCTGCTGGCTGGCGGGTGCTGCTGCGGGAACAGGCCAGCCTGGGGGATGCCTTTTCAGCCACCGGGATCGGATATCTGCTGAATACCATTCTCCCATTCCGGTTGGGTGAGGTCGGGCGGGCGCTTGCTCTCGGTTTGCGTTCGCCGCTCTCGTTCTGGGAGATCTTCCCGACGGTGGTGATCGAACGGATCTTTGACCTGGGATTTTTGGCGGCGGTTCTGTTTGGGACCTTGCCGTTCGTGGTGGGGGCGCAGTGGGCCACCAGCGCAGCAATCCTTTCGGCCTTGCTGGTGGTGGCAGGCTTTGGGCTGCTGTATGGCATCGTGCTCAACCCCGGTTGGGTGCAGGGGGTCTTGGGGTGGTTCTCTGGCCGCTGGCCGAAGCTGCGGACATTTGGTGAGGAAAAGATCGACCTGCTGCTGCGCGGCCTGGCGGTATTACGCAACCCGCGGCGATTCCTGTTGGTATTCCTGTGGATCGGCGGCACCTGGGTGCTGACGGTGATCTGGAACCTGATCGTGCTGGTGACTTTTTTCCCTTCGCCGACTTTGCTGCAAACCGGTTTCATCGTTGGCGTGGCGGCGGTGGGCGTGGCGGCACCCTCCACGCAGGGCAACCTGGGGGTGTATGAAGCGGCGGTGGTCAGCGCGTTTGCCGCGCTGGCAGCGGACCCGGCGCAGGGGCTGGCGTATGCACTGGTGACGCACGGGTTGTACCTGTTGGTGGTCTTCGTGCTCGGATTTGCCGGCCTGACCCGGACGGGCATCTCCCTTAACGAGATCTATTCGCAGGCCAAAACGCAGCAGACCTGAGCAAGGACAGAAAACGATGCGCATCCTGATCGCCCTGACCTATTATCGACCGCACTATTCCGGATTAACGATCTATACCGAAAGGCTGGCGCGTGCCCTGGCGCGGCGCGGCCACGAGGTCACCGTGCTGACCTCGCAATTTGACCGCTCGCTGCCGCGAGAGGAAATCGTGGATGGCGTCCGGGTGGTGCGGATGCCGGTCCTGATGCGGTTGAGCAAGGGCGTGATCATGCCCTCGATCCCCTTCCGGGCGTTTGCCGAGATCCGCCGGGCCGATATTGTCAATCTGCATGTGCCGCAACTGGATGCCGCCCCGATCTCTGTGCTGGCACGGCTGCTGGGCCGGCCGGTGGTGCTGACCTACCAGTGTGACCTGCAACTGCCGGATGGCTTGATCCACCGGGTGGCCAACCTGGTTTCTAATATTGCCAATACGGTCTCGGCAACCATGGCCAATGTGGTCGTGACCACTTCGCTGGATTATGCCGAGCACAGCGCGTTCCTCTCCCGTTATCAAAAGAAATTGGAACCGGTCGATCCGCCGGTGATCCTGCCGAAGGTCTCGGCGGAATTCATCGAACAGACCCGGCGCAAGTTCGGCATCCAGCCGGGAGACCGGGTGATCGGGATGGTGGCGCGGCTGGCAGCCGAAAAGGGCGTGGAGTATCTGGTACGGGCACTGCCGCTGGTTCTGGAAAAAGAGCCGAATGCCCGCGTGTTGTACGCCGGCCAATACGAGAATGTGATGGGAGAAGAGGCGTATGCCGCCATGCTGGCGCCGTTGATCGCCGACCTTGGCGATCGCTGGCAATTCCTCGGGCTGGTGTCGGATGACGAATTGGCCGCCTTTTACCATTTGTGTGATGTGGTTGTTCTGCCCAGCACCAACAGTACCGAAGCATTCGGGATGGTGCAGGTGGAGGCGATGACCTGCGGCACTCCGGCTGTGGCCAGCGATATGCCGGGGGTGCGCCAACCGGTGCTGACCAGCGGGATGGGCCGGCTGTTCCGGCTGCGGGATGCCCGTTCGCTGGCAGAGGCATTGCTGGCCGTCCTGGCAGACCGTAAGGGTCACACCGGGGATGTGGCGGCTATCACCCGCCAGTATGCTCCGGATGCCACTGCTCAGGCGTATGAAACCATTTTTTCAGATCTCGTAAAGAAGGACTGAATGCTGCTCAACACCGTGTGTTTGCCGGTCCGCAAGGGCCGCGCGGGCGAGGAAGTGCTGCTGGCCCGCAAGAAGGTCGGCTTTGGCATCGGCAAGGTGGTCGGGGTGGGCGGCACGGTCGAACCCAGCGAGACGATCCCCGCGGCAACGGTGCGCGAAGTTCAGGAAGAGCTTGAGATAGAGATTCGGGAAAAGGATCTGATCCTGGCTGCCCGGCTGGGGTTCACTTTCCCGGCCAGGCCGGAATGGAACCGGATCGTGTTTGTGTATCTGGTCCGCCGCTGGCAGGGGGAACCGCAGTCCACCCGGGAGGTGGATCCGTTCTGGCTGCCGATAGAAGAACTGCCAGCCGGTGAGATGTGGGCCGACAGCGGTATCTGGCTGCCGCGGGTGCTGCGCGGTGAGCGTTTGATCGGGCGATTCACTTTCCAATCGGATAACGAAACCCTCGATCACTATGAATTGAAACCCGACCGCGACTTCCTGTGGCCGCAGCTGCAGAGCTTACCTTATTTCCGGGCGCTGCTGCGGGCTGTCGAGGCTAATCAGTATCAGGACCTGGACCTGCCCGAGCCGGTGCTGGACCTGGGCAGCGGCGATGGGCATTTCGCCAGCGTAGCCTTTGACTCACCCCTGGATGTCGGGCTGGACCCGTGGTGGGAACCGCTGGACGAATCCCGTCAGTATGCGGGGGTGTACAAAGGGCTGGTTCAGGCGGAAGGCGCGGAGATGCCGTTCCCGGAGGGACACTTTGCCAGCGCACTGAGCAACTCTGTGCTGGAACATATCGTCCATATTGATGAGGTCCTTGCCGATACCGCCCGTGTGCTGCGGCCGGGCGCGCCATTCCTGTTCTGCTGTCCGAATGATGGTTACGCCCGGGAACTTTCCGTCCCGAATCTGCTGGGCGGACTTGGGCTGAATGGCCTGGCGCGGCGGTACCGGGATTGGTTCATGCGGATGTCACGCACTCAACACGCCGACCCGCCTGAGGCCTGGCAGGCGCGGCTGGAGCGGGCGGGATTCCAACTGGTCAGATACTGGCATTATTTCTCCCCGGCAGCGCTGCGGATGCTGGAATGGGGACATTACCTCGGCGCGCCGACCCTGCTGGTTCGGAAGCTGTTCGGCCGGTGGATCATTGCCCCGGCCAGATGGAACCTGTGGTTGACCGAGCGCCTGGTGCGGCCGTATGCCGGGACAGAACCCAGGCCGGATGGGACTTATACCTTTTACGTTGCAGTCAGAACCAAAGAGGATTCCGAATGAAAATTGCGTTCATAGCTTCCGGGAGTAGAGGGGATGTCCAGCCGTATGTTGCTTTGGGACGAGGTTTGGTCCAGGCGGGGCATCAGGTCTCCTTGGCTTCCTCCCTTGATTTTGAAGACCTGGTCACTCGCCACGGGGTGGAATTTTTCCCGATGGCTGGCAGTGTTCAGGATATTGTGCAGAGCCAGGGGATGCGCGACAAGATCGAAGGTGGGAACTTCCTCGTCCTGATGGCTCAGATGGCCAAAGAAGCAGAAGGCGCGGCCAGGTCGATGGCCCAGGCTGCGATGCAATCCTGTCAGGGTGCTGACCTGGTGATCGGCGGGATGGGGGGTGAGTATGTCGGCGGCGCAGTGGCTGAAAAGCTGGGGATTCCTTTCCTGCCTGCATTTCTGGTGCCGTTCTCGACAACAAGTGAGTTCCCCAGTGTGCTGACGGCCAACCTGCCGCTGCCCGGGGTTTTTAATCGGGCCACTCACCAGATGGCCCGTCAATTGATGTGGCAGGGGTTCCGCCGCGCAGACCAGATCGCCCGGCAAGAAGTGATCGGACTGCCGCCAGCACCGTTCTTTGGCCCGACCTACTCGCTGGACCAGGCAATCCCAACCCTGTATGGTTTCAGCCCGGCGGTGATCTCGAAACCTGCTGATTGGGGCGAGAATGTCTATATCACCGGATACTGGTTCCTGGAGGCGGAAAAAGATTGGACTCCGCCACAAGACCTGGCAGCCTTCCTTTCTGCAGGTGAAGCGCCGGTATATATCGGGTTTGGCAGCATGAGCAACCGCGACCCGCGCGCAACTGCCGATCTGGTGATCGAAGCGCTGCGGCAGTCCAGACAGCGCGGGCTGGTCCAGACTGGCTGGGGAGGGCTTGAACAATCGGACCTCCCCGATTGGATCTATATGGCCGGGTCGCTGCCGCATTCGTGGCTTTTCCCGCGCATGAAAGCGGTTGTGCATCATGGGGGAGTGGGGACGACAGCGGCCGGTTTAAGGGCTGGCGTTCCAAATCTGGTCGTACCGTTCTTTGGGGATCAACCGTTCTGGGGTCAGCGTGTCGCCGCGTTGGGGGTTGGCCCGAAACCGATCCCCAGAAAGTCCCTGACCGTGGAACGGCTGGCCAATGCCATCGGGCAAATGGCTTCCGACCAGGGGATGCAGACCAGTGCAGCAGATTTGGGTTTCCGGATTCAGGCTGAAGATGGGATCGCGAAGGCTGTCACTTTAATCGAGCAGGCAGTGTTGACCTAGCGAGATAGGCCGCGAATATCGATGTTTCCAGCCTGGTTGGCGGCCTGATTGGGGGGCAGGCAGCATGTACACATCCTCCCGCCGCGTGTATACTAGATAACTGTTTGGTGAGGAAAGTCTGCCACAATCAGAGCCATGATCGAAAACGAACAAAACTCTCAAACTGGTGAAGAACCGACAGTGCTGGACTATGTGTTGGCGAAACTGATGCCCTGGCGCGGTCCTGCACCTGAGATCCCGGCAGAAGGTCCACAGGCACCTGCCGATCCGCCCTCCTCCGCGGTTAAAAAGGCAGAGCCAGCCGTTGCTTCCCCGGCTGTCCCTTTGCCCTGGCGAACGCTTGGCAGCCTGGCCCTGGCCCTGCTCGGACAGCTGGCACTTGCGCCGCCGGTGCGGCAGGGGCTGCTGGGCGGCTTTTTCTTTCTGCTGGCGGCGGCCGGTGTCCTGTGGGCGTACGCGGACCGGGAACTGGAACCGGCTGCGCTTGATCCGGAAAGCGAGGCGGCGGATGACTTCATGGTCGATATCCGCCCGTTGGGGGCCGGCTTCGCATTGCTGGCCGGGGCATTCTTTGCTTTCTCCCGCAACCCGGCCGGCGATTTTCTGTATACCGACCTGAACATGCTGCTGTGGCTGGCAGGCGTCGGGCTGGTGGTCTGGTCGTTGTGGAAGCCGCGGCCGGATCTGGCCGGCGGAATCAGGCGAGCGGCGGCTTTCTTCCGGCGGGAAGGATGGTCGGTATCGATCTCCCGGCATGCGGTCCTGCTGGCGGCTGCGCTGGCGCTGGGGGTGTTTTTCAAGGTTTACCGGCTGGGTGAGGTCGTACCGGAGATGTTCAGCGACCATGCTGAAAAACTGCTGGATGTGGTCGATGTTCTGGAAGGCCAGACCAGGGTTTTCTTTCCGCGCAATACCGGGCGGGAAGGATTGCAGTTCTATCTGATCGCCTGGACGATCCAGTTGTTCGATACCGGGATCTCCTTCCTGAGCATGAAGATCGGGACGGTGCTGTTCGGGATCGCCATGCTGCCGTATATCTATCTGCTGGGCCGGGAAGTGGGCAACAAGCAAGTCGGGCTGCTGGCGGTGTTCTTTGCCGGGGTCTCGATCTGGCCCAACCTGCTGGCCCGGGTAGCGCTGCGCTTCATTCTGTATCCGGCGCTGGCCGCGCCGGTGTTCTATTACCTGGTGCGGGGTTTGAAAACCGGCAAGCGGCACTATTTCATTCTGACCGGCCTTTTCCTGGGGATCGGGCTGCACGGCTATTCGCCCTTCCGGGTGGTCCCGGTGATGGTGGTACTGGTAATGCTGCTGTATTGGCTGCAGCGGCGCTCAACGATCCGCTTCTATAAAGCCTTCGTCTGGCTGGGGATCGTGGCGTTGGTTTCGCTGGCAGTCTTTGTGCCGCTGATGCGGGTGTGGACGCAAGCCCCGCTGGACTTTAATCAACGCGTCCTGAGCCGGATGACGGCGATCGAGGCCGGCGACGAGATGGCGCGCGGCTGGGCGCTGGCAGGGGTCTTTGTGAAAAACGTGTGGGATGGGCTGCTGATGCTGAACTGGGACAGCGGCGATACCTGGGTCAATACCCTGCCCGGTTACCCGAGTCTGGATGCGACCACTGGCGCGGCGTTTGTATTGGGAGTATGCCTGGCGTTTGGGCGGCTGATCGCCGAGCGCCGCTGGGAAGATGGTATGCTGCTGCTCGGCATCCCGGTGCTGATGCTGCCCTCGACTTTGGCGCTGGCGTTCCCGGCAGAAAACCCGGCGCCCAATCGGGCCGGCGGCGCAATGATCTTTGTCTTCATCCTGGCGGCGATGGCCGTCGAGGCGGTACTGCGGTCGGTGAGGCAGACGGCCGGCGAGAAGCACGGTGGCCGGCTGACCAACCTGGCCGCGGCCGTGTTGGTCGTGACAGCCCTGGGGCAGAACTATCACCGGACTTTCGAGCTGTTCCCGCAGCAATACCTGCCGACCGCCAAAAACACCTCCGAATTGGGCGCGGTCATCCGGCAGTTTACCGACACCGGCGGCTCGGAGGAGCAGGCCTGGGTGGTGGCGTATCCGCATTGGGTCGATACCCGTCTGGTAGGGATCAATGCCGGTTTCCCGACGATGGATTTTGCCATCTGGCCGGACGAGATCGAAAGCACGCTGGTGATCGATCCGCCTAAACTGTTCCTATTAAACCTGGCAGACACAGATGGGTTGGAGGTCTTACAGCAGTTGTATCCGGATGGCCGCTTATCGATCTATGAAGCCCGGATCTCCACCCAGAGTTTCATGATCTACTATATCCCCTGACAGAGAGCACTCTGATGATGGCTGAAACGAACGAGCAGAACAAACCCGAACCGGTACGCACAGCGCGTTGGGACCGCGCCTATCTGTATGATCTGCTGATGCTGGCGGTGCTGCTGGCAGCGGCTGCGCTGCGCCTGACCGGGATCGACTGGGCATCCGAGCAGTATCTGCACCCGGATGAACGTCACCTGGTGAATGTCGAGAGCGCCCTGGCAACCGTGCGAACCTTTGGCGAATATTGGGACACTGCCAATTCAACGCTTAACCCGCACAATGTCGGGTACAACTTCTTCGTCTACGGGACCCTGCCGATCATTGCCGTGCGCTATGCGGCCGAATGGCTGGGTCAGACCGGATACAGCGAGATCATGATCGTCGGGCGGCAGTTGTCGGCGATCTCCGATCTGCTGGTGGTGCTGCTGGTCTACCTGACCGCCTCGCGTGTGTTCGACCGCCGAGTGGGGCTGGCAGCCGGGATGTTCAGCGCTTTCACCGTCCTGCAGATCCAACTATCGCATTTCTTCGCGGTCGATACCTTCCTGACCCTGTTCAGTATGCTGGCGGTGTATCTGGCTGCCCGGCTGGCTATCGAAAAGCCTTCCTCCGGCGGGACGTTCTTCCGGCCGCATTTGTTCGTTCTGTTCGGGATCGCCCTGGGCATGGCAGTGGCTTCCAAACTGAACACGCTGCCGGTAGCGATGGTGCTGCCGCTGGCGGTGTGGGTGCGGCTCTCGCGGCTGGAGCGGGAGGAGTGGGTGGATGCCGCCTGGCAGGCTTCGGGGTACCTGTTCCTGGCGGCAATGGTCAGTTTCCTGACCTTCCGCGTCTTCCAGCCGTATGCGTTCAGCGGGCCGGGATTCTTCGGGATGGTGCCGAACCAGAAATGGGTGGACAACATCCGCGAACTGATGTCCCAGCAGACCGGCGATTTTGATTGGCCGCCCTCGATCCAGTGGGCCAGGCGTCCGGTGTGGTTCTCCTTCCAGAACATGGTGTTGTGGGGAATGGGTTTGCCGATGGCACTGATGGCTTGGGGTGGTTTCTTGGCGGCCGGCTGGCAGCTCTTGACCGGCAAGTGGCGCAAGCACCTGGTGTTGTGGGTTTGGACAACGTTCTATTTCGGCTGGCAGTCGATGGCCTTCAACCCGACCATGCGCTACCAGATCCCGGTGTATCCGACGCTGGCCATATTTGCCGGGTGGGCGCTGGTCAGTCTGTGGGACCGGGCGGGAGAGGCTCGCAAGGCTCGTCCGGTGCTGCGGGGGGCGGCGCTGGCGGTTGGGGCGGCCGCGATCGCTCTGACGGCCTGGTGGGCGGTGGCGTTCACCCAGATCTACGAGCGGCCGATCACCCGCGTGGCCGCCTCGGAGTGGATCTATCAGAATGTGCCCGGGCCGCTGACCTTGCAGGTCGAGACGGATGAAGGGACTTACGCCCAGCCGCTGCCGTTCTCTTACGACCAACAGATCACCCCGGACACACCGTTCTTCACCAGTTTTACTGCCAAGACGAGCGGCACCCTGCGCCAGATCGCGTATCTGGACGTCTCGGCTGGCGGGGGCGACCAGACTGTTTCGGTGACATTAACCGAAAGAGCCGGACTGGACGTACCGGTGTTCGCGCAGCTGCAGCCGGTGGCATTAGGTCAGGAAGCTATGCCGATGGGCGTTTCATTTCTGCCCGATCCACCGCCGATCGTACCCGGCGGACGCGAGTTTTTGCTGCGGGTGGATGTCGGCGGCCTTTCCGGTCTGGTACTTGAGGATGGTTATATCCGCCTGGATGGGGTCAGCGGGCCACTGACCTTGCCGGTAACGACCAGCCCGGTCAGTGTGTACCCGGGTACCGGGCACTTTGAATTCACCTTTTCGCTGACCGAGGCGGCCGCGCTGCAGGAGATCTATCTGTTCCTCTCTCCGGGAGAAAGCCAGCTGGCAGCCGAACAGAAACTGCGCCTGACGCTGGACATTGACCCGGCCATGGGCGCGCCGCTGGCAGCTGGCGAGGTGACGGTGGACGGGCTGGAAGACGGGATCAATGCCGAGGGCGGCGTTTTTGAGCTGGGGTCGCCGGTCGAGATCAAGCAAGGGGAACTGTATTTCATCCGGATCGAGAACCTGACCACGGGTGGCGCAGTCTCGCTGAGCGGCACGCCGCTGGCGGTCGAAGGCCCGTGGGATGACGGCCTGCCGATGCGCACCAACGGCTACGACGGCTATTCCGGGATTTATCCGCGCGGGCTGAACCTGGACATGAACGCGGATGACAACCCGGAGAAAGTGCAGCGCTTCCTGGAAGTGCTGGATGCGAGCGAATACCTGACGATCTCCTCCAGCCGGCAGTGGGCCAGCACCACCCGGATCCCGGAGCGCTTCCCGCTGAATGCAGCCTACTACCGCGCCTTGCTGGGCTGCCCGCCAGAACGCACGATCGAGTGGTGCTACAACGTGGCCCAGCCGGGGATGTTCAGCGGCGATCTGGGATTTGAACTGATCAAGGTGTTCCAGTCCGACCCGGCTTTCCTGGGCGTGCAGATCAACGACCAGTTCGCCGAGGAGGCCTTTACGGTCTATGACCATCCCAAGGTATTCATTTTCCAGAAGAGCGGCGAATATGACCCCGACCGGACCGCCGCGATCCTGGGGGCAGTCGATTTCGACCAAGTCGTCCGGCTGACGCCGCAACAGGCCTCCAACTACAAGCCGCTGCTGCTCTCGGATGAGCGGATGGAACAGCAGCGCACGGCGGGCACCTGGTCCGAACTGTTCGATACTTCTGCCTGGTACAACCGCTCCGGAATAGGGGCTGCGCTGGTATGGTACCTGGCGCTCAGCGCGCTGGGATGGGTGGTTTTCCCGCTGGTGCGGTTGGCGCTGCCCGACCTGCCGGACGCCGGGTTCCCGCTGGTGCGGACAGCCGGGATGCTGCTGCTGGCCTACCTCAGTTGGCTGGCGGGCTCACTGGGTTTGGGCTATACCCGCCCGATGATCCTGGGGGTCGCCATATTGCTGGCGGCGGCTGGGATCGGCCTGGCCGTCTGGCGCAGGATGGAGATCTCAGCCTATCTCCGCACAAACTGGCGGCAGATGCTGATCGCGGAAGCGGTCTTTCTGGTGGTCTTCCTGCTGGTGCTGGGTGTGCGCTTCGGTAACCCGGACCTGTGGCACCCGTTCAAGGGCGGCGAGAAGCCGATGGATTTCGCTTATTTCAACGCAATCCTGAAAACGAATGCCTTTCCGGCCTATGATCCGTGGTACGCCGGCGGTTACATTAATTACTATTACTTCGGGTTCGTGTTCGTCGGGACGCTGGTCAAGCTTTTGGGTATCGTTCCGGCCACGGCGTATAACCTGATCCTCCCGACAATCAGCGCGATGATCTTCAGCGGTGCGTTCTCGATCTCGGGAAACCTGTATGCCCGCTGGCGGATTGAGCGATCAATCAGTGAAGACCAGGGCCAAAAGCCTGGGCTGCCTGTCTGGGGTGTCGGTGTGGCTGGTGGCTTGATGACGGCGATCCTGGGCAACCTGGGGACGGTCAAGCTGGTGATCGAAGGCTTCCAACGGCTGGCTGCCCAGGGTGATTACAGCCGGGAAGCGGCCGTGCTGGTCAAGCTCGGCTGGACGCTGCGCGGCCTTGGCCAGGTGATCTCAGGCATCGGGCTGCCTTTCGGGATCGCTGAATTCTACTGGCAGCCCAGCCGGGTGATCCCGGCCCTGAATGAACCTGAACCGATCACCGAATTTCCGTGGTTCACGACCATCTATGCCGACCTTCACGCCCACTATATGTCGCTGGCGCTGGTCTCTCTCGGGCTGGCGTGGTGCCTGGCGGTGGTGTTCTCACGTGCCTGGCAAGGAGCCTCACGCTGGCAGATCGCCGGGAGTGTGGCCTTTGCCGGGATGGCGATCGGCGCGCTCCGGCCGACGAACACCTGGGACTTGCCCGCATATCTCGCCCTCGGGCTGGTGGCAGTGGCGTATGCCGTGCTGCGCTACACACCCCCGGATCAACGATTAACGCGCCTGCTGGCGTCCGCGGGCGGGCTGGCGTTTCTGACTTTCTTCCTGTATCAGCCCTTTGCTCACTGGTACGGCTTGCCGTATAGCGAGGTGATGCTGTGGAAGGGCACCCATACACCGCTGTCTTCGTATTTCGTGCATTGGGGTCTGTTCCTGTTCATCCTGGTATTCTGGATGGGATGGGAGTCCCGGCAGTGGATGGCTGCGACGCCGCTTTCGGCTCTCCGGCCGCTATTGAAGTACCGGCAGTGGCCGTGGTACGGCGGCGGAGCGGTCGTGCTGGTGATGCTGGTGTTGTCGGTGTGGCTGAAAGTGCGGATCCACTGGCTGGCTTTGCCGCTGCTGCTGTGGGCCGGGGTCCTGATCCTGCGGCCGGGGCAGAGCGACAGCAAGCGGGCTGTGCTGTTCCTGATCGGGACATCGCTGTTCCTGACCGTGCTGGTCGAGGTGATCGTGCTGTCGGGCGATATCGGGCGGATGAATACGGTCTTCAAGTTCTATCTGCAAGCCTGGGTGATGCTGGCGGCCAGCAGCGCGGCAGCCCTGGGTTGGACCCTGGAAGAATTCCGGCTGTGGCGTCCGGGCTGGCAATCGGCCTGGCGGGTGGGCGTGGCAGCGCTGGCGCTGGGTGCGCTGCTGTACCCGCTGACTGCCACTCCCGCCAAGATCCAGGACCGGATGTCAACGGAGACGCCGGCGACGCTGGATGGGATGGCCTTTATGCAGGATTCGGTTTACCCGGATGAGGGCGGCGTGGTGCTGCTGGCTGAGGACTACCAGGCGATCCGCTGGCTGCAGGAGAATGTCACCGGCACGCCGGTGATCGTCGAGGCCAGTACACCATTGTACCGATGGGGCAGCCGTTACAGTATCTACACCGGCCTGCCGACCGTGCTTGGCTGGGATTGGCACCAGACGCAGCAGCGCGGCTTCAGCCCGGCCACTGCCATCTCGCAACGGCAGCAGGAGATCCGGATGTTCTACCAGATCGATGACCGGGAGGAAGCAGTGGCATTCCTGCAGCGCTACCAGGTCGAGTACATCATTCTTGGCCAGTTGGAGCGGAATTATTACCCCGGCGCAGGGCTGGCCAAGTTCGACCGATTGAATGGCGACTTGTGGCAAGAAGTCTACCGAGAGGGGCAGACGGTGATCTATCAGATCATCGATCCCCCGCTCTCCGCGGCCGAATAGGAGCAGGTTATGTGGTGGCAGGCAGTTCTGTGGTATCTGATCTCATCTGCGGCCGGGCTGGCAGTCTTCCCGCTGGTCTTCGCCATCTTCCCCGCGCTGGCTGACCGAGGCTACACGGTCAGCCGGGCAATCGGCCTGCTGATATGGGGCTACCTGTTCTGGCTGTTCAGTTCCCTGCGGGTGCTGCCGAATACCAGCGGCGGGATCCTGGCGGCTTTCCTACTGGTGGCTGCAATCAGCCTGTGGGTCTGGCGCAGAGCAGGGAGCCAAAATCTGATGGCCTGGTTGAAAGAACACCGCCGGATGGTCGTTGCGGTTGAGGCTCTTTTCCTGGCGGCGTTTGCCTTTCTGCTGCTGCTGCGCGGGATGGAACCGGCGGTACTGGGGACCGAAAAACCGATGGAGCTGGCCTTCATCAATGCGATCCTGCGGTCGCCGTTCATGCCGCCGAATGACCCCTGGCTGGCGGATTATGCGATCTCTTACTACTATTTCGGCTATGTGATCGTGGCGATGCTGGCCAAAACCGCTGGGACCAGCGGCGGGGTGGCTTTCAATCTCGGGCTGTCGCTGGTGTTTGCGCTGGGCGCGGTGGGCGCGTACGGGATGATCCACAACCTGCTGGCAGCCCGCAAACCAGCCAACGGCACAGCGCCGGCAGGTGTGCCGCTGCTGGGGCCGCTGTTCGTGCTGATCGTCAGCAATGTGGAGGGCTTTCTGGAATTCCTGCATGGGCGCGGGGTGTTCTGGTCCCAGACTGCGGACGGGCAGTGGCGTTCGGCCTTCTGGTCATGGGTCAACCTGGATAACCTCAAACTGCCCCCGCCAGGGAACACCGCCCCCGGAGAATTGCGGCACTGGTGGTGGTGGCGAGCCTCGCGGGTGGTGGCCGATTTCGATCTGTTTGGGAATTTCCGCGAGGTGATTGACGAGTTCCCGTTCTTCTCCTTCTTTCTGGGAGACCTGCACCCGCATGTCCTGGTGATCCCGTTTGTGTTCGCGGCGCTGGCGGTCAGTTTGAACTTTTTCCTGCGGAAAGAGGAGGTCAAGGACCCGATCGGGTTGTTCGGGCTACGCTTCCTGGTTTCCTGGCGGGATATCCTGCTGGGTGCGTTCATCTTTGGCAGCCTGGGTTTCCTGAACCTGTGGGATTTCCCCTGGTATGTGGTCGTTTTTGCCGGAGCACACTTATTGAAACAGTCGCGGCAGGAAGGCTGGGCCTGGCAACGGGTGCTGGAGGCGGGGGTGCTGGTGATCCTCTTTGGGATTGCCGGCGTGGTGCTGTTCCTACCGTTCTATCTCAGTTTCTCTTCACAGGCCGGCGGGATCGTGCCGAATGTGATCAATCCGACGCGCGGGATCCATTTGTGGATCATGTTTGGCACTTTGTTCGTGCCGCTGTTCGCCTTCCTGGGTGCGAAGGCATTCCGCAAGGGCCGGACGGCCGTGCTGCGGGGGATGGGACTGGCCGCGCTGGTGCTGCTCGGTTTGTTGGGTTTCTCGCTGCTGTTCAGTGCGATGATCGGCCCGGAGGTGCGGCAGGCGTTCTTCGGGGTGCCAGACCTGGCGAGTGTGCTGGGTGAAGGCTTGTCCAGGCGTGGTGCGGCCGTTTTCAGCGCCCTGACCTTGCTGTCCCTGCTGGGGTTGGGATTGGCGGCGCTGTGGCCGGATCCCGGATCGGGTGAAGCCGCGGAGCTGGATGCGGAAGATGCGAAACCAGACCGGTTTGCCGCCCTGCTGGCCGTTGTAGCCACGCTGCTGGTGCTTACGCCGGAATTCTTCTTCCTCCAGGACCTGTTCAGCAGCCGGATGAATACAGTGTTTAAATTCTATTACCAGGCCTGGATGCTGTGGGCGCTGGCAGCGGCTTACGGCAGCGCGGTGTTGATCTCGCAGCGCGGGCGGCGGCTGGCCGGGTGGCTGTACCCGGCGTTGTTCGTGATCGTGCTGACGGTTGGCCTGACCTATCCCGTGATGGCCCTGAACACCCGGATCGTAAATTTTTCGTCCCAGGCCGCGCCGGCGCTGGAACTGGATGGGACGGCCAACTTCTTCTATCTCAGCCCGGATGAGCACGCCGCGGTGGACTGGCTGAAACAGGCGCCGCTCGGCACTCTGGTGGAGGTGGTCCATCCGGGCGGGGGCAGCTACACTCATTTTGCCCGGATCTCGATGAACAGCGGGCAGCCAGCCTTATTGGGGTGGGTGGGGCACGAGCAGCAATGGCGCGGCGGCGGGGATGAGATCGGATCCAGGCAGGCAGACATCGAAGTGCTGTACACCACGCCAGACTGGCAGACGGCCGCCAGCCTGATCGAACAATACCAGGTGGTCTATATTGTGATCGGCAACCTTGAACGCAGCACCTATCTGGTCCAGGAAGCCAAATTTACCCGCAACCTGGAACCGGTCTTCCAACTAGGCACGATCACGATCTACCAGACGGCTTTATTGGATAATTAGCTCCTCATCGTTATAATGGAGGCAGCATGGAATCCGACTTGAACAAGGGCGCGGCTGTAAGCCGCTGGACAAACGAAGACCTGCTGTACCTGCTAGCCTTTGCAGTTGCGCTGTTGATGCGGCTGGCGGTGCTGGGACTGCATCCTCTGACCGAACACGAGGCTGGGTTTGCCCTGCAAGCCTGGCAGGCAGCCCACGGCGAGTCCTTTGTGATGGTCAGCCACCCGGCGTATATCCAGTTGACCGGGTTGCTGTTCTTCCTGTTCGGCAGCGGGGATGTGCTGGCCCGCCTGCTGCCGGCGCTGGCTGGCAGTTGTGTGGTCTTGCTGCCGCTGGCCTTGCGCCAGCAGTTGGGACGCAAAGCCGCCCTGGTGGCGGCCTTCGGGCTGGCCCTGGATCCGATCTCGATCGCCATCTCCCGCCAGGCCGGCAGTCCGGCAATGGCGCTGGGTTTCCTGGCATTGGCGGTCTATTTGTGGACCCAGCGGCGATTCCTGGCATCCGGCGCGGCGGCCGGTCTGCTGCTGCTATCCGGTCCTTCGATGGTGTATGGGGTGCTTTCGCTCCTGGTCAGCGGGCTGATCGTGCGCCGGAGCGCGGCTGAGACCCTCAGTCCTGGACTGAATAAAGATGACTTCCGGCGGTTTTTGTTTGGCGCAGCAGCTGCGATCCTGTTACCCGGTACGTTCTTCACGAATCAACCGCAGGGATTGGCAGCCATGGTGCAGTCCATTCCGGACTTCCTTACCGGCTGGCTGCCAGGTGCGGCTGGCGTCAGTCTTGTCCAGGTGCTGCTGGCGCTGGCGGTTTACCAGCCGTTTGGCCTGATCTTTGGGATACTGGCATTGCTCGATCAGCGGCGGGGCAGCCACAAACTTGATCCGCAGCTGGCGGTGCTGGTGCTGGTCCCGCTGGCAGCCGTCTTGCTGTATCCGGGCCGCCAGGTATGGATGCTGATGTGGGTAATGATCCCGATCTGGCTGCTGGCCGGCAGGTATCTCGGCGAATTCCTGACCCTTCCCGAAGAAGAAGATCGTCCCTTCGCGTATGGCGAGGCTGCTTTTTATGTCGTGCTGCTGGCCTATTGGTGGCACAATCTGGCTAAGCTGACCACGCAAGCCGGTCTGGTCGTGCCGGAAGGGTATTCGCTGACCGATCTGTGGGCTTTCGATCCCACCGCGCGGGTGTATGTGATCCGTCTGGCGGTAGTGTTTCTGGTCCCGCTGGTGCTGCTGGCGATGAGCGGGCTGGTCTCGCTTGGCTGGCGGGGGAACTTCTTCAGTCACGGCGCGGTGTGGGGTTTAGGTGTATTCCTGGTGTTCTATCTCCTGGTGGCCGCTTTTGGGTTCAGCAGCGGGTCAGACCAGCTGGCCAACGAGCTCTGGCTGCAAGGCCCGGGGTCCGGGACGATTGATGAGATGGTGACTGCCATCGAGCAGATTTCGATCCAACAGACGGGCACGCGCGACGAACTTGAGCTGGTTTACCAGATCGATTCGGCGCTGCTGCACTGGTTGTTCCGTGAGATGCCCAATGCAGACTATTCGCCTGTGGCACCTGAAAATTCCCTCTATGCGGTGGTGTTGAACACGGAACCGGATTTCGGTCTGACAGTCGGCGGGCAGTTTTATACTGGACAGCACTTTTCCCTTTTCTTGCGGCCGGACTGGTCCGGCGGGGCTGCCCCCCCGGACTTTGACCGCTGGCTGGTCTACCGGGAGGCTCCTCTCCAGTCGGACAGGGTGTATCTGTGGACGCGGGTGGACCTGTTCCCACTGTATCAACCTGCTCCGCTGGAACCGGAAGAGTAATTATTGATGAGGCAAGGTAGGTTTTTTGTGACAATGGAAAGCACTTTTCACGCCAATGCTGAACCGAAGGTCGACACGATTGCCCTGGACGGTCCGGCTGCTTCCGGGAAATCCACGGTCGGCGAGCGCCTGGCTGAGCGGCTTGGGTTCCTCTTTTTTGATACCGGTGTGATGTACCGGGCGGTGACCCTGGCGGTTCTGGAAGCAGGTCTTGATGTTGGTGATGAAGAAGCTTGCACCAAATTGGCCGAGGCAATTCAGATCGATGTACGGCCGCCTTCCCAGGCCGACGGCAGGCTGAACGATGTCCTGATCGACGGCCTGGACCGAACCTGGGAGATCCGCTCACCTCAGGTGGATGGCAATGTCTCGGTTGTGTCAGCCTATCCCGGTGTTCGCCGGGCATTGTCGGTCAAACAGCGGGCGATCGGGATGCGCGGTCAGGTGGTGATGGCCGGCCGGGATATCGGTACGGTGGTTTTGCCAGAGGCCCGGCTGAAGGTCTATCTGGATGCCCCAGTCGAGGAGCGAGCCCGCCGCCGGCATATCGAGCGGATGGAGCGGGGAGAACCCTCGGATTACGAAGAAGTGCTGGCTGGCCTGAAAGTCCGCGACGAGATCGACTCGACCCGCGATGTCGCACCGCTGTGTGCGGCGGATGATGCCGAGGTGATCGATTCGGACCGCCTGGATGTTGATGCGGTCTATGAAAAGATCCTGTCTCTGGCGGAGGAGCGCGGTCTGGTATGACGGAGAAATTCCAGGTGCCAGCCCGGCTTGCTTTTCGGCGCAAGTTGTTGAAGTTCCTGCTCAAGCCGATCATTCATTTGTTTTTCAAGATCAAGGTCAGCGGGTTGGAGCATGTCCCGGTCGGGACGGGGTATCTCCTGGCTGCCAACCACGTCTCGCATTATGAACCGCCTTTGATCCTGGCAGTCTGGCCGGAGTTCCCGGAATCGATGGCCGGGCACGATGTCTGGCAGCGCGGGATCAGTGGCAAGTTTGTGGCATTGTATAGCGCTATCCCTGTCCGACGCGGCGAGTATGACCGCGAGGTGATCGACCGTGCCCTGGCGGTGCTGTCGGCAGATGTGCCGTTGTTGATCTTCCCGGAAGGCGGGCGGTCGCACACGTCCGGGATGCGCCGAGCCCAGCCCGGGGTGGCTTATCTGGTGGACCGGGCAGAAGTCCCGGTCGTGCCGGTGGCGGTGGTGGGTACCAGAAACGATTCGCTCAGGAAGACTCTGAAACTGCAGCGCACCACTGTAGAGATCCGGATCGGCCCGCCTTTCCAACTGCCAAAGATCACCGGTGCGGGCGAGCAGCGCAGGAAAATGCGCCAGGCCAATGCTGATGAGGTCATGCTGCGGATCGCAGCGATGCTGCCTGAAGAGTATCACGGCGCGTACCGCGGGCAAGTGCCTTCCTATCCGGCATCCTGATCCGGCCCAAGTTTCGCATTTCCCCATAGTACGATCGATCCCCTCGCTGGCATAAGCCTTGCAAGTGTTTATGTGTGCGTAAAAATACCCTGAATGCTATACTAAACAATCGGTGAAATGATGGATTTTATCGGGACTTTGTTCGGATCTGTCGGGTACTTTGACCTGCCGCAGGGGTGGAGCGGCTGGTTGGTCTGGTTTGCCCTGCTGACCTTGAATGTGTACCTGATGCGCCAATGGCGGAAATTCCACAAACCGAACAGCCGGCTGCGCAGCCTGATCCTGGTTGCGCTCCTGATCCTGATCCCGGCCGCAACTTCCTTCTTTGGGCTGAAGCTGCCCGCTCCTGAAGCGTTGCCGGTCCCCGGCCGGGCGCTGATCCCATCTGGCGCGATTCTGATGTTCTTTGCCGCCCTGCCCTGGTGTCTGGCGGCCGGATTTGCCGGGCCGGGCTGGTCTGGCATTCTGGCGGGGCTGTCCGGCCTGCTGCTGGGATATTTTGATACCCACAACCTGTTTACCCCGCTGATCTACTGGCTGGTCGGGATGATGTTTGGACTGTTCATCCGGCAGCAGTATCGGACGTTGCCTTACCGCATCATGCGGCAGCCGGCGGCAGCCGGTGTGACCGTGACCCTGGCTTATGCGTTGCTTTTCCTGGTATCCACCATTCTGGTGACCGGCGACGTGCTGGTGGTCCGGCTTGATTACGCTGTGTCCCAACTGCCGGTCAGTCTGGCTGCCTTTGCCGGACAGATGGCGATGGGGGTGCTGTTTGCCCAGGTATTGGCAGTCCTGGTGCCCAAATATTGGTCCGGGACAGATGCGTTTGAGCCCTCCCCGTCGGAAGCCAGCCTCGAATCCAACCTGGTGTACCGGCTGCTGCCGTTGGTGGGCGTCTTTTCGTTTCTGGTGCTGGTGGGGCTGGGCGTGCTATTGGCAGAACAGCACCGGCAGCAGCTGATCGGGCAGATGGAGGATGTCGCTCAGGCGTCGGCGGCTTCGATCCCATTCTCGCTAGAGACCGGACAAAACCTGATCGTGCAGTTGGCCGCAGACCCCGAATTGCTGGCAGCCGAGGACCCGGTCATGGCTCAGGCAGTGCTGGTGGAATACCTCCGGCGTGTACCGTTCTTCAACCAGTTGACCTATCTGGATGCGGACCAGCAATTGGTGGCGGCTTACCCGGTCGATAACCTGGAATTCCTGTTCCTGACGGTGGTCGAACGCCAGGCGATCGAGTATGCGCTCAGCGGGATCGGCTACCAGTCGTACAGCCTGGAACCGGAACCCGGTGATGATATCTCCCGACTGGTGTTCGTGGCCGCCGTCCAGAAACCCGATGGCGAGCGCGGGGTGATCCTGGGGCGTACGACTCTCGACACAAACCCATTCTTCATCCCGGTGTTGGAAACCCTGGATACCCTGGCCGAGATCGGCGGGGCCGGTGTGTTGGTCGATGAACAGGGGATGGTGCTCTACCACTCTGACCCGGATCTGATCTGGACGAAGTATCCCTCCGAGATCGACCCGACGAGCACCACATTTCATAGCCGGGTGACAGCCTCTGATGGCAGCCGCCAGATGGTGTTTACCTATCCGGTGCCTGGCCGCTCATGGGCGGTGGTGACTTCCGTGCCCCTGGCGGTCCCGCAGCAAACCGCACTTGAACTAACTCTGTCACTGCTGCTGATGCTGGCCGCGCTGCTGGCGATCTTGTTCTGGGCCTTGCGCCTGTCCGTCCGGTCGGTGATCGATGAGATCGGTAAACTGGCGGCAGATGCGGAGGAGGTTGCTTCGGGCGAACTGGATAAAGCCCTGCGGACAGACCAGGTCAATGAGGTTGGCCAGCTGGCCCAGGCTGTTGACGGGATGCGGGTGCGGTTGAAAGCCCGGATGGTTGAGGTTGACCAGCTTCTGGCCGTCAGCAAGGGCGTGGCGTCAAGTCTGGACCTGAAAACAGCGATCGAACCGGTCCTGGCAGGGGCGTTGTCCACCGGGGCCAGTGCCGCCCGTTTGGCGCTGGCCGATAATGCCGCGCCTGAGTTTGAGGCCAAGCCGCGGATGAGCTTTGGCGCTGGTCCATCTGCTCGGCAGTATCTTTTCCTCGACCACCAGATCCTGGCGCTGACCTTGCAGCGGCCGGAGATCAGCCAGGAGAACCCTGCGCGGGAGCGCCACCAGAGCCTGGGTAACCCGATGCCGCGTGCGATCCTGACCTTTGCCCTGGAACACGCAGGCACCCATCTTGGTGTGCTGTGGGTAGGGTTCGATGAACCACACAAGTCCACTGAAGAAGAGCCCCGCTTTATCCGGGGGCGGGCGCGTCTGCAGAGCCTGGGTAACCCGATGCCGCGTGCGATCCTGGCCTTTGCTCTGGAACACGAAGGCACCCATCTTGGTGTGCTGTGGGTCGGGTTCGATGAGCCGCACAAGTTCACAGAAGACGAAACCCGCTTCATCCGGGCGCTGGCCGGGCAGGCGGCTCTGGCAGTATCCAATGCCCGGTTATTCCTCTCGGCGCAGTTGGGCCGGCAGCGAATGGAGGCGATCCTGGCCTCGACCCCGGAACCGGTGATCGTGACCGACTCCAAAAAGCGGCTGCTGCTGGTCAACCCGGCGGCGCAGGACCTATTGCAGCAGGACGCAGCCGCGCTGGCCGGAAAGGAGATCGAGGAGGTGGTTTCGCAGATTGAATTGCGTCGGCTGTTGACCGCCGATGACCTGCCGAAGGCTTCAGCCCCGATCGAAGTCTCCTTCCCGAATGACCGCACGTATTTTGCCAGCGTTTCGCCGGTCGTGTTGGAGGAAGGCGAGCTGGTTGGGCGTGTGTGCCTGCTGCGGGATATCACTTACTACAAACAGCTGGATGAGTTGAAATCCGATTTTCTGGAAACCGTCAATCACGACCTGCGCCACCCATTGACGACTGTCAGCGGCTATGCCACCATGCTTGAAATGGTGGGAGATCTGAACGAACAGCAGTCCCGCTATACCCGCAAGATCATTCAGAGCGTTGAGAGTATGTCGCGGCTGGTGAACACCCTGCTGGATATTGAGGAGATCAATGCCGGTTTTGGTCTGAAGCTCGATTGGATCTCACCGGCCGAGATCGTCCGTCAGGTGGCGGAGGCTTTACAGTTGACCGCGGTGCAGAAACGGATGACGATTGAGACCATTTTGCCAGAAGCAACTTTGCCGCTGATCCGGGCAGATGCCGCCTTGCTGGAGCGGGCGCTGATCAATCTGGTGGAAAACGCCATCAAATACACGGAACCGGGTGGGCAGGTATCGATCACGGTGCGCCCATCAGAGGGCGAACAAGTCGCGATTGCGGTCAGAGACACCGGCACGGGCATTTCGCCGGTCGATATCCCGCGCCTTTTCGAGCGCTTTTACCGGGGGGTCAACCGCAAGACCAAGAATGAGCCGGGCAGCGGATTGGGATTGTCGATCGTCAAGTCGATCATTGACCGGCATCATGGTTCGATCAAAGTGGACAGCCGCCTGGGGCAGGGCAGCACGTTCACAGTGCTCCTCCCGATCCGTCAGCCAGAGGACAAACAATCGTCAGCGAGCGGCCGGCCCGAATAAACCGGTGTTCTATTCCTATATTTGTTCGACTAAATTCTTGACATAAACGGTAGGGGTTCGGTATAATTCTCAATCTGGGCAAGCTACAAGCCAACATTGAACAGGAACGAGCGCGAGGGCGAAATGGTTCTCATGCGCTTGTTTCGTTTTGTGTATCGGGTAGCACAATTGTTCTGAAATCAGCGCGTTGTCCGTGACGATAATACGGACAGGGAAAACATGAACCGATCGAGTTCCATCCTCATGGGGACCTGCTGCAAAAACCAAATAATTTCTCAAACCTCAATAGCTCGAGTGATCTGGAGGCGCAAATAGTATGGAAGCAAAGGGATTGCGTGCATTAAGGGTAAGTCTTGCTTCACCTGAAACCATTAAGAGTTGGTCTTATGGCGAGGTGCTGAAACCCGAAACGATCAACTACCGGCGGCTGCGCCCTGAGAAGGACGGCCTGTTCTGCGAAGCCATCTTTGGTCCGCAGCGGGACTGGCAGTGCTACTGTGGCAAGTACAAGAATATTCGCTACAAGGGGATCGTGTGCGACAAGTGCGGCGTGGAAGTCACCCGCTCCTCGGTCCGCCGCGAGCGGATGGGGCACATCGAATTGGCCGCACCGGTGGCGCATGTCTGGTATACCCGCCGGATCCCGTCTTATCTGGGCCAGCTGCTGGATATCTCACGCCGCAACCTGGACCGGGTGCTGTACTTCGCGCAATATATCGTCACCTATGTGGACGAAGAAGCCCGTGAGAAAGCCCTGGCCCGCCTGGATGAAGAGATCGCCGAACTCGAGGTTGGCTTTTCCGACCAACTAACCGGCCAGATCAAAGAGATCGAATCCGGCCGCGACGAACGCCTGGAAGAGCTTGACAAACAGTCCAAGGCAATTGCCAAGCGTTATGATGAAGAACTGGCTACCCGTCTGGATCCGATCATCAAAGAGGGACAGCGCCTGGAAGAACGGCTGCAAAACGATATGGGCTCTCCGGCCAAGCAGGCGATCACGTTCTCTGCCACCCAGACAGAGATTGTGAAAAAAGGGGAAGAGATCAGCAACAAGCACCTTTCGTTGGTGCAGGACGTGGTTAAGAGCTATCTGGAAGAGCTGGAAAAGGAGATCAACAGCAACAAACAGCGCGAACTGGAACATATCACGCTCAACATCGCCAGCACCAAAGCAGAAACCGATATGGCGATCACCGAACTGCAGGCTCAGGTAGATGAAGAATCCACAGCCTTGCGGAACGAGAAACTGCACCTGCGTGACGAGCTGCTCGATCTCAAACCGATGACCTTTATGGGCGAGCATCGCTACCGCGAACTGCGCTCCCGCTGGGGTCAGGTCTTCCGTGCCGACATGGGCGCTGAAGCCTTTTACGATATCCTCAAGCGGCTGGACATGGAAGCGCTGTCCAAATCCCTGTGGACCGAGGCCCGCAATTCCCGCAGCAAGCAGCGCCGCCGCAAGGCAACCAAACGTCTGAAGGTGGTGGAGGCTTTCCTGCGTTCCAACAACCGGCCGGAGTGGATGATCCTGACGATCCTGCCGGTGATCCCACCCGACCTGCGCCCAATGGTGCAACTGGATGGCGGCCGTTTCGCCACCTCGGATATGAACGATCTGTATCGCCGGGTGATCAACCGCAACAACCGCCTCAAGCGTTTGCTGGAGCTTGGCGCTCCGGATGTGATCGTCCGCAATGAAAAGCGCATGCTGCAAGAAGCGGTTGATTCTCTGATCGACAACTCCCAGCGCGGCAAGGCGCTCTCCCGGCGCGGCCGGCGTGAACTCAAGTCGCTCAGCGACCTGCTCAAAGGCAAGAAGGGCCGTTTCCGCCGTAACCTGCTTGGTAAGCGGGTGGACTATTCCGGGCGTTCGGTGATCGTGGTTGGACCCCAACTCAAACTGTATCAGTGCGGTCTTCCCAAGACCATGGCGCTGGAACTGTACCGACCGTTTGTAATCTCCCGGCTGGTGGAGCATAATTATGCCGCCAACGTAAAGGGCGCCCGCCGCTTTATCGAGCGCAACCGCCCGGAAGTGTGGGAGGTGCTGGAGGAGGTTATCAAGGAGCGGCCGGTGCTGCTCAACCGTGCGCCGACCCTCCACCGTCTCGGTATCCAGGCATTTGAACCGATCTTGATCGAGGGCAGCGCCATCCAGCTGCATCCGCTGGTGACGACGGCGTTCAACGCCGACTTTGACGGCGACCAGATGGCGGTGCATGTCCCGCTTTCGCAGAAGGCGGTCGAAGAAGCCCGCGAGCTGATGCTGTCGTCCCGCAATCTGCTAAAACCTGCGGATGGCGAACCGATCATCGGTCCCTCCAAGGATATGGTGCTGGGTGTGTATTACCTGACCATGTCGAGCAAACACGAGCACAAAGGCCACGGCCGCGTCTTTGCCACTCTGGACGAAGTCAGCATGGCGTACCAGCTTGACCAGCTGCATATCCATGCGGCTATCAGGGTAAAGGGCTCGTCCTGGTACGATGAAGACGGCAACCGCCTGGAACAAATGGAAAACCGCCTGATCGAGACGACTGTCGGGCGTGTGCTGTTCAACCGGATCCTGCCCTCGGATGTGCAGTTCATGAACCGCA
>JAGVCA010000058.1 GCA_020059485.1 Anaerolineales bacterium
CGGCGGCCAGCAGCAGCGGGTGGCGATCGCCCGCGCCCTGGCCATGGACCCGAAGATCATGCTGTTCGATGAGCCCACCAGCGCGCTGGACCCGGAAATGATCAAGGAAGTGCTGGATGTCATGCTGGACCTGGCCCAGGAAGGCATGACCATGGTCTGCGTGAGCCACGAGATGGGCTTTGCCCGCGCCGCCGCGGATGAGATCATCTTCATGGATGAGGGCCTGATCGTCGAGCATACCACCCCGGATGGGTTGTTCAATAACCCGCAGCACGAGCGGACCAAACTGTTCCTCTCGCAGATCCTGCAGCACTAAAAACATCAGCCGCCCAATATCGGGCGGCTTTTTTCTTCATTTGCAGGGGGATGCTTTGAGCAGGCAAGTGACCCTGATCCGATCCTAATCCGGGAAACTGTCTAATTTAGACAAAAATGGTATGATATTCGTATCGTAATTATATTCACAATGCGCGTGGGATTAAGGAAGGAAAAATGAAAATTGGGATCATCGGCGCCGGGATGGTCGGCGCAACCGCAGCCTATGCCATGATCATGCGCGGCGTTGGCCGCGAGATCATACTGGTCGATATGAACGAAGCCCGCACCAAAGCGGAAGAAAACGACCTCAACCATGCCGTGCCCTTCGCCAACCCGCTGACAGTGATCTCCGGAGATTACCCGGACCTGGCAGGGTCGCGCGTGGTGGTGATCTCGGCCGGGGTCAGCCAGAAACCCGGCGAAACCCGCCTGGAACTGCTGGCGCGCAACGCCGCCGTTTTCCGCCAGATCATCCCAAAGGTGCTGGCGCACGCCCCGGATGCCATCCTGCTGATTGCCACCAACCCGGTCGATATCATGACCCACCTGGCGGCTCGCTACGCCCATGAGCACGGTGTCCCCTCCAGCCGGGTGATCGGCACCGGCACCACCCTGGATACTGCCCGCTTCCGCTCGCTGCTCGGCCAGCATTTGCAGATCGACCCGACCCACGTGCATGCCTATGTCCTCGGCGAACACGGCGATTCGGAAGTGATCCCGTTCTCGCCGGTCACGATCGGGGCCATCCCGCTGCAGGAATTCTGCGACCAGTGGGAGGTCTGCCTGGAAGAGGAGGACAAGCAGCGGATCGACGACCAGGTGCGGAATGCCGCCTACGTAATCATCCAGGGCAAAGGGTCGACCTATTACGGCGTCGGCAGCGCCATCGCCAAGATCGTTGAGGTCATCCTCGGCAACCAGCGCGCCATCCTGACAGTCTGCACGCCGCTGGCAGAGGTCGCCGGGGTGCGGGATGTCACTCTGTCCTTGCCGCACCTGGTCAGCGGGGAGGGGATCATCAAGGCGATCCGCATGCCGCTGACCGAGGATGAATCCGCCCAACTGCACGCCAGTGCGCTGGTGATCAAGGAAGCCATCGAGCAGTTGGTGTAACGGACTCCATATCATTTAATTAACGCCAGAGGCTGCCGGATAACTCCGGCAGCCTCTTTTGGAAAGGTTAGTGTTCGGCTCTAGTAGATATCGTGCACGGTATTGTACACATTGAACTTGCCTGTGGGGGTCACCAGGTCTTTGATCCGGGCAACCTCTTCCAGGGTGGTGTCGTCAAAGATCACGATCTCGCCGGTCTTGCCCGGCTGATCGGCAAAGCCCCACACGCTGACCCACACCTCGGTGCCCTGCATGTTGTACTCCATATGCACCGCCCGGCCGTAATCCGACACCTCCCAGCACTGATAGGTCTTATCCGGCTCGGCCTTGGCGATCACGCAGATCGTGCGCTGCAAGACCTCGTCCGGATTTAACACCATATCCACCCAGATCCACTGGCTGTTGGGGTGGGTCTTGATGAACAGGCTGCCAGCGCCTGGCAGTTCGGTTGTACGGACGGACTTCCAGGCATACTCGGGATAGTTGACCGGGTCGGTGCCGATCGAGGTCATGAACTTATCCCCGAGATGCGAGGTGGACCACACCGGCCCATAGACCGGGTCGATCCAGTTAGCGCCGCGTCCGGGGTGCGGCAGCGCCGGAGTATCCACCAGGGCGGTCAGTTCACCTTTCTGCGCATCGATCACCGCGACCTTGTTGGACTGGTTGGCCGCCACCATGAAGTAACGCTTGGTCGCGTCCCAGCCGCCGTCATGCAGGAACAGCTCGGCTTCGATCATTTTGATCGATGGGTTGACCGGGTCGGCGTAGTTCACCAGCCAGACCTGCCCGGTCTCCTTGACGTTGATGATCCACTCCGGCGCAAAATGCGAGGCCAGGATCGCGGCCACCCGCGGTTCGGGGTGGAATTCTTCTGTGTCGTAGGTATAGCTGCGGGTGCTGACGATCTTGAATGGTTCGAGGGTTTGGCCATCGAGGATCACAAAGTGCGGCGGCCAGTAACACCCGACCACGGCATACTTGTCAGTGAAATCGCCCATCGGCCCATCATACTTGCTGACCTCAACCGAGCGAGCGTCGTAGCACAGCTGGACCTCGGCCACCTTGTCCGGCACTTCCATCCACAGGTCGATCATCGCCAGCTTGCCGTCCCGGCCGATGGTGTACACATACCGCCCGGTCGCCGACATACGCGAGATGTGGACGGCATAGCCGGTATCGACCGTGTTAACGATCTCATACGTGTCGCCATCGATCAAGGCCACCTGGCCGGCATCGCGCAGGGTGACGGCAAAGAAGTTCTCCCAGTTGCGGGTGTGCTGCGGGGCCGTCGGCCGGTCTTCCGGGTCAACCAGCACCTGCCACGAGTCCTTCATCTGTTCCAGTGAAAGTTCAGGCGGCCCCGGCGGCTCGTTCTGCAGGTAACGGGCCATGATGTCAGTTTGTTCCACGGTGAAGAAGCCCTGCAAGCCCCAATCCGGCATGCCGCGCGGGGTGCCGTTATAGATAATGGAAGAAAGTACCAGCGTACCCTTGGGCAGAGTTTGCTCTGGGGTCAGGGCCGGACCGGTGGCGCCATTGCGCAGGGTGCCGTGGCATCCGGCGCAGCGCTCAAAGAAGGTCTGCTTGGCCCAGGCAAATTCCTCTTCTGTGATCGTTGGTGCGCTGCCCAGGCTGACCTCGTCATTATCCGGTGCAGCCGCGGCGGCTTGCTCGGCCGACCCCGGCAGCCCTGCCAGGTAACTTACTACCGCCTCCAGTTGAGCATCATCGTACAGATCAGCCAGGGTGGCCGGCATCACGCCAGCCGTGCACGGGACGCCGTTGCAGTCCGGTGCCAGGTAGGCATCCGGCTGCTGGATGGATTCCTTGAGGTAGGCGGTCATGTCTTCGGCGCTGCCGGTATATTCCCCGCTCTGGATTCGTTCTACGATCAACTCGCCGATCGTGGTCAGGTCGGGCCCGATCGTGCCGACTGCGCCTGGCACACCGGGGATGATGTGGCAGGCGCCGCAGCCGCCCTTCTGCAGTTCGCTGACCGGGTTGATGCCGCCCTCGGCAGCATCGCCAGCCTGAGGCTGTGCTCCGGATAGCGCTCCGGCGGCAGCATCGGGCAGACCAACCACCAGCAGCCCCTGCATCCCCAGTGCGGCGTGGTTCCTCAGGCTGTCGAAATAATCAAGTTCCTGGGGCTGCTCCGGCACGGTGAAGGTGACCGAAGTCACTTCCCCTTTTTCGGAGACCTTCCCGGTAGAGACTGCCAGATCCGGGATGGTCAGGCTGTGTTCGCCGTACCCGCCATTGATCAGGGTAATCGTGATGGTCTCTCCCGGCTCAGCTTGCAAGGCGGGATTATAAACCCCGTTGATCTCGCCGCTGACTCCCAGAAAGGCCAGCCCGCCCTGCTCAAAGCCAGTGGTCAGTACATGCTCGCGGGTGCTGATGGTGTCCACACGCCCGGCACAGCTGGAAAGCGCGGCCAGTAGAATCAGTGAGAGAATTACGAAGATCTTCTTTTTCATGCAGTCCTCCTTTTTATTCCTGCAGCCCGGAAGCCTCCCGCAGCGCGGCCAGCAATTCCTCCAGTGGGAGCTGGTAATGCTGGGCGACATCCTGCAGGGTGCAGAAACTGTCCAGCACGCATCCCACGCAGTGGGTGTGATACCAGATCAATACCTTGATGCAGACCGGATACGCTTGCAGCAATTCATACACGGAAAGGTCCTCGGTGATCAGGATCGTCATTGAATCGACTATAATGGAATCCGGTCTGGCTTGCTTTGCGCTGGCACAAACCCGGCGAATAGATCAGGCAGAGGAGGACAATTCTAAAAAATGGGGAGAAGCGAGATCATCCCATACCTGGCGGGCATTGACCTGTTCAGCGAGGTCGACCCGGACAGCCTGGACCAAATCCTGAGCGATGCTGCCACCATCTGCTATCAGGCCGGTGATACCCTTTTTTATCAGGAAGATCCCGCCGATAACTTCTACATTCTGGTGGAAGGGCGGATCAAACTATCACAACTGACGCCGGAAGGCGACCAGGTCGCCATGCACTACCTCAAACCGGGAGAGGCGTTTGGGATCATTGCCGTGCTGCGAGAGATCAACTTCCCGGTCACGGCCGAAGCGGTGGATGCCTGTCGGTGTATCGTCTGGAGCGCGGACAGGATGACCCGCTGGATCCAGATCTATCCCCAGGTCGCCATCAACTCCATTCGCATCCTGTCACGTTTCATCCTTGATTTTCAGGACAGGATCCGCGAGCTTTCCACCGAACGAGTGGAACGGCGCATCGCACGGGCGATCCTGCGGCTGGCGACACATGGCGGGGAAAAAGTGGCCGATGGCATCTCCCTGGGGTTCAAACTCACCCGGCAGGATATTGCCGAACTGTCCGGGACCACCCTTTTCACCGTCAGCCGGACCCTAAGCAAGTGGGAAAGTCAGGGCCTGGTGGACTGCCGCCAAAGCGCCATCCTGTTGAAAGAGTTCCACGCCCTGACCGAGATCGCCGAAGACTTGTAAGTGCCTTCTTATTCAAGAACGTACATGCCTGGAATACGCTTTCATCGGACCTCTCTTATTTTTACGAATAAGGACAAACGCCGATTGTGTCCCGTATTTTCCGTTGAACCCTGACCTGGATCAAACCGGTTGACCGGCAAGGGGGAGGTTTGAACATCGGGGAACCCAGCGCCTGGCTGAAATCGATGGGGACTATCAACCGCGCAAAACCCGGATTGGAATATAATTATTCGCAGGCTTTTCTTTTTAACCAACATCGGGTGGTTATGATGCGAATACCCAGGATCAAAGACCTCGTTCGCTCTCCCCTCGGGAGCCTGGCAGCCGCTTTGGGGCTGTTTGGAATCCTATTACTGCCCGGATTCGCAACACAGGTGCATCAACTGCCGCGCGAGCATTTTTATGTCGTTTCGCTCGTTTCCATCATCGCGGCTGTGATCTCGTATGCGATCGGGATCAGCGGCATCCGCTTGCGCAATACCCAGGTATTGTTCGTCTCCCTGGGGTTCATTTCACTGACGGTGATGTTCTCACTGCACGGGTTGAGCACCCCCGGGTTCTTGCTGGAGTTCAACCGGGTGGTCAGCGTCGCAGTCCAGATGGCCTTCAGCCTGACCGGCATCTTTCTGTTCTTATCGACCATCCCCGGCGACAATCCGGTGATCGCATCGCTCAACCGGCACAGCCGCACTTTGCTGATCGGTTGGACCCTGTTCCTGCTGATTGGGGCAACCCTGATCTTCTTTAACAACAGCCTGATCGATTGGCTGCCAATTGATTCCGCCCCCCTCATCTGGATCGTGACCACAACAACCTTCCTGCTGGTCACCATTGCCAGCATCCGCTACTGGCGAGCGTACCGCCTTGCTGGTTTCCCGCTCCAGTCTGGCCTGGCGCATGTCTGTATCCTGATCGGCGTCTCCCAGTTCATCGCCACCGTGGGTGACCTGTGGCATATCAGCTGGTGGCTCTATCACTTCATCTTGCTGCTGGCTGTGCTGATGACGGTGGTCAGCCTGGTGCGCCAGTATTCATTCGGTGAGAGTTTCAGCCTGGCGATGCAAGGCCTCTTTTCCCAGAACGTGTTCGAGCGTCTGGAAGCAGGCATCTCACCTAAAGTCCAGGCGCTGATCACCGCCGCCGAGGCGCATGACGCCTACACCGGGGGTCATGCCCGGCGGGTTTCACAGTATGCCGTCCGCCTGGCAGAAAGCATCGGCTGCACGCCAGAAGAACTGCACGTCCTGGTACAGGGCAGTCTGGTCCACGATATCGGCAAACTCTCGATCACGGATACCATCCTGAACAAACCTGGCAAACTGACCGAACAAGAACGGTTCGAGATCGAAAAGCACCCGGTCTTTGGCTACGAGATCTGCCAGAAACTCGGCTTCATGGACCCGGAACTGGAAATCGTCCGCTGGCACCACGAACGACTGAACGGCCGCGGCTACCCGGACCAGATCGACGGCGACATGATCCCGCTGCTGGTGCGGATCGTCTCGGTGGTGGATATCTATGACGCACTGTGCTCGGAACGCTCCTACCGGCCGGCGATGAGCCCGGAAGTGGCCGTCCGCCATTTGAGGACATACAGCATCTTTTTCCTAGACGAAACGCTTGTAGAGCGCTGGGTGGAGATCCTCAAGCAAGACGGTCTCATCTGATCCTTCTCAAATTTCCCCTTTATTTTTCCTGAAGCCGATACCCGTCTCTTATATAGGATATATATACCTTTGTTGGTCTATTTTGTCATGTTATACTGATTTAACAATGGTTCTTTCATCTGAGGCGCAGATAACGCAATGACTGAGGAAGATCAAAAGATCCACGGTCGTGTTCATGACAAAGCCTTCACCAGGACCAAAGGATTCTTTACCAATCCGATCAGGGCTGCCCTGATCTTTGCCATCGCAGGACTCGGATGGATCCTGCTGACAGACCTGCTCACCTGGCATTTGGCTGAGAGCACCACTTCCTTGCTGCTGGTTCAACTCGCCAAAGGAGCGCTTTTCGTGCTGCTAAGCAGCGCGCTGGTATACTGGCTGGTGCGCCGCAGTATCGACGACACCGAGCGCGAGTTTTTCCGGACCGAACTAAATCTGCAGCGCGCCAACTTTGAGAAACTTGCCGGTAATATGACTGAAGGTTATCAGGTGATCGATTTCGAGTGGCGCTATCGCTTCCTGAATGACGCTGCACTGGACCACGCCCGCAAATCCAGGGAGGAACTCCTCGGGCGAACCATGACCGATGTGTATCCTGGCATCGACCAGACCGATATGTTCCAACTCCTCCTCGATGCCATGGAGAACCGGCAGCCCCATCAATTTGAGAACACCTTCATCTATCCAGACCGGACTACCGCCGATTTCTTCCTGAGTGTATTTCCAGTCGAGGCAGGCATCGGGATCATTAGCATAGACCTCTCCGATGTCCGAAGGGCAGAACAGACTGTCCTGGAACGAGAAAAGAACCTCATCCAGCTGGCCGAAAGGTCAAAGCACCTAGTCTGGACTATGGACCTGGCGTACAACTTCACCTACGTCAATCCAATCGTAAAAAGCCTGTTTGGTTATTCCTCAAACGAGGTGACCAATACCAATCTCTCACAATATCTCTCTCCGGATGACTTTCAGTGGATCACCCAAAAGATGGAGGCGATCCTCAAAAGTGAACAGAAACATCAGAGCCTGGTGCTCGAAACTGATTTTATCAACCACACAGGGAAGTTGGTCGCGGTGGAACTGCACGCCCGGGCGATCCTGAGTGCGGAAGGCAAGCCGGTTTCCTTGCAAGGGATCACGCGGGATATCACAGAACAGAAGAGAGCCCAGAAAGAACAGGAAAAACTGATCGCCCGCCTGTCGAGCCTGCGGCGGATCGACCAGTTGATCAATTCACTCGCACCGGTGGAGTTGGGCTTGCAGCAGGTTGTCCTGGAAGCGATCAATTCCATGGAGATCGATGCAGCTGCCATCCTGCTGAAAACCGGCCCGCACAAAGTACTGCAAACCGCAGCCCATCACGGCTTTTACCATCCGGATTCGACCGGCATCGAACTGCGCCAGAACGACGGCTACGCCGGCAAGGCCGCCATGAACCGCGTCACGGTCAGTGCTGAAAACATACAAGCGCCCTCCAGCGAGTTTACCCGAAGCGAAATGGCCACGCGGGAAGGCTTCCATGCCTACGGCTGTACGCCGATCATCGTAAAGGGGAATCTGCTCGGTCTGCTCGAAGTTTTTCGCAAGGAAGACCGCGCCCCATCGGAGGACACCCTCGATTTCATGCAGACACTCGCCGGCCAGGCTGGCATCCTGATGGATACCCTGACCTCCTTCAAGGAATTGAATATCGCCAACGATCAGCTCTTTCTGGCGTATGATGCCAACATCGAGGGCTGGTCGCGGGCGCTGGACTACCGCGACCGGGAGACCGAAGGTCACTCCCAGCGAGTTACGGAGATCACCATCGCTCTGGCTGAACTGATCGGCGTTCCTCAGGACCAGTTTAAATACATCCGCTGGGGCGCCCTGCTGCATGATATCGGCAAAATGGGCATTCCCGACAGCATCCTGCACAAACCGGGCAAGCTGACCGGGCAGGAATGGGAGATCATGAAACTGCATCCCACCATTGCCAGGGATCTGCTGAAACCGATCATCTATCTGGAGCCTTCGCTGGATATCCCTTACTGCCACCACGAACACTGGGATGGCAGCGGCTATCCGCGCGGCATCCATGGTGACGATATCCCCCTGGCAGCCAGGATCTTTTCAGTGGCAGATGTCTGGGACGCCCTGCGTTCAAACCGGCCCTACCGGCCCGCCTGGCCGGAAGCACAAGTGCTGGAACACCTTAAGGACATCGCTGGAACGCACCTCGATCCGCAGATGATAGCGTTGTTCCTTGCCCAATGGAAAAATATCCCGGCCGCCAGGTTATCCGGCTCTTCGAATCATCACACCCCGAAATAACGCGTCATTTTGGCAGAGGATCCCGCTGCAGATCAACCCGCTAATTTACGCACCAGATTGGTGGGATGGTCGTCTTTATGCAGCATTTGTCCGCGCGCCTATTAGCTTTCCTTCCGTCATGGCCCAGGCGCACAAAGATTGGTTGTCTGACAACATTGACAGTTGTCAGACAACCACTGTATAATTCCGCCTTCCATACCTCACTACCCACTCAATTCGGAGAACTTAACAATGCAACGAACAAAGAACCAAAGTAACCAGGGCTGGATCGTGACCATCGCGGGCACTTCCGCACTCCTGGCATTGGGCGTACTGTATGCCTGGAGTGTTTTCAAGGCCAACATCCCGGCAGAATGGGGTTGGGCTGACTCACAAAAAACCTTGCCTTACTCGGTGGCTTGCGTGGTCTTTTCAATCATGACCATGGTCGGGGCCCGCCTGATGCTGCGCGTCGGGCCGAGGATCGTGGTCAGTCTCGGCGGTGTGCTGGCCGGGTCGGGTGTGATCATCTCCAGTTTTTCCACCACCCCCCTGATCTTCACCCTCGCGTTTGGCGTCCTGCTCGGCACAGGGATCGCCTTCGTGTACGCCACCGCCAGCCCGGCAGCCCTGCGGTGGTTCCCGGCATCCAAGACCGGCCTGATCTCGGGGATCGTGGTGGCCGGATTCGGGATGGGCAGCGCCTGGGTTGCTCCGCTGGCCCGGTATCTGATCGCCCAGATCGGGCTTCAGACCACCATGCTGTATCTCGGCATCGGGATGCTGATCGTGGTGGTCGGGTTTGCCCAGTTGTTAAAATTCCCTCCGGAGGGGTTCGTTGCCGAAGGCAGCAGCACACACAAACAGAGGACCCACAGCGAAGTAGTGGATTTCACCGGGGCTGAGACCGCCCGCACCTGGCAGTTCTACGCCATCTGGATCGCCTTCGCTTTCGGCAGCGGTGCCGGCCTGATGGTGATCGGCAGCCTGGCATCGATCGTTACGGACCAGATCGGTCTGGCGGCGTTCAGTGCGATTGCCGTCTCAACTCTGGCGATTGGCAACGGAAGCGGGCGCGTGCTGTACGGCCTGCTGTCGGACAAGATCAGTCGAAAAGGTGTGCTGATGATCGCCTTCCTCTTCCAGGCCGTCCTGATCAGCAGCCTGTACTTCCTCGGGTCTGACAGCATCCTGGCGACCCCCGGCGTCCTGATGGTCTTCGTGGCCTTGATCGGGGCGAACTACGGCGCCAACCTGGCTGTTTTTCCTGCCCTGACCAAAGACTTCTACGGACCGAAGAACTTCGCCGTGAACTACGGGATCGTCTATACGGCCTGGGGCCTGGGCGGTTTCATGGTCTCCCAACTGGCCAGCGTGATCAAAGACAGCTATGGCAGCTACGCATATGCTTACCTGCTCTCGGCCGGGATGCTGCTGCTGGCAGCCCTGATCATGGTCGCCCTGCGGTCACCGCAGTTGGGTACCGATCCGGTTACCGTGATCGATGCCAGTCCTGCCGTCACGGGAGACTGATCCTTTCCGCCGGAAAAGAGTATCCCTGAACCCGGACAGCCCTCCGAAGAACGACTTTCGGAGGGCTGCTTTTATTCTCCGCCTGACCGTGAGCATGATACACTTCTTTCATTCTAAGGAGACCCGTATGCCCAGATGGACCTCCCGACTGCTCCTGACCCTCTGCCTGCTGATGACCTTCTCAGCCGGTTGCCGCCTGCCTGCCGAACCGGCCCTCGCCACCTCCGCAACCACACAGCCCCTCTCCGCCACCGCCATCCCGACCGAAACGCTCCCCCCGACCAGCACAACCACGCCCACCATCACCCTGACGCCAACCGCCACTGAGGTGGTCTTCGAGGTCGGCCGCGAACTGACCCTCGACTATCTGCGGGCGCAGGAATTCTCCGGCAGCGAGATCGTCATCGAGCAGAAACTGGCCGACCGCTCCAATTATTACCGCTATCTGGTCAGTTATCTCTCGGAAGGGCTGAGGATCTACGGGCTGCTGACGGTCCCCTTCGTCGACCCGCCGGAAGGCGGCTTCAAAGCGATCGTCTTCAATCACGGCTACATCCCGCCCAGCGTGTACCAGACCACCGAACGCTATGAAGCCTATGTCGATTACCTGGCGCGCAGCGGGTTCGTGGTCTTCAAGATCGATTACCGCGGCCACGGCCAGTCGGAGGGCGAAGCACGCGGCTCGTACTACTCGCCCGACTACACCATCGACGCCATCAACGCCTTCAAGAGCCTGCAGCGGCTGGACTACGTCGATCCGGACGGGATCGGGATGTGGGGGCACAGCATGGCCGGGAACGTCACCCTGCGGGCGATGCTGGTCGAGCCGGAGATCCGAGCCGGGGTGATCTGGGCCGGGGCGGTCTACAGCTACGAAGACTTCAACACCTACGGCATCGAGGACACCACCTACCGCCCGCCGCCCACCTCCGCCCCGGATGACACCCCCAGGCCGCCGCGCACTTCCCAGTTGATCTTCGAGGCCTACGGCCGCCCGGACCTGAGCCAGCCATACTGGCAAGCGGTCGCGCTGTCGGCCAACCTGGACTATCTGGCCAGCCCGCTGCAACTGCATCACGCCGAGGACGACACCGTGGTGGATATCGGCTATTCATCAGATCTGGCGGTCGCGCTGCAAGCGGCCGGCAAGCCATATGAGTTCTATATTTATGAACAGGGTGGGCACAACCTGACCTCGCCCGCCTTCCTCGAAGCCATGCAGCGGACGGTGGCCTTCTTCGAGGAGAATTTATAAGGGGGGACTCGCTAATCCTTCGCGATCAAACTCTCCGGCATCCGCACCGCCACCACCCGCCCCCGGGCACACACCTCGCCCTCCGCGCTCAGCGTGCTGGTCACCACCACCTTGCGCGCCGTGACCTCTTCCACCTTCCCGCGCACTTCCAGCGGGACGCCGATCGGGGTCGGGTGCAGATAGTCCACCTGCAGCGCAGCGGTGACGAAACGCAGCGGCGGTTCAGTCTCCATCCCGCGCCCTTCAAAGCGGTACGATGCCGCCGCGGCCGTCCCGGTGCTGTGACAGTCGATCAGCGAAGCGATCAGCCCGCCGTAAACGTAGCCAGGGATGGCAGTGTGCTCCGGCCGGGGAGTGTAAACCGCCACAGTCTCCTCGCCGTCCCAATGGGACTTGATCTGCAGGCCATGCTCGTTCAGCCGGCCGCAACCGTAGCAATGGCTAAGTTCATCCGGGTAATAGTCCTGAAAGGCTATTTGTGTCATGCGGCGCCTCCCTGATATAGGTATCGGTGGATAATATTTTACATCAATCAGCTAACGGAGAGACTCTTATGCAAGGATGAAAGTTGTATAATTATGTAGCGGGCCTGATACCCGGACTGGAAACTAATCCCGAGCGTCAATTAGAAACTCATGCTCTCAGGGAATATTCAAATGATAATGATTGTAAAACCTAGAGTGCCTCTCTATGGAAAACACAATTCTTGGAGTACTGGACCATTCGGTAATTCCCAAAAAGGTCTGGAATGCGATGTTGAACTAACAATCATAGGAAATGAACAGAACGTCTTTCATCTCGTTATGAGTCCTGAGGGATTCTTCACTGCCGACTATTGGTTTGCAACTAAAGCCGAAGCGATTAGTTCAGCATTCGATCAATTTGGTGTGCCACTAGAAGATTGGACAACTCAAGAGATTGTCAACCCTGATGGTTAGTCAATTGTTCGAAATTGTTTCACAATAGCCACGTATCACTATCCAATTCCATACTGAACTGATTACTATAATTCTGGTAAGACAATATCAAGTTCTATGCCATACCAATACGTAACAGAACCGCAAGATTATTCCAACCTGGCCAGCGGGCGAGTTTTTCACAGCCTGCCCGGACACCCGGCCTTTCCTGTCCGGCTGGCCAGCGAGATCTTCCAGCGCAGTCTCGCCCGGCGTGAAGCCCTCGTTGATAACGCCACCCGCTGCGTCCTGTACGATCCGTGCTGCGGCGCGGCTTATCACCTCGCCGTGCTCGCCTACCTGCATCGCGCACACATCCGGGAGGTCGTCGCGTCCGATATTGATGAAAACGCCGTGGCATTGGCGAACCGCAACCTTGCATTGGTCAGTCTCGCCGGGCTGGATCACCGCATCGCCGAGATCAATGACATGATCGATCGGTATGGCAAAGAATCGCACAAAGAGGCCTTGCGAAGCGCTGACACACTGAGAAACCAGCTGTCCGCTGAAGCGCAGTCCTATCCGCTCTCAACGCGGGTCTTCCGGGCCAACGGCGCGGACAGGCAGGCGATTGCCAACCACCTCAGGCCCGAATCCGTGGACATCGTCTTCAGCGACGTGCCATACGGGCAACACTCACACTGGTCCGGCACTGAGCGCGGGGATCCGATCCGCGCCATGCTGGATGCGATGCTGCCGGTTCTCTCCACCGCCAGCATCGTGGCCCTCGTATCCGATAAGCGGCAAAAAGTGTCCCATGAAGAGTATCAGCGCATCGAGCACTTCCAGATCGGCAAGCGGCGCGTGGTACTCTTGCGGCCAAGTTAAAAACTTCTTGCCCAACACCGCGGATCCCTGATCGGCGGCTCTTCACCGCTTTATCAAGCCGCTTCAGGGCTCCGGGCCTTATCGGTTCCACCAGGCCTTGACAGGCTATCCCGGGCGATCCATGGGGTAAAATTACCAATAGAGTGTCCCGACTCTCGCGTTCGAAAGCAGGTATTACTGATAGGAGGATCAATGGCTGATCAATTACGGGTGGCGTTGGAAATCGGGCCAAAGGGCAAGAAAGCAGTGGCGGTAGCACCGGATTGGCCCGGCCTCTCACGCGGGGCAAAGACCGGTGAGGAAGCGATCGAAAACCTGCGGTTCTATCTTCCGCGCTATGCACAGGTGGCAACACTGGCCGATATGAGCGCGGAATTTGAGGCTATCCAGGAGATCGACCTGGTCGAGCAGTATCCGGGGACACCTTCGACCGACTTTTGGGGCGTCTCGTTTGCATTTTCAAGCATCGACAAACAAGACATGTCCGCGGACGAATTGGAACGCGAACTGAGGCTGATGCAAGCATGCTGGATGTTTTTCGACGATGTGCGCAGCCGCGTCTCGGCGGAGATGCAGAAAGGTCCGCGCGGAGGTGGGAGAGACCGGGACCACATCGTCCGCCATGCGTTTGCCGCCGAACGGGATTGGGCGCAGAAGGTCGCTGTGCTCACCCCCGAAGGGGCGATGCTGACCGACGACGGGCTCAAGGAGCACCGCCATGTTTATTGCCAGGCCATCCGTGACTACCACGCCCAGGGCAAGTTATCTGGCAAGGTGGCAAAATGGCCCTTGCGATATCTCATCCGCCACACGGCCTATCACACCCTTGACCATGCCTGGGAAATGGAAGACAAGGACCTGACTGCCAAAGCGGAGTAAGGAAATCCCAATACTGTATCGGTAATGGTCAGGCCAGCATTGTTGTGGTTGCGAAGATGATTTACCCAGCGCAGATGAAACAGGAACTTTGATGAGAAAACTTGTCGTGCTTGAACATATCACCATCGATGGCGTCATCCAGGCTCCGGGAGGCCCGGATGAAGATCCAAGCGGCGGATTCCTTCATGGCGGGTGGATCTCGCCATATTCCGACGCAGAACTTGGAACGGCTTTGAAAAGGCAAATGAACTCGCCATTCGACCTGTTACTCGGGCGAAAAACCTTCGAGATCTGGGCGTCCTACTGGCCGCATCATGCGGATGTCTGGCCAGGCGTCAACTCAGCCACCAAATATGTCGCCTCGAATACGATCACTTCGCATGCATGGCAGCCATCCGTTTTTCTAAACAAAGATATTTCAGAAAAAGTCGAGGATCTTAAACAGCAGCCAGGGCCAGATTTACACATCTGGGGGAGTGCTGACCTTATTCAGACCCTCCTAAAACGTGACTTGATCGATGTCTTCTGGCTGATGATCTATCCACTGACGTTAGGCGTTGGCAAACGATTATTTGAGATTGGCACGATCCCATTGGCATTCAATGTGACTGGAAGTCAATTAACTTCGAAAGGTGTCCTGATCGTGAATTACGAGCGGGCAAATGCCAATAACAGCCAATAAAGCAATGACAACAGACCAGGTCGATGGACGGCAGAGATCCTGCTCGTCGCCTGGTAGAATATCGATGTAACACTTTTAATTACCTCATGGAGGTTGATTACCAATGCCCAAACACAACATCTTCAAAATGCCCTTTTCCAGCATTTATCCCCACTATGTGAAAAAAGCGGAGCGCAAGGAGCGCACCCAAGCCGAGGTCGATCAGATCATCACCTGGCTGACCGGCTACGACCAGAGCGGCTTGCAGCAGCAGATCACACAGCAAAACGACTTCGAGACCTTCTTTGCCCAGGCGCCGGCCATGCACCCCAATACCGCACAGATCACAGGCGTGGTGTGCGGCGTGCGGGTGGAAGAGATCGAAGACCCGCTGATGCAGCAGATCCGCTGGCTGGACAAACTGGTCGACGAACTCGCCCAAGGCAAGGCGATGGAGAAGATCCTGCGGCAATGAGCGCTTCAGCCTTCAAACAGGGAAACGCTCCAGCGACGATAGCGAATTTGCGGAGCGAATCACAACAAAATTCAGGGAGCCTTCATGATCAGAATAAAACTATCCCCGTCAAAGATCATCACCTTCGATGGCGAGACGCTGGAGTTGTTTGATGACTACCTCGAAGATTCAAAGCGCGTCCACATTGCCCACATCAAAAAGATCGCGGTGGAGCCTGATCACAACGGGAATCCATCCCTATCCCTGTCTACCGATGGGCTGATCGTGCGCCTGCCGTTCGATCAGACTCAGATGGACAAAGTAACGGCCCTGGCAGGCGCTGTCCACCAGGCGATGACTGACCTAGCCTGGTGACAGACCTAATTCACGCTTGCCGACGCCTCTGCCCACAACGAATCTCTCGGAGGGCAGTATTGACAGTGTCCAGCGGGTTTCCAATGATCAATCGAAAAAAGTTGAGATCTGCGAATCCTGAAAGAGAATAACGCATGGAACTCACACCCTACCACCCCGACCAGGCCGAAGAGATCATCACTCTGTTTACACATGTCTTTGCCGCGGCGGATGGTGAAGCGGAAGGCGCGCTGATCGGCAACCTCGCCTCCGACCTGATGACCGAGACCGACCCGGCCGACCTGTACGGCTTTGTGGCGGTCGAAGCCGGCAAGATCCTCGGCTGCATCTTCTTCAGCCGCCTGACCTTTGACACCGGCATCCCGGCATTTATCCTGTCCCCCGTCGCCGTCCACACCGGCCACCAGCGGCGCGGCATCGGCCAGCAGTTGATCAAGTACGGGCTTCGCCAATTGAAAGACGTCGGCGTCGAGCTGGTGATGTCCTATGGCGATCCGAACTATTATGCCAGGGTTGGCTTTGCTCCCGTCAGCGAGGAGACCATCCAGGCGCCGCTGCCGCTCTCGCATCCAGGTGGCTGGATCGGACAATCCCTGGTTGGTGAGTCGATCGCGCCAATTGCAGACCGTCCAACCTGTGTCAAGGCGTTGATAAAGCCGGAGATCTGGTAAATCATTTGATCGTGCCGCGAAGTGGATCAGCAATGAATGGAACGCATACTACAACAGCACATTTCCAGGTGGCTTCTTCTCAAATTCAGAGAGTGTCATGAAAAACATATAGTTTCTATCTCCTTGACTATGGATATAGAAAATAGGGGAGCAAATTCACCTTGGCTGTGCCATCCGCTTCGATTGCCGCATAGATATCAACTTCACTGAATCCGTCGGGATCCGTGTAGAGAGAACCATCGGGCAAAGCAAAGTGCATCATCAGACTGTAATCCCCCTGATATTCTTTGGCCGAAGAAACGATATCTGCAACCGGCAGGCATCCTGTGGCTGAATTCGCACATAAGCCTTTCAGAAATTCGGGAAGATCGGATGTGTCCATACCAAACGACTCGAAGTAAGCCACATCATCACTGGTAGGCTGATAATATAATGCGGCGGTCTTAAAATCACCCTGAGAAAACGCCTCAAAAAAAGCCTCGGCTGCCTGCACGACAGAAACCATCGCCGCGTCGGGTAGGCTCCATAAAAACAGGTTTGGATAGAAAGAATCGTCTGTCAGGAAGCTTGAACCATCCGCTGAAAAGAGGATCTTCGTTGGATAAATTTCCGAATTCAGGTTCCCGATGGGTTGCTGGCGTTCAACATCCCAGACCGTGATCCTGTAAAATAACTGATCTGATGAAGGCGTGCCGGATATCAACAGCAACTTTCCATCGACAGAAAATGCTATTCCGCTAATGAAGTTAAAAACATCTTGCAGGACACCAATTTGAGCGCCCGTATCTGCATCCCAGAGGGTGATTTCGGGATTTTCGCGAAATCTTTCATAGATCGCAATTACCCCCCCATCCGGTGAAAAGGCAGCTCGAACACCCTCCTCTGAGGAGGATCGGATGGAAGAGATCTGCTCCCAGGTGGATGTATCGTAAATGATGATCTGCGCGCCATAATTCGCGTTAAAGACGGCCAGGCGGCTGGAATCTGCACTAAATTGCGGGAAGTCCGACAGATAACGATATGCCGGCAGATCGGCAATCTGCTCTCCCGAAACGGTGTTCCAGACCAGCAGTTGGGATGCGAAGACCGCCGCGATCATGGTATCATCTGGGCTTACGGCAATTTTAGGATCGGAATATGTATTGTTGTCCTGGAATAACACGTGCTCGATCTGACCTGATTCAATATCCCAGACCACGATCCGAACAGGATTAATTGAGTAAACCAGCTTTTCCCCATTGGCTGTAAAAGCCAGGCCGCTAATGTCAGCCTGTTTTTCAGGAAGTCTGGCAACCACTTCAGCTGTTTTGGCATCCTGGATGACAATGAAGGATTCTGAGTATCCCAAGACATCACTGATACAGGATCCACTCCAGTTTCCAGTACATCCGGCAATAGCGACGTAGCGGCCATCTGGACTATAGGCCATTGCATCCATTCTTAAGTCAAATAAAGTTTCCCCCAAAAACCCTTCAAGTGCCTTGGCATAAGATTGGACCCGCACAAATTGGGCATGATTGCTGGCATTAAAGTCAGTCGGCGGGGGGGTAGGCATCGGGGTCGGTGGCAGTGTTGGATTTGCCGGTGCTGAGGGGACAGTCGCTGAACTCAATGGGCTTTCGAGTGTTGTTGCGGGAGTCGCGCTTTGATCTGCGCTGGTCAAGTTAGCTGGCTGGTTGGTGGGGGACTGTGGGGGCAAACTGCACCCAACCAGGATAAGAAATGTTAAACCCAGTAACAGGAAAACATTAAACCTTTTCATGCTATCTCCAATGAATTGAGAAAGATTCCCTGTCCCCCGGATCTCGTTTTTATGGCCGCAATTTGTAATGCGCTCCGTCTGGCCACCTCACGGATGTGTTCACGATCATTTGGATTATATCATTCATCAGCGCAACATCTCCAGAATCAAAAAAGACGCGCAAGGCGTCTTTTTTGATTCTGCCATTGTTGGAGAATCGTAACCAATCCCGGTCAAGGAGACTGGTTTTCATCCGGCCGGAATACCATCGAGATCGAGTTGACGCAGTGCCGGGTGTTTTTCGGCGTGAAGCCCTCGCCTTCAAACATATGCCCCAAATGCCCGTCACAGTTGGCGCACACAATCTCGATCCGGCGGCCATCGGCATCCGCATGACGCTTGACAGCGCCATCGATCTCATCGTCAAAACTTGGCCAGCCGCAGTGGGAATCAAATTTGTCTTTTGACCGGTACAGTGGCGCGTCACATTGTCTGCAATGGTAGGTGCCTGAGGCTTTTAGGTCCGTGTATTCACCGGTGAAGGGCCGCTCAGTCCCTTTGTGGATGATGACGCGCTCTTCTTCCGGGGTAAGTTTCCGATAGGTCATTCGTTACTCCTTCATTTATTCCTTGGAACAACTCTCTATTATTTAGAATCAGGATCAAATGAGAATATTACCTGGCCTATCGCCCCGCTGCCTCCTGAATCAAAAAATCCATCTCGGGATTTTTTGATCATGTCCCAAATAGGATCTGTTCCGAACCGCTCCCTTTCCTAATTTTAGGGGGGGAATACGTTCCATCTACGGTGTCTTCTTTGCATACCAGGGACATTCGGGGGTTTTCACGTAAATTGACAGGTGGGTGTTCTAGTGGCACTCAAAGAGAGCTTCAATCTCTTTATCTTACATTTCGTGGATAACAACAATAAATAAGAATCGCTCACACAGGCCAAAGGGATTGAATCGCGCGATGTTAGAGCTTGCCCATCCACCAAGGGGCGGATACGGACACTCTCCGGTTGATGGATGTGGCCGGAGAGTGTCCGTTGTAAGATAATTGTATGACCTCTGCAACTTAGCCGATACCAACCGACAGAATGAAATCCGGTGCACCAAGGCTGTCCTGAGCGCCGGCGTGAATTGGGACAGCTTTTCAGCTTTTCAGCTTTTCAAATGATCTGGAGGATCAAACTATGAATAAGGATATTTTCGAAGGCAAGTGGAAACAGGTTCGAGGCGAAGCCAAATCTTGGTGGGGCAAACTCACTGACGATGATCTGGAGCGGGCTGCCGGCAAGTTCGATATCTTGACCGGTATTCTTCAGGAAAAGTATGGATACACCCGCGAGCAAGCAGAAAAAGAGATAGATAAGCGTATGGCGGCGTTTGACAGTAACAAAAAGAAGGTTTAGCTTTCCTGGTATGTGATTTGATCTAATCCATACCCCCTGTTTATTCGAACAAGGGGTATGGAGCTTTACCCCTGGCCAGTCTCGTTCTTTCCAGGCAGTCTCAGTTGGCTTGATCCACTTCTCACTAGATTGATTAACACTCAAAGAATCATCATTCAGAGCAAGGATAAAAAGAAAATGACAGGCTATGTTGCTCCAATTGAAAAAGATACTGAAAAGAACAATGACTTCCGGCAGGTAGTATTCACCAGCAAGTATATGCAGGTCGTTTTGATGAGCTTGAAGCCGAAGGAAGAAATTGGCTTTGAGATGCATGAAAGCGTTGACCAGTTTTTCCGGATCGAAATGGGCGAGGCAAAATTTGTCTTTAACGGCAAAGAGGAACATGAAGTCGGCGCAGGAGACGCGGTGATTGTGCCAGCCGGCACCCGCCACAATGTAATCAATACCTCTGCGACCGAACCGTTGAAGCTGTATACGATTTATGGGCCGCCGAATCATCGGGACGGCGTGGTCCATCGGACTCGCGCCGAGGCTGAAGCAGACGAAGAACACTTCGATGGAAAGACGACATAATCGCCGAATCAGCACCAGACCATGGAAATCAGTTGAGAAAAATTAGAAACACAATTGAGCACCATTTTCAGAAATTCGGTTTTCCGGTTGATGCAGTTCAAACTGGCAAAATTAATATTATTGCGGAAACAGATATTTAGAAAACTCTAGACGAAATCAAGAATGAAGTGCGAAGCATTTTTACGTCTGGCTGAATACAAAAAGTGTGTCTAACATTATCGGCAGAAGGACTGGTAAATCCGCAGCGCCTCAGATCAAATATATTGAAAACTGCCCAAGGTGACCTTGAGCAGTGCCGGGGAGTTTGCAAAGCAAACTCTTAAACAATAAAATCGCTGAAAGCGATTTTATTGTCATGCCAGAGGTGGGAATCGAACCCACAAGCCCTTACGGGCACGCGAGTTTGAGTCGCGCGCGTCTGCCAGTTCCGCCACTCTGGCTGGAGTGTGAAAAGTATAACCAAGTCGGGGGCGATGGTCAAGTGACCGGCTACCAACGCGGGCCCCGAATCCTGTATACTATCAGTATGCACGAAGCGCGGCTGTACGAAAAACTGCCGGACGGCAAGGTCCACTGTCACCTGTGCGGGCACCGCTGCATCATCCCGCTCGGAGAGTTCGGCGTGTGCCAGGTGCGCGAGAATCGTGACGGCACCCTGGTCACCCTGGTCTATGGCTGCGCCATCAGCCAGCAGGTCGACCCGGTCGAGAAAAAACCGCTCTACCACTTCCTACCCGGCTCGCTGGCTTTTTCGGTCGCCACCGTCGGCTGCAACATGCAGTGCCAATGGTGCCAGAACTGGCAGATCGCCCAGGCGTCCCGCACCCACGGCCTGATGGAGACTCGCCACACATCACCGGAAGAACTGGTCGCCAACGCCCGCGCCAACCGCAGCCACAGCATCGCCTACACCTACACCGAGCCGACCATCTTCTTCGAATACGCCTACGACACCGCCCGCCTGGCGCATGCCGCCGGGATCGCCAACCTGTACATCACCAACGGCTACATGACCGGTGAGATGCTCGACCTCATCCACCCATATCTCGACGCCGCCAATGTCGATCTGAAGTCCTTCCGCCAGCGCACCTACACCCGCTATACCGGCGCCGGACTGCAGCCCGTACTCGACAGCCTGAAGAAGATCAAGGATCTGGGTATCTGGCTGGAGGTCACCACCCTGATCGTGCCCGGCGTCAATGACGACCCGGCAGAACTGACGGACATGGCTGCCTTCATCGCCGGCGAACTGGGCACCGATACCCCCTGGCACCTCTCCCGCTTCTTCCCGCACTACCACATGCCCGATACCCCGCCAACCCCGCCCAGTATCCTGAGGACCGCCTTCGAGATCGGCAAACGGGCCGGCTTGCAGTATGTCTATCTCGGCAACGTCGCCGGGGAGACACACACAGACTGCCCGGGGTGCGGGCAAACGCTGATCCGCCGCTCCGGCTACACCATCCTCACGAATCGGTTAGCAAATGGCTGCTGCCCGGCCTGCGGCCAGGCGGTCTCAGGGGTGTGGGAGTTCTCTTTAATCGGAAAGTGAAGCCAGCAAGGCCGGCAGTTCCGTCAGCGCGCCGATCTCGGCATCCGGCTTGATCTTGCCTCGGACGGCACGGTTCTCCGGCCGGTCGGCCCGCCGGGTGATCCAGATACTGTATATCCCCAGCCGGTTGGCCCCCAGGATGTCGGCTCTCAGCGTATCCCCCACCATCACCACCTCATCAGCCCTCAAACCCCAGACCTTCAGCCCCATCGCAAAGATGCGGGCGTCCGGCTTGCGCATCCCGCTGGCCGCCGAAGTGATCACAAAGTCCAGATACGGCCGGATGCGGGCTTTATCCACCAAAGTCTGCACATCGCGGTCATCCCCGGCATTCGAGAGTACCCCCAACCGGTATCCGGCCGCCCGCAGGTTTTCCAGGGTCGGGCACAGGTCGTCCTCCGGGAGCCAGTGGGCTTGCGAGGCTGCGTACAGCCCGCGCAGCGCATCTGCCAGGATCTCCTTGCCGACATTTTCAAAGCCATACTCCATCAGGGTATCGGCCAGCACCTGGGCGGTGGTATGTTCAATAAAGTCATCTTCCCGCTGCACATGATAGCCCTCCAGCCTTTCCCGGAAATTCTCCAGAAACGACTGGCGGTCCAGGGTCAGGCCGGCCTGCTCCAGCCGGGCGAACATCTCCCGATCGGCACGGGCCAGCACGTCCGGCCAGTCGCCATCAAAATACAGCAAGGTATTCCCCAGATCGAACAACACGCCCTTGATCGACATCAGCTAATACTCTCGCTCCTTCCGCACCAGGTTCAGCAACGTCTGTCCGGAGAGGTAGCGGCCGAGGTTCTCCAGGAACAAGTGGTTGGCCCGCTGGTCGTACTGCGGGCTGAACCCGGCCACATGCGGCGTGATGATCACGTTCGGCAGAGTCCACAATGGGCTGTCCTCGGGCAGCGGTTCCTCCGGGAAGACATCCAGCGCCACCCCGGCGATCCGGCCTTCCTGCAGCGCGGCGATCAAGGCATGATGATCAACCACCCCGCCGCGCGAGACATCCACCAGATACGCGGTCGATCGCATCCCCGAGAGCGCCGTTTCTCCCATCAGGCCGGTCGTGCCAGCAGTCATCGGGACCGTCACGACCACAAAATCGCATTCCTGGACCATCGAACGCAGGGCTTCCGGCGGATACAACCGCCTGAACAGTTCTCCCCCCGGATCGCCCAGGCCATCAACGTGGTACCCGTGATGGTGAGCGTCCATCGCATCCCGTTTGACGGCCAGTACTTCCGCTCCCAGGCCGTGCACCAACCGGGCCAGCTGCCGGCCGATGCTGCCGTATCCAATGATTCCAACCGTGCTGTCGCGGAGTTCGCGCGGGATGTAACGCAGTCCTTTGTCCGGCATCCAGACCTTTTCATGCTGCAGGCGCCCAAATTTCGGCAGGTTGTGACCGAGTGCCAGCATCATCGTGAGGGCGTGTTCGGCCACTTGCGGTGCATTGGCCCCGCTCATCGTGGTCAGCACCAGTTTCTCACGCTCAAAGAGCGGATCCGCCCTGATCTTATCCACGCCAGCCAGATAAGCCTGAACCCAGCGCAGGTTTGGGGCCTGGTCGGGCTCCGGCAAGGTATGCATGGTGTACAGCACCTCAGCTTTCTTCCACAATTCTTCCGGGACGTCCTTCCCGGTCCGGGCGGGGGCAACCGAGACATGCAAAAACTCTGAGAATTGCCGGATCTCATCAACAAGTTCCTGCGGCAAGGGCAGGGTGATCAATACTTCGACCTTTTCTCTCATTGTCTATCCTGTAAATAGTTAACGAACGGCAGCCATAGCTGGGGATAATCTGTGGATAACCCCGGTCTCCAGCGAGGATATACTGTGCACATTTTTGCGCTGGACGTGGATAACTACCGCATTTCTGTGGATATCGGCTGAAATTCTGCGGACCGCATCCACCCTGGCACCCTAATTTTACTGCAAAGCAGAAAGGCGCGGGCAAAACTGGACAATCTCTGGGGGATTTTTCCCGCAGGCTTCTTTTTTTGATATAATGGCCCTTTGGAAAATAACAGAACAATGTCTGCAAAAAAACGTTCATCCACAGCCAAAAATAACCACAAAAGTCTGCAGTCCACCATGGATGCAGAAATCGCCCGGCTGCGCATGCGCCTGAACAAGAAGCGCGAGTATATCGCCATCCTGGAACTGGAGCTGTTCAACACCCGGGTCACCATCCATGAG
>JAGVCA010000039.1 GCA_020059485.1 Anaerolineales bacterium
ACCTGATGGGAGCAGTGTTAAGACCCGGGCAAATCACCGACCCGGAAACGGCGTTGTGAACTCAGGAACCCCCTGCCTTTAGGCATGGGGAGATATCAGCCGATCCACCCCAGTAGCGCGGCGATCAGCGGGGTGAGCAGGGGGGCGATCACCAGCGCCGGGAGGAAATTGCCCACCCGGATATTCTTGATCTCCAGCAGGCTGCTGAGGGCCAGGCCGACCAGCAGCACCCCGCCGACGGCGGTCATCTCGGCGACCATCACCTCGGTCAGCACGGCGTCGGCGGAGGCGGCCAGCAGGCTGATGGCACCCTGGTAGAGGAGCAGCGGGATGACCGAGAACAGCACTCCCACCCCCAAGGTGGAGGCCAACGCCAGGGCGGCGAACATATCCAGCACCGATTTGACCAGCAGCAGGTTAAAATCACCGGTCAGCCCGTCCTGGATGGCACCGAGGATGGTGAGCGGGCCGATGCAGAAAAGCAGCAAGGCGGTCAGCAAGCCGCGCACGAAGCGGCTCCCCGGGTCGCCTTCACCGCCGGCCAGGCGGGATTCGAGGCGTGCGCCTAACCCAGCCAGCCAGTCCTCGATCCGCAGCCACTCCCCCAACAAGCCGCCGATCAGGAGGGCCAGCAGCACGACGACCGGGTTGCCCGTCCCGAGGAACATCTGTACCCCGATGACGAGGGTGAACAGGCCGAGGCCAGCCAGCACAGTCTGGCGGACGCGCTCTGGCAGGCGGCTGCCGAAGGCCAGTCCGGCCACGCCGCCGATCAAGACGGTGATGACATTGATGATCGTTCCGGTCATGGTGATAATTTAACCACATATGGACACAGATGGGGAAACCAGGTTTTATCTGTGGTTACGTTTTGATTTTGCCGTATAATGTCAAAAAAGGATGACTGGAACGGAGCAGACGATGAAAGCATGGCAATTGGTGGGTGTCGGGTTGCTGTGCGGACTGCTGGCAGCCGGCGAGATCGTGCTGGTCTTGCGGTCGTTGCGCGGGCACCCGGTCACACTGCCGGAAGCCCTGCCCCAAGCCGGGATCCTGGTGGATGTGAGCGGGGCGGTGGCCAACCCCGGGGTGTACTCACTCCCGCCGGGCAGCCGAGTGGAGGATGCAATCGCTACCGCCGGCGGCGTGCTGGCAGACAGCCTGCCGGAAGCGCTCAATATGGCAGCCCCGCTCTCAGACGGGAGCCAGGTGCTGGTGCCGCTCAAAGGCTCGGCAGCCGCGTCTGCCCCACTCGCGAAAGATGCCGTCAGCAGTTCGTTAGAGGCTCTAATCACGTTCCCGATCAATATCAATACTGCCGTTTTGGACACACTGATGGCCCTGCCCGGGATCGGGGAGACCAAGGCTCAGGCGATCATCGACTGCCGCACGCAGCACGGCCCGTTCACTGCCCCGGAGTAGATCCAGAACGTGAGCGGGATCGGGATCGGGCCGGCCACCTATGAGAAACTTAAAGAGTTGATCACGATCTATTAGGAGTGCGCTGTGTTCCCCACGGATCTATCAGGGCGATGTCGCGTCCCGCATGAGTTTTAACCGTATACCGAGTTATCCAGCACGATCTCCGCATCCGGCACCGGCTGATCCTGAAAGGTGAACTGCCAGGTGCAGTAGCAGCCTTCGGGGCGCAGGTCGGGCGGGCAGAAGATCACCTCGGTCTTGAGGCGCGGATCGATGGTGTGGGCGAAGTAAGCATACTCGACGATCCCGACCGACTTGCAGGGGAAGTCCGGCAGGCCCTTGCGTTCACGGGCGACCTGCACCCGGCACTCCTTCATCTCCAGACGCAGGGTGTTTTCGTCCACGCGGTAGATGGCCTGCTCGTTGATGCGGGTATACATCCGGTAACGCAGCGCCCGTTCGAGGGCGTCGATGCCACCGCCGGGTTGCAGGCCAAGGTGTGCCAGGATGCGTTTGGCTTCGAGCTGGGTGAAGATCTTCCAGACCTGGCGGTCACTCTCCAGGGCGGCGGGCATGCCAAATTGTTTTTCGACCGTCTGAAACCACAAGCCGTCGTGCGCCAGCCAGTTTTTAGCGGCGTCCTCCAGTAGGTCCACCAGGGTGTCCTTGTCCAACTGCAGCAGAAAGTCTCGTTCGGGCATGATCGCGCTCCTTAATAAACGCCGGTAATGGTGAACTCATTATAACCGCTCAGGGAGAAAGGTCAAAACCGATCCCATCCAGGAAGACCGTCCCGCTGGCGGTCTGATCGAAGGCAAAGCGGACCTCCAGCAGGTCTGCGATCAGCAGGCGGGGATTCGCCTGCACGAAGCGCTCGAGCGGGATACGGTAGGTCTGGAAGACTGGCTCGCTGGATTCCTCGAAGTAGGACTCGTTCCAGACCCCCAGCCGGAGGATCTCGGCGGAGAACTGGGCCTGGAGCGGGAGGATGTCTGAGAGCCGGAGGGCGGCCCGGTGGCCGAAGGTGTCGATCAAGACGACCGAGAAATCGAGTCCCTCGCTAACGTTCTCCGGATCGCGGCCGTCGGCGGCCTGGAAGACCAGGAGCGTTTCCGGGGTCAGGGTGATCTCATCCAGGCTCGGGAGGATCAGGCTGTAGGAAGCCTGGTTACTACTCCAGCCGAGACGGACGGCGTGGTTGTCTTGCAGGTCGCCATCCCGGAAGCGCATGGCCTGCTCGCGCCAGCGGGACAGTGAAGCAGTCCGCACCTCGCCGCCGGAGAGCGTGATGGTCTCCGGATCAATGTCCTCCTCATAGCCGGCTGCCAGCAACAGGCCGTAGTCCTCATATTGGGTGATGTAGCCAGTCTCCGGGAGCCAATCGCCGGCCAGACGGAGGTCCTGGAAGACAGATCGGTACTCACGCTGATCCTGCACGGCGGCAGCGAGGAAGGCCGAGATCAAGGTTTTGGCGATCTGGCGCTGGTCCTCGGGCGGGAGCAGGGCGCGCCGGTTAATGAACAGGCCGGCCGAGCCGGTCTTGTCGACGGCCCTCCAAACGGTATTGAACTGGCCGTGGTTGGCGCGGTAAATATATACAGCGGCTTTGAAAGCCTGCCCATCCGGATCGGTGAAGGCCGCCCGCTGATACTGCTGGATACCATCGAAATAGTACAAATCGGCATCGTGCGAGCCTTGCAGGACGAGATAACTGAGGTCCTGCAGCGGGTTGGGATGGTCGGCCGGGCGCCACTGCTCATCCACCGGGGCGATGGCGACCACCGCCCGGATGCCGAAATCATACTTCCAGCGGATGTTGGCATTGCCGGGATACCGATCCAGGCGGTTGAATGTAGCCGCCAGGGCAACGGCCTCGCCGCCGCGCGAATGCCCGATCAGGGCGATCCGGTCGAAGTCCACCTGCCGGTAGAAGGGCGAGGCCGGGTCATCCTGCCAGCCGCGCCACAAGGCGAGGTGCTCGAGCAGCAGCCAGGCGCGGGCATCGTTCTCCCCTGAAGCCCGTCCGGCAAAGCCGCCGTTGAGGAAGTTCTGGTCGACCGAAACGCAGATCAGGCCGCGGCTGGCGAGCAGTTCGCACAGGTACGCGTAGCCGGGGTCCGAGAACTCAGTCATACTGTGATTGCCGTGCACGACCAGTACCAGGGGGAACGGCCCTTCTCCCACCGGATACCAGACCCAGCCGTTCAGCGGGTAAGCATCCTCGTCAAAACCGAAGAACCACTCCCGATACCTGGCATTGAAGCCGGAAAAACTGACATAGGGGGAGGCATCGACGGTCCCGGAGATCAGGCCGGTTTGTTCGCCGTATTCGGGACGGCGGTCGGTGCCGGAGCCGTAGGTCAGGATTGAGACCGGGTAATTGCCGGGTTGTGAAAGGTCGGGTGCGGCGATCAGGGCCGGGCCGCGGGCGGGATCGACCAGCAGCGGTTGGGCGGGCCTGCCAGGGTAGAACAGCAGGACAGCCACCGTCAGGATCCCGGCTACGCCGAGTGTGCCTAACAGAGAGATGAAGACCTTCTTCCGCAGGGGCGCGGCCGTCCAGTCCCGGCGAATTGCGTGCCAGGCGACTCCGGCGCAGGCCGCCGAGAGCACCAGGCCGAGGTTCAGGACCCAGTGCAACCAGGTGCGCTGGCCCCAGGCATAGGTGCCGGCGATGACCGCCGTGATCACCGCCAGCCAGACGATCAATGGCAGCCGCAGCAGCCAGCCAACCAGCGCCTGGCCGAGAGTCAGGATCAGGAGATAGCCCAAGGCGGCCACGATCACCGGGGCGAGGATATCGACGATCGCACCGAGGCCACTGCGGCTGTCGTAACCGTAGAATCCGGCCAGCAGCAGAATGACCAACCCGACAGTGGCCGCAGCCTGACGTTCCCAGCCAGGGGATGGCTTTAGAGAGGCCAGCCAGCGTCCGGCAGCGCCGACCACCTGGTGCAGCGCCGCACCGATCCCTTTCAGCCAATCCCAACGGTGATCCATCACTTAGAGTTTCGGTAGTTCGATGGTCTGCTGGTGCTGGTATTTACCTTTCTTGTCGGCGTAGGAGGTCTCGCAGGCCTCGTCCGCCTCAAAGAACAGCACCTGGGCGATGCCCTCAAAGGCGTAGATCCGGGCCGGGAGCGGCGTGGTGTTCGAGATCTCCAGAGTGACATACCCCTCCCACTCCGGTTCGAAAGGGGTGACATTCACGATGATGCCGCAGCGGGCATAGGTGGATTTACCCAGACAGATGGTGAGCACCTGCCGTGGGATGCGGAAGTATTCCACCGTTCGAGCCAGTGCAAAGGAATTCGGCGGGATCACACAGACATCGCCTTTGTAGTCGACCATCGAAGCGGGATCGAACTGCTTGGGATCGACCACGGCCGAAAAGACATTGGTAAAGATCTTGAACTCATCGGTGACGCGGATATCATAGCCATAGGAAGAAACGCCATAGGAGATCACCCCCTCTCGCACCTGTCCGGGTTCAAAAGGTTCGATCATGCGGTGCTGCTCGGCCATCCGGCGGATCCAGTGGTCAGGTTTGAGTCCCATAATGTGTTCCTTTCAGATCGTTAATGATTATTCTGGCGGGTACTGCAATTCGCCCCAATCGCTGGCATCGAATAATTGGCTGAATAAATAATCGGCCCCTTCATCCTGCAAATAGAGCGGCTTCGAGAAGTCGGCGAAGTAGATCGGGAACAGTTCGGTGCTGATATGCCGGTTGTTGTAAATGATATGCCGGGCAACGATGGCGCGGGTGGTATTTTCACTGACCAGCAGCTGATCGAAGAACAGATTGCCAAGGCCATACATCAGCAGGCTGTCCTGATAAAAATCCATGCCGTGGGGCTGGTGAGCCTGGCTGCCGCTGACAATATCCGCGCCGGCATCGGCAACCAGACGGAAGTCCTCGAGGAGTTCAGGGATTGGGCGGAATTGGTAGACCTCGTGGTGCTGGAAGGTCATAATGACCACATACCCCTGCTCCTTGAGGCTGCTGATGGCACCGGTGACCTGGTCGAAATGGCACAAAATGGCCCCTGGCAAACCGCGCTCGCCGGGGGTATAGTAGCCGCCCTTGGCGTTGCAGCCGATAAAAGCGATCAAGTTGCCGTTGTGCTCGAGTTTAACGGGTTCGCGAGCCTCGTCAGGCGTCCGGGCGCCGCCGTAGTAGGGCCAACCCTCGGCTTCGTACAGATCGAGGGTATGGAGTGTGGCCTCCTGACCCCAATCACTGAAATGGTCTCCGGTAAGTTCGACAATGTCGGTGCCGATATAAGCCAGCAGTTCCAGATACTTATCGGCGCTGCAGAAACGCAGTGTGGCGTTTACCGGATTGGGATACGGGCAGTCCGAGGCAAAGGGGACTTCGTTGCTGATATGCAGGATATCGGCTTGCTGGAGCATAGGGCCCAGTTCACCCGCCGGATGCAGCACACCTTTCTGCTCCATTTCATAGGCAGTGGCCCGGGTCAGCGCGGTCACACCGGTGAGGACTACAGTGGTGAGTTTATCGGGGTCACGGTTGGCGGCCGCAGGCATAAAGATTGCGAGGGCGGTTTGCATCTGGCCGACCGCGCCTTCATCCCGGCCCGAAACGGTTAGCGGGAAGGCCAGCGGATAACCGCCGGCGATAAATTCCTTGCGGACGGGTGATTGTCCCTCCACCTCCAACACCTTCCATTCCGGGCGCAAGTCCTCAAAGGGGAGCAGCGTATATGCCGGCGCGTCAGCCCAGACAGTGGCAAGCAGTTCGCTTTCCGGGATCACTCTGACAACATTCCCCTGGTAAGTCCCCCAGGCGGCCGAGAGTAGCGATTCGGTCTGCGGCGAGAGATACAGAAGGGCATCACGAAAAACGCCGGAGCGCGCACCTTGCCAGGCACGGCTGATATCCTCAAAGGGAACGGCATCCACCAGGGAGGGGAAGGGGGCCGCCAGCGCCAAAACGATCACACTGGCCTGACTGCCGGCCTCAGCAGAAATCACCAGGTCGGCCCCCTGGCGTTCTGAGACGATCTCGAGCGGGATGGGGGCGACAAATCCAGACAATAAATCCTTTGGCAGGTAGGGCGCCAGCCAGAGACGGAAAACCGCCGGGGTCGGTTGGGTGGCTGGATCCACTCCAGCGACATCCACCTGCGGCTGGAGCGGCGTCGGAAGCAAGGTGGACTGCGGGGACAGAGCCGTCAGGGCTGCGGGCAGGTCGACGGTCGGGGTTGGCGGCAGCAGCAGCGTATCAAGACTACAACCAACGGAGACCAAGACCAGGATCAGCACGGGCAGGCTGATTGCGCGCAGCCGCAGCACTCCTTTCGTCAGGTTCACAGGTCCATCCCGGTGATGCCGCCGCGGTTTTCGACCGCAGTGCGGATGGCAGCCAATGAGCCGGCTGCCTGCTGTTCGAGCGTTTCCAATCTGGACTGGAAGCGGGCGATCTGTTTGTCATCCTCCAGGCCGGAAAGGTTGATGCGGACATTCATGGCCGCGCCGGAGAGGGAAGAACGCGCCAGGGCGGCGGCAGCACCGGCATCGGAGACAGCGTTGATGTTGCCATGCTCGGCAACGAAGCGGGCCAGGTTCAGCACGGTGGCAGCGCGTTCTGCCACCTCCAGCGGGACCTCAGCCGCGTGCAATGTCGCCTGCTGGATTGCCTGGCCGCGGGTCAGGACCTGGTCTTCAGTATCTTTGGACAGCCGGAAAGCCGCCATGACGCCCTCGAAAGAAGCCGCATCGCGGGCAACGGCTTCGTACAGCGCAGTCTTGAGCTGATCGGCCTGCTCGGCAGCGGATAGCATCTCATTCTCGACATCGGCATACTTCTTCTTGCCGGCAGTGACCCGGGCGACCATCGCCACCAGAGCGGCTGCCATAGCCCCGGCATAGGCGGCTGCCGAACCACCACCTGGTGTGGGTGTACCGGCAGCCAGGTCTGCCAGGAATCCAGCCCCGTCAGCGGCGACATTCTGGCCGGCAGCCATCTCAGCCTGCATTTTATGCTCCAGGATCTGATCCTGGCTGAAATCGTCCAGCTGCAGGTACCAGACCGCCGCATCGATCAGGGCCTGCTGCGGGACCAGACCGATCAGTTCAGAATGGGTGATGGACGCGCCGTAACGGGCGGCTTCGCGCCGGATCATCTCTACTGCCTGGTGGATCGGCGTCCCCTTGAAATTGGTCAGGTTCATCGAGACCTGTGCCTGACCATCCACCAGCAGCCCAAGCCCTTTGACGTAGCGCAAGCCGCCGGAACTGTGCCGGATGGATTTTCCGACCGCTTTGGCGACCGCGACATCATCCGTGTTCAGATACACATTGTAGGCCACCAGGAAGGCGCGGGCGCCGATCACGGTAGCGCCAGCCTTGCCCATCTGGTTGGGGCCAAAATCCGGCTGGCGGTCCGGGTTGGTCTCGATCTCGGCCTTCAGGCCTTCGTACTCACCTTTGCGCAAATTGGCAAGGTTCTCCCGGTCGGGGCGGGTGGCGGCCTGCTCGTAGAGATAGACCGGGATATTCAGTTCCTCCCCAACACGCTGGCCCAGCCGACGGGCGATCTCGACGCAATCCTGCATACTGACGCCGGAGATCGGGATGAAGGGGACGACATCGGTGGCACCGATGCGAGGATGCTCTCCCTCCTGCTGCTCCATGTCGATCAATTCGGCGGCGCGGGATATGGCCGCATAGGCAGCTTGTTCGACTCCTTCCGGGGTGCCGACAAAGGTCAGCACGGAACGATTGTGGTCGGCATCGGAGCTGTAGTCTAGCAAGATGACATCCGACGTCTCGCGTACCGCCGCGACGATCTTCTCGACAACATCCAGACGGCGTCCCTCTGAAAAGTTGGGGACACATTCAACAAGTTTAGCGGCCATATTCCCTCCAGCAATTAAGGTTGAATGGTGCAATTATAACCCCTGGGCTTGGGAATCGCGCAAGGAGGGAAACGCTCAAACCCGGGGTAGCACGAGAAGAAACCACAGATGCACACGGTTGCACACGGATAGCGAAAAGGTTTCACGGATTTGTTCGACCTATCAGCGCTGACTGAGCGAACGCGGATAGACAGATGAAAACCTGTTCACTTGCTTGTTTATTTGGATGTATCAATGTTACGCGATGGCAACAATGCGTTACCGACTGATTCAGGCAACCGGCAGGCCAAGAGTGGCAAGGCAGAATGGAAGCCGGGAGGCGCTCCCACTGGTATAATAAAGGATTGAGTGCAGGGAGTTCCTGCCCGAAAAAAGTGATGCGATTATTACCGATTTCCGCCCAAACACATCCGCTGCGGCGGGCTGCGCTGGCAGCGATCCTCATGCTGCTGGCCGTCCTGGCCTGCAGTTTTCCCCGCACGACGCTAGGCGATAACAACCCGCTTCTGCCCCCTGACGGCGACAGCGCAGACTTCTTCTCCCGCCCAACCGAGGGACCGTATGCCGATTTCAGTTTTCTACCGGTACTGCGGGAACCGGGCGAGATGGTCCCGACCCCGACGCCGGACCCGGAGCGCAGCCTGCCGCCACTGCGAGACTCAGCAGTGACCTACACTGTGCGGGCCAACGATACCCTGGGTGGGCTGGCCAGGCGGTACGGGGTCAGTGTGGATACGTTGATGACCGAGAATGGGCTGAGCGATCCGAACGTGCTGTCGGTCGGCCAGGTTTTGAAGATCCCCCCGCCGATACTGGCCGATTCTGCCCCGGATACCAAGCTGATCCCGGATTCGGAACTGGTCAACGGACCATACAATGCCAAGGTGGACCTGGCAGCCTTCATCCAGAAACAGGGCGGCTGGCTGGCCTCCTACAGCCAGGAGGTCAATGGCGAAATGCTCACCGGGACTGAAGTGGTGATCCTGGTGGCGCGGAATTACTCGGTCAACCCGCGGCTGCTGCTGGCGGTCCTGGAATACCAAAGCGGGTGGCTGACCCGTCCGCAGGCCGAGATCACCGAGTTCGAATATCCGATCGGGATCCGCGATGACTGGCGGGCAGGGCTGTACTACCAATTGGCCTGGGCGGCCAACACCCTGAACCAGGGTTTCTATCTATGGCGGGTGAACGGATTGGGTGGCTTCACCAGCACAGATGCCCGCTTGATCCCGGCATCCCCGCGGATCAACGCCGGGACTGCCGCGCTGCACCTGATGTTTGCCGGTCTGTACCCTGAATTGGCCTGGCGACAGGTGGTCTCGCCGGAGGGATTCATCCAGACCTACCAGCAGTTGTACGGATACCCATTTGACTGGTCGGTCGAGCCGCTGGTACCGGCGGGGTTGAGCCAACCAGCGCTGCAACTGCCATTCGAGCCCGGTGTGCGCTGGACCTTCACTGGCGGGCCGCACGGCGGCTGGGACGGCGGATCGGCCTGGTCGGCGGTGGATTTTGCCCCGCCAAAAGAGGAATTCGGCTGCATTACGAATGACGAATGGGTGGTGGCGATGGCGGACGGGATGGTGGTCCGCTCGGACCATGGCGCGGTGGTGCAGGATCTGGATGGCGATGGGCATGAAGAAACCGGCTGGACGATCTTTTACCTGCATATCGAAAGCCGTGACCGGGTGCCGCTGGGGACAAGCCTGTCGGCCGGGGACCGGATCGGTCACCCCTCATGCGAAGGCGGGGTCTCGACCGGAACCCATGTCCACATCGCCCGGCGGTATAATGGAGAGTGGATCGCGGTCAACAGCGCGATCCCGTTTGTAATGGATGGCTGGCTGGTGGTGGACGACGGACAACTCTATGGTGGATATCTGCAGAAAGGCGAGCAGATCATCGAACCGTGTCAATGCAAAGATGATGAAAACAAGATCCAACGACCGGAATGAGAACAAACCTAGCCGCCGTTACTGGCAGTTGGGTTTGATCGCAGCAGTACTGCTGATGACCTCGGTGATGTGCACGACCGGCTATATCACCCCGGCCAGCCTGACCCAGACTGCCGTGTTCACCCCGGAGGAAAGCCGCCTGCCAACGGTGCAGTTCATCCGTCCAACCGAGACTCAGGCCCCGCCGCCCACAGCGACAGCCACTGCCGACCCGCTGCTGGCGACCGCGACGTCCGTATTCAGCACACCAACCCCCTCCCTGACCCCCTTACCGACGGCCACCCAGATCGCGGCGGACACCCCGCCGCTGCAGTACTTTGCTCAGGCCGGGGATACACTGGACGGGCTGGCGAAACGCTTCAATGTCAATCCATTCGAGATCGTCTCGGACAAAACCATCCCTGAGACCGGCCTGATCTCACCCGGACAGATGTTGATGGTCCCGCAGCGGCTGCTGGTGACAACGCCCAAGATCCAAGTGATCCCTGATTCGGAAGTGGTGTATTCACCATCAGCAATCGACTTTCTTACCGATATCTACGTTGAGACCGTGGCAGGGTACCTGGCGGACTACCGCGAATATGCCAGCATCTATGGGCTGAGCAGCGGATCTGAGATCGTCGAAATGACCGCATTGAACCACTCGATCAACCCGCGGCTGCTGCTATCGCTGTTGGAATACAACAGCAGCTGGGTCTTTGGTCAGCCCGGTTCCTTCTCGGAAGAATCGTATCCGATGGGTTTTGCGGACGTGGATTCAACCTCCCTGATGACCCAGATGAACTGGGCTGCCAAGCAGCTCTCGATCGGCTATTATGGCTGGCGGGACGGATCCCTGACGGAGATCGTCTTCAAGGACGGCAGCAGTCTGCGGATCGCCCCGGAACTGAATGCCGGGACAGTGGCTTTGATGTATTACCTGGCGCAGATCCATCCGCGGGATACATGGTTTGCCGCCATCGACCCGCAAACCGGGTTTATGTCCCAGCATATTGCCATGTTCGGCGATCCGATCGACCGGGCGGCGATCGTAGAACCGCTGCTGCCGAGCGGGCTGCAACAGCCTGAGATGATCCTGCCATTCCAGGTCGGAGATAACTGGGCATATACCGGCGGCCCGCATGGGGCCTGGTCGGTGGAAGGGGCTCAGGCCGCGATCGACTTTGCCCCTGGCAGCAGCGCCGGAGGGTGTGCCCCTTCCGAATTATGGGCAGTCGCATCCGCCACCGGCCAGGTGATCCGCTCAGAAGATGGCATTCTGATCCTCGACCTCGATGGCGATGGCAACGAGCAAACCGGTTGGGCACTGTTCTACCTGCATATCCTGCCGCACCCGCGCATCAAGGTCGGGATGTGGATCAACCAGGGCGAGGTGATCGGCAAACCATCCTGTGCGGGGGGACGGGCAACCGGAACACATCTACACATGGCCCGCAAGTACAACGGCGAGTGGATCGTGGCAGATGGCCCGGTACCGATGATACTAAGCGGGTGGCAGGTGGGAGCCGGAGATGCGCCCTACAAGGGATATTTGATCAACGGCACCATAACGATAACGGCCTCGGAGAATGGTGACTTCACCTCGCGGATCATCCGCGAAGTGGATGATCTCTCCGATCCGAACAGCTGAGTGATTTCCATGTTTCGTAAGATGTTAACCATCCTGGGCCTGGCGGCCATCTTTGGAACCCTGTTTGGCTGCGCGCCGCTTTCGGTGGAGGAACCTGCGGCGATGACTGAAACGCCAATCGGCAGCCTGAACACCCCGACACCTTCCGGCCCAACAGCCACTCCGCTGCCGCAGCGGCCCGTGTACCAACCCGGCGAATTGGTGTCTTACACCGCTCAGACCGGGGATACGCTTCCGGCACTGGCAGCCCGATTCAATACGACCGTTGGCGAAATCCGGGAAACCAACCCGATCATCCCCTCGGATGCGACCACCATGCCGCCGGGCCTGCCGATGGAGATCCCGATTTATTACCGGGCCTTCTGGGGGACGCCTTTCCAGATCATCCCGGACAGTCAGTTCGTGAATGGACCGGCCGGGATCGACTTTGAGACCGCAAAATTTCCCAGCGAGTACCGCGGCTGGATCAACACCTATCAGGAATATGCCGCCGGGGAGAACCGCAACGGTCCAGCATTGATCGAACTGGTCGCATCGAACTACTCGGTCAGCCCTCGGCTGCTGCTGGCGGTGAGTGAATACCTGGCCGGCGCGCTGACTAATCCGGCACTGCCGGAGGCCTCCTCGATCTATCCGCTCCGCCACCGGAACCCGCTGGAACAGGGCTACTACCGCCAACTGATATGGACAGCCAATACGCTCAATCAGGGGTACTATCAATGGCGGATGGGGACGCTGCTGGAACTCGACCTGCCCGACGGGACGCTGGAACGCCCCGATCCGTGGCAGAATGCCGCCTCAGTGGCGCTGCAGTATCTCTTTAGCCAGGTGCTGACAGCCGATGAGTACCGCCAGGCCATCAGCCCGGAGGGCTTCGCGGCCACCTGGCTGGCGCTGTACGGCGATCCCTGGGCGAAGGATGAACCGCATATCCCTGGCAGCCTGCGCCAGCCCGGGCTGCTGCTGCCCTATCCGGCCGGACAGATCTGGGCGTATACCGGCGGCCCGCATACCGCCTGGGGCAGCGGCGAGCCGGCCGCAGCGATCGACTTCGCCCCGGCAACCAGCACCAGCGGATGTTACATCAGCAACGAGTGGACCACCGCGATGGCAGATGGTCTGGTGACGCGGGCTGAGCCGGGTTTCATCATGCTCGATCTGGACAAAGACGGGGATGAACGCACCGGATGGGTGCTGTTTTACCTGCATGTCGAAGGGCGTGACATGATCGCCCAGGGGACCGAGGTGCAGGCTGGGGACATCCTGGGGCACCCCTCCTGCGATGGCGGCAATGCCACCGGGACGCATGTGCACATCGCCCGGAAATATAACGGGGAGTGGATGATCGCCGACAGCCCGGTGCCATTTGTGATGGAAGGCTGGCAGGTGATCGCCGGGGCGCGGCCGTATCAGGGCCAGTTGAAACGATTTGAAAAGACGATCACCGCATCGGAGTCTGCCATCCTCGGCAGCAGCCTGCAGGCCACCGGCAACTTTGATGGCGTGGTCCTCACACCGCTGCCAACCCCGACGCCGGTTCCTTAGTCGGATAGTTAAAGCAAGAGGCTGTCTTTTCAGACAGCCTCTTTTTTTGATCACGCCTCAATGATTGTGTATTTCAGTTCGATCGGGACGGCCTGGCCGAGCATGTTCTGAGCCGGGCAGTAGGTTTCCTGGGATAATTGCATCGCCCGCTCGACTGCGGCGGGGTCAATATTCCGACCGGTGACTACGTATTCGATCACAGCCGCGGTCCAGACCTTTGGGTACGTATCGGCCTTTTCAGTGTGCACGCGGACCTCGAAATCGACCACGTCCTGGCGTTTTTTCTGCAGGATGGAGAGCACATCCATGGCGGTGCAGCCTGCCAGGCCGATTGCCAGCAGTTCCATCGGGCGGAAGCCGGGTTTGCCCTCATCCAGGTCAGATGCCAGGGCGATCTGGCCCCGGTTGGCGGCGGTACCATCCAACAGCAAGCCTTCGTGTTTCCAAATTACTTTTGCGTCCATTGTTGTCCTCTATGGTGTGGTTGAGTCAGCCGGCCAGCACGGTTTCGATCTGGGCGATCAAAGCCTGCTCCGGCAGGGCACCAACGACCCGACCGGCGCCGGAGTTGATGGTGGTCTGCGGTACACCGCTGACCATGAACTGGTTGGCCAGCTCGCTGTATTCGTTCGCCTCGATCATCTCGGCCTGGACCATCTCGCTCTCCATCGCCATTTGATGAGCCAGGAGAACGGCCTGGGGGCAGTACGGGCAGGTGGGGGTGACAAATACCTGCAGCAGCAGCGGCGAGGTCAGGCCCTTGAGGAAACTGCGGGCTTCGTCGCTCAGGTCGGTGCTGCGGCGGGACAGGAACAGGATATCGTGGATCAGGGTCGTGAATTCGTGTCCGGCCGGAGCGCCCAGCAGTCGGATGCCATAATCGATGAGTTGATCACCCTCGCGAGCCAGCATCACCAGGGTCGGCGCGTACTCGACGTGGTATTTCTGCGCCAGGTCGGTCTGGGCGTCCAGCTGGTGGACCGTAATCCCGATCAATTCCGATAATTCGGCGACCTCACCAATCAGTTGTTCGATCTCACCGCAGTAATCGCAATTTTCCTCTTTGGTGAAGAACACGATCTCCACCGGGCTGGTCAGTCCCGCGAACAGTTCTTCGATCTGACTCTTGATGGCTTCATCGATCATTTTTTCCATCCGTGCATTCTCCTGTGTGAAATAAGTAATCAGGGGCAGATTGCCGCCCACCTTTTGGATGGGGCGATTGTGATAATTCTTACACGGGAGGAACAGACGCAGCCACTCAGCGGAAATAGCACTATAACCGGTAAGCCCGGACAACCAGGTCCAGAAGCTGCTCCAGGCCAGCAGCCAGCGGTTGGGTATCCATATACTCGCCGCTGGTATGCGCGCCGCCGCCGGTGGTCAGACCGATGCAGACGGCCGGGACGCCGTGACTGAGCGGGATGTTGGCATCGGTCGAACCGATCTGCAGGTCGGGCCGATACCCCCGGGCACTGAGCGCCGCGGCGGCCGCCGCAACCAGTGGATGATCAGCCGGGATCTCACCAAACGGGCGGTTGCCGATCTGTTCGATCGTGAACTCGACGCCGGGCCGCTGTGCAAAGCGGACCAGGTCTTCGACCTTGCGGGCCAGGGAGGAAAGGATCCGGTTGCTCTCCGAACGCAGATCCAGGTCAAGTTCCGCGGCAGGGGCGATCGTATTGATCGAAACGCCGCCGCTGATGCGCCCAATGTTGATGGTGGTCCGCTTGCGATAGGGAGTCCGCAGGGCCAAGATCTGGTTGGAGAGCAAGGCCAATTCGTGGATGGCGGAAGGGCTGCCATAATCGACCCAGGAATGCCCGCCAGGGGTCTTCACTGAGATCCGGTAACGGCGCACCCCCAGGCCGCGGTGGTAGATGCGCCCAAGCGCCAACCCTTCCAGCACAAGATAACCGACCGGCTGGTCGCTAAAACGCTGATAGACCTGTTTCATCCCGGCGAGGTCGCCGAGACCCTCTTCCCCCATGTTGGCAACCAGCCAGAGGTCGCCGGGCAGGGTGATGCCGCGGGCGCGCAGCAGCCAGACCAGGCCAAACAACCCGGCCACACCCAGCGAATTGTCGCCAATGCCAGGACCGGCAATCCGGTCTGGGCTTTCGGTGATGCTCAGGTCGGTGGAGTGAGGGAAAACGGTGTCGGTGTGGGCGCTGACGACCAGAAAAAGGGCTTGCGGGTCTGCGCCAGGCAGGCGGGCAAAGAGATTGCCATCCTGATCCAGTTCGACATCGGAGAGGCGTTCCTGGAGAAAACCATCTCGGACGAAAGCCGCCCGGTCGTGTTCCTGAAAGGTGGGGGCCGGGATCTGCTGGACCTCGACGGCCCGGCGGATAACTCGGGCAGCGATCTCAGCGGTCATCAGATCTCCCTGATGGAGTCCTGCAGGCTTTCCAGGCGGGCCTGCTGCAAACCGGGCAGGGCATCCTGTGTGTAGAATACCCCGCTGCCTTCCACGGCAAAAGATGCGGCCACATTGCCGTACAGCGCCGCCTGGATCGGTGAACCGGTCAGGGCCAGGCCGGCGAGGAAACCACCGGCAAAGACATCTCCTGCCCCGGTCGGGTCCACCATTTTAGAGGGATAGGCGGGCACCTCATAGGCGCGGCGGGTATTGGCATCGTACACGATCTGGCCTTGCCAGGCGCGCTTGACGACCACCACCTGTACGCCCCAGGAACCAACCTCCTCAACCATCTCCCGGAGACTGCCTGGTTTGGCCAGGAACAATTGCTTGAGTTCTTCCTCGGAAGGGAGAAAGGCGGTCAGACCGATGACCATCGATTTGATCTCTTCCCAATTCTCTTTGTGCATGTAGGGGCCGGGATCGAGAGAGACGAACTGCACACCAGCCTGGCGCAGCGCCGCCGGGATCAGGGTGTGGGAGAGGAAATCCATATTGCAAACATGCGCCCCGCGGGCGTGGAGAAAACTTTTCGGGATATCGGATTGGCGGAGGGAGGTGGGGGTCAGGTCCTTGATACTCTTAGGCATGGCCGGAGGCCTGTAACCCAGCAGCGTCTTGGGCATGGTCAGGCCCAGTTTGGCGAAATGGCCCACCGGGTCATCGTGGTGGTAGGTACGGAGGTCGGTGTAGGCCCGAAAATACCGCAGGTCGATCTCACTGGGCAGCACTTTGATCCCGTCTGTCAGGTAACCGCGCCGGGCGAAATCGTCGAGCCAGGCGCGCGGATAGTCCTCCCCCACCCGGGCGACCAGGCCGACCTGCTGCTCGTCCTTAAGCCACAGGTTGGCGCCCTCGGCAGCATACAACAGGCACCCACCGGGCTGGTCGGTGATGACCTTGCGGTTGGGGGTGATCAGAAACTCCCGGCGCAGCTGTCCGAAGATCAGGTAGGTGGGGTCGGTATCTGTCATGTGTCCTGGTATTGCGAGGTATATGTGACCGGTCTGCCGTCAGACTGGCAGACCTGGATCATCCTTGTATAAAAATGGCGAGATCAGAGATTGGAAAGCTGGCGCAGCAGGCCCATCACCAGCACGCCGATCTGAAGGCCTTTGGCAGGCGAAATCGACAATTCCTTGCCGGTTTCGGCCGCCTCCGCCTCAGCCGCCCGGATGAACATCCGGGCTGCCACCACGCCGATGAGGGCACCCCCGATGGCCCCGATGAGCATGGCATTCCGTTTGATCTTATCGTTGTTTTCTTCCATTGAACTTGATTCCTTTGACAGCCAAACGAGCCGAACGGCGGGTTACTTGCCGCGCCCGAAGATGGCGTTGATCGCAGCAATGAAGGTCTGGACCTGGATAACGGGTTTGACGGGGATGTCGGCGCCGCGGGCGGCATAGGTTTTGATCTTTTCCATGCCATCCTGGGCCAGGCGGGTATAAGAGGGAAGTACCCGGAGCAAATAGCCGAGCGCGTAGACCAGCACCGCCGTCAGGACCATGGCCAGCAAACCAAACAGCATGGCCAGTCCGAGTAAAAGGATGGTGGCGATCTGAGACCAGGTTTCTACATCGCCAACAGGGACAAGAATGAAGACCACTACCGCAGCGATCATCAACAACAATACCACGATGAAAGGCAGGGTCACCCTGCGGAAAAAGTCCCGGCGGTGGGCGGCGGTCGTGATCGGGTTGGGTTCGGGAAGAGTTGCTTTTCCCTCGAGGTCTCTATCCATTGCGTCCATTGGTCCTATTGTAGCATGGATGCCCGTCTGCCTGCAAATGGGTAACGAGGGACGGGTGAAAAAGAAACCAAAGAAAATGCTGGCTGCGACTGGGTTACCACAGGTCTGCCAGCGATATCCTCATTTTATGCCATCCGTGTTGGAAAAGGATGTGGTCCAGATGAGAGATCCGGGCAAATATCGCTACCTTTGGAAACGCCGCATGGCTGCCAGGTTGTTCTCCGCTTCTTTGCTCCCAAAGGATTGTGCTTTTTCAAAACAATCCTTCGCCCCGGCGAGATCCTGTTTGCCATACAAGATGCGCCCGCGATTGTTCCAGGCATTGGGGTGATAGGGATGGATGATCAGCACCTGCTCATAACAGCGTAAGGCTTCCTCCACCTGGCTATCGTTATCATACGCCAGACCCAGCAGATACCAGGCATCCGAATCCTGGCGATCCTGGCTGACTGCTTCTTTCAGAGTCTCTATGGCTTCCCGATTTCGCCCCTGTTCAATCTGGATCCCGCCCAGTTGTTTTGGGCTTGGAAGCGTAGATTTCAACGCTTGACCAACTGCGCTCACCACCTTGTGCAGGATCAGATAACCAATCGTCAGAGGATAGATCGAGTAAGTGAGATCCAATAGTTTTAGTACAGCAGGGTCTTTGACGATCTTGAAGGCAGAAGCAAGAAAAGCAAAAACCGGCAAGACCATCAAAATCAGCCAGACGACTCCCAAAGCGCTTTCCAGTTTATCTTTCCACGATGAACCGGACTCCTTCCTGGCTGCTGGTTTTGCTGGCGTAGATTCAAGCAAAGCGGTTCCAGCATTCCGAAAATTCAGGCTATTATTCGGGTTTTGGACCGCACGGTTCAAGGCGTTCAGCACGCCAGGGGCTAGTTTGTGTTCATAATTCAGATTCACAAAAGCGGCAATTCGAAGGTTTTCATCCGGGTGTTCGTTGAGGATATCAATGATGGTTTCACAGGGATAGTACCTCAAGATGTCCAGGTAATCCTTTGTATCCTGAACTTGCTCAACTGCTTTGTTGATGTCTGATAATTGTTGCTGTGTGAGTGGCATACTGGTCTTCCTTGTTGTAATCTGGAATAATCCCCTCGTGATACCAAAGTTGGGGGATTATACAACTAATCTCCGATTTTTTGATTAATTTTATCAGCATGCCCTCCATAACAGAATGGGTATTGATGTTGAACGCATTGCACCTTGGCATGGTGCCATCCATGGTTAAGGATTTTGTGAGTTGCATCGAAAGCAACCTCTGAACTGCAATGACTAGTTCAAGGCCAATTCTACGGTGTAACACCGTTTTGGACGAACTGGAAAAAGCTGACACAACCCAGTTTCTTGCAGAATCCAGTAATCCACACTAAAATCATACACATTGTAAAATTTAAGGGAGTATTGCAGACATGGAAAAACAGCAACTCAAAGTGATCTTGACCGCCGTCATCACCACGATCATCGTGATCGTGGGATTAATTGTATTAATGCCGTTCATCGGACCGCGGTTTCTGCACCCGATGATGATGGGTGATCAACCCGCCCCGAGCGGTCTCGATACTTCCACCGAACGGACTTCGGATGCAGGCATGTTCATGGTCTCATGGAGCAGCGATTCGGGCGAGCTCCCGCTCAACCAGATTCACACCTGGACCCTTCACGTAGAAACGGCTGACGGCCAGCCGGTTGAAGGTGCGACGATCCTTGTAGATGGCGGGATGCCGCAACATGGTCACGGCTTGCCGACCAATCCTCAGGTGACGGCAGACCTGGGCAACGGCGATTACCGCGTCGAGGGCATGAGGTTCCAGATGCTCGGTTTTTGGGAAGTGCGATTCACTATCACCGCGAACGGGCAGAGCGATTCGATCACGTTCGACCTGGTCCTCGAATAATTCAGAATGAAACGCATCCTGCCCCTTATTGGTGGAATTCTGCTGATCGCGGCGGCAATTGGCGTTTGGTCAGTAACCCGATCCGCGGCGTGGAGTGAGGAAGAAAAATCCACCCTGAGCGGATTATGGATCGGCAGTTTGCCCGCCCTGCAACCAGACCCATCCAACGCGTATGCAGATGATACGCAAGCGGCAGAGTTCGGTCACGAACTATTTTTCGATACGCGTTTCAGTTCCACTGGAGAGGTCTCCTGTGCTACCTGTCACCTGCCCGAATTGATGTTCACGGATGGCGAATCGCTGGCACAGGGAGTCGGCACGACCGACCGAAAAACCATGACGATCATCGGCACAGCGTACAGCCCCTGGCAATTTTGGGATGGGCGCAAGGACAGTCAGTGGGCGCAAGCGCTGGCCCCGCTTGAAAGCGCGGTGGAACACGGCGGAACTCGGGCGCAATATGTGCACCTGATCAGCGAGTTTTATCGGGAAGAATATGAAGCCATTTTTGGGCCTCTTCCCGACTTCTCAGATCCTGAGCGATTCCCGATCTCGGCTGGCCCTGTGGACGACCCCGCCGCCCGCGCCGCCTGGGAGGCAATGACGCAAGCCGACCGCGATGCGGTGACGCAGGTATTTGTCAACATGGGCAAGGCGATCGCTGCCTATGAGAGGTTGATCATGCCCGGCCCTGCCCGCTTCGACCTCTATGTAGATGCTCTGTTGAAGGACGACAAGCCGGCCATGAAAACCGCGTTGACCGAGGATGAAGTGGCGGGCTTGCGTTTATTCATCGGGAAGGCAAATTGCATCCAGTGTCACAATGGCCCGTTATTTACCAACAATGACTTCCATAATACAGGCGTGCCCACCGCCCAGAATCTGCCGCTTGATGACGGACGGGCTTCAGGTGTGATCCTCGTCCTCGCAGATGAATTCAACTGCCTGAGCCCGTGGAGTGACGCTGGCGATAGCGATTGCGCTGAACTGCGGTTTGTGACCTCTGCGGGAGAACAACTTGCAGCCGCCTTCAAACCGCCGACCCTCCGCAATGTGGCAGAGACTGCGCCCTACATGCACGCAGGTCAATTTGCCACGCTGGAGGACGTGCTGGCGCATTACAACCACCCTCCTGTATCACCTATCGGTCACAATGAATTGGATCCACTCGGGCTGACCCCGCGCGAGATGGCGCAGATCGTTGCTTTTCTGGGCGCGCTGAGCGGCGGGGTGGATGCACCGCCGGAATTGCTTCAGGCTCCGTGAGGATTTTGCCGATCCCCGTAGAGGCCTTTAAATACCTTGCAGCAACCACCCCAGGCACCTGTAACCCGATTTTCCCATGTCGAAGTAGGCGGGCTTGAAGACGTTCAGCGGTCTGGAATATATTCCGCTTCCATTAAAACATTCGTGCGCACAAGTTTTAGAACCGACCGCTGTTATCAAAGCCCCTGTTTAAAAGAAGGTTTTTTTCGATTATATGCATTCAGATTGGATTTGGGCCGTCTGGAGGGTTTTTTTCTATCGGTTTTTACCGCCGGGTCTCCGCTGGCGAATTCCTACGCCCGCGAACCGATCGAAACAGCCTGCAGAGGTTCTCAGGTCGCCCGAAACAGGATTCCGGCGATGATCCTTTCCAATCAGGGTATAATCATTGATGGAGAAAAGGATGCGTTTAAAGTCAACGCAAAAGGATGGATACCATGAGCGAAGAACCTGATACCACCCCAATAGACGAGCAGGATGACCAGCAAACCCCAAATGAGCCTGCCAGCGAGTTTGAGCGGATCGAAGTCGGTGATAAAGAGATCCTGAGCGAGGTACCGCTCACCGCAGCCCCGGCAGACCTGGAGAGCGAGCGGACGGAAACCGAGGCGGTGAAGGAACCGAGCCGGTTTGCGCTGTTCCTGCGAAGAGCGCTGATCTGGCTGGGCGCAGGGATGGCAGTCTTTCTGGCCGGTTTTCTGACAATGTACTTCACACTCTATCAGCCAAAGATAACCGAATTGGAGCGGACTAGCGCCGACCTGACGGATGCGCAGTCCGAGATCGTCTCTCTGAATGCCCGGCTGGACCTGCTGGAAGGCGCCGATGCGCACCGCAGCCTGCTGACGGTGTTGGTCGATGTGTATGATGCCCGGCTGGCGCTGACGGAAGAGAATGCGGTGGCGGCAAAGTCCGCTCTCGCAAATACGCCTGCCGCGCTGGATGAAGTGCTGGATGAGATCGAGGAATTCGACGCCACCCTGGCAGAGGCCTTGCCCCAGCGCCTGAACCTGATCCGAACGAACATCGACCGGGACCCCGAAACAGCAATCGCCGATTGTGACCAGATGATCGAAGATCTGATGGAAGTGGAACAGGCCCTGTTCCCCTGATCGTGATGTGACCAGCACCCGATAAACGAAAAAAACTGGCCCTCAGGCCAGTTTTTGATTCATCTCCAGGTGCGGTCGTCCGGGTCGGAGAAATAATAATGCTGGCGCGCCGACGGCTGCGGACGGAACAGGAAACCGCGGGCCAACAAGACCCCAAACAGGAACCCGCCCATGTGTGCCCACCAGGCGACGCCGCCCATCGTGACCTGACCGAGAGAAGCCACCCCGGAGAAAAACTGGGTCACGAACCAGATGCCGAGGTAGAGGTACGCCGGCACATTGATCGTTGTAAAGAAAAAGAACAGCGGGAGCAGGGTGACCACCCGAGCCGAAGGGAACAGGATGATGTAAGCGCCCATCACTCCGGCAATCGCCCCGCTGGCCCCAAGCGTTGGGATCATACTGTTAGGCGCAGCCGCAAACTGTAGCAGACCAGCCGCCAAGCCTCCCAGCAGATAGAAGGCCAGATAACCGATCGGCCCCATCCGGTCTTCCACGTTATCGCCAAAGATGATCAGGATCCACATATTGCTGATGAAGTGTACCCAGCCGCCATGCATGAACATGCTGGTGAACAATGTGATCACGAACCACAGCGGATTGGTCTGCCAGGTGGCAGGGATGAAGGCGAAGTTGTTGATGAACCATTCAAATTGCGGGATGGTGAGGACCAGCTGGAAGAGGAAAACAGCCGTGTTGGCGGCCACGATCAGCCAGGTGGTGACCGGCACATGGCGAGAAGGGATCGAATCTCGGAGCGGGATCATGCCCATAGTATAGCCCAGGTCTGGCAGCGTGATGTAATAATTTGGTTAATTTCCACCCTGGTTTTGAAATGGAGAGCAGCGCTGCTGCGCTGGTATAATTCGAGCCGACACTTGATGGATGGAGACTATGGACGAAACGACCAAACGATCATTCACCCGCGCTGACTGGTTTAAACTATTTCTGGTAACCGCCTTCCTGCCGCATATGTGGAGCTTGCTGATGATCTTCAGGGATGTGCCCTGGGTTTCACGCCGGACGGATATATGGGACGGGATCGGTTTTGCCGGTTATGGCTTGCTGTACACCCTGCTCGAATCCGTGCTGCTGTTTGGCTTCATCGCCCTGCTCAGCTTACTGACACCCCGGCAGTGGAGTAAATCTTTACGGATCACGATCCTGAGCGTGATCGCCTTCGCCCTGGCCTCGTGGTCGATCCTGGAACAATTGATCCTGATCGTCCTGCATGACCAGTTGCGGGCGTATGCCACTGAAAATCTTTGGTTGATCTCGCCTGTCTGGCTGCCTCAGGCCATGATGGCTGCCTTAATCGCCTTGACCACTGCGATTGCCTTCCTGCTGCTCCGCAATATTTCCTCTTTCCGGCTGGCAATGGATAACTTCCTGGATCGGGTGGCAATGCTTTCGGGGCTGTACCTGGTGCTGGATGTGGCTGGATTCGTGGTGATCGTGGTCCGGAATGTGACAGGAGCTTGACAGCAATGAAGCAACATCTCTCTCGCCGTGATTTTCTGAAACTGACCGGGACGGCTTCAGCCGCTCTGCCAGCCCTGCGCTACCTGCCCCGCCGTCAGGCCAATGGCAATCTGCCAAATATCCTGATCCTGGTGTACGATGCCTGGTCGGCCCACAATATTTCCCTCTATGGATACGAACGGGATACCACCCCCAACCTGCGCCGGCTGGCCGAGCGGGCGACAGTCTTCCACAAGCACTACTCCGCGGGCAACTTCACCTTCCCCGGGACCAGCTCGCTGGTCACTGGCACCTATCCCTGGACGCACCGCGGCTTCAGCCCAGGTATGGGGATCGACCCGCAGTTTGAAACCCGCAACATGTTCCAATTGTTCGATCAGTATTTCCGTATTAGCTATACGCATAATGCGGTGGCCCATGTGCTGCTGCGGCAGATACAGGAGAGCATGGATCGGCTAAAACCGCGCCAGGACCTGTACCTGGACCGGGACCCGGCTTCGGGCCTGTTCTTCGTCAATGACGAGGATATCGCCAATATCGGCTGGTGGCAGTCGATCGTCAAGAAAGGCCGCAAAGGGACCTATTCCCTGTTCTTCTCGCATTTTTACCGGGATTATAAAGACCGCATCCTGGCGCGCTATGCCGATGTGTATCCGCGCGGGCTGCCGAATATCCGCGATGACAACTTCTTCCTGCCGGAGGATGCCACCGACTGGGTGATGGAAGAGGTCAGCCAGATGCACGGACAGGAGACGCCTTTCCTGGGGTATTTCCATTACCTGCCCCCGCATGACCCGTACCACACCAGAGCCGAGTTCGTCGATGCCTTCCGGGATGACGCTTACCAGCCGGTGGAGAAACCACAGCACATTTTCTCGCGTGGACGGACCTACGCGGAAACCACCCACTCCCGCCGGATGTATGACGAATTCTGCCTGCTGGCAGACCAGGAAATTGGGCGGACCTTCGATCACCTGGAACAGACCGGTATCCTGGATGACACGATCGTGATCGTGACCTCCGACCATGGCGAGATGTTTGAGCGCGGGCTGGAGAAGCATTATTTCGAATCGCTCCACCAGCCGGTGGTCCATGTGCCGCTGCTGATCTTTACCCCGGGAACCCAGACCCGGCAGGATGTGACCAGCGTGACCTCAAGCACTGACCTGCTGCCGACCCTGCTGCACCTGGCCGGTCAGCCGATCCCGGATTGGATCGAAGGGGAGGTCCTGCCGCCGTTTGCCGGCAGCCAGCCCGACCCGGACCGGTCTGTATATGCCGTCGAGGCCAAGGGCAGTGAACAGTATGGAGAGATCCATCCGGTCTCGCTGATGATCGTCCGTGACGGATATAAACTGACGTATTACGATGGCTGGCTGCGGCAGGAGGGCAAGGGTCCGCTGGTGGAACTGTATGAAATTGAGGACGACCCGGAGGAAATGTTCGACCTTTCGGAGCAGCTGCCGGAAGTGCGGAATGCGCTGCTGAGTGAAGTGTTGAAAAAGGCTGGGTTGGCGTAAGGGAGGGCTGAGTGAGGTACAACCTCCCGATGCTCGAACTGGTGTTAACAGATCAGGGGTCCAAACTGAAGTTTGGACCCCTGTTGTATCTAGAACAAAGACGATATCCCCGCGTGTCCGCCGGTCAAGCCGAAATAATCTGCCTTGGAAGAACCGGGTCAGCCTTCGGACGCCAGCACAGGGCGGGCGGACTCGGACTCCCTGGCAACTGATTGCGGCTTAGCCGCGACCATAAAACCAGTGAACATCAAGATTGCCGAAATCAATTCGCCCAGATAGAGATATTGGCCATAGCCGAGACGGGTCAGCGTGCTGGCAAATCCAATCAGCAACGCACCGGCAGCGATCAACACGTTGGCGACAACCCGATTGGGCAGAACCTGCTTGCGCCAAAACAGGAAAGCCGACCAGATCGCCCCGCCAACCAGAGTGACCAGGCCATAAATATTGAAAAATGGGGTTGTCAGCCGGACGGATGTCCCCAACGGCAGGATCCCACGGATAACGGTGATCTCTTCTCCCCGATAGGTGATCTCCGCTGTCTGTGCGCCCAGGGGGATTTCTTCCCCTGGTTCGATCCGTTTGGTGCCATACTGCTCACTGATCGGTTTTGAAGTGGTGAAAATATCCGCGTCAATTCTCTGGATCGCCTGGACCATCAGATAAGTTGTCCCCAAGGATGCCAGCACCAACACAACCGTGACGCCATGCACCCATTTCTTCCGGACCAGTAATGTCAGCGTACCGTGTCCGATCCATGCGGCATTGAGCGCTGCGCCAAAAAGGTACCAGGAAAAAAATACCCATTTGTTCCAGGTAAGCGCCAGGTAAACCTCAGCAAAACTGCCGGTGCCAAACATGGCCAGACCGATACCCCAAAACAGGAAGTACAGTTTTCGGGTTGCGAAATAGCGCTGGAGAACGAAGATCACGAAGATCAGCATGATCACAGTTGAGAGAAACGGTAAGATCAAATTCAAAGACATGGCAACTCCTTAATTTTGCTCGGGTCCAGATTAAAACGAGATCACGCCCACCAGAACCCCGAGGGCAAACAGAATCAAGCCGGAGGTGATGATCGCCATGACTAGCAGCAGGGCCGGGACAACCTTTTGATAGAAGGTCGAGTCCTCAGGAATTCTGGAAGGATTGTTTGAGGCTGGTTTTTTTGTCGGGGATTTGGAATTATTCATCGCGGTCGCTTGTTGGTGAGGTTTATTCTGGTTCATTGTCCTATACGGGGAGAAAATAATCCAGTTAGTATTTGTCATATTTTGCAAGTTTTCATAAGTTTTTTTCCAATCCAGGCGGCTGATGTTTATCACGGGCAGAATTATTCACTTTTGGTGAGCCATTGAGCAACCAGACTTATTGAACCACTTATCGATCGATCTCTCACAGCATTAAATCGATGTCAATAAAAATGAAAACTGGCTCCCAGACTTGATATTGGGAGCCAGAAGGATCGATACGGGTAGATGCCAGTTTGGGGAGGGAGGGTTTCTTTACTCCTCCCGCTTCTCCCGATAATAGCGTACGACGTTGCCCAAGCCGCGCATGATGCCGCGGCCTTGCTGTGCGGCTTTACTCTTGCCTGCCCGGCGGAAGCCGCGCCGGACCCAATCTCCGATGGCACGCCAGCCGCGAATGATCCGGCGCGGTCCGACGACCAGAAATACGATCAAAAAAAAGAAGATCAGTTCAAGCACACCAACGTAGCCAAATTCCATTCAGACTCCCATGATCAAAAACGCTCCAGGACAGCAGCCACCTGGGAAAGGTAACTGCGTCCGAAGAGATTGAGGTGGTTGAGCAGGTGATAGAGATTATACAGCGGGAAACGCTGGCGGAAGCCGGCTGCCAACGGACGAACCTCCTGATAACCTTCCCAAAAACTTGGGTCGGGCGATCCGAACAGGGTCATCATTGCCAGGTCAGCCTCCGCCCAGCCGTAGTATGCGGCCGGGTCGATGATCGCAGGCTGACCCTTGGCATCGGTCATCCAGTTGCCGGACCACAGGTCGCCGTGCAGGATGGAAGGCGGCTGTTCGGGGACCAGGTCAGGCAGCCGGGCGGCCAATTCTCCCACCTCGTGGAGATGCTCCGCTGAGAGCAGCCCGTGCTGGGCAGCCGTTTCTGCCTGGCTGATCAACCGGTGGTGGGCGAAAAAATCCCAGCCGTCCTCCGTCCACGGGTTGGCTTGCGGGCTGCTGCCGATGTAGTTGTCGTGATCGAAACCGAAACGGGCGGCTGTTTTCAGATGCAGGGCAGCCATCCGGCGGCCAAATTCGGGCCAGTAACCGCTGGCAGGCGGGGCAGGCTGCAAGTCTTCCAAGAGCAGGAATTCCCGCCCGGCAAGGTGGACCTCGGGGAGGCGCGGTCCGCCCGCGACTGCCAGGGCTTGCAACCCTTCGGCTTCACGGGTGAACATATCCGGCGGGCAATTGGGGTTGGTCTTGAGGATGTAACGACCGCCGGCGCTGGTGGTCAGCCGGCTGCCGTTGTTGATGCACCCGCCGCCAACCGGGCCAGCGTGGGAGACCTGGCCCATACCGGCCTCAGTGAGCCATTCGTGAACCGCCGCCGGGATCACTCCTGCTGCTGCTCCAGGGCATCCAGCAGCCCCTGGGAGGCGCGTTTGACGATCTGGAAGGTAATCTCAAAACCGTCAATGCCGCCGTAATACGGGTCGGGGACGCTGTCGCCGGGGCCGCCTTTGGGGTCGTAAGTGCGCATGGTGCTAAGCTTGGCCAGGTCGGCATCGTTGCGGACCATACGTTTGAGGCTGGTCAGGTTGGCGGTATCCATGGCGATCAACAGGTCGAATTCGTCAAAATCTTCTACCCGCACCTGGCGGGCGCGGCCATCATATTGGAAGCCATGCCGGGCGGCAACCTCGCGCATGCGGGCATCCGGCGATTCGCCCACATGATAGCCAGACGTGCCGGCCGAGTCGGTGAGATAGCGGTCGGCCGCATCGGACTCCTCCGCCAGATAGCGGAAGATATGCTCCGCCAGTGGGCTGCGGATGATATTCCCCTGGCAGACAAACAGGATGCGGGTTTGGGTCATCGCCTGCCTCCCACATCCATGACCGCCACCGCGGCCATATTGACGATATCACGGACATCATCGCCAGTCTGCAGGACGTGGACCGGCGCGCCCATCCCCAGCAGGATCGGGCCGATCTTCTGGGCTTTGCCCAGCCGGTCGAGCAGTTTGTAGGCGATATTGGCGGCCTCCAGCGAGGGAAAGATCAGGACATTGGCGTCTCTGACCTGGCTGAAGGGATAACGCTGCTCAATGATCTCGGGGACGACCGCGGTATCAGCCTGCATCTCACCATCCACCATCAGGTCCGGCCGTTTGGCCTGGATCATCTCGACAGCCCGCTGCACCTTGAAAGACTGCGGGTGAGGGGTGCTGCCGAAATTGGAGAAGGACAACAGGGCGACTCGCGGTGTCAGGCCGAGGCGTTCGGCAAAATTGGCGGCTAGGCAGGCGATCTCAACCAGGTCTTCGGCGGTCGGGTCGATGATGACGGTGGCATCCGAAAACAGGTACACCTTATCCTCGACGATCATGATATAGACACCGGTCACCCGACCAGCATCCTCGGCGGTGTGATGGATCTGGAGCGCCGGGCGAATAACCTCAGGGTAATCGTAGGTCAGGCCGGAGACAAACGCATCGGCGTCACCCATTTTGACCAGCATGTTGCCAAAGATATTGCGGTCGAGCCGGAGACGTTTCAGGGCTTCTTTGATCGAGACGCCCTTGCGCTGGCGCAGGCTGTGGTAGGCCTCGGCATACTCCGGGAGACGGTCAAACTTTTCCGGATCAATGACGGTCAGATTGACTGGCAGACCGAGTTCGGTAATTTTTGCGTTGATCCGGTCGGGGTTGCCAAGCAGGATCGGAGCCCCGATACCTTCGGCTTTTACCTGGGCGGCGGCGCGGATGATCTTGGACTCCTCACCCTCGGCAAACACCACCCGCTTGCGGGAACTGACTGACCGGGCCTGGTTGAGGATATGGTGGCGGATCTGCTGGCTCTTACCCTGGCGCAAAGCCAGTTCCTGGCGGTATTCCTCCACGTCGATCTGAAGGCGGGCAACACCGGTCCGCATGGCGGCCTCGGCCACCGCGGGGGCTTCCCACAGGAGGACGCGCGGGTCGAGCGGTTTGGGGATGATGTACTCCCGGCCAAACTTCAACGATTCAAGGCCATAGGCCCGCAGCACGCTGTCCGGGATATCCTCTTTGGCTAGCGCGGCCAGCGAGTAGGCGGCGGCCAGTTTCATCTCATCATTGATCGCCCGGGCACGCACATCCAGCGCTCCGCGGAAGATGAAGGGGAACCCGAGGACGTTGTTGACCTGGTTGGGAAAGTCTGAGCGGCCGGTGGCGACAATCGCATCCGGACGCGCCTGACAGGCTAGTTCGTAATCGATTTCCGGGGTCGGATTGGCCATGGCGAAGATGATCGGGTCGCGGGCCATTTTCTTGACCATTTCTGGTTTGAGGACGCCGCCGACCGACAGGCCGTAAAAAACATCGGCGTCCTCGATGATCTCAGCCAGTGTGCGGGCTGTGGTATTACGGGCAAAAGGCTCCAGATAAGCGTGCATGCCTTCGGTCCGGCCTTCGTACACCACGCCATGCACGTCGCTGAGGAACAGGTTCTTGGGGGGAACACCGAGCAGCAGCGCCATGCGGGCACAAGACAATCCGGCCGCGCCAGCGCCGGAAATGACCAGCTTGATCCCGGCAATGTCCTTCTTGACCAGCTCCAGGGCGTTCATCAGGCCGGCAGCGGTGATTATGGCAGTCCCGTGCTGGTCGTCGTGGAAGACGGGAATATCGAGCATTCCCTGGAGGGTCTCTTCGATATAGAAACATTCCGGGGCTTTGATGTCTTCGAGATTGATGCCGCCAAAGGTCGGGGAGATGGCGCGTACCACCTGGATGATCTCATCCGGGTCCTGGCTGTCGACCTCGATATCAAAGACATCGATATCAGCAAATTTCTTGAAGAGCACACCTTTGCCCTCCATGACCGGCTTGGAGGCCAGTGCGCCGCGGTTGCCCAGGCCAAGGATGGCCGAGCCATTCGAGACCACCCCGACCAGGTTACCGCGCGAGGTGTATTCGAAAGCAGCGGCGGGATCCTTATCGATCTCCAGCACCGGTTCGGCCACCCCGGGCGAGTAGGCCAGGGCCAGATCGCGCTGGGATTCCAGCGGTTTGGTCGGCTGGACGGAGATCTTGCCAGGCTTGCCGCCAAGGCGATGGTATTCGAGGGCATCTTTTCGCAGATCAGACATGAGCACTCCTCTGGTTTTCGGTCGGGTTAACTATAATCGAAAAAATCGGTTCCAGCACCAAACACCCTGCTCCCCGGAAAGGCAATGGACTTCACATCCTGCTTTGCGCCGTAATTAAAACAGGAAATCGATTAGAATCTGTAACACCAACCGGTTTAGAAAAGGTTCACACCAATGAGCGATGCAAAAGATAAAGCCCTGGATAACGCCATGAAGGACATCACCAAACGCTACGGGGATGGTTCGATCATGCGTCTGGGAGAGGCTCACAGCCTGCGGGTGGAGGCGATCCCGACCGGTTCGCTCTCGCTGGACCTGGCGCTGGGGATCGGGGGCATCCCGCGCGGGCGGGTGACAGAGATCTTCGGGCCGGAATCTTCCGGAAAAACGACCATCTGCCAGCATATCGTGGCGGAAGCACAAAAATTGGGCGGGACAGCTGCCTTTGTGGATATGGAACATGCCCTGGACCCAAACTATGCCGCAGTGTGCGGGGTGGATGTCAATAACCTGCTGATCTCCCAGCCGGACATGGGCGAACAGGCGCTGGAGATCACCGAGACGCTGGTGCGCTCCGGAGCGGTGGATGTGGTGGTGATCGACTCGGTGGCAGCGCTAGTGCCGCGCTCGGAACTGGAAGGGGATATGGGGGCTGCCACCATGGGGGTGCAGGCCCGGCTGATGTCCCAGGCATTGCGCAAGCTCTCCGGGGTGATCAAGCAGACCAACACGGCAGTGATCTTCACCAACCAACTGCGCCAAAAGATCGGCGTGATGTTCGGCAATCCGGAGACCACCACCGGCGGGCAGGCACTGAAGTTCTACGCCTCGGTGCGGCTGGATGTGCGGCGGGTGCAATCGATCAAGGCGGGCAGCGAGCTGATCGGCAGCCGGACGCGCGTGCGGGTGGTCAAAAACAAAGTTGCCCCGCCGTTTCGTGCAGCAGAATTTGATATAATGTATAATGAAGGCATATCCAAATATGGAGATATTCTGGACCTCGCCGTAGAGTTCCAGATCGTTGACAAGCGCGGCTCTTTTTACAACTTCGGCGAGATCCGCATGGGTCAGGGACGCGAAAACACCAAAGATTACCTGCGTCAGACCCCTGAACTGGCAGAGATGATCGAACAAGCGATCAGAACACAGGTCCTAACAGACGGCATCATGCCTCTGGATGAGTGACCGATGATCTGCCAGACGGCCGCAAACTACACTACAACACAGCGGCCACGACTGATAAGACAGGATAGCGATTTTCAGGCATTTACCGGCACAGGCGCGCCATGCCTGTGCAAACAGAACAACGGCAAATAAAGAATCATCGTTGAGGACAACACCTCTTTCAGGTCAAGCTGAAAAGGACCAAAACATCGGAATCACCCGAGCAGCTCTAAGAGACGCTCATTTGCCATAGGTAATACCTGTAGTACAGCGCAACCAAATTCAATTTGGGTCCTCCTATCGTATCAGCCGTGACAACCGCCTGTGTGGCGGATTTTTGTTTATATGGCGAAGATCACAGGACTGAAACTGCAAAAACGCAACAAGGACCGGGTCAATGTGTACCTGGACGGCGAATTTGCATTCGGTCTCTCTCGCATCGTGGCCGCCTGGCTTCGCACCGGACAGGAACTGAGCGAGGAGAAGATCGCCGAACTTAAGGGATCCGACCACAAGGAAGTCGCACTGCAGCGGGCGCTCAACTTCCTCAGTTACCGGCCGCGCTCGGAACAAGAGGTGCGGCAAAATTTGAAAAAACACGATTACGACGAGCAGGTGATCGAAGAGATCCTTGCCCGACTGCGCCAGGGAAAACTGGTGGATGATGAAGCCTTTGCCGAACTATGGGTGGAGAACCGTTCCGAGTTCCGCCCGCGCGGCAGCCGTATGCTGCAGGCAGAGTTACGGCGAAAAGGCATTCCGGACAGGGTGATCTCCTGCACGCTGGAGGGACTGGACGAAACCAGCCTGGCGCTGAAAGCCGCCAGAAAGAAAGCCCGCCGTTACCAGCAACTGGAATGGCAAGAATTCCAGAAGAAGCTGTACGGTTTTCTGGCTCGGCGCGGTTTCCACTACGGGACGATCTCCGAAGTGGTGCCGCAAGTGTACGAGGAAGTGACCTCGGCGCAGGGCTGAAACAGAACTAGAAAGGGATAACCATGAACAATCCAATTGTACTTGCAGTCATTTTCGGACTGGTCGGGGCAGTGGTTGGGTACCTGATCCGGCATCTGATCCTGATCCAGTCCATCCGGCGAGACGAAGCCCAGGCTGACCAGATCATCAGCAGTGCGCAAGAGAAGGCCAGAGCGATCGAACTGGAAGCCAAAAACCAGGCGATCAAAACCCGGGAAACTGTCGACCAGGAATTGAATCGGCGCCGGCAGGAACTGAACCGGGAGGACGAGCGGCTGCAACGCCGGCGGACCGAAATGGACGAGCGCGCCGAGCGGATCGAAAAGCGCGAGCAGAAGCAGAGTAAACGGCAGAGCGCTCTTGATAAACGCGTCAACGATATTGAGATCCTGCACAGCGAAGCGATGACCAAGCTGCAGGATATCTCTAACATGACCCGGGATGAGGCCCAGGCGATCCTGCTGGCCGAGGTAGAGAAAGAAGCCCGGGGCGATATGGCCCGGGTGATGCGCCAGATCGAAGCCGAGGCGCGCGAAGAAGGTGAGAAGCGGGCCCGCAATCTGATCACGCTGGCGATCCAGCGGGTGGCCTCAGAGACGGTCTCTGAGATCACCACCTCGGTGGTTTCGTTGCCCTCGGACGACATGAAGGGCCGGATCATCGGGCGCAACGGGCGCAATATCCGCTCGTTCGAGGCGGCTGCCGGGGTGGATGTGATCGTGGACGATACCCCGGAAGCGGTGACGATCTCGTGCTTTGACCCGGTGCGGCGGGAAGTAGCCCGGCGCACGCTGCAAAAGCTGGTCAATGATGGGCGGATCCACCCGGCCAGTATCGAAAAGACGATCGAAAAAGAGACCCGCGAGGTCGAGAAGATCATCGAAGAGGCTGGCGAAGAAGCCTCCTTCGAGGCTGGCGTACCTGGCCTGCACAAAGAAGTGACCAAAGTGCTGGGGCGGTTAAAGTTCCGAACTTCATACGGGCAGAACCAGCTTGACCACGCGGTCGAGACCGCCAAGTTGTGCGCGGTGATCGCCTCAGAACTGGGAGCGGATGTAGAGATCGCCAAGATGGGCGGCCTGCTGCACGACCTGGGCAAGGCGATGGACCACAACCTGGAAGGCACGCACGCCCAGATCGGGGCAGATTTTGCCGCTCGCTACGGCGTGCCGAAGGTGGTGGTCAATGCGATCGCATCGCACCACCATGAGGTCGAGCAAGAATCGGTTGAGGCGGTGATCGTTGAGTCCGCCGATGCCATCTCCGGGGCGCGGCCAGGCGCACGGCGCGAAAGCCTGGAGCAGTACCTCAAGCGTGTGCGCAGCCTGGAAGAGATCGCCAATGCTTACAAGGGCGTGACCCAGAGCTACGCCCTGCAAGCCGGGCGCGAGGTCAGGATCATCGTGCGGCCGGAGGATGTGGACGACCTGGAAGCCACCCGGATGGCACGCGACATCGCCAAGCAGATCGAGGAGACGATGCAGTACCCCGGTCAGATCAAGGTGACGGTGCTGCGTGAGACCCGGGCAGTGGAATTTGCCAAATAGCAGGCCTTAGTCAGTAGAAAGTGGCAGGCGGTCATTAGACCGCCTGTTTTTTTTCTGGCTTTGGCGAACCTGATCCCAGCTGTCAGATCAGGAAATATCAGTCTATTCGAGTAAGGTCTTACACACTCGGACCGCACTGGAGGCATCCGGCGCGAAACCATCGGCCCCGATCTGCCGAGCGAATTCTTCGGTAACCGGAGCGCCACCAACAACGATCCTGACCTCGGTGCGCAGACCGGTTTCTTCGATCGCGTCAATAACGGCTTTCATATTGTTCATTGTTGTCGTCAGCAACGCCGACATGCCGACCACCTGGGCACCCTGACGGACTTCCTCAGCGAATTTGGCAGGATCAACATCCGTACCCAGGTCGACGACCTTAAAACCAGCACCTTCCAACATCATTGCCACCAGGTTCTTGCCGATGTCGTGCAGGTCTCCTTTGACGGTTCCGATCACGACCTTGCCAGATGAGTGCACATCATCATCAGCCAGGTGCGGCTTGAGTAAGCCAAGTCCAGACTGCATTGCTCGGGCTGCGATCAACATCTCAGGCACAAAGAATTCGCCAGCCTCAAACCGCTGACCGACCTCATCCATAGCCCGGATCAATCCCGCATTCAGGATCTCCCCAGCGTTGTTCCCAACATCCAGGGCAGACTGAACGTGTTCTCTCACGGCAATTGCGTCCCCCTCCAGTACAGCCAGATAGACTTTTTCGATGCTCACAGACATTCATATCCTCCAATTAATTGATAGATTTTATTCCAGGTTCAAGACTTCGGCAGCGGTATGATTATCCGTCACCAAAACATTGATATAACCTCCAGCCAACGCTCCCCTGACCGCCTCGATCTTTCCAGGGCCGCCTGCAATGCCGATCCGGATCGGGATCTTCATCAGATCGCGTTTTCTGATAGTAAAAGACCTCTTCTGGAAGTTGCGAGCAGTCTGGTTTCCATCCTTGTCAAAAAACAAGCCACACACATTTCCGACTGCCCCCGACTTGATCAGATCTTCGATCTCATCACCGATCAGGTAGCCGGCGCTATAGAAGGTCGAGTAATCAAGATTGGTACTGCCAACCCCAAAAAGACCGACGTCACATTGTTTCATCAACTGCATGGTCTCACGGACGCCGGTGACTTTCATCAGGGCGTCGACTGTTTCAGGGCTGTCGACAATATATGGGACATTGAGGTAATGGGCTTCGCCGCCGACCTTGGCCGCCAAATGACCGACGACACCATGGCCGTCGATTTCCAGATTGCGACCACGCAGCGCTCCGACCAATTGGACGACCTTGATCGCCATTGGGTGCTCCACCTCAAGCGCATTGATGGTCGCACCAAGCGCCGTCCCCCAGGCCGTTCCCAAGACCAGGCCAGATTTCAAATATGGTTTGATCACTTTGGCAGCAGCCGAGCCCAATCTGGAGAGGTAACGCAGACTGTCCTCCACGTAGCCGATAAAAACCATGGCATCCAGCAACTTGTACCTTGTGATCATTTCCTTGCTCAACGATTGGCTGTATTGCAAATCACGATCGATGGATATTTTCACGATGTTCTTGTTTCGCGCTTCGGTTAACATCCTGGAGATCATCGAACGAGTGACACCCACCCTTTTGGAGATCTCGGATTGGTTCATGCCATCCAGGTAATACATTTCTGCGACATCTGCCAGCAGATCATCGCGGTTGTGAGTTTCATTCTTGACCATAACTGCTCACCTTAGCTCGTCAGGGTACGGACCTTTTCCACACTTTCGTGAAGGAGAGAAAGGAACATTTCTATCTCGCTGCTGGTGGTATGAATACCCAGGGAAATCCGGATGGTCCCCTCGATCTGCTCGACGGGGATATTCATGCTGGAAAGCACATGGGACGGCTCGATCGATTCGGATGTACAGGCTGATCCCATCGAGACCGCTACTCCAGCCTGATTCAATTCAAAGAGCAGCAGTTCTCCGTCCACATTGGGGAAACTCACGGAAATGATGTGGGGAGAAACATCCACCTCTGGACTGATCAACCTGACCGCCGGCTGGAACTGCCTCAAACCCGAGACCAGCAATCCCCGCAGGAGAGAGAGCGATCGATACCGGCTCGGCCGGTCCTCGCTCATTAAAGTCATTGCTGCCCCGAGGCCGACAATCCCGGCGACGTTCTCTGTTCCAGGCCGACGCTTCCCTTCTTGCGCCCCGCCCAGGAAGATCGGTTCAATGGGTGTGCCTTTCCGAATGTATAAGGCTCCCACCCCTTTTGGGCCGTAGATCTTATGCCCTGAGATGGATAGCAGATCGACCTCAAGAGCATCTACGTCGAGTGCGTAGCAGAGCAAGGCCTGGACGGCATCCGTGTGCATGAGGGAATCATATTGATGGGCCAATTTGGCAAAAGTGTGGATTTTTTGTAAACTCCCGACCTCATTATTTACCATCATGATGGAGACTAGGCCGGGCTGATACCGGAGCGCGCTTTCGAGGTCTTCGGGGGAGACAAACCCGCGGTCATTGACCGGCAGGAAAGTGACTTTGCAGCCTTTTTGGGCCAGCGATTCGGCGGGATGCAAGACTGCATGATGCTCGATCCTGCTTACAATCAGGTGTTGACGTTCCGGGGGTAAGGCATTGATGACACCGAAGAGCGCCAGGTTATTGGCTTCGGTGGCCCCGCTGGTGAAGAAGATCTCATCCTGTTGCGCACAGAGTCCAGCGGAAATCTGTGTGCGGGCCCGATCGACCATCTCACGCGCCTGTTGGCCAAATGAATGCATGGAGGAAGGGTTGCCAAAAGACGAGGTCAGCGCAGGCTGCATCGCCTCCAACACAGCGGGATGGAGAGGAGAGGTTGCGCAGTAATCAAAATAGAGTTGGGCAGTCATGGCAAAACTCCTCTATCAGGTCAGGCGGCGTCAGACTGGCCGGTGGTATTGGGATTTTACGCTCTCGATGACCTTTTGCAGAGTATCCGGATCGTTCAGATCCTTCAATAAGGGCCGGATACTGATCGACGGGCAACTCAATTCTTCTGGGTGAAAGGCGGGAATCAGCTGAAAGACAAGATCCACATTCACAGGCGGGGAACTGTTCTCCCAAATACTTTGATTATCAATCCTGAGGTGATACCCGTGCTCCTCCAACAGGGCCAGCAGATGATCTCTGACGATGACCATCCGATTACCGCACCAACCATTCACGATCTTGATGTGAAATTTTCTCATGCCGACCGCCAAACTTAGCAATAGGATGATTGCAGTGCTCCCCTGCGAGACTGGTACCTCGCAGGGGAGACATCACTATGAACTAGAGAGAGAAACCGAAGAGCTTAAAGATGTTCAGGATCACAAATCCGATCGGATCGCCACCCATATCCCAGCTGGCCAACTGCAGACCGGCTTCGATCTCAGCGGTGAACTGGCCCATATTGGCGAAGGTGGCAGTGTGGATGTCAGCCGTCATAGAGGCGAAGTACATGAACGGGATCGAGTAGAGCAACAGCACGATCACGGTCTTGATCACATTGCCTTTGGTGTATGGCACAACTGCACCGGCCCAGAACGGGATGACCGCCAGGCTGGCGATCGGGAGCATCTTGACGCCCGGCAGGACCGCAGCCAGCAGGATGCTGAGCGGGAAGAGGATCACCGAGGAGGCCATCACGGCCGGGTGGCCGAGCAGCACTGCGCAGTCCACTGCCACGAAGATCTCGCGGTCCTGGAAGCGTTCGCGCATGAATTCCACGATCGACATCGTGATCGGCACCAGGCCCTCGGAAATGATCGAGACCATCCGGGGCAGGATAAGCATCATGGTCGCAACCTGCATACCAAGACCCAGGATCCCCTGGACATTGTAGCCCGCCGCGAGGCCAATGATCATACCCAGCAACAAGCCGAGGATCGCAGGTTCGCCAACCAAACCAAAACGTTTGCGAATGCCATCAGGCGAAGCGTCCCAGTCCTTGATGCCCGGAATGCGGTCCAGCAGCCAGACAACTGGCATGGCAAAAATGCTGGCCTGGACGGTCGTACCGCAGGGCACACCGATGCCAGGCATATCATTGAATTCCTGGTACTTCTTGGCGGTGAGATCGCTCATCAGGGAGCCCAACACCAGATAGACCACGCCGCCAACAATACCCCAGGTGACCGAGCCAGTCAGCGCCCAGACAAAGCCGGCCAGCGCCGAGCCATGCCAGTAGGACCAGACATCCGTCCACAAGGTCTTGGTGAGCTTGAGGAAGACCATGATCAGGTTCACAACGATTATCGAGACAACCAGGCCTGCAACGCCCGGCCAACCCCAGGCGATCCCGGCGTCTGCCCAGTTGACGTCCACCAGCGATAGTTCCAAGCCCATGCGGGAAGCCAGGGCTGCCACAGCCGGCTGCAGAGCAGCAATGATCAGGTTTACAATCAGGAACAAGCCAGCCAGACCGACGCCAACGGTGACGCCGCCACGGACAGCTTTCTGCCAGCCGACCCTGAAGATCAGGCCCAGCAAGATCAAAACAATAGGCACGATCACGGTTGAGCCGAGGCCTAAAAACCAACCAACAGCAGTTTGAAGAAACTCCATTTTTCCATCTCCTTATGATTATTTGCATCCATCCAGGCTGAGCCTGAAAAGATGAGGCACCAAAAACTTAATTCTCAGTAATCAGTTCAATGATCTCGTCCAGCAGTACCTCCTTCTCCGCTTTTGTCCCGATTAAAAAAGGCATGCCCTTGAGTTGGGGGACGTCGAATTCCCGGTAGATCTTCATCATGCATACGATCAAGTTCATCCGGCCGATGTATTTATCGATGTCAGCGATCAGGATGCGTTTGACCTCGACATCATGCAGTTCTTCTTTTTGCAACCGTTCGCGGATCATATCCTCTGCAATCGTTGAGGTATTGATCCCTGCGCCGCAAGCAACTAGTATCAGCTTTCCCATACAATGACTCCTTTTACCTTCGGTTCTCCGTTCAATCCGATCAGTTCTCGATGTACGGCTATCAGTACACCTCCTTCCACAAAACCCCTACTGCTGATTGTTCAATGACAATTCAGATGAAAGCCAGTCAACGATCTCATTGACTTCTGCCAGGTTCCGCAATTCAGAAAGTTTGTCGGGTTCTCCAAAAAGCTCTGCCAGACTACGAAGCGTCTCGATTTGCTCTTCGGGGCTATTGTTCGCCAGCATGACCACCAGTTCGACCGGTAGTACCTCTTCCGGGTCTGCCATGTTAAAAAAGCCTACCGGCCGTTTCAGGATTGCGACCGCCAGAGCCGAGACCAGCACCCCATCAGCATCTGCGTGCGGAAATGCGATCGGGAACGGGCGAGTTGGCAAACCGGTCGGGTGATGAAATTCACGCTCGATCGTTGCAGCCCCATATCCAGCCTCCACCACTCCGGCAGCATGCAACCGCCCAGCAAGCGCAATGATGACGGCATCCGAGTCATCGGCTTCAAAATCGACCAGCACAAATTTGTTCTGAAAATTCAGCATATTTTCCTCAGCGTTGACCGTAACGGTTTTGATAATAATCAAAGCAGCGTTTGCTCTGCTCCAGCGTCAATTCGGGCACCGGACCAAGTGCCGCTGCGGCAATATAGGACTTGGCGGCTTCTTCCAGCGTGACTGCCCTTTCCAAGGCTTGATGCAGGTTCTCTCCGACGGTGATCGGTCCGTGCTGCCCGAGGAGGACCCCATACCCATCTCCCAGAGCTTGAACCGGAGCGGTGACAAAATGTTCATCTTCAATATGGGCGTAGCGAGCCACTCTGACCGGTTGACCAAACCAATCTGCCTGGGTTTCGGTGATCATCGGTATCTCTCTCCCGAGAACGGAGAAGGCGGTGGCGTATGGTGAATGTGAGTGTACAATGGCATGGACATCTGGCCGGACACGCAGGATCGCAGTCCACAGGTTGGTGGCCACCGATGGCCGGTAATGCCCGTCAACCACATTCATCTCCAGATTGAGGACAATGATGTCCCCGGGCGAGAGCGCTTCGTAGTCGAGGCCGCTGGGGGTCACCACCACCAAGCCAGATTCGGGATCACGTGCGCAGATCGTCCCACCTGCCATCCAGACGAGCCCAAATTTCCGCAATGCCAGAGCTCCGTCAAGCACATCTCTTCGCAGTGTTTCCAGCAGCATACCTAACACCTCATTTCAAAGGATAACGGCCGAGTTCTTGACCAGCCTTGAAAAATTCCAACATATTTTCAAGCGGGATATCGTTACCGAAATTATGGGCCGGGGCGAGGATGTAACCACCGCCCTCTCCCATCTGCTCGATTCTGAGACGGACCTCACGGCGGACATCTTCGACGGAGCCATGGTTCAAAACGTTCTTTATGTCCACCCCGCCCTGAAAGACCAGATCCTGGCCAAAATCTTTCTTTAGACCAACAGGATCCATCCCGGGCAAGTGGGCTTCGATCGGATTCAGGATCTCAAAACCGGCTTCGATCAGATCGGGGATGAAGCGCCGAACTGCTCCATCGCAGTGCAGCATGACCTTGGCATTAGGGGCCAACTTTTTAATCATTTCAATCGTTTTCTTGTGACGGGGTTTGATGAACCGAGTGTACACTTCCGGGTTGAACATCGGACCATTGTTGGTGCCGAGGTCTTCGGCCAATTCAACCACATCGATGTAAGGTCCGACCACACTCAGGAATTCATAATAAAAACCATCCAAAACTTCCGAGAGCTTACCGATCAGATAGTCAAAGATCTTTGTGTCGAGGATGGTCATCATCAAGGCATTTTCCATGCCGGCAAGCCATCGGGTTAGCTCCCACAAATTCCCATACACCGGGCGATGGGCGACAATCGAATACCCCGTGTTGAAGTACAGGTCTTCAACCTCGTCCTTCACCCCTTGCATCCGTTCGGGTCTGGTCGGGTCCGGCCAGGGGAATTTCTCGATCTTTTCGATCGTCAGGTCTTCTCCCAATGGCGATCCCGCCAGATCATAATATCCACCGATGATCCGATGATGTAAACCCCATTCATCGGTAAACTCTTCAAAAGGCCCAATCATCGAGTTGGAGATAAACCCTTCCGGAGGGCGGATATGAATGAAGCGAAAATCTGTTCCCAGATGATCAAGGATGGGATTGTAGTCCGGTGTGGTGTAGAAACCCACCAGGGTTCGCCGCGGGATATCGGTAACACCGAAGTGGTCACGCAGCAGTTGATAACGTTGTTCGGTCAGATGGTTGGCAGACCCACCCAGCGTAACTGGCACCCGGTCTGGCTCTTTATGATCCAGGGCCAAACGAACCCGCTGGCGCGGCGACATCTCCTCAGGCATGTGCGCTCTCCTTGTAATTCACATACGTGAACTGTAAAAATCACATATGTGAACAATATAGCACAAATTTGAATGTGATGTCAAGTACGAATTCTCATGAGTTTTTTCTGGTGAGCTTCAGACCCGCCTCACGGGTCGCGGCAATACTGATCCAGACAGATATTTCTTCGAGACCAGGCACAGGGATGTGAGATCTATGTCAGATTTCCAGACCGTCACTCCACCGTCAGCATCGACTTCTGCAGCAGACTAATTATCTCCAGGGCGGCTGATGATCTGAAGGTTGATCTGGCCCGAAACCGTCCTGATCGAGACAGAACCTTCTCCGGCACCACTCTGTGCTCGACAGCCGTCCACAGTTTGCTGAATATCCAGCCCGATACAGATCACCTCCCCGCTCGTGCTGGAGGCAGAAACGCTGGTATTGGCGCTGGGCGGCAAAATGACCCTGATTGGACCATGGTCTGCCTCCAGCCTGACGTCATTCTGATCCTGTTCAATGCCGGAATAAACCAGTGTTCCCATGATTGTCGACATAGAAATCTGTCCGGTGAAGTGATCGACTTCGATGGCCCCATGCTCGGTGATCAGAATCAGATCGCCTGAACTGCGGGTGACGGTCATGTCGCCACGACCAGCCCACACGGTTGCTGATCCCGAGAAACCGTTGATCATGACCTGACCGGCGGATGCAAACAAGGAAAGGTCGGCGGAGAGATCATCAATGCTGACATCCGCGGCAAAAGTCCTGATCTCTAAATTGCTTCCAACGGGCACCTGGATCTGGACAACCTCGGCATCGTTTCCCCCATCCCTGACAATCTCGACCTTATCTCCGTGTGCTTCGATCCGCAGCGCCTTTGGATCAGTTACCCAGGCACGGACGATCAATTCCTCCCCATCAGAAGGTGTGATATTCAAAGTGCCGGCATCGACCTGGACATAGATTGGAGTTGAAGGGGGAACCGGGATGGTGGTCTCGATAACCGACAGACTGACCGGCTGACCACCAGCACATCCGAGCAGATGAATAAGCAAGATGAGGATCACCAATATTTTGGGGGACATGTTGAGTTTATACCACTGATGTCAATGAAACAGAAACCGGGAAAGCTGTGAAATCACTGATGGGACATCATCGCAACGCCAAATTGACCTGACTGCCTGGTGACTTGCGGCTGAAAACTACCTACTATCGACTCCTTCACTCCTCCCACAACTGGACGGTGAGCTGGATGTGGCCGAGGTGGGTGGCGGTGTGCTCCAGGGCATGCAGGATAGCCCAGCCAGTGGTGACGTGCATATCGTGCTGGGCGGAATGCCGAATGGTGTGCAGGTCATGCAGGGCGAGCTGCTCGAAGGCGTCCTGAAGGGTCTGGCGAGTGTCATCGAGAAGTTGAACCAGGTCGTGATTGCCCAGGCCAGAGACCTTAAACTCATTTTCACGGATACGGTCCGAACTCCGGCCAGTGGCGATATCGGCCGCCCAGAAGCGCTCGGCGGCGCACAGGTGGGTGACCAGCACATTGATCGAATTGGTGTTGCCTGCCGGAACCCAGTCGAGGGCTTCTACGTCCAGCCCTTCGATGGCAACCAGGATCTGTTTGTGCAGATCGGTAAAACGGTCGTAACAATCGGCGTAATACTGCTCCATATGCGCCTCCTTTCGGTCAAGCGGAACGCAGGTAAGTGATGAAATCGATGCTGCCGGGGGAATGGCCCAGGTCGGTCAGGATGATGGCGGCCTCAGCGCGGTGCTGCATCCCGTGAAAGGCAAGCTGGGTAAAAACGTCAATAAACGTATTTTCAAATTCAGCCTCGTCGGCGCGTGCGTAGCGAACCGCCTGGTGCAATTGCTCCTCGCTGAGCGCGGAGATGAAGGCGCGCATCCTCAATTCGAGGTCAAACCACTCGCCATACAAGGTTTTGGTATCGGGATAGCGGGTGGGAGAATACTTTTCGCGCATCTCGCGGGAAGTGCGCGGCTTGCCCTGCATGCGGTCGAGCCAGAGTGCTTCGCCAAACATGATATGACAGAGAATGTCCCGCAGGCTGTTCTGGCTGCCGGGGGTGTCGCGGGTAAACTCGGCTGTCTTGCATTTCTCAGTGTATTTCATGATCAGGCCATTGGCCCAATAGTTAAAATCCATCAATTGCAGAATGTATGCTTGCATGCGGTCCTCACATATTTAGGAAAGGATTATAGGCGCGTTCACGCCCGACGGTAGTTTCCGGTCCGTGCCCGTTCAGCAGGCGGGTGTCATCCGGCAGGGACAGTACCTGATGACGGATGCTGTCCATCAAGGTCCCATAACTGCCGCCAGGCAGGTCGGTGCGCCCAATACTGCCCTGGAAGATGACATCCCCGCAAAACAGCACGTCGGCGGTATCGCAGTAGAACATGACATGGCCAGGAGTATGTCCCGGAGCATGTCGGACCTCGAATTTGGTCTGGCCGAGGATCAGAAGTTGTCCATCGGTCAGGTCGATCGATGGGCGCGGGCCGGTGTCAACACCTTCGATGCCAAACAGCGGCGCGCCACCCTGCAGCTCCCAGAGCGGCAGGTCCGCGGCATGCAGGGCAACAGGCGGCTCACCTGGCAAGCCGGCAACTAGCGCGCCAACCCCGCCGATATGGTCGAAATGGGCGTGTGTCAGCCAGACAGCCTGGCAGCGCCAGCCGTTCTCGGTGATGATCCGGGCCAGGCGAGCGCCTTCAAAGCCGGGGTCGATCACCACAGTAGTACCGCTCTCTTCTTCGACAACGATGTATGCATTTGTCATAGTCATCCCGAGGGGATAACCGCTGATCTTCAGAGACATCCGGAGCCTTTCGGTTCTAACGATTTCGCAAGGGTAATTATACTTTGTCTCGAACTAAAAGCATGTTAAACTTGGTTAGCAAAGGAGAGAGAATGTCGCAATACAAGCCAGAACCTTTCCGCATCAAAATGGTCGAGCCAATCCGGCTGATCTCCAGAGAAGAGCGAAAAAAAGCATTGGTCGAAGCGGGATTTAATGTCTTTGGGCTGCGGTCTGAGGATGTGTATATCGACCTGATGACCGACTCAGGCACTTCGGCAATGAGCCAGGCGCAGTGGGCGGCGATGATGATGGGGGATGAGTCGTATGCCGGTGCGCGGTCGTATTACCGCCTCAAAGCGGTGATGGATGAGATCTTTGGTTTCAAGTTCTTTGTCCCCACCCACCAGGGGCGGGCAGCAGAGAACATCCTAGCAGCGCTGCTGGTACGGCCAGGGCAATATGTGCCCTCCAACATGCACTTCGACACCACCGAAGGCAATATCCGCGCCCGGGGAGGGCGTCCGGTTAACCTGATCATTGACGAAGCCTACGATCCGGCCACCCGGGTGGACTTCAAAGGCAATATGGATATTGCCAAACTGCGCAATTTCATCCAGGAAAAGGGAGCGGATAACATCCCACTGGGGATGATCACGATCACCAATAATGCCGGGGGGGGACAGCCGGTCTCGATGGAGAACCTGCGGCAGGTGGCAGATACCTACCGTGAATTCGGAATCCCCTTTTTCATTGATGCCTGCCGGTTTGCCGAAAACGCCTATTTCATCAAGCTGCGCGAACCGGGTTTTGAGAACGATTCTCCGCTGGAGATCGCCCAGAAGATCTTTTCGTTGGCAGACGGCGCGACGATGAGCGCCAAGAAGGATGGGATCGTCAATATTGGCGGTTTCCTGGCGTTGAACGACGAAACGCTGTTCCAATCTGTCCGCAATGAGCTGATCATGCGGGAAGGCTTCCCGACCTACGGCGGGTTGGCGGGGCGGGACCTGGATGCGATGGCGGTCGGCTTTAAGGAAGCGCTGGAAGTGCCTTATCTGGAATACCGGCTGGCTCAGACGGCCTATCTGGGCGAAAACTTGCTGGAGAACGGCATCCAGATCATCGAACCGCCAGGCGCGCATGCCATCTATCTGGATGCGATGAAACTTCTGCCCCAGATCCCCCAGAAAGAACTGCCCGGCCAGGCACTCTCCCTGGCGCTGTACCTGGAAGGCGGCATTCGAGCCGTGGAACTGGGCACAGTGGCCTTTGGGTATGTCGACCCGGAAACCGGGAAGGAAATCCTGCCGAAACTCGATCTGGTGCGGATGGCTATACCCCGCCGGGTATACACCCAAAGCCATATGGATTATGTGGTTGAGGTGGCAGCCCGGATCGCCAGCCAGGCTGAAAGCATGAAAGGCTACCGGATCGTTTATCAACCGAAGCTACTGCGACATTTCACAGCCCGCTTTGAACCGGTCAATGAAAGAGGATGACGATGGTAGATCAGGCATATTATCAGGAGATCAAACAATTCCAGAAGCAGCTCGATGAACAGTTGCAGCAAAGTGACAGCTGGCTGACACTGGCCGGCTTGTACTGGCTCAAGGAGGGTAAAAACACGGTCGGCGCCAGCCCAGAGATGGATGTTGCGCTCCCGGAAGGTACCGGCCCGGCCAGGGCGGGTGTGATCGAGCTATCCGAAAAGAAGGTGACCTTCACGCCGGCCGCCGAGGCTGGTGTGATGTCTGGCGGAGCGCCGGTGGTTGGAAAAATCGAACTGGAATCGGACCTGAACCGGAACCAAACCACCCTGGAGATCGGTAAGGTCAGTTTTTATCTGATTATCCGGGGGAGCCGCTTCGGCATCCGAGTGAAGCACGAGGAAAACCCGATCAGGCTGAAGTTCGAAGGGCGAGTATGGTGGCCGGTCGATGACAACCGCAGAGTTACCGCCAAGATCCATTGGTACGAACCCCAGAAAATGGTCGATATCCCGGATGTCCTCGGCGATGTGACCAAGACCGCAATGGACTGCGCCCTGGAGTTCACTATCGATGGCCGGCCGTATAAGCTGGACGCCTATGGTCTACCCAGCGGCCAGTTCTACATCCTGTTCCATGACCTGAGCTGTCACAATGGCAGTTATCCTGCCGGGCGGTTCATGGTGACTGAATATCCGGATGAGGATACAGTCGTGATCGATTTCAACAAGGCGCACAATCCGCCTTGTGCGTTTACCCCATATGCCACCTGCCCGCTGCCTCCGGATCAAAACTACATGAGTGTCGCGATCCAGGCAGGCGAGCGATACAAACCTCTGGATGGAGCCGGCCACTAAAAGATGAAGGCCAGCCGCCGCGACCTGATCTCGATCACACTGAGCCTGGTAGTGGTAGCAGTTTACCTGGTGTTGTTCCAGACGTCCCCGTCCGAGATGCCGGACCTGACACATTGGGCGCTGTTCGTGCTCCTGCTGGCGTATACCACCACCTACGGCATCCCTAGCGGGGTGGGCGAAGTCTCTCTGGTGCCAATGGTCTCGGTCAGCGCGATCCTGGTGATGGGAACGATCCCGACGGCGGCCGCGATCCTGACAGCTGACTTGTTTTACGGGTATTACCGCTGGCGCTGGCCCGAACGAGCAAACTGGCAGCAGCAGGATGAGGGATACTCTCTGCTAGCGACCACGACTGCCAATATTGCCATGCACCTGCTAAGCACCCTGGCAGCTGGCACGTTCTACTATTATTCTGGCGGGCAGTTGGTGGATATGTCTGCAGGGACGATCCTGATCCTGGCTGCAACCTGCCTGATCTATATTCTGACCAATTATCTTATGGCGGCTTTTTTCCTGCTGCTGCGCAGCCGGGCGCATGTCCGTTACCTGCTGGAAAATCTGCGCACCATGCTGACCTACGAGATGATCCCACTGGTCTTCGCCCCACTGGGGGCTTCGATACTAACCAGGATGGGGTTGCTGTCCTTCTCGATTTTCTCGCTAAGCCTGCTGATCTCCTCGATGATATTGAAAAACCAGGCCAGGGACCAGCACAACCTGAAACGGCATATCCAGGAACTTGGCAGCCTGCAGTCGGTGGGTGAATCGCTGGCCGCCAACCTGAACGAGGACCAGATCGCGGTAGCGATCTATCGGGAAGTCTCCAAATTAATGCCGGCTGATAACTTTTATCTGGCACTGTACAATCCTGAAACCGAAGAGATCGACTTCCGGGTGATGTACGAGCATAACCGCAAATTGCCGCGTACGATCCGGTCCTTCCGAGATGGCCTGACCGAGTACGTGATCCGTACTAAAAAGCCGCTGCTGATCAAGAAAAATGTGAGGGGGTGGGTAGAAGCGCGCGGGATCACCCACTACGGGCAGGAAGCGCTCTCGTGGATGGGCGTACCGCTGGTGGCCGCATCCGGCACCCTCGGCATGATCGCCGTGCAGGCTTATCCGCTGGCAGGCGCATTACCCAAACCATTAAACGAACTCGATCTGCAGATCCTGCAGATGATCGCCGCGCAGAGCGCGGTTGCGATCCATAATGCCAGGCTGTACGCACAGACCGACCAGGCTTTGACCCAACGCGTGCAAGAGTTGAACTCGATCCTGAATACGACCGCAGAAGGGATCGCGCTGCTGACTCCCGAACTGGAGGTAGTGGAGGTCAACCGGGCATTGTGTCAAATGCTGGACACCTCCCCCGCCGAACTGAAAGGCAAACGCACGCGGGAAAGCGACGAGCCGCGGTTGCTGCAGCTTGATCCCGGTAAGGAAGCCATCCAGGCGATCCAGAGCGGGGAAACAGAAATCCACGAGAGTGAGATCGTCCTGACCGGTGTGCGGTCGATACCCGCAATGCGTACGATCTCTCCGGTGCGAGACCTGGATGGCGGGATCACCGGCTGGCTGCTAGCCTTCCGGGATATGACCGAAGAACGGCAGCTGGCAGAGTTCCGAGAAGATCTGACCCGGATGCTGGTCCATGACCTGCGCTCACCGATCGTCTCGATCCAGGGCGGGCTGGATATGATCGAGTTCCTATTGGAGGACGGTTCGAAATCTGAACTGCTTGAGATGCTGAACATTTCCCGCAAAGGCAGCGTGCAAATCCTGGGGATGATCAACGAGTTGCTGAATCTGAACAGACTCGAGACCGGCAAAATGATCCTGCAGCCTGAACCGCTGGATATCCCGGCCGTCTTTCAGGAAGAGCTGATCTACCTGCAGCCGATCATTCTCCAGTCGCGGATCTCTATGTGTGAGGAATTCCCGCGTGATCTGCCAATCGTGCATGCGGATGGCAGCCTGCTGAAGCGGGTAATCCACAACTTGCTGGATAATGCCATCAAGTTTACGCCCGATGGAGGCAGCGTACGGGTGTGGGGTATGCGTGATCCGATCCGGACAGGGCATGTGCTGGTGGGCGTGGAAGATACCGGGCCCGGGGTGCCGCCTGACCGGCTGGAGGAGATGTTTGCCAAGTATTACTCCAAGCAGGAAGGCCCAAGCCGGCGCAAAGGGACTGGCCTGGGACTGCATTTCAGCAAGCTGGCGATCGAAGCCCACCAAGGGGAGATCTGGGCGGAGAGTGAGATTGGCAGCGGGTGCCATTTGATTATCCGGCTGCCGATCCAGCAGTAAAAAAGCTCTCTGGACGACAAAACTTGCTGCCTGAGTTCAAGAGGATCAAGCGTTTACAGCCTGCAGATTGCTTCAGTTAGCCGCCAAGTTAACGGACACCGCCGCAATGGCTAACCGTGGGACCCTGAAAAAACGCCTGCCTTGACCTTCTCTATTCCAATTTGGCCTGCTGCCAGATGGCTTCCATTTCGTCGAGAGTCATCTGAGAGAGATTCTTGCCGGCTTGGCGGGCGGCGGCTTCGATGGCCGCGAAGCGCCGTTTGAACTTGGTATTGGTCCCCTGCAAGGCGAACTCTGCATCGATCCCCCACCAACGGGCCAGGTTGACCAGGGCGAAAAGGAAATCGCCAAACTCGCCGGCGCGTTCTTCATCGCTGACTGCGGCGCGCAGTTCGCCCAGTTCTTCCTCCAGTTTGTCAAATACGCCCTCGATCTGCGGCCAGTCAAACCCGACCCGGGCAGCCCGGCCCTGGTATTTGTCGGCTACCAGCAACGCAGGCAGGCCGAGGGGGATCCCATCGAGGACACCTTTGATCTGCTCACTATTCTGACGGCGCTCATCCTCTTTGATGGCTTCCCAATTGCGGATGACGGCATCGGCGTTGTCCAGATCGAGTTCCCCGAAGACATGCGGGTGGCGGCGGACCAGTTTGGTATGGATGCCGCGGATGACATCGGTCATATTGAACTCACCATATTCAGCCGCGATCTGGGTCTGCAGGACGATCTGGAGCAGCAGGTCGCCGAACTCTTCGGCCATGTCGGTCTGATCGTCACGGTCGATGGCGTCGAGGGCTTCGTAGGCCTCTTCCAGCAGATTGGTGCGCAGGCTCTGATGGGTTTGCTCCCGGTCCCACGGGCAGCCCTCGGGTGAACGCAGATGGGCGATCAATTCCTGGAAGCCTTCAAACGAGGTGTATTCGGGCAGGGGCGGGATGAAGAGCGAGGTCAGCAGCCCGATGTGTTCGCTGTGGTCGATCTCGTGCAGCGGGAGGGATTCGACGCGCTGGTCGGCCGTTCCGGCAGCATGGAGCAGGATGACTGGGTGTTCGTCCGGGTATTGGGCCATCAGGCTGATCTTCAGTTCCCCCGCCAACTGCTGAGAGTACAACTGAGCGATCAACGCCGGCTGATCGGGCGGGAAGAGAGGATGATAGCAGGAGGCAATCCCGAGGGCATCAGCCAGCGAGAGCTGCGGCAAGGGGTCTATGCGCAAGGCAGTGAACGCCGGTTCAAGGAAGGAAAGCCCTTCGATCACCCGGACCGGAATGCCCTGCTCCTGTGCCTGACGGACGATCTGCGGGCAGGTATCTTCGGCGACAAAGGGATGCCCGGGAACGGCGTACAACACGCCTTGTGGACGTTGGCCAAGTGCCAGCACCTCGGCGGTGATACGGCGGTAGACCGCCGGGAAATCAGGCTCCTGTTCGTAGAAATGGTCAAAACTGTGAACCTGCAGTCCGGCCGGGAGACCGGCAACGGTCGGGTGCTGACTGGTGCGCAGGTAGAGCTCGACGGCGGATTCGAGGGTCTGCCAGGCTTCGAGGGTCAGGTGGCCGGGGTCTCCGGGGCCAAGCCCGATGATGGTGATACCTGTCATCTCAATCCTCCGGTTCCTGCGGGTCCAACCCGCCGGGAAAGACATCCAGGTGCGGAGTGGCGCCGACAAAATACAGCCGCCACGGCTCCCATTCCACCGAGCGGCTGGACTGGTCGTGGCGGATATATTCAACATAGGTGATGGCAGTGTTGTGGAGGTGCAGATAGACCGAGCGGGACAGGGCGGCATTGTAGATCACGTCCATAAAGGCGTTGATAGTCCAGCCGTGCGTGATGACGACCACACGCTGCCCGAGGTGATCACGGGTCAGATCGGTGAGGAAGCTGCCGGCGCGGGTGCGCAGGTCATTATAGGATTCAATCCCGGCGGGCTGTTCGGCGAAACGGGTGTAAGGCTCGGTGCGCAGTTTGACCACTTTGCGGATCGGCAGCAGGTCATCCTCGACCGGCCGGGCATCGTCGTAGGAATAGCCGCCTTCGCGGATGCGGTGGTCCGTGACGGCAGTGAGGCCGAAGCGGTCCTCGAAGTATTTGGCGGTTTGGACGGCCCGGTTGAGCGAACTGGTGTAGAGGGCATCGATCCGCCCGATTTGGCTCCCAAGCCAATCGGCAGCTTGCTGTGCTTCCTGGCGGCCCTGGTCGGTGAGATGGGAATTCATCTGTGCATTGCTGACGATGTTATCCCAGCGGAGGTTGGTCTCGCTCTGTCCGTGGCGGATGAGGAAAAGGTGCATAAGATCTCCAAAGGTTGAATTTCAGACAACAGCGTCAATGATACCAAAGTTTGGTCAGTTGGTCGGATAGTCTGATGGTCGGATGATTGGCAGATTGGCCTGAAAATCCAAAGAATATTAGCAACCACAGATGGACACAGATAAACACAGCCGGGGATCAAAGGTGACTCAGATCAGGCTTGCGGTCGAATGAAATAATTTATAATGCAGATGGGTAGGATCACTCTAGAAAAGCAGGTAAAAAAAATGGATCAAGGGGAAGCAAGTATTTATACCAAGTTCTTGCGGTCGAAGGACTCCTCAAAATAATTGCTTACATTTATTGCGCGATGTCTTGTTATTATGCTGCTTTTCTCGCTATTTGGAATTCACTTTTCACTAATTTCTCAAGGCGTGCTGCTATCCATCTTTGTTACAGACAGTTATTCGAAACCAGGTTTTTTGCTGCTGGCTAAGCTAGCCAAACTTGATGTCTCAGATTTGAATTATCGCCTAGTAAAGATTGAGTGGTGGCAAATCCCAATCCGTGTTATCCAAATTGTCATTTTTGCCTCGCCAGCTTTGCTCGGATTATTGTTTCTGATCACTCGCGGCTTTCTGGAGCAAAAACTGATATTCCAGTTCACCAGATAGGGAAACTAGAATTAAAAACCTGTGAAGGTTTTCGATACCAACATCCACAACGAATTTTGGTTCATTAGATTCCATAAACAAATCCCTGATTCTTACTCTTAGCCTAGATAAGCATTAACCTCCATCTGTGTCCATCTGTGTTCATCAGTGGTTCCAAACTCTTATAACCTGAGAACTATCTGTGGTTCCACAATCATTAACCCAAAAACCGCGATGGATGGCATCCACCGCGGTTTGAAAAACCTGGTTGGGTCAGATCAACGCTTGGTGTAGGTCGGGGCCTTGCGGGCGCGCTTGAGGCCGGGCTTCTTGCGTTCCTTGACGCGCGGGTCGCGGGTCAGGTGACCGCCATGGCGCATGGCGCGGTCCACGTCCGGGTTCATTTTGACCAGGGCGCGGGCCAGTCCCATCCGGACAGCGCCGACCTGACCGGTGATGCCGCCGCCCTGCACGATGACGGACACATCCACCGAGCCTTTGGAGCCAGCGTCAGTCAGCGGTGAGAGGATAATATCCAGGTCGCCGAAGCGCGGGAAGTAATCATCCACCTTCTTGCCGTTGACCACAAACTCGCCGCTGCCGCTCATGATGCGGACCCGAGCGCTTGCACTCTTGCGGCGGCCAATACCTTCGTAATATTGCTCTGCCATATCTTTCTCCTTACGCCAACGGTTTCGGGTTCTGAGCCTGGTGCGGGTGCTCAGGGCCGGAATAGACCTTGAGCTTCTTCAACAGGTTGCGCCCGTGGGTATTCTTGGGCAGCATGCCCTTGACCGCAGCCGTGATGACCCGGTCAGGGTTCTTTTTGAGCTGATGGCCCAGGCTGACCTCTTTGATCCCACCGGGATAACCGGAATGGCGGTAATACTTTTTATCTTCCAGTTTATTACCTGTGACCGTGATGCGCTCACAATTGACAACGACGACAAAATTGCCCATATCTACACCGGGGGTGTAATTGGGTTTGTCTTTACCCAGCAGGGTGTGGGCGATCTGCGATGCTAAGCGGCCCAGGGTTTGACCGTTGGCATCAACGATAAACCACTCCTGGGTGATCTCGCCTGCTTTTGGATGATAGGTTTTATCCACAACAACCTCACTTTTTATATATTCAAGTTCTTCAAGATACTTCCGGCGGATACTCCACCGCGAGCAGCACCAGTCCGTGGGCCGGGGCAAGACCCTGGATGATGCCTGCCGCTGAATCGGCCAGCGCGGCGGTGAGCGTCTCAATCTCCGCTTTGCCCAGTGCGATCTCCACCTGGAGGAACACCATTCGGCGCACCATGTGGTAGAGAAAGGCATTGGCGCAGACCAGGTAGCGGATCTCACTGCCGGAAAACTGCCATTCGGAGCGGTAGACGTTCCGGATGGTGGCGCCCCCTTCGATGGGGGAAGTGCCAAAGGCAGCGAAATCATGCTCGCCAATCAGCAAGCCGGCACAGGTCTGCAGCAGTGCATGCTCCGGTTGGGGCCACACCCGCCAGGCATAGCGTTCTCGCAGTGGGTTGCGAGTCGGCTCGGTGATGATGCGGTACTCGTAAGTGCGAGAAAGCGCATCAAACCTGGGATGAAATTCGGGCGGGGCCTGCCGGACATCCCGGACGCTAATCTCCGGGGGGAGATTGGCGTTGAGGGCGTTCTGCAGGTCTATCAGCGGATGCTGCCAGTCAAGGTCAAAAGCAACAACCTGGCCGGCGGCATGTACGCCGGCATCCGTGCGGCCGGCGGCCAGCAGTGAGCTGCCCTGCCAGCCGATCTGCCGCAGGGCGTTTTCGACTGCGCCCTGAACGGTATCGGCGTTGGCCTGACGCTGCATCCCGCTGAATGCTGTGCCGTCGTATCCGATAATCACTTGGTAACGTGCCATCATTCCCGGCCGGGCCGGGTGATTCCGATCAATGACCGGACTTACTCAACCAGTTCCAGAATAACCATTTCCGAGCTGTCGCCTTCGCGGCGGCCGAGTTTGAGCAATCGGGTGTATCCACCATTGCGGTCGGCATAGCGGGGGGCGATCTCGTCAAAAAGCTTGAGGACAATAGCATCCTCGGCCAGGCGGGACTGAGCCAGCCGACGGGCATGCACGATCCTGGTGTTGTCCTCGGTGGCGAGGGCACGCTTGGCCAAGGTGATCAGGCGCTCGGCCTGACCGCGGATGGCCTGTGCTTTGGCCCGGGTGGTCTGGATGCGTTCGTGTTCGAACAACTGTTTGACCATCACCCGGCGCAGGGCATTGCGGGCGCCGACGTGACGGCTGAGTCTCTTACCTACTACTTTGTGTCGCATGATTAATCTTCCTCCTCAGAGACGGCTTCTTCAGCGCCGTCTCCTTCGGGTGCATCAAGGTATCCCTTTTCGGCCATCTTTTCGACCAGTTCGTCCATGCTTTTCTCACCGAAGTTGCGGATGGACATGATGGCATCCTCACCCTTCTCCAGCAGTTCCAACACCTCGCCGACGGTGATAATCCCGGCGCGCTTGAGGGAGTTGAAGACCCGGACGGAGAGGTCGAGGTTTTCGATCGGGGTTTCATAGATCTCGCTGGTCAGACGTCCGTCGATGGTTTCCACCTCTTCCGCGGGGGCGAGGGAGATCTCGGTGACGCCGGCGATGTGCCGGAGGTGCTCGATCAAAATGCCGGCTCCGGTGCTCATGGCTTCTTCCGGTGGGACAGTGCCGTCCGACCAGATCTCCATGATCAGTTTATCGTAGTTGGTGCTCTGCCCAACGCGGGCCTGGCCAACTTCCCAGTTGACCTGCTTGACCGGGGTAAAGATGGCATCGACTGGCAATTCACCAATCGGCAGCCGGCCGCTGCGGTCTTCCGCCGGGGAGTAGCCGCGTCCGCGCTCGACGGTCATTTCGATCTCGAGCTTGGTCTTGCTGCTGTCGGAGGTGAACAGGTACATATCGGGGTTGACAATCTCAACCTCGGGAGGGGAGATAATGTCAGCCGCAGTGACAACGCCTTCGCCGCGCACCTCAAGGTGCAGGCGGGCAGTGTCCACGTCCATCAGTTTCAGCCGGATCTGTTTCAGCTGCAGCATGATCTGGATGACATCTTCCCGGATCCCGGGGATGTCGGAGAACTCGTGCTGCACATCTGTGATCCGGATCGAGCTAATGGCCGCGCCTTCGAGAGAGGAGAGCAGGACCCGGCGCAGGGCATTACCCAGCGTCGAGCCATAGCCGCGTTCCAGCGGACTGATGATGTACATCCCATAATTGCGCGATTCTGCCTCGCGCTCGATCCTCGGGGTGACCATATTACTTAGAACAATCACAGAATATTCCTTCCCCTACCAGCGGCTGGCTGGCGCCAGCCAGCCGCCTTCGGATTCTAACTATCGGGAGTAGTACTCCACAATCAACTGCTCGTTGAGGTTGGCATCAATCTCAGGGCGTTCCGGCAGCCGGACGATCGCGCCACTCATATCTTTGAGGTTGCGGGTGATCCAGTCTGGCACGTTGCGCTCTTCGGCCATGGCCATCAAGTCCTTGATCAAGGTCTTGCCGCGCGAGCCTTCCCGCACCTGGATGACATCTCCGGGCTTGACGAGCATGGAGGGGACATCTGTGCGGCGGTCGTTGACGGTGAAATGACCGTGGGTGACCAACTGCCGGGCCTGAGCGCGGCTGCTGGCAAAGCCCATCCGGTAGATGACGTTATCAAGCCGGGTTTCCAGGATCTGAAGCATGGTCAGACCGGTCAAACCGCGCGCTTTAACCGCCTGGCGGTAGTAGCGCCGGAACTGGCGTTCAAGCACACCATAGACGCGGCGTGCTTTCTGCTTGGCACGCAGCTGGGTGCCATAGTCGGATGATCTCGAACGAGACCATTGGGCCATTCGGCCGTGTTGTCCGGGGGGATAAGCGCGCTTTTCAATGGCGCACTTGGGCGAATAGCAGCGTTCGCCCTTGAGAAAGAGTTTCTCACCCTCCCGACGACACAGTTTACATACAGGACCAGAATATCTAGCCATTTACTTAATCCTCACTTCTTCCTGCGTTATCGGAAATGTTAATTTACACCCGCCGCCGTTTTGGGGGCCGGCAGCCGTTGTGCGGCACCGGAGTGATATCGGCGATGGAGTTGACTTTGACTTCGGTGGCCTGGACGGCACGGATCGCAGATTCGCGTCCCGGGCCGGGGCCTTTTACGATCAGATCGACCTCGCGCAGGCCCAGGTCCATGGCGGCTTTGAGAGCCTTTTCCATAGCCAGGCGGGCGGCGAAGGGGGTTGATTTACGGGAGCCTTTGAAGCCCACTGCCCCGGCGCTGGCCCAGGAAACGGTGTTTCCCTGCTGGTCGGTGATCGTCACGATGGTATTGTTAAAGGTAGCAAAGACATGGATCTGGCCGGAAGATAATTGCTTCTTGGCCTTCTTTGGTCCACGTCGTGAGCGTTGCGGTCGCTTTGCCATATCTTGATAATCCTTTCTCGCAGCAATAGCCGGAGGCTATTTCTTGGTGGCGCCTCTGCGGCGGCCGCGCCCGGCAACAGTTTTCTTGGGGCCTTTGCAGGTGCGGGCATTGGTGCGGGTACGCTGGCCGCGGACAGGCAGATTGCGGCGGTGGCGCAGGCCGCGGTAGCTGCCGATCTCGATGAGCCGCTTGATGTTCATCTGGGTCTCGCGGCGCAGGTCACCTTCAACCGTCAGGTTGTTGATGATGTAATCACGCACCTGGGCGATATCGGTATCCGTCAGGTCGCGGACACGGGTGTCCGGGCTGATGTTGGTAGCCGCCAGGATCTGCTTTGAGGTTTGAAGCCCGACGCCATAGATATAGGTCAGGCCGATTTCAACGCGCTTGTCACGCGGGAGGTCAACACCTTCGATACGTGCCATATGTTCCCTCTACCCTTGTCTCTGTTTGTGTTTTGGATCACTGCAAATCACGAACAACCGGCCTTTGCGGCGTACGAATTTACACTTTCCACAACGTTTTCTTACTGAAGATGATACCTTCATCATTAACTCCTTTTACAAGCCAAAACAATTCATTTTACTGCTTTTATGCGATTTCGTCTAGGCTTATTTGTTAAACTGCTGTCAAAATCCATGGTTCGCCATCAGTGACAGCCACGCTGTGCTCGGTGTGAGCGGTCAGCGAACCATCCGCCGACGAGACTGCCCACTGATCAGCCTGGACCCGGGTATAGGGTGTGCCGATCAGGACCATTGGTTCGAGGGCAATGGTCATGCCCGGTCGCAGCACCATGCCCCGGCCAGGCAGCCCCCAGTTTGGGACTTGCGGGCCTTCGTGCATCTTGCGGCCAACGCCGTGCCCGGTATATTCCCGAGGCACATGAAAGCCGAAGCTCTCGACATGCTTCTGGATGGCGGCGGAAACGTCTCCGACCCGGTTGCCGGCCCGCAGTTTGCTGATGCCGATCTCCAGGGCTTTACTGGTGACTTCCAGCAAGGTCCGGACCTGCTGGGAGACCTCGCCCACCCCAACCGAGAAGGCTGAGTCGGCCACAAAGCCCTGATAAACGGTACCGCAGTCTATCGAGACCAGGTCGCCTTCCTGGATGACCCGCTTGCCGGGGATGGCGTGGACCATTTCCTCGTTAACACACGAGTTGATGGTGGCCGGGTACGGCGTGGGGCCAGGGTATCCAAGGAAAGCCGGGATAGCGCCATGATCGCGGATGACGGTTTCGGCGATCTTGTCAAGTTCGCCGGTGGTCACCCCGGGTGCGATCGCCTCACGGACAGCCTGCAGCGCCAGGGCGTTGATCCGTCCGGCGGCGCGCATGATCTCCAGTTCGGCTTGGTTCTTGATGACGACGTTACGTTCCCAGGCCATAATTTCTTTCTTAAGGTTCAGTTGGCTGCCGGGATCACGCCCAGCAGCGCCTGGTTGACCAGTTCGATGTCCCGGTTGCCATCGATCTCAACCAGGACGCCGCGTTCACGGTAGTATTCGATCAGCGGTGCGGTCTGTTCGAAGTACACCTTGATGCGGTTGGTGACCGTTTCAGCCCTGTCATCGGGGCGCTGGTAAAGCTCGGCCCTGTCGATGTCACATACGCCCGGCTCGGCCGGGGGGTTGAAGCTGGTGTGGTAAATCCGGCCGCACTGCTTGCAGGTCCATCTTCCGGTCAGGCGCTGGATGAGGACCTCTTCTGGCACCCTGATGAACGGGACAACATCGATCTGCTGCCCGGTCTCAGCCAGGGTTTCATCCAGGGCCGCGGCTTGCGCGCTGGTGCGCGGGAAGCCATCCAGGATGGCGCCTTTGGCGCAGTCTGGGCGGCTGAGGCGGTCGACGACCATCTTGATGGTGAGATCGTCCGGGACCAGCTCACCGGCATCGATATAGCTTGAGGCCAGTTTACCCAGTTCGGTCTGGTTTTTAATGTTCTCCCGGAACAAGTCTCCGGAGGAGACATGCGGCAGGTTGGTCTTTTCGGCCAGCAAATTGGCCTGTGTACCTTTGCCCGCCCCCGGGGCGCCCAACATGACAATGTTGACCGGCATTCCCTGTTCCTGTCTCTTACCTGACGAGCAGCGACTCGTCGTAACCGTGGACCTTCAACTCGGCTTCGATGTTGAAGAAGGTATCGCGGACGACACCAACGACGATCAGCAAGCCGGAGGAGTTGATCAGGAAGGAACCGCCGCCGCCGATCTGAGCCAGGTCAGGCACGATCAGGGTGACGAGGAACGGCAGGACGGCAATCACGCCGAGGAACAGCGCACCAGGGAAGGTGATGCGGCGCAGCACCCGGGTCAGGTATGCCTGGGTGGGGGCGCCGCGGCTGACGCCGGGGATCTGTGCGCCGGAGCGCTTGAGGTTTTCGCCGTAGTTCTGCTGCTGGAAGAGGATATCCGTATAGAAGAAGGCGAAACCAACCACAAAGATGAAGTTAATGATCCAGTACAACCCGCTGGAGACGGTGATGTTGTTGGTCATCCAGTTGGCGGCAGTGACCACCCACTCGGTCTCCGAGCCTTGCATAAAGCCGGCCAGCAGGCCGGGGAATTGCAGCAGGGCGGAGGCGAAAATCAGCGGGATCATCCCGGCCATGTTGACCTGAAGCGGCAGCGTGCCTTTGACGGGCATCGACATGCGGTTGCCCATCCGGCGGCCGGGGTACATCACGGGGATGTTACGGCGGCCCTGCTGGACAAAGACGATCACAAAGATGGTCAGAATGGTGATGATCAGCAGCGCGGCGATACCGATGAAGCGGATGCTTGGATCCAGCCCAGCGCCACCCTCAAAAACGGGCTTGGGGGCATTCCAGACGGAGATGTAGGCCGAGGGCAGCTGAGCAATGATGCCGGCGAAGATCAACAGGGAAAGGCCCTGCCCGCGGATACCATGCTCAGAGATCAACTCACCCAGCCAGATGGCGAACATCGTGCCAGCTGTCATCGAGATGATGATAGTGGCCGAGCGCAGGATGTTGGCATCGACACCAAAGCCGAAGCCGGGGATGATCTGCACACCGCCGAGGTTGGACATCACCTGGATCTGGCCGAAGGCCGTCAGAGCGCCCATCAGGATGGCCAGCCGGTAGGTGTTCTTTTCCATCCACTTGCGGCCCTCGCGGGGATCTTCTTCCATGCGGGCCTGCCAGGCAGGGATGATCGGGACCAGTAACTGGATGACGATCTGGGCAGTAATGTAAGGGTAGACACCCATGCCGAGGATGGAGAACTGTGCCAAGGTACCGCCAGAGATCAGGTTGACCATGTTCAGGAAGTTCGCGGAGGCGGAGGTACCACCCATCACGGCCGCCAGCGCATCAGTATCCACACCCGGAACACGCACCTGGGCCACAAAGCGATAGAGGACCAGCAGGGCCAGGGTGATCAACAACTTTCTTCGGATGTCGGGAGCGGTCCAGACGTACCGCCAGCCAGTACGTTTCATTTAGTCTTCTCCTTGTGTGCGCTACTCAATCGCGAGGATCTCAACACTGCCACCTGCAGCTTCGATCTTGGCTTTGGCGCCCTTGCTGACACGGTGGACGCTGACAGAGTAGGCTTTTTTGACATCGCCGCGCCCGAGGATCACGACCGGCCAATCCGGTTTGCGGATCAGGCGAGCTTCTTCAAGGGTCTGCGGGTTGATCTTGGCGTTGGCTTTGAAGCCGTCCAGCTGGTCGAGGTTGATCTCATTGTAGGACTGCTGGAAAGGCGGCGTAAAGCCGCGCTTGAAGGGCAAACGGCGGTAGAACGGCAGGTTGCCGCCCTGACGGTAGAGCTTGCCGCCGGCGCCAGCGCGTGCGCCATAGCCTTTGGTACCACGGCCGGCGGTCTTACCGCCTTTACCGGAGGTACCGCGGGCGACGCGGATGCGGGATTTTTTGGATCCCGGGTTGGGTTTCAGGTCGTGTAGCTTCATCGACATAGCCTTTATTCCTCGGAGACTTCCACCAGGTGGCTGATCTTGTTGATCATGCCGCGGATCACTGGTGTGTCTGCGTGTTCAACTGTCTGCTGGAGCTTTTTGAGGCCCAGCGCAGCCACGGTGGCTTTCTGTCGGACAGTGTAGCCAATCGGGCTTTTGGTCAGGGTGATCTTAAGGGTCTTTTTCTTAGCCACGTTTGCGCTCCCAGAAGGGCAGCAGATCCTCGACCTTTTTGCCGCGCAGGCGGGCGGTGTCTTCGACTGCTTTAAGGCGGTCGAGAGCATCCATGGTCGCCTGGACGACGTTGAGGATATTGGCGCTGCCCTGTGATTTGGTCAGGATATCCTGCACCCCAAGGGTTTGCAGAACGGCGCGGACACCACCACCGGCGATCAGTCCGGTACCGGGAGAAGCCGGTTTGAGAAACACCTTGGCCCCGCCGGTCCTGCCGACAACGGCGTGCGGGATGGTGTTCTTATACAGGTTCATCCGGCGCATATCTTTGCGGGCGCGGTCGGTGGCTTTGCTGATGGCATCGGGAACGGTATTGGCTTTGCCAACACCGACGCCAACTTTACCGGCATGGTCACCAACTACGACGGTGACACGGAAGCCGAAGCGGCGGCCGCCCTTGACCACTTTGGCGACACGGGTGATATCAACAGTGCGCTCGTCAAACTCGTTTTCTAGTTCCTTGTTAAATTCACTCATCTGTCACTCCTGCCTTAAAACTCGAGGCCGCCTTTGCGGGCGCCTTCGGCCAGGGCTTGCACCCGGCCAATGTATCGGAAGCCGCCCCGATCAAAGACCACCATGGTGATCCCTTTCGCTTTGGCACGGGAGGCCACGGCTTCGCCTACCAGACGAGCCTGTTCGGTTTTTGTTTTGCCTTCCATCTGCTTGCGCAGCTCTTTATCGATGGAGGAGGCGGAGACCAGGGTGGTCCCGGCTTCGTCATCGATCACCTGGGCATAGATGTCGCCCAGGCTGCGGAAGACTGCCAGGCGAGGCCGCTCGGGCGTGCCTGCCAGATTCTTGCGGACGCGGATGTGGCGCCGGATACGTGCTTCATTACGGTTGTTCTTAGCCATTGTTCAAACCTCTACACCTTGCCGGCCTTACCAGCCTTGCGCCGAACCACCTCTCCGCGGTAGCGGATGCCTTTGCCCTTGTACGGCTCAACCGGGCGCATACTGCGGATCTCGGCGGCGGTCTGGCCAACGACCTGTTTGTTATAGCCAGAGACCACGATCACATTGTTGCGGTCCAGCACCTGGAAGGAGATCCCTTCGCGCGGCTCGACTTCGATCTCGTGTGAGTAGCCGAGGCTGAGGACCAAGGTTGTGCCTTTTAGTTCGGCCCGGTAGCCAACGCCGTGGATCTCTAGGGTTTTTTCAAATCCCTTGGTCACGCCTTCGACCATGTTATTGACAACGGCGCGGGCTGTCCCATGCATGGAGCGATGGAACTTTTCATCAGACAGGCGGTTGACAGACAGCACGCCATCTTCGAGGGTGATAGAAACCACCGGGGGGAAGGTGTGGGTCAGTTCGCCTTTGGGTCCCTTGACGCGGATGTAGCTGCCTTTGATCTCTACATCCACACCGCCCGGGACTTCGATCGGGCTGCGTCCTACTCTAGACATTGTGTACTACCTCCATATTTATCCTCTTGCAGGAGGGTATTGGCTCTGCCAATGCTGAGGCGTTTGTTGTGCAAACGCCACCGCAAGTGGCTGCCACTACCAGACCTTACAGAGTATCTCGCCGCCGACACCGATCTGGCGGGCGCGCTGGCCGGTCATGACCCCTTTGGGGGTGGACAGGATGGAGATACCAAGGCCAGAGAACACCCAGGGGATGTCGGTTTTCTTGGTATACACCCTGCAGCCCGGCTTGCTGATGCGCTCCAGCCCTTCAATGACGGAGCGGCGGGTGCGGCGTTCGCCAACATACTTGAGGCGGACGCGCAGTGTTATGATGTGGGGTTTATCACCCTCTACAACTTCAAATCCCTCGATATAACCTTCGTCCTTGAGAATCTGGGCAATCGAGACCTTGATGGTGGAAGACGGCATGGCAACCATGGCGTGTCCCGCCATGATCCCGTTCCGAATTCTGGTCAGCATATCTGAGATTGGATCAGTTACTGTCATTTCTCACTCCCAATTACCAGGACGATTTGGTGACACCCGGGATCTTGCCATCGAGAGCCAGTTCCCTGAAGCAGATTCGGCAGAGGCCAAAGCGGCGGATGAAGCCGCGCGGGCGGCCACAGCGCTGGCAGCGGTTGCGGACCCGGCCAGGGTATTTTCGTCTTGATTCACGAATAATCATTGATTTCTTTGCCATAGCCTTATCCTTCCATCGCAAACGGCATGCCGAGCATACGGAGCAGTTCCCGGCCGGCTTCGTCATTGTCAGCGGTGGTCACGATCGTGACCTCGAACCCGCGGATCTTATCGATCTTGTCGTATTCGATCTCGGGGAAGATCAGCTGCTCGTGGAAGCCGAGGGTATAGTTGCCGCGGCCGTCGAACGAATCCGGGTTGACGCCGCGGAAGTCGCGCATGCGGGGCAGCGCCACGTTCATCAAACGGTCCAGAAACGACCACATGCGCTCGCCGCGCAGGGTCACTTTGGAGCCGATCGCCCGGCCTTCTCTCAGCTTGAAGTTGGCGATGTTCTTGCGCGAGATGGTGACAACCGGTTTCTGACCAGTGATCTTGGTGAGGTCTTCAACTGCGGCATCGAGCGCCTTGGCATTTTCCAGGGCTTCTCCAAGTCCGATGTTGAGGACAACCTTCTCGACGCGCGGCACCTGCATGACGTTATCAATCTTCAGCTGCTGCTGGAGGGCCTGGACGATCTCATTGTCGTATTTTTCTTTCAGTCGCAATGACATGTCAATCCTCCACTCAGTCAATATCTTTGCCGCATGAGCGGCAAGTGCGGTACGGCAGGCCGTCGTCATCCCGGCGCAGACCGACACGAGTCGGTTCGCCGCATTTGGGGCAGACCAGCATGACATTGGAAATGTCGAAGGAGCCCTCAAATTCGATGATGCCGGGGTTCATGGTGCGCCCTTCCGCCTGGAACTGCCGCTGGTGCTTTTTGCGGATGTTGACACCCTGCACCACGATGCGGTTTTCCTTGGGGAGGACGCGGATCACCTCGCCACGCTTGCCTTTGTCGGCACGAGGGCCGGTAATCACCTGGACGGTATCGCCGCGTTTTATTTTTACTTTATTGGTCATCATTCACCTTCTTACCTTCTAGAGCACTTCAGGCGCCAGGGAGACGATCCGCATGTAGCCGAGCTCGCGCAGTTCACGGGCGACCGGGCCAAAGATGCGGGTCCCCTTGGGGTTTTTGCCGTCGTTATCCAGGATGACTGCTGCGTTGTCGTCGAAGCGGATGGTGGAGCCATCCTCGCGGCGCCATTCTTTGCTGGCGCGCACGATCACGGCTTTGACGACGTCGCTCTTCTTGACGCTTCCCTGGGGCGTGGCCGATTTGACGGTGGCGACGATAATATCGCCCACGAAACCATAGCGGCGGACGGACCCACCCATGACTTTGATGACAAGCAGTTCACGGGCGCCGGTATTGTCGGCCACTTTGAGTCTGGATTCCACCTGGATCATTTCTAGGCCTCCGGCAGGGTTTCAGCGCGCTCGTCGCGCCTGATGATCTCTTCGACCGCCCAACGCTTGAGTTTGGAGATCGGTTTGGTCTCAACGATCTGGACCTCGTCGCCAATCGCGCAGGACATTTCGTCGTGGGCCATGACACGCCGGGCGCTGGTGACCACCTTGCGATACAACGGGTGGCGGAAGCGGCGGGTGATCTCGACCACGACGGTTTTCTGCATTTTGTTGCTGACAACAAAACCAGTTAGTCTTCGGCGTGTGTTCATGCTTCACCTTCTTTCTGCTGTTCAGCAGCCGAACGTTCATTCAGGATGGTGACCAGCCGGGCGATCCTGCGGCGGGTAACTTTGATCTGGGTGTGATCGGTCAGCTCGCCGGTGGTCAGCTGGAAGCGGAGGCGCATCAGCGCTTCGCGGGAACTATTCAGCTCTTCCTGGATGGCTTCAGTGGTCATCTCTCTGATCTCGTCAGCATTCATGATCCACCTCCAGCCCTTTCATAAGCGCCGACAATCTTGGTCCGGACCGAGAGTTTGTACTTGGCACGGGTCAGGGCTTCGCGGGCGATCTCTTCGGGCATTCCGCCAACTTCAAACAGCATGCGGCCCGGTTTGATCACAGCGGCCCAGTATTCCACAGCGCCTTTACCTTTACCCATGCGGGACTCAGCGGCACGCTGGGTGATCGGTTTGTCGGGGAAGACCCGGATCCAGACACGGCCACGGCGGCGGGCGGCGCGCACGATGGCACGACGGGCAGCCTCAAGCTGGCGGGCGGATACCCAGCCAGGCTCAAGGGACTGAAGGCCGAATTCACCAAACTGGACTTCATTGCCCCGCTGGGCCTTGCCTCTCATGCGACCGCGCATCTGCTTGCGGTATTTGACACGTTTTGGCATTAACATAATTGCTACCTCTGCATTCGTAGTTCTACCGCCAGCCTACTCGCTGACGTAGACGCCTTCAGTATTGGGCTGGTCGTCTTCTTCAAGCGCCGGAAGGATCTCGCCTTTATAGATCCAGACCTTGATGCCGATGACACTGTAGGTGGTGACGGCTTTGCCGACGGCGTAATCGATATCGGCGCGCAAGGTGTGCAGCGGGACGCGGCCTTCGCGCAGCCACACTCGGCGGGCCATATCTGAACCGCCCAAGCGGCCAGCGACTTCAATCTTTGCACCTTCGGCACCGGCCCGCATGATCTGGGAAAGCGCACGGCGCATGGCCCGGCGGTAGCTGATGCGGCGTTCGAGCTGCTCAGCGATATTGAGGGCTACCAGATAGGCATCCAGGTCCGGATCTTTGATCTCTTTGATCTGGAGATCGATCTTTTTGCCGACCAGGGTTTCAAGTTCCTTACGCAGGGCTTTGACATTCTCACCTTTGCGGCCGATCAGCACGCCCGGTTTGGAGGTATGCACGAAGATGCGCACCTCGCCGGGGAAGCGTTCGATCTCGATGCGGGAGATACCGGCGCGAGGCGAGTGTTCGCGGATCAGATCGCGGACGGCAAAGTCCTGGTGGAGTTGTTCGGTATAATCTTGGCCTTCGGCGTACCAACGCCCGTCCCAGGTTTTGTTGATTCCCAGGCGAAAGCCGATCGGATTTACTTTTCGACCCATATTAACTCCTCTTCCTAATTCTCATCTCGCTCGCGCAAGATCACAGTGACGTGCGAGTGGCGCTTGAGCAGGGGCTTGTAGCGCCCGCGTCCGCCAAACCGGCCGCGCTTGAAGGTGCGGCCTTCATCAGCGAAGATGCTGTGCACGTAGAGGTTGCCGCGGCTGATGCCGAAGTTTTCCTCAGCATTGATCATGGCAGAGCGCACCACTTTGTAGACCGGCTTGGCCGCCCGGTTGGGGACGAACTTCAGTACGTTGAGGGCATCGACAACGTCTTTGCCGCGTACCAGGTCTACCACAAGGCGCGTCTTTTGCGCTGAGATAGGAAGTTCTTTGACGACAGCTTTGTATTCTTTGGCCATGTCAGACTCCTATTTCCGCTTCTTTTCCTGGACATGGCCGCGGAAGGTGCGGGTGGGGGCAAACTCGCCTAGGCGATGCCCGACCATGTTTTCGGTCACGTAGATCGGCACGTGTCGGCGTCCGTCGTGGACGGCGATGGTGTGGCCGACCATCTGGGGGAAGATGGTACTGGCCCGGCTCCAGGTGCGGATCACTTTCTTTTCATTCTTTTCGTTCATCTGCTCGATCCGCTGCATGAGCTTGGGATCGATAAATGGTCCTTTTTTCAGTGAGCGTCCCATAATTCAAACTCCAATCCTAGCGGCGTTTCTTCCCGCGTCTGCGGACGATGAATTTGTCCGTTTGTTTGTTGCGGCGAGTGCGGTAGCCGAGGGTTTTCTGACCCCAGGGGGATTTGGGGCTGGGCATACCGATCGGTGAACGACCTTCACCACCGCCATGCGGATGGTCGCGCGGGGACATAGCCACACCGCGGACAGTCGGGCGGATGCCTTTGTTGCGCTTGCGGCCAGCCTTGCCAAAGCGGATATTGCCGTGTTCGACATTGCCGATCTGTCCGATAGTGGCATAGCACACCTGGTGGACAAGCCGGACTTCCCCGGAGGGGAGGCGGACCTGGGCGAAGTCGCCCTCTTTGGCCATCAGCTGGGCTGCTGCGCCGGCCGACCGGGCCATTTGGCCGCCTCGTCCCACCTTGAGCTCGATATTGTGGATCATCGTGCCGGTGGGAATGTTGGCGATCGGGAGGGCGTTGCCCGGGCGGATATCGGCTTCCGGTCCGGCGGTAATTTGATCACCGACGCGCACTCCGATCGGGGCCAGGATGTAGCGCTTTTCGCCGTCGACATAGTGCAGCAGGGCGAGGCGAGCGGTGCGGTTGGGGTCATATTCGATCGTGGCAACCTTGGCGGGAATGCCCAGTTTGTCACGTTTAAAATCGACCATACGGATCTTGCGCTTGGAACCACCGCCGCGATGGCGGACGGTGATCCGGCCAAGGTTGTTGCGGCCGCCGCGTTTGCGGTTCACCTTGGTGAGTGATTTCTCCGGAGTGGTCCGGGTGATCTCCTCAAAGGTGTAGCTGGTCATATCCCGGCGGCCGGGAGACGTGGGTTTATATTTTTTAACTGCCATTAGTAAACCCCTTCAAAAATGTCGATGGAGTCACCGGGGGCAAGGGTGACAACCGCTTTTTTGTACATTTTGCGACGGTTGACGGTGCGGCGGCTCATCCCTGAAGTTTTCTTCTTGGATGGGACGACGCTGACATTCACCCGGGTGACTTCCACTTTGAAAATGACTTCAACAGCTTCTTTGATCATCGGCTTGGTGGCGTAGTCGGCTACCTCAAAAACAACCTGGTTGTTTTTGCCGTTTTGGAAATTGGATTTCTCCGTGATGATCGGCCGCCGGAGCACTTCGTAGAGATTGTTTTTCATAATTTACCTCTCTCTCGCGCCTACTTTCCGAGATGACCGGAAATGACGTCGATTGCGGCGGTGGGCATGATGATCTTGTCGTAGCCAAGCAGGTCGCGCACGTTGATGTAGCTGGCGAGAAGGGTTTTGGCATACGGCAGGTTGCGGGCGGAGCGTTCCACCAGGGCTTCATCCGCGCCTTTCTGCGGGATGAGGATCAGGGCGGAGGACTCGCCAACCAGTTTCTGAAGCGCGGCGTGCATCTCTTTGGTCTTGGGCTCTGCAATCTTGAGCAGATCGACGACCACGATATCCTGCCCGGCTGCCTTGGCAGATAGAGCAGAACGGAGGGCGGCGCGGCGCATCTTTTTGGGCATGGCTTTCTCGTAGGAGCGCGGGCTGGGGGTGTGAACCTTGCCGCCGCCCACCCATTGGGCTGCCCGAGTGGAGCCCTGGCGGGCCCGGCCGGTGCCTTTCTGGCGGAAGGGCTTGCGGCCGCCGCCGCTGACCTGGCTGCGCCCCTTGGTGCTGTGGGTGCCCAGACGGGCATTGCTCAGCTGGCGGACGTAAGCCTGATGCATCAGGTCGACATTGACCGGCGCTTCAAATATTTCGGCAGGCAGTTCAACAGTCTCGCCTGTTTTCTTGCCATTAAGGGTGTAAACATCAACTTTCATGGTTTATTTCACGCTGCATACTGCCAGGCAGTTACTGCTTGCGCGCCTCCTTGATCAACACCAGGCCGCCTTTAGCGCCAGGAATCGCGCCGCGGACACCGATCAGGTTACGTTCGCCATCTACGAAGGCGATCTTGAGATTGTGAACAGTGACCCGGTCGTTGCCCATCCGGCCGGGCATGCGCTTCCCTTTGAAGACGCGGCCGGTGCCGGAGGTGGCGCCGATGGAGCCAACCGAGCGTTGGCGGTCGGACTGACCGTGGGTGATCGGGCCGCCAGCGAAGCCGTGGCGTTTCATCGCGCCAGCAAAGCCTTTGCCCTTGCTGGTCCCGATCACATCGACAGTGTCTCCCAACTCGAAGACATCAGCGGTGAGTTTGTCGCCAACCTTCAGTTCCTCTTTGGTGCGGAACTCACGCAAAAACCGGAGCGGGGGGGCACCGACTTTTGTCAGGTGACCCAACTGTCCTCCGGTCAAGCGGGCGGGCTTGATCTCAGCGAATCCCAGCTGGACAGCGCGATAGTTATCGGTCTCGCGCGTGCGCACCTGGGTGACATAGCAAGGCCCAGCTTCAATGAGTGTTACAGGCACAGCATTGCCAACCTCATCGAAAATCTGGGTCATGCCGATTTTCTTACCAATAAGCCCTTTGAACATATCAGTTGTTCTCCTACTTAATTAGATTTTGCAGGGACTGTAAGCCGGGCTGGGCCTCATCATCCCTTAGCGCAGCAGTCAGCCGACCGGTAGAAAGCAATGTTGGTCTTCCTGACCCGGCGGGCTCTTGCAGCGCTATTCTTTTGTTAATCCAGAATGCACTAGGACAGATGCAGCCTGGGTATCACCTGCGTTTCAGATCTCGATCTTAGATCTTGATCTCGATATCGACGCCCGCCGGCAAATTGAGCCGCATGAGCATGTCGATGGTCTTTGAATCCGGATCCAGCACATCGATCAGACGATTGTGGGTGCGGATCTCGAAGTGTTCGTGCGAGTCTTTGTCGATAAAGGTCGAACGGCGAACAGTAAAGCGCTCGCGCTTTGTCGGGAGCGGGACCGGGCCAACAACTCGGGCGCCGGTGCGCTCAGCAGTTTCGACGATCCGCCGGGCGGACTGGTCCAGCACACGGTGGTCGAAGGCTTTCAATCGAATGCGGATCTTTTGTTTAGCAGCCATGTTTAGTCCAGGATCTCGGTAATGACGCCAGCGCCGACGGTCAGGCCGCCTTCGCGAATGGCGAAGTTCGAGCCCTGTTCCAGCGCCACCGGCGTGATCAG
>JAGVCA010000036.1 GCA_020059485.1 Anaerolineales bacterium
GCCATTCGTGCGGGTCGGAACTTACCCGACAAGGAATTTCGCTACCTTAGGACCGTTATAGTTACGGCCGCCGTTCACCGGGGCTTCAGTTCAAAGCTTTGCTTGCGCTAACTTCTCCCTTTAACCTTCCGGCACCGGGCAGGCGTCAGCCCCTATACATCGTCTTTCGACTTAGCAGAGACCTGTGGTTTTGTTAACCAGTCGCCAGAGCCTGTTTTCTGCGACCTCCACATGCTTCCGTAGTTTTACGTTCACACGCAGAGGCACCCCTTATCCCGAAGTTACGGGGTCAATTTGCCGAATTCCTTAACGAGGGTTCTCCCGTTCGCCTTGGTATACTCTACCCGTCTACCAGTGTCGGTTTGCGGTACGGTCACTCTTGATTCAACGCTTAGAGGCTTTTCTTGGCAGCAAGGCTCAACCACTTATGCCTTAGAGGCTCGCATTCGTGCCTCAGCTCAGCCCGCGGATTTTCCTACGGGCCTCAACGCCTACACACTTAGCACCTGAATCCAATAACAGGCTGGCCTACCTCGCTGCGTCCCCCCATCGCTCCTCAAGAGTGGTTCCGGAATGTTGACCGGATGTCCATCACCTACGCCTTTCGGCCTCGGCTAAGGACCGACTAACCCGACGCGGATTGACCTGCCGTCGGAAACCTTAGACTTACGGCGAACATGATTCTCACATGTTTTGCGCTACTCATGCCTGCATTCTCACTTCTGCCCGCTCCAGTGCTCCTCACGGTACACCTTCACCGCTGGCAGAACGCTCCCCTACTGCGTCATATTGCTATGACACCCATATCTTCGGTGCTATGCTTAGCCCCGTTAAATTTTCCGCGCAAGATCACTTGACCAGTAAGCTGTTACGCACTTTTTAAAGGGTGGCTGCTTCTAAGCCAACCTCCTGGTTGTCTGTGTAATCTCACATCGTTTCCCACTTAGCATAGACTTGAGGACCTTAGATGATGGTCTGGGCTCTTTCCCTCTCGACCACGAAACTCATCTCCCGTGGTCCGACTGCCACGCTTGGAGTACCGGCATTCGGAGTTTGGTTGGGGTTGGTAAGCGGTAAGCCCCCGAGCCCATCCAGTGCTCTACCTCCGGTACTAAACGCGTGACGCTAGCCCTAAAGCTATTTCGGGGAGAACAAGCTATCTCCGAGTTCGTTTGGCATATCACCCCTACCCACAGGTCATCCCACGCCTTTGCAACGGCGAAAGGTTCGGGCCTCCACGAGCGTTTAAACTCGCTTCACCCTGCCCATGGGTAGCTCACCCGGTTTCGTGTCTAATCCCAGCGACTGCACGCCCTATTCAGACTCGCTTTCGCTACGGTTACAGATGTCACTTCTTTAGCCTAGCCACTGAGATTAACTCGCAGGCTCATTCTCCAAAAGGCACGCCGTCAGGCATCGCATTGCTGCTATAGCCCTCCGACCGCTTGTAGGCCTATGGTTTCAGGTTCTATTTCACTCCCCTCACCGGGGTGCTTTTCACCTTTCCCTCACGGTACTTGTTCACTATCGGTCGCAAAGTGTATTTAGCCTTGGAGAGTGGTCTCCCCAGATTCCCACCGGATTACACGGGTCCGGCGGTACTCAGGAACACGGTCAGGGCTTTCCAGCTTTCGTATACGGGACTATCACCCTCTTTGGTCAGCTTTCCCACGCTGTTCTACTAGCCAGTCGGCTCCCTTCTACCGGTCCTACAACCCCGCACATGCAAGCATGCGCGGTTTGGGCTGTTCCCCGTTCGCTCGCCACTACTAAGGGAATCTCTTTGATTTCTTTTCCTTCAGGTACTAAGATGTTTCAGTTCCCTGAGTGCCCTTCCAAATGTCTATGTGTTCAACATAAGGATGATAGAGGTTCGCCTCTATCGGGTTTCCCCATTCGGAAATCCCCGGATCAACACCTGTACACGGCTACCCGAGGCTTATCGCAGTGTCCCACGTCCTTCATCGGCACTTTGCGCCAAGGCATCCACCATAGGCCCTTAGTAGCTTAACTATCATGTGATGCGGAGAGATCGAAAATTTTCCGCGATCATCAGTTAGTTCCAGTTCTTGCTTGAGACAAGTCCTGGATCCACTAAGGATCTTGATTTTTGACTTACTTCTTTAGGATTTGTTTTACTATCTATTCAATTATTAAGGTACTGGACGGAAGTTGTCTTCCGCTGGCAATCGGTTGACTGCCGAGGCGCAATCCGCAGCTCGTGCGGCGCACGCCTCGCCCTTCAACCGGCTTCAGTATTCTTTTGATAAGGTCCCGTTCAAACAGACAACCCGGCACACCGCCGGGTTGAATTTCCCTTGCGATGGTACCATCTTGGTTTATTGTGAAGCTTCCACTCGTTGCAGTGCAGTGCTCCTGTCTGTCGGTTGTTTGCGCAGCCGCAGTGGAGATGAGGGGACTCGAACCCCTGACTTCCGCCTTGCAAAGGCGGCGCTCTCCCAGCTGAGCTACATCCCCAGGTTGCTTTCGCAATCTTCCTGGTGTTCTATTTTTAAGGTGGGCCTGAGTGGACTCGAACCACTGGCCTCTGCGTTATCAGCACAGCGCTCTAACCATCTGAGCTACAGGCCCGTGGTAAACGTCGCAGACCCTCAACAACTCAAAAGTGACAGTAAAGCCTCATCGCATCTTGCTGCCTCAACACCGTTTGAGGCCAGGCGCTCTCATGCTCTTAGAAAGCTCCTGTTTGGATCGGGGTCTGCACTACGGATGATTGCTCATCGAGTGCCGGACCTCGTCCGGTCTATCTAGAAAGGAGGTGATCCAGGCGCACCTTCCGGTACACCTACCTTGTTACGACTTCGTCCCAGTTACCAGACCCGCCTTAGGCAGCTCCCTCCTTACGGTTAGGATACCGACTTCGGGCGTTTCCAGCTTCCATGACGTGACGGGCGGTGTGTACAATCCCCGGGAACGTATTCACCGCACTGTGCTGACGCGCGGTTACTAGCAACTCCAACTTCATGTAGGCGAGTTGCAGCCTACAATCCGAACTGAGGTCAGCTTTAGGGATTGGCTCCACCTTGCGGCTTTGCGACCTATTGTACTGACCATTGTAGCGTGTGTGTAGCCCTGGATATAAAGGACATGCTGACTTGACGTCATCCTCACCTTCCTCCGGCTTTATACCGGCAGTCCCGTATGACACTTGTAACATACAGCGAGGGTTGCGCTCGTTACCGGACTTAACCGGACACCTCACGGCACGAGCTGACGACAGCCATGCATCACCTGTATAGGCTCTCCGAAGAGTCGGTCACCTTTCGGCTCCCTACCACCTATATGTCAAACCCAGGTAAGGTTCTTCGCGTAGCATCGAATTAAACCACACGCTCCGCTGCTTGTGCGGGGACCCGTCAATTCCTTTGAGTTTTAATCTTGCGATCGTAATCCCCAGGCGGTAGACTTACTGCGTTAGCTATGGCACTGATGGCTTTCACACCACCAACACCAAGTCTACATCGTTTACGGCTAGGACTACCGGGGTTTCTAATCCCGTTTGCTACCCTAGCTTTCGCGTCTGAGCGTCAGGTACGACCCAGGAGGCCGCCTTCGCCACTGGTGTTCCTCCGGGTATCTACGCATTTCACCGCTACACCCGGAATTCCACCTCCCTCTATCGTCCTCAAGTCTGGTAGTTTTGGGCGACGACTCCGGGTTGAGCCCGGAGATTTAACACCCAACTTACCAAACCGCCTACACGCGCTTTACGCCCAGTAATTCCGGATAACGTTCGAATCCTACGTGTTACCGCGGCTGCTGGCACGTAGTTGGCCGATCCTTATTCACGTGGTACAGTCCTTCCTCTTCCCACGTAAAAGTGCTTTACAACCCGAAGGCCTTCATCGCACACGCGGCGTTGCTGCATCAGACTTTCGTCCATTGTGCAATATTCCCTACTGCTGCCATCCGTAGATGTATGGTCCGTGTTTCAGTACCATTGTGGGGGGCCACCCTCTCAGGCCCCCTACCCGTCGTCGCCTTGGTAGGCCATTACCCTACCAACTAGCTGATGGGACGCAGGCCCCTCCCGAAGCGGATTTCTCCTTTAATCACCAGGTATCTAACCCTGGTGGTACTATGGGGTATTAGCAACTCTTTCAAGTTGTTATTCCCCTCTTCGGGGCAGGTCACCAACGCGTTACTCACCCGTTCGCCACTAGGAACAGAGTACGAATACTTTGTCCTCGTTCGACTTGCATGTATTAAGCACGCCGCCAACGTTCATCCTGAGCCAGGATCAAACTCTCCGTAGAAAATTCTTTTCACGTCCGAAGACGTGTTAGGTTTTTGTTCTACGGCACTGAGCACAAGATTTGGTTTGACTTTGCTGTCACTTTTCAATTGTTAAGGTGCTGCGAGTGTTTTACCACCGTTTGCCTCCATCAAGGAAGCGGGCAGAATTCTACCAGCCCGCTTTTTCCGTGTCAAGGATTTGGTGGGACAAAAAGCCGATGCCAGCATGTTTCTTTGACATCGGGGGCTCTGTCACATTCGCTCAGTTGTTAGTGATCTGCAGGTATTTTATTGCGAGATCGTCTAGCCTGATGATTATACCGCGTTCGTCTCGCGCGTCAAGGGTGTTTTCAAATATTGGTCAACGAGTTTTGGAAATGACTTCTGAACGATCAAGCGCCTGGTAATCAGGCACCGAGGACAGCCATTATTTTGCTATCCTGCCCCATCACCCCCCGACCAACTTGACCCACCCCGACCTGACGATCCGGCCGCCTACCTACTCTTCCATCTCCTGCCGGCCGGCCAGCGCCCGCAGCAGCGTGTTATGGTCGGCGTATTCCAGGTCGCCCCCCACCGGCAGACCGCGCGCCAGCCGGGTGATCCGGGCGCCGCTGCCTGCCAGCTGCTGCTGCAGGTACATCGCCGTGGCGTCACCCTCCATGCTCGGGTTGGTCGCAATGATGATCTCCCCGGCCGGCGTCTTGCTCAACCGCTCCACCAGTTCGGCGATCTTGATATCCTCCGGGCCGATCCCCTCGATCGGGGAGAGTGCCCCATGCAGCACGTGGTAATGCCCTTCAAACCCCCCGGTCCGTTCCAGCGCCAGCACATCCAGCGGCTCCTCGACCACGCAGATCACCGCCGGATCGCGGCGCGGGTGGTCACAGATCTCGCACAGCGTCCGCCCGATGGTGGTGATGTTCCAGCACTGCTGGCAGTAGGCGGTATTGGCCTTTAAGCCAGCCAGGGCTTCGGCCAGTTCAACCGACAGGGTCTCATCCCCGCGCAGCAAAAAAAAGGTCAGGCGCGAGGCGGTCTTGGGGCCAACGCCCGGCAGGCGGGAGAAGGCATCGATCAGACGCTGGACAGGTTCGGGGATCAGCATCACGCCCGGCTAAAACCCCAGCATATTCTGGAAGGGTCCCAACTTGTCAGATGTCAGTTTAGCCAGCGCTTCCTGAGCCTGGTTGAAAGCCGCCTGGATCAAGTCCTGCAGCATCTCGGAATCCGCGTCCGGCAGTACCTCCGGGTCGATCTCCACACCGGTGCAGGACTGATCGCCGCGCAGGGTCACCCTGACGACCCCACCACCGGCCGAACCGACCACTTCCGCGTTGGCGATCTCTTCCTGGGCAGCCGCCAGTTGCTGCTGCAGCGCCTGTATCTGCTGGGCCATCCCTTTCGGAAGCCCGCCTTGTTTTGGCATCTTCATAATTTATTCCTCATCCGGAGCCGCAGCCCCGAGGTCATTGATATCCACGATCTGTCCACCCAGCCGCATCGCCGCCGCCACCCGGCCGGCGCTGTCGATCTCGGGCGGCAGGCCGCCGCTGCCGCTGGAGACGAAACACTGCACTTCCACTTCCTCGCCAAATACCTGGCCAGCGGCATGCCTCAGGGCGGCCAGATGCTTCTCGGATTCCATCTTATCTTTTAATAACGGGCTGCTGAAATACAGGCGCAGCACACCATTCTCCCAGGTGTACTGGCAGGTCTTCGGGTTCAGCAAGCCAGTGGTATTCGGACTATGCTCGCGCACCAACTGCACGATCTGCCCCCATTGCTTACGGATCTCGGCGCTCGGCGCGGTAGTCTTGCCAGTCTCGGGCGGAGTGCCGGGCGGAGTGCCAGTCGCCGGTTTGACCGAGGGAGGCGGTGCTTTGGTCTGCTTGGGCAGATCGCCGCTGCCTGCCAAGGGAGCCGGCCCGGCCTGTGGCGCGCCCTGCGACCCGCTCAGCGCTTCCAGGATCGCCAACTCCAGCGGCAGCGAAGGCTGCCAGTTGCCGCGCCCTTCGGTCGCTGCCGCGTTGAATGCCCGGATCACCCGCAGCAGTTCCTCCGGGGCCGCGAAACCCTGGGCCTGCCGGGCCATATGCTGCCGGGTCTCGGCGGTTGCATCGACCATTTCGGCATTCCCCACCCGCACCAGCATCACCCCCCGCAGGTATTCGACCACCTGACGGGCGAACTGGCGCGGGTCACTCCCGGCATCCAGGCTGGCATGCAGGATATCCATCCCCGAGGCCGCATCCTGGGACAGGACGGCATCTGTCAGATCGATCACCGCCTGGCTGGTAGCCGTCCCCAGTACGGCTTGAGCTGCTTCCAGCCCGATGCTGGTACCCATCGCCGAAAGCTGGTCCAGCAGCGAGATCGCATCCCGCAGGCTGCCGGTGGCCTGCCGGGCTACCAACTGCAGCACCTCCGGTTCCACCTCCAAACCTTCCTTGACCGCCATTTCCTTTAAATGGTTGATGATCTCCACCAGCGGGATCCGCCGGAACTCATGACGCTGGCAGCGCGAGAGCACGGTAGCCGGGATCTTGTGGACTTCGGTGGTTGCCAGCACAAAGATGGCGTGCGGCGGCGGTTCTTCCAGCGTCTTCAGCAAAGCATTGAAAGCCGCCGTCGAGAGCATGTGGACTTCGTCGATCAGATAAACTTTATACCGCCCCTGGTTGGGGGAGAAATTGATCTTGTCGCGCAGATCGCGCACATCTTCCACGCTGGTGTTGGAAGCCGCGTCGATCTCGATCAGGTCCAGGAAGCTGCTGGACGCCACCGCCCGGCAGTGGTCGCACTCGTCACACGGACGAGCCGATTGGTCCTCGGCCAGGCAGTTGACGGCTTTGGCCAGGATCCGGGCGACGGTCGTCTTGCCGGTACCGCGCGGCCCGGCGAACAGGTAGGCGTGCCCCTGCCGGCCAGCGCTGACGGCATTCCGCAGCGTCTGGACGACATGCTGCTGGCCGACGACCTGGTCCCATTTGGCGGGACGCCATTTTCGATAGAAGGCTTGTGACATGGATACTTTCCAGTAAGCGATAGTCGATTGTCTGAAGTTGATTTTGAGCCGTGATCAGATTAAGTGTAACCGAGGGGCACCCGGTTGGCAAGCAGACCAGCGTTATTCCGGTGTCGCCGTGCTGATCTCCTTGATCTCCCGTCCCACATCGATCACCGGCCGGCAGAACACATCTGCCGGGATCGCCAGGTTATAGGCTTTGATCCGCACATTCAGGGCTGCCGCGCTCTCGCTGAAGCGCCGGACAGCCTTGCGCCATTCCTCTTCCGCCAGCTGATCTCCATCATTATCCGCCAGGCGGTTTTGGCACCATTCCCACGAGCGGCGGAGCGCCGTCTGCGCGGCTGCCAGGGACTGCTCGATCTCTTTGCGGTCTTCGATCCAGGGCAAGGCAAAGCCGTGCTGCTCCAGCATCGAAAAAGCCAGCTGCCAATCGCGCTCCACGTGGGGATTTACTTTAAGATTGAGGGGTTGGCCTTTGCCGCGCAGGTTATCGAACTCGCCGCGTGCCATCGCCGCCTGCATGATCGTGTCAATTACCCGGTCGAGGTTAGCCATGACCAGACGCCATCACGGCACGGTGTACACCGCCCTGATCTCCCCTTGCGGATCGATCAGGAAGGCCTGTTCTCCCGGCTGCCACACCGGGCTGTCCTGTCCCCAGTACAACTCCACTACCGTGCTGGTGCCGCTGCGGGAATACACCGTCACCGCCCCACCCTGGAACATCGTCAGGGCCGGGAAGTTGTAGGCATTGCCATCCTCGTCCCGCAGCTGCCAACCGGTCAGCGAGATCTCCTTCTGACCAATATGCTGGATCAGCACCCGCTCGGTATCCAACTCGCCGGTGCCGATGATACTCTCGATCGACAGCAAGTCCGGGGTGATCTCCACCGCCGCAGGCCCGTCCTGCCCGCCCACTGGTTGGGTCACCAGCAAAAGTTCACCGCCGCCGTTGGCCGGCGCGCTGGGCGGCAGGCTCTCCGGTCCGGACGCCGGCAGGTTGATGAACAGCGTCACCACCGTCCAGGTGGTCAGCGCTGAAACAGCCACATTCAGCAAGAGAAAATAAAAGATCCTTCGCCAGCTTTGCATATCAATCGCCCTGTTCGTGAGTTGCCTTGATTTGAATATAACACAAAACCCGACCGCATTCGCTGGAAATCAGCACCCCTTTTTTTATCCGGCCTCCCCGGCTTGACATCCTCCGGGAACAGGCTAGAATTCGGTCATGCCGTATCTTATCGATGGACACAACCTGATCGGGAAGATCCCCGGCCTGCGCCTGGACGACCCGGAAGACGAGCAAAAACTGGTCGAACTGCTGCAAGCATTCTGCCAGCGCTCCGGCAAGGATGTCGAGGTCTATTTTGACCATTCCGCCACCGGCCATGCCCGCGCCAGCGTGCACGGCCGCGTCACTGCCCGCTTCGTCCGCTCCGGCGAAGAAGCCGATTATGCCATCTCCCGCCACCTCAAACGCCTGGGCAATGCCGCCGCCAACTGGACGGTGGTCAGTTCAGATCACGCAGTGCAGGCCGCTACACGGCGGGCCAGGGCCAGGGTGGTGCCCTCGGAAACGTTCAGCCTGGATCTGCTGGACAGCGGGAGCAGCGACCGGCGTGATGACCTCAAGATCAGCGGTGACGAGCTCGATGAATGGCTGGATCTGTTTGGCGGGGATGACTGAACTGCACCACGAAAAAAGCCCTTCAAAGTGAAGGGCTTTCTCTGACGTTTGACACTGACCTACTTTCCGCCGACCAGTTCGTCCTGAAGTTTTTTCAAGTCTTCCCACTTGCCGGCCGCAGCTAGCTTGGCCTGCTTCGGCCAGGACGTCTCGTCCATCGCTTTGTAGATCGACCCAGCCGCGTCCAGGATGGCATCCAGTTCCTCCGGGGTTTTGGCTGCCAGCTGGGCGAAAGTCATGATTCCAGCTTCGTTCAGCAGCCCTTTCACCTTCGGGCCGATCCCCTCAATTTTGGTCAGATCGTCGGAACTCACGGCTGCGTGAGCTTCCTCATGATGCCCGGCCTCGGGTTGGTCCTCCACCTGGCGTGAGAGCAACCACCACACGATCAGCACGATCACAATAAAGATCAACAATATCAACCACCAGTCCATATCTTCCTCCTGTAATGTTCTCTTGATTGTCAGAATTATACCTTAGGGCAAATACAGCCCGCCGGTCTGTTCCATCCAGTCTGCCACCCGATCTGCCGCCGCATCCACGTTATCATCGCTGATATCGACCTCAAAGACCGGTAAACTCGACTGCGCCGCCAGCCGCTGGATCTGCTCCTGCTCGCGGATGAACAGTCCCAGGTCGTCATATTGAGACGGGTTGCCTGAGACCTTCAACCGTTCTACTTTGGCGGCCTCAAAGGTCTCCGGCCGCCGGATGCACAACACGATCCGGAACCCAAGCGGCAGCAGACGCTGTTCCAGCCAGGTAAAATCGTAATCTTTGTCATAGGTCATCTGCTGGTACAGCCGGGTGGAAAGATGAAAGCGGTCGATGATCCAGGAGTAATAGCGCTGCAGTTCAAATAACCGCGCCCAGGTGTGGTAGGTCTCCATGGCCAGCGCCTCCTGGTCGGGGGTAAAGTTGATCAGCCCGTGCCCCCAGGGAAAGTTTGAAAACGCACACCACTCTCCCGAGACCAGCGGGCTGTGATATTTGTACTTGCGCGGCCCGACAATCCGCGGGTGCTCGTTGAGGGCGAAGGCCAGGTCGGTCTTATGCGTCAGGCGCGTGCCTTCCAGGATGATCTTTGGAACCATTTTTGGCATCGGTGTATCTCCGCGTTATGGCTGCTCGGGATTACTCTTTTTCCAGCAGGGTGCGCATCTCGTCGAAGCGGGCTTTCTCAGCCGGGTCCACAGTCGGATAGGCGATATCCAGGGCTTTCAAATTGTCCACTACGATCTGGGCCACCGACCGCCGCATGAACGGCTTGCTGTCCGCCGGGATCGCATACCACGGTGCCCACGGCCGCGAGGTGGCATTCAGCATCTCCTCATACGCCTGCATATAACTGTCCCAATGACTGCGTTCTTTTACATCCCCAACCGAGAACTTCCAGTGCTTTTCCGGCTCATCCAGCCGGGAGAGGAATCGCTCCTTTTGCTCATCCCTGGAGACATTCAGCCAGAATTTCATGATCACTGTCCCGTTCCGGGCCAGGTGCTGTTCGTGCTCATTGATCGATTGGTAGCGCAGCCGCCAGAACTCGGTCAGGTCATCCGGCACCTCTGGCAGTTTTTGGCCGTCCAGGATCCCGGGATGCACACGCACCACCAGCACTTCCTCGTAATACGAACGATTGAATACCCCGATCCGGCCGCGCTCGGGCAGCCGTTTGCTGGTGCGCCACAGGAAGTCATGGTCCAATTCCTCGGCGCTGGGCACTTTAAAGGAAAATACCTGGAACCCCGCCGGGTTGACCCCGGTCATCACATTTCGGATCGTACTGTCCTTGCCGGCGGCATCCATCGCCTGGAAGATCAGCAGCACGCTGTAGCGGTCATCGGCGTACAGCACCTGCTGCAGTTCCCGCAGTTCCGCCACCAATGATTTAAGGAGATCCTTATTGGTCTTCTTGTCAGCCTGATCATCGGGCGGGCGGGTGGGCTGGTCGTCGATCCGAAATCCGCCCGAGAACGGGACCAGGAACGGGGAATTGATCGCTTCGAAGTTCATACTTTCCTCCTAGAAACTCATGTTGGTCAATACGCCGCCATCCACGATCAGGTTGATCCCGCTGATCCAGCGGGAGGCCGGAGATGCCAGGAAAAGACAGGCATCAGCGATATCGTCCGGCTGGCCCAACCGTCCCAGCGGGGCAGACTGGCGGTAATGGCGCACGCCCTCCGGCCAGCTTTCCTCGATCCCCGGCCGCCAGATCAGCCCGGGGGAGACCGCATTCACCCGGATACCCTGCCGGCCGTATTCATTGGCGGCTGAGCGTGTGAACATCAGCACCCCGGCCTTGGAGGCGTTGTAATGGCTGTATCCAGGCGCTGGCTGGATCGCCTCCACTGTAGCAATATTGATGATCGCCCCTCCGCCCTCCTGGACGGTCATCTGGCGGGCCGCGGCCTGGGTGCACAGGAAAACGCTGCGCAAATTGGCTGCGAGGACCGCATCCCATTCACTGGCGCTCATTTCCGCCAGCATGCGCTCCGGGTATGCTCCCGCATTGTTGACCAGCAAATCCAGTCGGCCAAAGCGGGATACAGTTTCGCTCACCAGCCGTTCCACCTCGCCCTCATCGGTCACATCCGCCTGGATCACAATTACCTCTCCCCCGGCAGCGGCAAGCTCTTCGGCGATCTTTTCCGCCGCAGTCTGGCTGCTGCGGTAATTGAGAGCCACCTGCGCGCCGGTCTGGACAAAACGCCGCACGATCCCCTCCCCGATCCCGCCGGAACCGCCAGTCACCAGCACCACTCGTCCGGTGAAGTCAAAGAATTTGTCCGGTGAGTGTTCGGTCATTGTTACTTCCTTGTTAATTTCTCAATGATCTCGCCATGCTGCGGAAACCTGGTGAGTAAGTCCTTGCGGTTGGCCAGATCAAAATCCTCATCGGTGTATCCCGGCGCCATGGTGGTACCCATCAATGCATATGCGCCTCCCGGCGCTAGTCTCAGCCCCTGCCACACCCCGGCCGGGACAGCATACTGCACCCGCTCCCCACCGAAAAGGTCCTGCCCCAGAGTCACCACATCTAGCCCTCCCGTCGGGTCGAGCAGCGTCAATCGGACCGGATCGCCGAGGTAAAAATGGTAAACCTCATCAGTCGGCAGCCGGTGGAAAGCCGAAAACGAATCCGGTTCGCCGGTTAGCAGATAGTAGATCGCCGTCCCGGCCGGCTTGGCAGAACGATAGCGGTCCGGCAGCGCGCCCAGGGGCAGCACATCCGCCGAGCGATAGGATTGGCGATACAGCCCGCCCTCGCCATGTAACGCCTCCAGTCCCAGGAGATCGATCAATTTCTGCACGTCCATCATTTCGCAGCCATCCTCTGCCGACTCACTCAGGGAAGTGACTGGCGGACTCTCTCTGGATCGATCGAACCCACCATCCGCCAGACCTCTTCGCCGTCCGCATTAAAGTATATGAAGGTCGGCGTCCCAAGTGTGCCATATTCCCGGGAGATTTCCCGACCGGTTCCGGTCTGGACATCCACCACCAGCACGACCAATTGTCCTACCAATTCTGTCTTCAGCCCATTCACGATGGGCTCGGCTGCTAGGCAGGCCAGTCAATTTGGAGACCGCACCTCCAGCAAGACCGGCATCCCTGCCCCGATCTGATTGCGCACGCCCGCCGCGCCTGGATCCTCAACCGCAGCCGGCCGCAGCGCCAGAAACACGACGGCCAAAACGACTGTTACCGCACCCAAACTGATCAGCGCCCACTGGTCGGTTGACCGCCGCAAGATCAGCACCGCCGCCATTACCCACAGCCCGATCACCAGCAGCAGGAACGAATTCTGATTTACGATTTGAGCCATATGCTCCTTATAATTGCGAGTCGTCTTCTTTGCCAAAACGATCGTCCGATCGGGTCTGCCGCAGTTCATCACGCGATCCCCGGTACCACCCCAGGCCAGAGACCTCCCAATGATCAAAGTCCGGGATATAGGGTTTGATATCCAGCAGCGGTGTACCATCCAGGATATCCACATTCTCGATCTCCAGCCGCTTGCCGGAAACTGCCGTCAGCCGCACGATCGAAAGGCCGATCGGATTCGGACGACTGGGCGCTCGGGTGGCAAACACCCCATGCGGCTCACCATCCAGGAACGGGGTCACCTGCAGCCGGGCTGCGCCTGCCTGATGGAAGTGATACAACAGGATCAGATGAGAAAAACCTTCCAGGTCGGCCAGCCCGGGCACGAAATCCGGCTGCATCTCGATCCATCCCTTGACCCCCAACGCGGCCGCCGGCTGGATCGGCATCCCGCTGGGCTGCTTGAACGGGCTGTGGATCAGGCCGATCGGATCGAAGGATACCGGCCGCAATTCAGCGCCGCTCATCGCCCTCCTCCAGCAGCCGTTTATCAACTGAGGCCAGACGCTCACGCAGCCGGCGGACTTGGTTCTCGATCTGGGCATTGTGCACCCCGAGGAAGTCACTCAACTGCATCGTCGGCTGGCTCTCCTCCTCCGTGAAAACGATCTCGCGCGCCAGCGGCGCCAGCAGCACGTTCAGATACTCCATCGTGAACTTACGGATCGATTCGTCCAGGTAGGAGAAATCCACCCCCAGCGAAAGCCGGTCCATCAGCGAACTACGCTGGTCGATGGTCAGCTCTGCCAGCCGCTCATCGCCCGGCAGCACCCGCTTGGATGGCCCCTGCCCGAGCACACCGCCCCATTTCTTCTCGCGGATCTCGTACAGTTTCCAATCTTCCTTTTCGACAAAGAACCCCTGGAATTCGGATCGAATCCCTGAAATGACCACCTGCCCGGCGTCGTTGATCCGCAGACCGACCTTTTTCATGTCCACGCCCAGGTTGGCCTTGAACCGAGTATCCAGGATCCCTAGGTATTCCTGTTCGCTGCCCCGCCGCAGGCTGTCCGGTGGTGCGCTTTCCAGCTCTCGCAGGAGCACATCCGTGATCATCGACTTAACCTCCAGGAAGGAGACCTTCTCGATCGGGCGGATGCTGTCCACCTCGACATGCATGTTCTTCTGCTTTTCCAGCTCGCGCTCCAGGATCGCCTTCTCCTTTTGCAGCAGGATGATCTCCTCGCGCTGTTCCTCGCCAACCTCGGTTAATTGACGCAGGTCTTGCTTGAGCACCAGGTCAGTCTCGATCTGCCTCTCGATCTGACGCACACCTTCACGAACTTTAGCGCGCAGCACAGCCGGCAGAGTGAAGGCGAACACAGCCGTACCCAGGGCCGCGCCCAGCGACGCCACCAGAACGGCAGTACTTTTTTCACTCAAGGAGTTGGCGACAAAGAACGACCCGGCCGCCAGCGCTGCCCCAGCCGCCAGCAGAATCCCGAGATAGATCTGGTTGAAAAAGCCGGTCAGCGCACCCCAGTAGCGCGTCAAGCGGTGCTGAAGTCCTCGCCAAGCGCGGCGCACCCGGCGTCCCCGTTCCTGGCGGGCTCGTTTTTGATTTTGATCATTATTCATGGGGCAATTATAACGGTGATTTGCCGGGACCTTGATCCGGAAGCAGCAGAGAGTTATTTCGTCGGCTGCTGGGTTTCCAGGTCTTCTCTCGGCGGTTCGTAAACGTACGTCCGGACCCGGTCATCCAGGTCTACCATGCGTTCTTCCGCCCGGTAGTTGGGATCCATCCCGATCAGATTGGCAAGTACAGAAGAATACAATCTCGCCCGGTTGCGGCCTTCCTGCTTGGCGGCATACAGGGCGATATCCGCATTATGGATCAGATCACGGGCGGAAGTGGCATCCCCCGTGCGCCCAGCGATCCCAAAACTGAGCGTGACCTTGATCGGCCTCGGACTGGTGGCAACTTCAAATCCGGCTTCCTCGATCAGTTTACGGATCCTGTCAATGGGCGGGTAGGCATCCTCAGGGGACATCTCGGGAAACATAATGGCAAATTCCTCACCGCCAAAACGGGCAACAATATCATATTCCCGCACGTTGGTGCGCAGGATATCGGCCACGCCCTTTAGCACCACATCTCCGGCCAGATGCCCGTAAGTATTATTGATATTGCGCAGCAGATCGAGGTCGGCCATCACGATCGTCAGCGGCCGCTGGTAACGGTTCGCACGCGCCAGTTCTTCCTCCAGGTTTTTGACCAGGTAACGGGCATTGAAAACCCCGGTCTTGGCATCCATCATGCTCTCACGCTCAAGCGCCGGCACACGCAGCACGCTGTATAAGATATAAAGCGAGACCAGCAGCAGCACAACCAGCAACGGATGCGTGCCCCACAGAATGAAGCCCGCCGCGCCCATACACACCAGCGTAAAATCGATCATCAGCGGCAGAAAGTTAAACACCCCGGACTTTTTAAAGCCGATCCCCCGTGTCAGGTAGATCACCAACCCCACCAGCAGCGCATTCAGCAGCACGAACGTCAGCAATGCTGCAAACAGTGCTGCCACACCGCCGGTAGACGTAAATTCGGCTGCCGGGTTCAGCAGCCTGAAGATCAATCCGGCCGTATATCCGGTGATGATGTACTGGCCGATATTGAAGGTCTGGATGAACCAGCTCCACTTATTCACCGGCCACTCGATCAGATGCGCCAATGTGATCACCACCGCCAGTTCTGGCGCACCCAATTGGAACAGCGTAAAACTGAATACCATCAGGCAGATGTTGTAATGGGTGTTCTCGGTCGTCCCCAGCGCATTGAAAATCAGAGCCAGCCCGCCCAGGACGGATAATGCCAGGACCTCAGGCCAGCGCGCCAGGTCCAGACGCGGCACTCCCAGCCCCAGGAGGATTGCCCCGATTGCGGTGACGGTCAGGATATAGAACTGAGCCCTTTTTGGAAAAGATCGCATACGATCGCTTGCCTGCGCTGGTATAAATTCAAATGTGCGAAAAGACACCTGCCTCTGCAGGAGGTAGGCACAGCCCCCGATCTGAAGTTATGCGTAGGGTTTGTCAGCCAGCCCAGGAAACCAGCGGCTTGGGCAGGTAAGGCCAGACGATAAAGAATGCAAACAGGGCTGTGGTCAGGATAATAAGTGCGTATTTCTTGATGGTATGCATGTTTCCTCCATGGATATTGACTAACCTTACTATAGCACCGGCGGTACTGATTTCCTACTTACAATTTTGTTAGGTCGGAGGGCCTGATCCCTGCCCAAAAGTTGGGATTACACCCCTTCCGGTCGGTGCCCAACCCAGCGGATTTCAATACCAGCCACCTGCCACAGCCGTTCAGCCAGTTCTCCGGTATGCTGCATCAGATGCCGGATGTTGTAGAACTGCAGCTCGAACTTGGTCATATCCAGCCAATGAAAGCCGGATCCGGCCTCCAGGTTCAGGGCGTTGACCAGGTCATTGATCTGCGCTGAGAATTGGTCGATCAGGCCCAGGAGTTCAGCCTGTGTCTGCGGTTCCTGCTGGCCATCGTCGCCGGTCGGGTCGAATCGATGACTGTCAGCCCGTAGTCCCCGGAGAGGCTGGAAATCCTCGGCTGAGGGATGCAGGTAAAAATGGGAATAGAACAGGGTATGGGCGGCAATCTGCCAGTAGCGGTTCTTATAAGCCGGGTCATCCCACAGCACAGCCGGGCACAGTTCCACCACCTGCCGCAGCATCGCCAGCGAGGCGTGATATTGGGATTGGATCGCGGTCTTCATCTTCATGATTTTCTCCTCTGCAGCACGCTCTAAGCAATTCCGGATAGGATTTCCCAGCATTATATCGCCGGAAGAATTTGACTGGCGCGGTATTTTCCTTCTGGACAGGCAAGGAGAAAATCTATATACTGAAGATAGCTGGTCAGACCACTTACCAGAGGAGAGCTTCATGAATTGGATCACCCCTGCCAAACCGGCTGAGATCACCGAAACCCGCCTGATCGAGGCTATCCTCAGCGGGTATTTCCCCGTCAATACTACCTTGCCTGGTGAACGCGAACTGGCCACCCAGTTAGGCGTCACCCGGCCCACCCTGCGGGAAGCTCTGCAGCGGCTGGCTCGTGATGGCTGGATCGAGATCCAGCATGGGAAACCCACCCGGATATGTAATTACTGGGAGGAAGGCAGCCTCGGTGTCCTGGCCGCCATCGCCCGGCATGCCAACAACCTGCCGGAGAAGTTCATCGAAAACCTGCTCGCCGTCCGAGCTTTGCTGGCCCCGGCCTACGCTCGCGCTGCCGTCGAGAACCAAGCGACCGGGTTGATTGCCCTGCTGGCAGACAATCTCACCCTGCCTGCAGAAGCCGAGGCCTACGCCCAGGCAGACTGGGCGCTGCACCACCACCTGACGATCGCCTCTGGCAACCCGGTCTTCACCTTGATCCTGAACGGCTTCCGCGAGTTGTACCCCGCCCTGGGCCGGCGCTACTTCCGCAGCCCGGCGGCCCGGACCGCCTCACACGATTTCTACCGGCACCTGCAGGCCAGCGCCGCAGCCGGGGACCCGCACCAGGCGGAAACCGTCACCCGGCAGGCAATGCTGATCTCCCAGCAGTTATGGGCACAACAGGGGGAAGGAGCGGGGCAGAATGACTGATCGGGACAAAACCCCAAACTGGTACCAGGGCCCACTCCCGGAACGCTCTTTCCGGTCGATCTTCCGCTGGGGCGCGCCGGACCGCTTTAAACATCCCGGCCGCGGGATGGTTGCGATGATCCACGAACTGCTGGCCGTGCCCACCGACGGATTCGACAAGCCGGCCAATCTCGGTCTGGATCTGGTTCCCGACCAGCCGCCGGCCACGCTAATACCGGAACACCGCCGTGTACTGGCCGCTATCGTCGGCGAAGACAACATCCAGACCGACGGCTACCACCGTTTGCGGGCCAGTTACGGCCAGGGGATGATCGACAGCCTACGCCTGCGCTCCGGCGTGATCGAAAACCTGCCGGATGTGGTCGTCCATCCCCGCAGCCCGGAAGACATCACCCGGATCGTCCGCTTCTGCCACCAGGAGCGCATCCCGCTGTATGTGGTCAGCGGACGGTCGTCGGTCACCCGCGGTTTTGAAGCCGTCCAGGGCGGGGTCACGCTGGATATGTCCACCCACATGAACAAGGTGCTGGCGATCAACGAGACCAACCAGACCGTCACCGTGCAGCCCGGAATCTTCGGGCCGGCACTGGAAACCGCGCTCAATCACGCGGCCGAACGGTTCGGCTGCCGGCGCAATTACACCTGCGGCCACTTTCCGCAATCCTTCCAGTTCTCCACCGTCGGCGGCTGGGTTGCCACCCGCGGCGCCGGGCAGAACTCCACTTACTATGGCAAGATCGAAGGCCTGGTCATCGCCCAGGAAGTCGTCACCCCAGCCGGGACCATCGCCACCCAGCCTTATCCCCGCCAGGCGACCGGCCCGGACCTCAACCAGATCCTGACCGGCAGCGAAGGCACTTTCGGCGTGCTGGTCGAGGTGACCCTCAAGATCTTCCGCCACCAGCCGGAGAACACCCGCCGCTTTAGCTATATGTTCCGCACCTGGGATCAGGCCTGCCGGGCCGCCCGCGAGATCATGCAGTCCGAAGCCGGTTATCCCTCGGTCTTCCGCATCTCAGACCCGGAAGAGACCGATGTCGCCATGCAAATGTACAACCTGGCCGGTACCCCGGCAGAAGCCGCCCTGGCCGCGCTCGGGTACCGCACTGGCGAGAAATGCCTGCTGATCGGTACCGCCGACGGCGATCGTCGTTTGACTCGCGCCATTCACCGTAACGTCCGGCAGGTCTGCCGGTCATATGGGGCTTTCCCACTGACCGCCTTTGGCGTCGTCCAGCGCTGGGAGCACAGCCGCTTCCTCGACCCCTACCTGCGGGATGATCTCGCAGATTTCGGCGTCATAATCGACACACTGGAATGCAGCGTCACCTGGGAATCCTTGCCGGCAGTCCATGCCGGGGTACGGGAGGTTGTCAAAGCCAAGCCGCACACCGTCTGCATGACCCACATCTCCCATTTCTACCCCCAGGGCGCCAACCTGTACTTCATCTTTATCACCCGCTGCACCGACCGGGAGGATTACCTCCGTCTGCAGTATACGGTCTTGCAGGCCATCCGCGACTACGGCGGGTCCGCCAGCCACCATCACGGCGTCGGCAAGGCGTTCGCGCCCTGGCTGCCCGACCAATTGGGTGATAGTGGGATGGCAGTGCTGCACGCGCTCAAAGGCCACTTCGACCCCCATGGGATCATGAACCCGGGCGGCACGCTCGGACTGGACCTGACCGCCGAGCAGCGCAGCAAGCGCTGGGGGCTTACTCCCCGCACCCAGGAGGAGGACTAACATGTGGCAGCCCGGATGGCGTGACGAGATCTGGTCCCGACTGGACGAAGACTGGGACATCATCGTGGTGGGCGGGGGCATTACCGGCGCGGGCATCCTGCGGGAAGCGGTTCGGGCCGGGTACCGGGCACTGCTGGTGGAAGCGCAGGACTTCGCCGGCGGCACTTCCAGCCGCTCCTCTAAGCTGGTGCATGGCGGGCTGCGCTACCTGGCCAACGCCCAGTTCAGGGTGACCTATGAATCCGTCCACGAGCGCGAACTGCTGCTGAAAGGCGGCTGCGGCCTGGTCAACCGTCTGGACATCCTGATGCCCAACGCCGACAGCAACCGAGTCCCCCCCTGGGCCTTCGGCCTCGGCCTGGTGCTCTACAGCCTGATGGCCCGGAAGCGCTCCTTTGGTTTCAAAACCAGGGCGAACCTGACTGCCATGATCCCGCAGTTAAGCCCCTCCGGGCTGAGCAGCGCCTTCCAGTATTACGATGCCAACGCCGACGACGCCCGGTTGACCTTACGGGTCATCCGGGAGGCTGTGGCGGCTGGCGGGACCGCGATCAATTACGTCCGGGCAGCCGATGTACTGCGGGACCAAACCGGTCGTGTCCGCGGCGTCCGGGCGGAAGACCGGGCCGGGGACCGTCAATCGGTCGAGGTGCGTGCCCGGCTGGTGATCAACGCCGCCGGAGCCTGGGCAGATGGCCTGCGGGAAAAAGTCGGCGGCGCTCGCCGTCTGCGCCCGCTGCAAGGCAGCCACCTGGTGCTGCCCTTTGACCGCCTGCCGCTCAAGCAGTCCGTCTCCGTCTTTCATCCCCGGGACGGCCGCCCGGTCTTCACCCTGCCCTGGGAGAGCGTCACCCTGGTTGGGACCACCGATATCGATATCGGCCACCAGTTTTCCGAAAACCCCTCTATCACCGCCGACGAGACCGGTTATCTGCTGGAGTTCCTGGCCCACACCTACCCCATGGAGCGGATCGGCCCCGAGGATGTGCTCTGCACACTGTACGGCATCCGCCCGGTGATCGATACCGGCAAGGCCAACCCTTCAAAGGAATCGCGCGAACACGCCATCTGGCTGGAGGACGGCCTGCTGACTGTCACTGGCGGCAAGCTGACCACCTTCCGGCTGATGGCGCGGGATGTGATGAAAGCCGCCAGGAAGCTGGCAGCCCCCTCCCTGCCTGGGAATGACGCCCACTCCTGCCTGCAGGCCGTCCCACCGGAAGCAGTCGAAACTGCCGCCGGGCAGATCGCGCCGGCGTCCGCCCTGCGGCTAGCCGGCCGCTACGGAGGCGAGGCTGCTGTCCTGCTGGCCGAGGCCGACCCCGGGAGCTTGACACCGATCGAGGATACGCCCTATCTGTGGGCGGAACTGCGCTGGGCGGCCGGGATGGAAGGTATTGTCCACCTCGACGACCTGCTGCTGCGCCGCGTCCGGCTCGGTTTGCTGCTGCCCGCAGGCGGCATCCCGCTGCTGCCGCGCATCCGCGAAACCGCCCAGCCGGAATTGGGCTGGGACGACGCCCGCTGGGAGCGCGAAACCGAGCGGTATATCGGCATCTGGAATACCGGTTACCGCGTTAAGTAGCACAGGGATCTATTTTTTCTTTAACGCCTGGACCGCTATAAATCCTGGAATCATCCTGCTGGGTTTAGCGGTCCAACCTACCGGTTTTGTTATGCTCAAGAGCAGTTCGCCTCAAGGCATGTAACATCCGAAAAGCCCGCCCGTTAGAGGCATCCGCCAGTCACAATTCGCCGCTTCACACGAGTTCTGGTCATTATATTGGCTGGGGTTCACGCAGCTCACCACAGTCGGGGTCGGGCATGGCGGGACATAGACCGTGATCTCCGTGCACGACATGCCCCCGAATTCGATCGGGATACAAGCGTTGGTCACCGGGTCAAACCGCGTCCATGGTGGGCAGATCGGGGCCGGGGTTTCCGGGATACAACACCCCGCTGCCGGGTCCATCTGGTAGCCCTCTGGGCATTCCGGGTTGAGGAACAACGACCAGCAGATCGGGCAGTCGCCCAGATCAAGCAGGATCATGTTCGGCGGGCAAGCCTCAAAAAGATCAAACGGCCAGCATTCATCCGGCTGCGGCACAGTGCCTGGATTAACCTCAAACTCACCGGCCAGGAGGGGGAAGGCGGGCATGAAGTTGATAAAGTCGTCCGGATCAGATCCCTCCTCTCCCGGAGCACCCTCCACATTACAATTTAGCAGGTAGGGCAGGCACCCGCACTTAAGGTCATAGTGATACCCGGGGGGGCAGGTTGCCACAGCGGGGTCCCCTTCGGGAACGCAACCAAAACCATCCAGCCAGTAAGTACCATACGGGCAAGAATTCTCTTCCTCAGACGGGCTGACCAGATCAACATCGATACTGACCATAGACTGACAGTGACCGCTCTCACGGTTGAAGAAGAATCCCGGATCACACTGCGGGCACAGGCTGATGGTCACATTGGTTCCCGGTTTGACCGCCGCCCCGTAGCACACCACCATATCGTTCACCGGGTCGCAGGAAATCGCTCCATTGGGGCTGGTGATCTCGAACTGGGTCAGGTCCACCTCATCGGGTGAAGACAGCACCACCCCGGCAGACTGGCCCGCCCCGCGCAGTTCACAATACCCCTCGCCTGTGATACGGGGGGGTTCAGACGCAGGCGTGTCCTCCGGTGGATCTCCACCAATGACAGGAGGCAGCTGGCACAACTGAGGTGGGACCGTCTCGCCGCAGCTCCAGGAGCAGCGAAAGCCCAGGTCTGTCCGGGCGTGGTCCGGCTCCAGGGCATCCCGCAGATACGCCTGCAGTTCTTCCGCCGGCGTCTGGTAACCGCCGCCCCGGAAGACGCGCAGAGTGCCCGTCTCCGGGCCTTGCGGGTTGGAAGCGGGGGAATTCTGGTAATAATCCGCGCCATACCAGTCTGCCACCCATTCATGCACATTGCCGCTCATATCCAGCATTTCAAACGGGCTTTTCCCGTCCGGGAGAATGCCGCTGAAAATAGGCTGGTCGTCCTCAGGTGCCAGACATCCGGCAAAATTGGCGTTTTCGCAGTCCGGCTCGTCCTCCCCCCATGGGTACGTGAAGGATCCTGCTCCCCGGGCCGCGTATTCCCACTCGGCTTCCGTCGGTAGGCGTGTCCCGATCCACTCGCAATAGGCATCCGCCTGCTCCCAGGAAACCCCCACCACAGGTGTGTCAAGCCGTTCAACATCTTCGTACCAGTACGGCTGGTCCGTGGATTCTGCCGGCGGCTCACAAACGCCGGCAGTCACACAGTTGGCATACTGCCGGTTAGTGACCTCGCCCTCGTGCATCCAGAGACCCGGCAGGGAGACGGAGTGCACCGGCTCAAAGTCTTGCTCGGCATCCGGGTCCTCAAAGCCCATCTGGAAATCGTTTTCGCGGATGAAAATGAACGTGCTGAGGTCGAACCAGGTCAGGCGCGTTCCCTGCGGTAAGTCACAATAGTCAAATTCTGCTTCCGTTTCCCCAGGCAAATCAGGTACAGGGGCCTCTTCGTCAGGCTCAACTGGAAAGTTGCAAGCTGCCAGGAGTGTGACCAGCAGGAGCGCTAGCAAACCGCCGGCTATCCTTTTCATCTGACACCTCCTTTTGTACACATCCATTGTAGGAGTTTTCACAAATAAACGCAATCAGGAATGTCTCACCAGGGTAAGCAAACATTGCGCAAAAAAATGGTAGAAGAGTTCAAGCAGGAGCAAGCCTCCTTGCCCGCCGACGGTATCGAGGTGCTCCTCTGGGCACTCTCGGTGGTCTTCTATCCCAGTTTCCACCACCAATCTCCGGAACAGTAAAATGAATAACACTACCGATCAAAACCACAGCCCCAAAACCATGCGCACCTTTATGGTGATCTGAGCCGGGCAGTTCATCTCCCTGGTCGGCTCCGGACTGACCAGTTTCGGGCTGAGCGTGTGGGTTTTCACCCAGACCGGCAAAGCCACCCAGATCACCATCAAAGCACTGCTGTGGCCGCATATCCCGCAGCCCCTTTTACCTGTTGCTGTGCCGCGTCCGACTAGGCTTGCTGCTGCCCGCAGGCGGCATCCCGCTGCTGCCGCTCATCCGCGAAACCGCCCGGTAGGAATTAGGCTGGGACGACGCCCGCTGGGCGCGTGAAACCGAGCGGTATATCGACATCTGGAATACCGGTTACCGCCTAAAGTAGCGCAAGATTTGCCTATTCTTCGGGTTGCTCCGACTCAGGTTCCGCAGTCGGTTCTGTGATTGTGATGCATCGGTCGGCGAATTCTTCCAGCGGTTCCACGGCCGCCACCAACTCCTCGTACGAGACCGGCTCAATCACGTGCAGGACATCGTACCTGGTGTCGGCGGTCGGCAGACCGCGCCGCACAACCGCGCTGAACTGTCCGACATCGGACCCGCACAGCCAATTAAAGGCCTCGGTCACTTCGATCTCGACCAGCCAATCATCGGTATAGCAGTAGGTATCGCCATATTCGGCAGCCTGGACAACACACTCCTCGCCTCCGCTGCGTCTGACGGTCCCGATCTTGTGCAAGATCACAATGCCAGCAGCATCCGGGTTTCCTTCAGGATCGTAGGGCGAGACAGCCTCGCTGACCAGGGTATCGATCTCAGCCTGGGTCATCTCCAAGCTGTCGATGTCGTCACCGCCGGGGTAGATTACGGTGTATAGGATGAATCCGAGTACGACTACGGCCACAACGGCTGCGGCCCCGATCAGGATCCTGCGATTCTGTTCCATTTTGGGCTTTTCTGCTGATTCTGGTGTTTCTCCCATTACAAATCCTCCTTGATTTGATGTGCCAAGGAGATTATATCAAAGTAACGTTAAGCAGGCTACGTAATTGGCTTTCTTCCCGCGGTTGTTTGGAGTCCTGGTAGTTTTTTCTACGGTTGCACGCACCGTCCTGCCGCCAAATCGCTTGGCACCCAGCGGCAGTTGGCTTCTTCACACGAAGTCTGATTGCTGTACTGATCCGGATTGGTGCAGGTCGGCTGGGTCGGCTCCGGACAGGCCGGCACGTTCACGGTGATCTCGAAGCATGTCTGACCAACCGGGATCGGCACACAACTGTTCGTCACCGGATCAAAAACGGTCCCCGGCGGGCAGGTCGATACCGGCACCTCCGGGACACAGCAGTTGGCATCCGGGTCAAAGTAGTACCCATCCGGGCAATCCGATTGCTGCGGGAACGGCCAGCACACCTGGCACCCGCCGACCTCGATGCTGAAAGTATTCGGCGGGCAGTTCAGTTCGGTCCCCGGCGGGGCACACACCTCCGGATCAATCCCATTATTGGGATCGTCATCCAGCATTCCAGGGACATACGGGATCAGCAGTTCCGGCAGATCGGGGAACAACCCGGCCAACGGATCCTCCTCATCGTCACAGCAGAACGGATCGAATAGATCGGTGGGGGTCGGTGTCGGTCCACCCTCGATCACCAAGACGATCGGGGTCGGTGTTTCAATCACCAACTCAAGCGTCGGCACTTCTACTTCGGCCTCAACCGGCGTCGGGTCCACTACTATGCCACACAATACACCTTGAGGGATGCAGCCGCAGGGAGTAGTGTAGTAATAGCCCGGCTCGCAGGTCGGGGGCGGCGGAGGCGGCAGGTCGGGGACGCAGCCATATTCGGTTGGAATATAGCCCTCGGCGCACTCAAGTTCGGTTGGAGAGAGCAGGCTGACATCCACGTTCAGGATCGGCCGGCAGATGTCAAAATTCTGATCGAAATAGTAGCCAGGGCCGCAGTCTGGACAAACCGTGATCGTCACCTGGCTTGCAGGCTGAACTGCCGGGCCAAAGCACACCATCTTTTCATTCACCGGGGTGCAGGTCACCGGTCCGTCCGGGCTGGAATAATCATACTGGCTCAGGTCTGCGCCGCCGGATGGAGATAACACCACCCCGGCTTTGTTGCCACCAGCACTCGGTTCACAGTACGCCACCGCGGTTACATTCGGCTGGGGCGGGTTGGGGTTGGTCACCGGCAGATCACCGCCAACGGTCGGCGGCAGTTGGCATAGTTTCGGGTTCGAAGAAGCACCGCAATCCAGCGCGCAGCGGAAACCGAGGTCCGGGCTGGCAAACTCAGGTTCGAGAGAACCGCGCAGAAAAGCCGGCAATTCCTCTGTCGTTGACCCGAAATTGCCGCCCCTCAAAACACGCTGCTCGCCATGCTCTGGCCCGTCCGGATCAACCGATGGAGAGTTCAGATAATAATCCGGGGCATACCAGTCATTGACCCACTCGGCCACATTCCCGCTCAGGTCCAGCACATCCAGCGGATTCCCGCCATCGACGAGCAGTCCGGACAAAACCGGCGCATCCGGATCAGGATCCAGACAACCGGTGAAGTTCGCCAGGTCACAGTCAGGTTCTTCATTGCCCCAGGGGAATACATCAGTGGAGAAACCGCGGGCGGCATACTCCCATTCCGCCTCGGTCGGCAGACGGGCGCCGATCCAGCCGCAGTAGTCATCGGCCTGCTCCCAGGACACCCCCGAGACCGGCGCGTCCAGGTAATCAGGGCGGTCAGCCCAATAGGGGAAATCCGTCCGCTCGATTGGCGGTGAACAAGCCCCGGACTTGACACACTCCGCATACTGGCGGTTGGTGACTTCTGTTTCATGGATCCAGAAGGCCGGCAGATCGATAGTGTGCACCGGCTCAAAATCCTGTTCTTCTTCCGGATCATCGAACCCCATCGCGAAGGAACCTTCCGGCATGAAGATGAAGGTGCTGAGATCGAACCAGGTCGTCTTCGTCCCGGCCGGCAAGCTGCAATAATCGATCGAGACATCCTCAGCGCCAGCGCCTTGCCTTGATTGTGGGGATTGACCATCTGGAGAGCCGCAAGCGGCCATAAAGACAACCAAGACACATACCGAGCAAATACCAATAAACCACTTCACAATAATCCTCCAATCACCTGATCATGGTTCAGGCTTCCCTATAAGGAATAACCGGAGAAGCCCGCCTGAGTTACGGGTGCCCCCGCATTTTCTCCTAACACTTGACAGCAGCGATCTTCTCGCTATAATTGTGTTTGACGATAAAAATTATTTTAGCGAAAGAATATTTATGAACAAAAACTATCCCACCCCCGAACCTGTCATCATCCTCGAAAACCTGGAAACCCTCAAGGTTGTCACCGATCCGCTGCGTAACCAGATCCTCGAAACCCTCACCCCCGCCCCGCAGACGGTCGGCCAGATCGCCACCAAACTCGGCCTGGAAACCTCACGGTTGTATTACCATTTCAATCTACTGGAAAAACACGGCTTCATCCAGGTAGTCGATACCTCTGTGCAGGGCAACTTGATCGAGAAGACCTACTGGTTGACCGCCTACCGCTTCGAGGTTGATCCCGAAGCCTTCAATTTCAACGTCGACACCCTGGAGGGGACCGAAAGCATCATCGCCCTGCTGCTTGCCAACATCAACGCCACCCGCGAAGACCTGCAGCGCAGCATCTATGCCCGCCACGAGCAGATCGCCCAGGGCGCGCCGAAGAATCCCCGCCATGTCCTCGATACCCGCGAAGTCTTCTACCTCCCGGATGACAAAGCCGCCGAGTTCCATGCCCGTCTGAACGCACTGGTGGAAGAGTTCAAGCACGAGCAAGCCTCTCTGCCCGCCGACGGTCTTGAAGTACTCCCCTGGGCACTCTCGGTGATCTTTTATCCAAGTTTCCACTATCAATCGCAGGAATAGAAAAATGAATAACGGACCCGATCAAAACCACAGCCCCAAAACCATGCGCACCTTCCTGGTGATCTGGGCCGGGCAATTCATCTCCCTGGTCGGCTCCGGCCTGACCAGTTTCGGACTGAGCGTGTGGGTTTTCACCCAGACAGGAAAAGCCACCCCGATCGCCATCACCGCCCTAGTTTCCAACCTGCCGCGCATCCTGCTCTCCCCCATCGCCGGCTCGGTCGCCGACCGATTCAACCGCAAGCGCCTGATGGTGCTGGCCGACACCGCCGCCGTGCTGGTCACCGTCGGCTTTGCCGTCCTGATCTTCATGGATACCTTGCAGATCTGGCACATCTACCTCGGCGCCTTCCTCTCGGCCCTTTTCGGCGCGTTCCAGGAGCCCGCTTACCGCGCTTCGATCACCATGATCGTCCCCAAGAAAGATCTCGCCCGGGCCGCCGGCATCCAGCAGATCGGCTCAGCCATGCAGATCATCCTGGTGCCGGTGCTGGCCGGCGTGCTCTACGGGCTGATCGGCTTTCGCGGCATCATCCTGATCGACATCATCACCTACTTCTTCGCCCTCGCCGCCCTGCTGTGGGCCCACATCCCCCAACCCCACCAGGTCACCCTGCCGGAGGATGGCCAGCCTCGTTCCATGCTGCGCGACGCCCTGTTCGGCTGGCGCTACTTGCAGGACCGCCCCGGCATGATCAGCCTGCTGCTGTACTTTGCGGTCGTCAATTTCTTCCTCAGCCTGTCCACCGTACTGATGGCCCCGCTGGTGCTCTCGTTCGGGACCCCCGAGCAAATGGGCCTGGTGCAGATGGCCGGCGGCGCGGCCATGCTGATCGGCGGGTTGCTGATCGGCATCTGGGGCGGGCCGAAGACCAAACGCCTGTGGACGGTTATCCTGACGATTTTCCTCTCCGGGTTCGGTTTTTTCATCGTCGCCCTGCGCCCTCAGGTGTGGACGATCTCCCTGGGTATGTTCGTATTCCTGTTTTTCATCCCGATCGCCGCGGCCATCAATCAGGCCATCTGGCAGGTCAAGATCCCGGCTGACCTGCAAGGGCGGGTGTTCGCTATCCGCTCGATGATCGCCACCTCGATCATACCGCTCGCCAACCTGGCCGCCGGCCCGCTGGCCGACAACCTGTTTGAGCCGCGCATGGCCGCCGGCGGCGCGTTGGCCGCCACCTTTCTGGGCGAACTCATCGGGACCGGCCCTGGCCGCGGGATCGCCGTGCTCTTCCTGATCTCGGCCGTCTTCCTGTGGGCTTCCAGCCTGGTGATCTTCTCATCTCCGCGTGTGCGCAACCTGGAGGACGAACTCCCGGACGCCATCCCGGACGACGAACCTGCCGAGACCCCAGACGCCAATCCGGAACCCTTGAGCGGAGCCGTCGCCGAAAACTTGCCAACCTGAATCCAGGCCTTTTGCCGGTCAAGTACGAGCGAATATTTTTTCCGACTACAGAATCAAAACCTCCTTACAGAGGTTTTTTCTGAAAAAAGTCTGAATAGGTTAGGTCGGCCAGGCGACCTTACTTGGAAAACCCATCTGACCTGACATCGATCCGCCTGGCCTCACATTGAGGGGGTTTGGGGGGATCACCAATCCCCGATCAAAAGGCAAAGCCTTTTGATTCTGGAGTTCGCAAAGCGAACTCGTAAACAAAGCGTAGGCTTTGTCCGGGGGAGCAGGGGTCGGCAGATCCCTGCAAGAAACCCAACAATATCAAAATCTAGTCTTCGCTGCCAACAACTGACTCCATCATAAAATCCATTCATTCTGGTGGAAACCCTCATAGGGACAACATTACCCCTCGGACCCATCAAAAGAGGACAACCTTGTTGACACCAACCAGCGAAGAAGGAATCAATATATTGAGCTTAGTTAGTTTAATATGAGGGAATGCATCAACTATCGAGAAAGTATTCTAACTCTAACCAAGTTTATATCCACTCAACCAGACTTAACAAACGATACTATTCAATAAATCCATCGTTGAATATATTATCATCCAACCTCGTAACACTACGGTCCGCATCCAGGATAAATCGAACTATTCCTCCTGATGATCCTCACAATAGGTGCTATCGACTTGCCGATAACCCCATAAAGTGATGGCCATGTTTGCTGGAAGGTCATTATCAGAAATATCAAACGCTACTGGAATAACCAACTTTGAGTTGTTGGATCCTGATGGACCTAAGATCAAAGATGTATCAATTTCACTACGAAGAAGATTTCCCATACTTCTCCAATTATTTTCACTAGTTTCTATCCACATAATTAAATTCAGTTGCGGAGGGAACCAAATTTGGACGTCCGTTGTGTTCTCAACTTCCAATGACAGGTGAATACGTTCTGGAGATGTAGTCAAGTGCTCATACAATGACAACTGGACAGACTTGTACATCAATGGTATTCCAACTGAAGAAAAGTTTTCATCCAATGGACTCGGAAAACAATCAAACCTGGAATACCTGTTTTTTTTCTTTGCATCCTGAGAGAGGTTAAACGACAAGGCATATTGACAATAGAAAGAAGAATAATACTGTCCTATCTCGATTCACTTCATCTCCTCCAATGCCAATTTTAGATACAATCTGATTGTTTAAAAATCACCAAGCGTCCTCCCCCTCACTTCCCCCCAAAATATACCTGCATCAACTCCGACAGCGTCAGGTAATGGGTCACCCGGTAATGCTTGTTCACCACCGGCAGGCCGGTCAGCCCCTGCGCCTGGAACTCCAGGAAGGCGTCCTCCAGCGAGCTCTCGTTCAGGATAAAGACCGGCTCCTCCATAATGTCAAACGCCCGCTGGCTCTTCTCCATCCGGGCGTACGCGATCGCCTTCTCATACTGCTCCGGCTTCTGGATGAACTGCTCCGGCATCGCCGGCACCAGCATCATTTCCGCAAACACCTGCTGGCGGATGATCCCCACCAGCCGCTCCGCCCGGTTGACCACGCACGCCAGCGGCACATGCGGGTTCGCCAGGAACGCCGCCATCACCTTGTTCATGTCGTCGTCCACCGTCACGACCACCGGCTCGTCCAGATACTCCTTGAACACCACCGAGATGATCTGCTTGCGCTGCTTGCGCCAGCCGGTCAGGGTTGCATCGCCATGCAGCCCGCGCACCTCTTCCTCAAACCAGCCCAGCAGGTTCTCCCCGCCCTTGTCAACCTGTTTCTTCTCCCGTGCCGAAAGGTGAGCCTTCTCCTCTAGCCGGCGGGTCTCGCCCCACTTGCGCAAACCAAGCGCCTGGCCCACTTCAACCGTGAATAGGATCCCACTGTTCGGCCGGTCAAACCCGCCCACCACCCGCTCCGCTTCCGAGATGGCGATCCCCAGCGTCTCCTTGTTGTCGATCAGGCTCAGGATCATCCGCTGGCTCGGACTGGCCTGTTCCATCAGGCTCAGCAGGCTCTTCAGTCCGCCCCGGTTCAGCTGGTCCACCGCCTGATAACCGCCCACGCTCGGCAGCAGGGTTGTGCCGGGGATCCCGACCTGTTTCCAGGCTTCCATCAGTTCCGGCAGCAGGTCAAGGTTATGCAGGATCACAACAAGTAATGTATACATCGCCAACTCCTTCCGTTATTTCTTCCGGAGATCCCGGACCGACTCCACTGCCTGCAGGAACTCGGCCGCCATCACATCCAGGTTGATCTCCTTTGCCGCGATCCGGTACGACTCCGCCCCCATCCGCCGCAGCCGTTCCGGGTCGGAGAGTGCATCTGACAGCGCCGCTTCCAGCGCAGACTGGTCATCCGGCCGGATCAGCCAGCCGTTGTTCGGGCCAACCAGGTCTTCCTGGGTACCGTCGCCGCGTGCCACGATCACCGGCAGGGCGTGCGCCATGGCCTGCTGCACCGCCAGCCCGCCCGTCCCCGGCAGTACGAACAGGTCCGCCTGAGCAAAATACGGGCGCAACTCAGCGCCATGCACCGCCCCGGTGAACTGCGTCTGCGGGTACAGTTGCCGGGCTTGCGCCTCAAAATAATCCCGGTCAGGCCCATCCCCCACCACCACCAGGTCTGGCTGCTGGGATTCCGGCAGCGCCGCGCAGGCGGCAAACAACCGCTCCAGCCGCTTGCGGGCTTGCAGCCGCCCGACAAACAGCACTGTCGCCCGCCCTTCCAGCGCACCGCGCACCGGAGGCGGCGCATCCGGCCGCGGCGCGGCTGCGTTATGGGCCACAAACACCCGCTCTTCCGGAATCCCCACCGCGCGGTATTCCGCCGCGCCGCGCTCGCTGTACGCGATCAACCCATCCAGTTCGGCCAGGAACCGGCGGCGCATCATCTCGCGCACACCAGCCAGCGGGCCAGGTATCGCCGGCGCGCCCAGCCCCCAGCCCAGCACCGGTCGGCCGCGCGTCCGCATCCAGCGTACCGCCGACCGGGTATTCGGATACCGGCTGTTGGCCTCCACCACCAGTGCGTCGGGCTGCCAGCTTTCCAGCCAGCGCAGGATACCCGGCTGGTAACACAAATACAACGGGCCGTTGAGCAGATGCAGGTTGCGGGCCGGGACCAGCACCCCGGAGTTAAGCCAGCCCGCAGTTTTGATCGCTTCGCTCGGGCGCGGCTCCCCGGCAAACAGACTGAACCCGCCGTGGCAAGTCCGCGCCAAAGTCTCAAAGAACGGGGCGCGGTAGTCCGGCAGCACCCGCTGCTGCACAGCCAGACGGCCTTCAAAACGTGCTGGCTCGCTCATACTTTTGCCAATGCCTCCAGATAGCGGCAGGTGGTCTCGCGGATATCATACGCCTCCACCGCCCGGCGGCGGGCCCCTTCCCGGAAGCGCGGCTGATCCAGCAATATCTCGGCAGCTGCCTGGGCCAGCGCCGGGATATCCGGCTGTTCCAGCGCCCACGAATCTGCGCCGTAAGGCACCACATGACCGGCATTTCCGCGCACGATCTCCGGCAGCGCGCCAGTATCGAAAGCCGCCACCGGCAGACCACAGGCCAGCGCCTCGATCACCGCATTCGGGCAGGCCGGGTGCAGCTCACCGGAGAAGTACAGGTGCGCCGAGCGGTGCAGGTACGGAATCTCGGACCGGGGCACCACCCCCAGCCAGCGTACCGGCACCCTCGCATACGCCGCCCACTGGGCCTGCACTTCCGGCCGGATCTTGCCGGCTACCGCCACCTCGATCTCCAGGCGGTGCAGTTCCCGCAGGACGGCGGCCAGGTCCAGGCCCAGCTTGAGGCCAAAGTCGTACCCGCCCTCAAAGGCGCCTTCCAGCATCATCAACCGGAAGTGTGCGGTCGGCCTCTCATCCGGTCCCTCCGGCATAAACTCGCCCAGGTCGATCCCATTATGAATGACATCAAACGGTTTGGAAACCGCGCCAAAGGCCTGCTGCCAGCGCCGGACGACAAATTCGCTCTGATACACGATCCGGTCGGCCAGATACCGCCGGATGATCCACAGGATCCAATTACGGAACTCGGCCCGCAGCCGGTAGGTCAGGCTCGTCGGGATCCGCCGGTGCAGCCAGTTGAAACCGTCCAGCCGCTGTACGATCGGGATGCCGCTGTGCCGCGCCCGCCACAACTTGCCCAGTTGTCGGGTGCCGCCGATCACGAGGATGGCATCATACGGGCCATCATCCAGGTCATGGCTGACCGCCACACCTTGCCGGGCGGCTTCCTGAGCGAAACGCAGCTGGAAACTGGCCGGTCCGCCCACCCCGGAATAGGACGGTACCAGGCACACCCGTTTGATCGTCCTCATGTCACCGCCAGTCCCCGGACTTCGATCCAGGCTTCTGGTCCCGCCAGCGTGCCATACCCAAGCCGGCCGTCCGGCCTCCAGGCAGCATACTGGTTATCGATCCACACCACCAGTCCCAGCGGGCCGGTCGGCGAAACAGGAGACTCATCAACGACCTGCCCGTCGACCGAAAAAATGACCCCATCCGACCGCCAGTCGATCGCGTAATTGTGCCAGCGGGTCACATCCAGCCCAAGGGCTGCCGCATGCTCACGCACGATCCCGGCCGCCATCCGTCGCCCAATCCGGGCGAGCGGTCGGACCGCCAGCAGCACGGCCAGCGGAGCCAGCGGCAAAAATGGCCACACCGGCAGAGATGGCGAGCGAAATACCCCGGCCAACGCGCCGTGCGCCGGCTGGTCGTTCCGGAAAGAGAGGTAATTCTGTTCAGAGGCGAAAAAGAACCAGGCTGCCTTCGGCAGCGCCGGGAGCAGGCGCGTCCCACCATAGGCTAGCCCGTTCCCAAACGGATCGTTCCACAAGCCAAACCCCCAGGTGCCCGGCAGATTATCGGCGGAAGCGCGCGCCTCCAGGGTCAGGCGCAGCGGCGGCTGCCAAGGAAAGGCTTGCCGCGAGAGCGAGCGGTAATCATCCAGCTGCGCCAGACGGTATTGGCCCGCTCGCCCGGCAGGGATCACCAACCGCCACGCGCCGGCGGCAATCTCGGCCACCTCGGCAGCCGGCGTCTGGTGTGGCTTCAATCCTGTATCAGACATGGCTGTATTATAGTGGATTTCCCGCCCCTCTTCAGCCCCTCACCAACGCCTGCCCGGCACCGTCCTCCTGACGCGGTGTTACAATACAGAGCGAACAAATCTTGTTCCCGTTGTTAGGAGGATCTGTCACTTGAAGCCCCCTGAGATCTTTGAAACCCACCGGCTTTCTCTTCGTCCACCCCAAATGAAGGATGCAGAAGCAGTTTTCCAAAACTATGCCCGGGATAAACTCGTCACCCGCTACTTGCACTGGAACCCCCACGAAACCATCGAGCAGACCAAAACCTTCCTCAAGCGCTGTGTCCATGTCTGGCAGGCCGGGACAGCCTTCCCCTGGGTCATGACGCTCAAGGACACCAGCGAAGTCATCGGGATGATCGAATTACGGATCGAAGAACACCGCGCCGACCTGGGTTATGTACTGGCTCGGGAGTACTGGGAGCAAGGCCTGGCCACCGAGGCCGCCAAACTGGTGATCGACTGGGCGATTGCCCAACCCGGCATCTTCCGAGTCTGGGCGGTCTGCGATGTCGACAACCACGGCTCAGCCCGGGTGCTGGAAAAGGCTGGCATGGAGCGGGAAGGCATCCTGCGCCGCTGGCTGTACCATCCCAATGTCGATAAGGAACCTCGGGACTGTTATTCTTATTCGATCGTCAAATAGATCTTCCCGAAAAAATTAAACCACCGGCATTTGCGGCAGCATGGCGTCTTTTTGTCTTCGCAACCACAGGATAGTGATCCCAAACAAACCCAGGGATATGATCGCACCTGTCACTGTCATGACGCTGAAACCAGTCCCGGCGTAGATCAAACCGCTGCCTAAACTGCCGATGGCTGACACAAAACTGACCAGCAGGTCATTGAAGCCCTGCGTCTGGGTGCGTTCAGCCGGCCTGAGTTGATCAGATAATAGCGTTGAACCTCCGACATAGCAAAAATTCCAGCCCAAACCCAGCAGAAACAACGCCACCGCCAGCGGGAAGACCTGGCCAGACAAAGGAGCCAAAACGCAAGCCGCCACCAGAGTCCCCGCCCCGATCGCAATCACCTTGCCTCGGCCCAAGCTGTCTGTCAACCGACCAGAGATGATTGAGAACGCGTACATTCCTAAGGTGTGCGATGAGAAAACCAGAGAGATTGCGCTGAGTTCATGTTGGTGATTCCTCATATGCAATGATGTAATCACCATCACCATCACCATCACCAATTGTCCAAATACCATTGCCAGGATTGCCAGCCGGGTAGAGCTCTGCGCCAGGATAACGCTAATTGTCCGCTTTTCACCTGAATCCAGCATGGCTTCAGGATACATTTGACTAATTTGATCCCCAATCAGCTTCGGCTCCGGCCTCAGACCAAAGAAGACCACCAAGGCTGCCAGTATGAACAATACACTACCAAAAACATACGCGCCCCCCAACTCGCTTGCGCCGAACATCACCGCCGCCTGGCCGGTCGGCCCCACCATCAGCGGGCCAAAAATCGCGCCTACCGTCCCACCCAGAACAACAGTGGAAACCGCTTTGCCGCGTGAAACCGGCGGATTCACCTCAGCGGCAGCAAACCGGCTGAGACTCATTGCCGCTGAACCCACTCCGATCAAGACCATCGAGAACAGGATCAGGGTCCAGGAATTGATCTGGATTGCCACGAAACTGAACGCACCACCCACCCCGCCGATCATCAGCCCTGCCGACAACCCGATCCGCCAGCCTGCTTTGGTGATCACATTTCCCCAGACATATGCTGCCAGTGCAATCGATACCAGATACACCGCAGCGGGGATCCCGGCCAAATTCTCCTGACCGCTGATCCGGGCACCAACGATCGCACTCAGCGTAGACATCGCAATCATCCCGGCAGAAAAAATGCTCTGGGTAATAAAAAGTAAAGTGGTGATCTTCCGGGAATTATTAGTCAAAGTCTCCATCTGAAGCCCTCCCAAATGATAGTTCACGCGGTTGATCTGTAATTCAGACAATTCTACTACGAATACTCCGGGCTCTTGGGTCGACACTCAAACCCTGGATGGTTTTTTTAGTACCGTAGTGAGGACCGCCATCCATTTGACTTTACACAACCGCCTCCTGTTTGTGTGCGACTCCGATTGGAATGTTATAATTAACCTGATCTCTGGAGGTTCAATGGAAATTACCTGGTACGGACATTCTTGCTTTCGGATCACCGAACGCGGTATGGCAACTGTGGTCACAGACCCATACGATCATACCGTCATTGGCTATTCCGAACTCTCTCTGCGGGCGGATATAGTCACCATCAGCCACAACGCTCCCGGACACAACCACATCGACGCCGTTAAAGGGGCCAAATGGCATCTGGACGGACCCGGCGAATACGAGATCGGCGGCGTCTTCCTGACCGCCGTCCCGGTCGGCAATCACGACCAGAACGGCAACGGCCGTAACATGGTCTTCGTCTTTGACTACGACGGGATCACCGTCGGCCACCTCGGCGACCTGACCACCGTCCCCTCCCGCAAAGATGTTGAAGCTTTCGGCAATGTCGATATCCTGCTCGTCCCGGTGGGCGGCGGGAATAGCCTTCCGGCTGCCAAAGCGGCGGAAGTGGTCAACCTGATCGAACCTGGCATCGTTGTCCCGATGCACTACAATACCCCGGAAGTTAAAGCGAAACTGGATGGCCTCTCAGGCTTCCTTAAGCAGATCGGGATGAGCGACCAGGTCACCCCGGAGGAAAGTCTCAAGGTCAACGCCCGCGAGATCCCGGAAGAGACCCGGGTGGTTGTCCTCAAATACAAACACTAAGACCGAAGGAGCGCCCGGATGAGCGGCGAAGTCAAATTGATGATGACCTGGGATATCCTGCCCGGCCGTGAAGAGGACTATTTCGAATTTCACATCCGGCAGTTTGTCCCCGCCCTGGAGAAGATGGGCCTTGTGCTGCACGAAGCCTGGCTGACGCAGTATGGTGAACAACCGCGCTTGATGGTCGAAGCCCTCGTCCCCAGCCTGACCCGTGCCCGCAACATCCTGGTCTCAAATGATTGGGACCATCTCGGCATGCTGCTCCAGGACCTGGTCGAAAACTTTGATTACAAGGTCGTCCCCAACCGCACCCGCTGGCAGATGTGATCCCGGCCTGCCGTCACCCTTTCGATCCTCTGCGAGGCCGGGTTAACCTGGCCTCTTTTATTTGAACATGCCAAACGCACTCTCAAACCAATTATTGTCCTGGTATGCCGATCACGGCCGCAGCCTGCCCTGGCGCGAACGCCCGGAACCGTATGCCGTCTGGATCTCCGAGATCATGGCCCAGCAAACCCGTCTGGAAACAGTGCTGCCCTACTACCGGCGCTGGATGACCCTATTCCCGGACATCGCCACTCTGGCCGCCGCCAGCCAGCAGGATGTGCTCAACGCCTGGGAGGGGTTGGGGTACTACAGCCGGGCGCGCAATCTGCACAAAGCTGCTGGCATCGTGGTTCGCGAGCACGGCGGCCAACTCCCCGCAGACCCCACCCGCCTGCAATCCCTCCCCGGAATCGGCCGCTATACCGCCGGTGCGGTCGCCTCGATCGCCTTTGGCCGGGACGAACCAGTGGTGGACGGCAACGTCAAACGGGTCTACGCCCGGTTGTTTCTGGTCGAAGAACCAATCAATACCCCTCAGGGAGAACAGGCCATCTGGTCGCTGGCCGCAGCGCATTTGCCGGCTGGCCAGGCGGGAAACTTCAACCAGGCGCTGATGGACCTCGGTGCGCTGGTCTGCTTGCCAAAACAGCCCGACTGTCCGGCCTGCCCGCTCAATGCCATCTGCCTGGCAGCCCAACAGGGCAAAACAGGCGCATATCCGCGTAAAAAGCCCCGCCCGGAGGTGCCCCATTACACCGTCACTGCCGCCGTCATCCGGGACCAACACGGCCAGGTACTGCTCACCCAGCGCCCGGAGAATGTCCTGCTCGGGGGGTTGTGGGAGTTCCCGGGTGGCAAACAGGAAGCGGGGGAAACCCTGAAATCCTGCCTGAAACGCGAGATCCGCGAGGAACTTGCATGTACAATAGATGTGCACGAAGCGCTGGGGATCTTCCGGCATGCCTACACCCACTTCAAAGTCACCCTACACGCCTTCCATGCCCGGCTCGCCACTGAGCGCTTTGAGCTTCTCTATCATCAGGCTGCCCGCTGGGTGCCGCCTGAATTACTGGATGAGTACCCGATGGGCAAGATCGACCGGATGATCGCCCGACAACTGCAGGACAATACAGGCTGACCGATGGAATCTCCCCGCTTCCAACGCAATATCGAGGACTTCCGCTGCGAGCACTGCGGGCGGCTGGTGGAGGGCGACGGTTTCACCAACCACTGCCCGGCCTGCCTGTGGAGCAAACATGTCGATATTCACCCCGGCGACCGGGCCGAGGAATGCGGCGGCCTGATGGAACCGGTGGCGGTCGAAAACCGCAAGGACGGCTACCGCCTGCTGTTCCGCTGTACCCGCTGCGGAGCCGAACGCTGGAACAAGACCCGCCCGGAGGATGATTTTCAGCGCCTGCTGGAGATCGCCCGCGGGCAAGGCAGGGAACCATGAACGAGGAGAAATTCGCCCGTCAGCGCCATGAGATGGTCGCTGAACAGATCGAAGCCCGGCATCTGCGCGATCCCCGGCTGCTGGACGCCATGCGTCGTATCCCCCGGCATGCCTTCATCCCCCCGACCTACCACGACCTAGCCTATCAGGACCGCCCGGTGCTGATCGGCGAAAACCAGACCATCTCCCAGCCCTATATCGTTGCCCTGATGACCAACCTGCTGCAGCTGCAAGGCGAGGAGCGCGTGCTGGAGATCGGGACCGGTTCAGGTTACCAGGCCGCCATCCTGGCCGCCATGGCCCGCCAGGTATACACCATCGAACGTCATGAGCTACTGGCCGAAAGGGCGGCCGAGATCCTGGAAAAGTTGGGGATCAAAAATGTTGCCATCCGGCAAGGGGATGGCTCGCGCGGCTGGCCGGAAGAAGCACCCTTCGATGCCATCATGGTGACAGCCGCCGCCCCACGCGTGCCAAAACCGTTATCTGACCAACTCGCCGAGGGCGGGCGGATGGTGATTCCGGTCGGCCCGGCCGGAATGCAGCAGCTTGAGGTCTGGACCCGCCAGTCCGGTCAGCTCAAACAGGACGTGATCGTCCCAGTCTCGTTCGTACCCTTGCGCGGGGAATTCGGTTTCGAGGACGATTGGACCACAGGGATTTTATAGCCGGGCCAAAATTTGTCTCAACGTCCCTTCATACCTAGGGTTCCTCACCAGCGTCAGATGTTAGCGCCCTGCGGATCTCCCCCCGCACCCAGTCATCTCCCTCCTCCCCCTCTGCCTTCTCCAACGCTCGCCGCCCCGTCTGCCCGCCGATCTGCCCCAGCGCCCAGGCGGCATGACCGCGCACCAGCGGTTCGTCATCCTGCAGCGCGGCCGCCAGTGCCGCTCCCGCCCCTTCCTCACCCCGGTTGCCCAGCGCCACTGCCGTGTTCCGCAGTAGTCCCCGCCGCTTGGCGCGTTTGATCGGGCTGCCCTGATACCGCCGGCTGAACGTCTCCGGCGTTAGGCGCAGCGTATCCACCGGCGGGTGGGCCGGCCGCGGCCGGAGAGCGGGATCGATCTCGTCCGGCGCAAACCGGTTCCACGGGCACACCTGCTGGCAGACATCGCAGCCGAACTGCCACTCGCCCATCAACCCCCGCAGGTCCGCCGGGATCTCGCCCTTGTTTTCGATCGTCAGGTACGAAATGCACCGGCCGGCATCCAGTGTGCGGTCCGGGCGGATGCAGGCCGTCGGGCAAGCCTCCAGACAGCGGGTGCAGCTGCCGCAATGATCACTCTCAAATTGTGCATCCGGCAGGAGATCGATCCCCAGCAGGATCTCGGCAAGCAGGAAGTACGATCCGGCCTGCGGGTGGATCAGCATGCTGTTCTTCCCGATCCAGCCCAGACCAGCCCGCCGTGCCAGGTCTCGCTCCAATACCGGGCCGGTGTCGGTGTACCAGCGGCTCGGGACTGGTTCGCCAATGCGTTTTTCGAGGAAATCGACCAGGGCTGCCAGCCGCGGCACCAGCACATCGTGGTAATCATCCCCCTGAGCATATGCTGCCAGCCCGCCGCGCGCATCGCCCGCCGGCTGGTATGGGATCCCGAGCACCAGCACCGATCTGCATTCCGGCAGGATCGCCCGCAGATCTGCCCGGCGGGTAAGATTACGCTCCAATGCCAGGTAACCCATATCCGCGTGCCGGCCGGCTTGTACCCAGGCCGCAAAGCGCTGAAAACTCTCCGGCGGTTCAGCCGTGGTCACCCCCGCCAGCATGAACCCCAACCGGCGCGCTTCCGCGAGCAAGGCTTGTTTTAATTTTTCCTGCTCAGGTTGAACCATCAGGGCAGCTTCCAGGTAATGTAAGCAAGCTCCAGGGTCTGGACCTGGGAAATATCATCCGGTTTCAGGGCAACGACCCGGAAGCGGCCAATCCGCCCTTCACTGGTCTTGAAGCACACCCATTGCCCCACCAGGTCGCTGTCAACCTCGATTGGATCAGAGGTCAGGTCCGCACCCTCGCATGCACCGTAGGCTGGCTTATCCTCCCCCATCAATTCGAACACCGCCGTGTTTTCCGCCTCGATGCGCTTATCGTTGGCCGTCACCGCCCGGAAGGTGAAGTCTTCGATCCCGAGTGCCGGCGAAGCGCCGTCATCCAGATCGGCGTCAAAGGTTTGCTGGATCTGGAAACTGACCTTGCTGCTGAAGACCTCCGGCTCAACCACTTCGATCTCCGCCCAGAAACCGCCGACCGTGAAGATCACATCCTGATCGTTGCGCAGCTGCCACACACCGCGGTACACGCCGGGGGTTTCCGGCGCCACCAGATCGATCGAAATATCCACCTCAGAACCAGCGGGCACCGTCCCCTTGGTGACTGGGGTGGAAGCCGGACCGCCCATCGCCGCGCCCTCATCAAACACCAGGTCGTAGGCCGTGTTCCAGTCGCACGTGCCCTCGTTCAGGATCCGCCAGGTCTTGGTGAAGGCTTCACCGGGCTGCATTTCCGTTCCGTCCGGGATGGTCACATCCCGGATAAAACCGGCCGCGTCGCAGGGGTCTGCTTTAGTGGTGGCCGACGGCTGGGGGGTGGTCGTCGGGGCTAGAGTGATGGTCGGCGCACCGCCATTCGCGCTGGTGGACTGCGGTGCCGGCAGGGTCATCGCATTCACCGTCATCTGGGCTTCCACCGTCTGCGCCGCCAGGGTCAACGCCCCGGTCCCGGGCTCCTCATTCACGCGGGCAGGCAGGTTGCAGCCGGCCAGCAGCACGATCAACACACCAGCGCTCAGGGGTTTCAGCCATTTCACCATTGCCAGGCTCCTTTTCATCTCTGCTTGGTATTTTACACTACACTTCCAGGATCGTTATCCCAGACGACTTAAGACCGCCCGCACACCAGAAATGCCCCCGCCATGATCTCTAACAGAGGCAGGGCCTGATCATACACTTTCAGATCGGCGGCATCATCAAATACCAGGCTGTACGCCGAGATATTCTCACTCACCGTCAGCAGCAACGCCCCGAGCTGTACCGCCAGCAGATCGACTGCCGCCCGGTCCCCCGCATCTTCCTGCCAGCGCTGGTAGGCCGGCCGGTCCACCGGACTCCACACCGGATACTCATCTGAGATCGTATTGGCTACATGAATAACCCCGTTCAGCCGTTGACCGAAGGCATCCACCGCTACCGGTTTCCCGCGCCAATAAGGCGTCCGCTCTACAAAGAACTTTACCGCTGGATGGGCGGTCAGCCTGAGCCGGGCATCTTCGGGGAGTGAGGCAACCGCCAAAGATACCATCTGGTCTGCGCCAACCGGCTCGACCAGCGCGACCCGCACACTCCCGTTCTCCCGGGAAAGGACCTCTCCGGCACCATCCCGCACCAGGATGGTGGTCAGGCCGTGCTCGGCTGCCAGGACTGTATAGATCTGACTGAAAGCCCGCCACCACAGAAAGAATTTCTCCACTCCTTCCCGGCCGTCGCGCCGCGGCTTCATTCTCTCGGCTGATTCGATCATGGCATACGCCATCGGCAGCTGGCTGCGTTTGAATTTCATCAGAACACCTCCCGGTTTGGCCACCACCCTGATTAAAGCACGAAATCCGCCTGCGCGGATCCCGATCTCTGCCCTCTTCGCCCCGATCAGCGCACGCGGCGGCGCCATTCATCCTTCAGCTGCAGCTGACTCATGCTCTGCCCTGAAGGCAGGTCGAGGAAATCGTTCATCAGCCGGTGGAACTTGTTGGGCTGGTCGAGCATCGGAAAGTGTCCGGATTCATCGAACACGATCTGATGCGCCATACCCGGCAGATTGCCGTTGTCACCCAGGTTCGGGGCTTCGATCAGCGGGTCGCGCAGGCCGTGCACCAGCAGCGATGCCGTGGTGGTTTGCTTGACGATCTCGGACAGGTTAATATAATTCAGCTCATCGAAGGAGGTCGCAATCGCGGCCGGATCGGTCTTGTTGGCCTCACTGCGGGCAGCCTCGCCGCCGGATTTGGTATCCACCACCCGGGCTGCCATCTCCACCGGGTCCAGCGTACCGGCCTTTTCGGCCAGCCCGCGACCGTTGGTCGGGATCGAGACCACCATCGCCCGGTCAACCACATACGCATGTTTGGAGGCAAACAGCAGCGCCACCACCGCCCCCAGACCGTGCCCCACCAGCGCCACTTTCCCGATCCCCATCGCATTCATAAACTTATCCAGCAGCACAGTCTGCTCTTCCAGAGAATAATTCACCGTTTCCTTAGCGCTTTCTCCAAAGCCCCATAGGTCAAAGGCATACGCCCGGTAATTTTGGGACGCGGCCTGCATTGCCGGGATCCAGTACCGCCAGGACCCGATCCAGGAGTGCAGAAAGATGATCGGCTTGCCCCGGCCGAGCACCTCGTAATGGACCATCTTTTCATCTATGATGATCGCGCTCATCCCAATCCCGTCTTACTTGTTGGTCCGATCCTTGTCATCCCGATCCAGCCAGCTTGGCCGTCTCGGTGGCCATGTGCTGGCTGGTTTTTCACCGGCCGGTCTGTCGCTGGCCGTTCTGTCGCTTCCCGGCGGGGTACTCGACGGAGGGCTGGCCGGCGGATCGCCTGCCGGTGGCCTGCTGGAAATCGGGCCGCCCTGCCCTGGTTGGGGCTGAGATGAGCTGGCCGCCGCAGGTTTGCCTTTGTGCTTTTCCAGGATCTCGGCCACCTTGGCGGTCAGTTCCATCGGCGCAAAAGGCTTGAGGATATATTCCACCGCGCCCGCCTCCAGCCCGGCTGAGACCTCCGATTCCTGCCCCTTGGCGGACAGGAACACCACCGGCACCGGTTTCAGCGTATCGATCTCTTTCATCAGCCGGCAGGCCTCATACCCGGTCATGCGCGGCATGCGCACATCCATCATGATCAGGTCCGGAATGATCTCCTGGGCTTTTTCGAATGCCTCTTCACCGTTGCTGGTCGCCACCACATCATGCCCCGCAAATCGCAGCGTCAGGGAGATCAGGTCTCGGATATCACGTTCGTCTTCTGCAATCAGAATCTTGGCCATCATTCATCCTCTAGTCGAATGGTCTCGCGTTCATCTTCATACTGCGGTAAGGTGCAGGAGAAAGTGCTGCCCTCGCCGGGCACACCGGTGCTCCGCACCCAGATCTTTCCATTGTGCATCTCCACCAGTTCCCGCACGATCGGCAGACCCAGCCCGGTGCCGGCAGTCGCCATCACCAGATGGTTCTCGCCGCGGTAGAAACGTTCAAAGATCTTGTCGTGCTCATCCGGGAAGATCCCGATCCCCTGGTCGATCACATCGATCTGAACCGAATTATCCACCGGGTACAAGTTTAGTGTCACCGTGCTGTTCTCCGGCGAATATTTGCAGGCATTGTCCACCAGGTTGGTCACGATCTGGCGGACGCGCTCGGCGTCGCCATACACGCTCGGCAGGTCATCGGGGATGTCCACGACGATCTTTACTGGCCGCTGGTCATCCTCCGAGCGCTGCTGGATCACACCTAATACCTCCTCGACCACTTCATGCAGGTCGATCGGCTGCATATTGAGGGCTACCTTGCCGGCCTCGATCCTCGAGACATCCAGCAAGTCGTTCACCAGGACGCTCAGTCGGTCGATATTCGTCTTGATGACATTAACAAACTCCATCTGCTGCGGGTTCAGCTCGCCCGCCCCGCCCATAAGCAGGAACTCGACATACCCCTTGATCGGTGTCATCGGCGTGCGCAGCTCATGGCTGACCGTGGCAACGAACTCTGACTTCAATCGGTCAACCTCCACCTGGTGGGTGATATCCCGGAAGATCGAGATCGTCCCCAGGAATTCCTGCCGGTCGGAGACCGGGGAGAGGTGGACTGACAGCACTCGCCCATCTTCCAGATACAACCGCTCCTGGTACATCTCGGCGTCCTCGGGCTGATGCGGGCTGACCGACCATACCCGGATCGTATCCATCCAGGCCCGCGCCGCGCCGCCGAACAGGCCGACAAATTCATCCAGCGATTTACCCATGACCTGTACCCGTGCCAGGTCCAGCATCTTCTCGGCGGCAGCATTGAACAGTGTGATGACGTTCTGACTGTCGGTCACCAGCACCCCATCACCCACCCCTTCCAGCATAGCCGTCGAACGGCTGAACTCGATCTGCTGCGCTCGCAGCATATTGCCAAGATCTTCAGCCTGGTCGCGGATCAGTTGGAACAATTCGCCGTTGTTGATCGTGACCGCGAACTGGTTGGCAGCCGCCTGGATCGGGTCTGCCAATCCATGCTTGAAATGGTTCGGCTGGCGGTGGAAGAGCATCAAACAGCCGAGCACATCCTGTCCGACGATCAGTGGAGTGGCGATCGTGCTGCGGTATACCTGGTTCAGGCCGTGTTTTTGCTGCCAGACACTATCGGTCAGCAGATCATCGATTACCAGCGGGCGTTGCTGCTTAAACAACCAACCGGCGATCCCTTCCTTCTGCGTCAATTTGGATGCCGTCCCATCCATCGGCGGCGATTCATGGATCCCGGCGCCGGCCCGGAACAGCAAGCTCGGCGTTCCCAGCTGGGAAATGTAGATATTGCATTGTTCTGCCCCCGCCGCCTCACACAGCATCTCCAGCGACCGGTTGAGCACCATGTTCAGGTCCAGGCTGGAAGACAGCTCTGAACTGATCTTCAGCAGGATCTGGGAGAACTGGTGCTCTTCTGCCAGTTCCTGCGTACGTTCGGCCACGCGCTGCTCCAGGGCTTCGTTGACCCGCCGCGTTTCGGCATACAGCCGGGCATTTTCCAGCGCCAGGGCAGTCTGCTGAGCGAGGGACTCGATCAGCGCCTGGTCCTCGGCGGTAAAGGCCGCCGCGGTGTTGAAGTTATCCAGCTCGATCACGCCCTCCACCTGGTCAGGTGATTTGATCGGGATCAGCAGCATCGATACTGGCAGCCGGCCTCCGGTGGCCTCACGGTATTTCAGCAGGTTATCGGGAGAAAGATCGAAATCAGTGGCAAAGTCCACCTCGGCGATATTCAGCGTCTCGCCTTTTTGGAACACCCGGCCGATCACCGAGGTATTCATGCGGTGATTGATCTCCGTCAGGCGCTCGTTATCATTGTAACCAGCGGCGGCTTCCGTCCGCAGCAGCGCTTCTTCTTCATGCCACATCACCACCCGGACGCCGTGAGCGTGCGGCAGTACTCGCCGCACCGACCCGACCAACGTATTCAGGTTTTCATTCGGATCCAGGCTGCCCAACTGGCGGCTGAAGTCCAGCAGCAGATTGACTTCCCGCAGGCGGCGGCGTGTCTCGGTCAGCAGGGTCAGATTTTGCAGTGTCAGCGAAACCTGAGATGAGATCAACTCATAGACCTGCTCATCTTCCAGGGTGACATCTCCCAGCGGCACTGTCGAGATCGCCAGCAAAGCGGCATCAACCTTGCCATTCGAAGAGATTGGCAGGGAGATAAACCCGCGCGCACCCAGAGTCTTCAGCAGCGGCGAATTGCGCCACTCACGGCTGTCCTCCAGGTTGGGCACAAACACCATCTGCCCGCTGTGCAGTGTCTCCCGCAGCGGGTTGCGCTGCCCAAGCAACGCGCTCGGGTTGGCGTTTGGCGGCATCGGCCCAAACTGCCCGACCAACTGTAAACCGGTTCCGGCCGGTTCAGCCACCAATGCAATATCGAGCTCCATCTCGGTCAGCATCTGGCTCGCCACCGAGTGCAGCACGGATTGTCGGTCGGGCTGGCGGTTGACATTCTCGGCAATGCCCAGGCCGATCCGGATATTGCGCGACCGGCGATACAGTTGCTGCAACGCCAGGGTTTGCTCCAGATCCTTTTGCAGCAGGGTAGTTAGCTGCGGGAACTGCTGGGCGGCCAATGCCTCTGCCTCAGCCTGGCGGATGCGGGTCTCAACCTGGTCGATCTGCTGCCGCAATTCAGCCACTTTGGCGCTCCGCTCCATCACCAGCCCAACATCGGCTGCAAACAATTCCAACATCTCCAGGCGGAGATCCGAAGGGATCATACCGTCCACCGGCACATCCAGCGCGATCAACCCCAGCGGCTGACCATGCCCGTCAGAGACCGGCATCAACAACTGGGTACCAGGGATCCAGGCCTCTTCGGTATCCAGCGGAACGGTGAAATCAAACTGCAGGTGCTTTGGCACCAGCGAAAATTGCGCCTGGCTCTGGTCGTGCGGCACCAGATAAGAACGGCTACGTTGATATTCAGGCAGGATCAACTGCTGGATATTTTCCCAGGGATGGCTGATCTCCGAGACCACCTCTGCGTCTGATTTGCTGAAACCCTGCATGGCCGCCGGTTCCAGCATCCGGTACTGCCGGTCATATCTGTAGATCAGCACGACCTCAAACTGGCTGATCTGCTGGATGGCATCGGCGAGCAGGTCCAGCGCTTTATCCAGGGGAAGATCCGGCGAAAGTTGCTTGCGGGTCAGGAGCAGGTGGTTGAGCGCTTCGGCCTGATCACTCAGCAACGAGGTGCGTCGGATAGCCTGCTGGTAGTCCCAGATATTGGAGAGCGCTACCCCGGCCTGCGAGGTCAGGGCCTGGATCAAGTCCTGGATCGTGGTGTCAAAATGGTCCTTCCGGCGTGAGAACAGGCGCAACACCCCGACAACGTGGCCAAACTTGGTGATCGGTAAGAACATTCCGCTGGCCATGCCGTCCACATCCGGCGAAAAAGCATGATTGGCAAAATTATTGACAATCATCGTTTCTTTATGGGTTGCGGCGTGGATATCAAGAGCGGTGATGGTCGGCGGTGTTATGCCCACCCGCTCCTGGATGATCACCGGGGTCGAGTTGGTGAACTCGTACTGAAAAACCATGATTCCGCCGCTGTCCGCCCCGCTGATCCTCATCGCCTCGTTGTGAATGACTCTGAGCAGATTCTCGACATTGTCGGTCACGGCGAACTGGCGGGCTAGCCGGTGAATGGCGCCCATCTCATCGGCGCGTCGCTGCAGGGTTTCATCGGTCTGGTCGGCCATGCTGGCGCGTTCGACAGAGATCGCCACCTGACTGGCCGCGGTCTCCAGGGTCTGGTAATCGTTCTGGTCGAACTGGCCGCGGTGCTCACTCCCAACCAGCACTTCCCCCACTCCCCGGCCTCGCACCACCATTGGCACCACCATCAACGAATGGATGTTCGGCAGCATCGGCTGCAAAGCCCGGTACGGCAGTGGCAGTTCAGCCTCTTCCGGCATATCTTCGCTAAAGAGCGGCTGCAGCGTCTCGGTGACGGTATTCCGGATATTGGCCTGGGTCGCCAGATGCAGGGAGATCTGACCAATCTTCTCCGGCGCAATCCCAACCGCTGAGCGTTCATGCAGCTGAAGCGTGCCGAGCGTATTGTCCAGCAGGAAGATCGCCGCCATATCTGCCTGCAGAAAGCGGCTCAACTCCAGCAGGGAGAACTGCAGGGATTCATCGACCGTGGCTTCCGACCCGGCCAGGCTGGCGATCCGCCGCAGGGCCTCGGCTCGCTGGGCGCGCCGTCGGGCCTGATGGATCAGGTTGGCATTCTCCAGGATCGGGGATACCTGTCCGGCAATGATCCGCATCAACCGCAGGTCATCCTCATTGAAGCGGGCGCCATCCAACTTGTTGGCGGCCTGTAAATAGCCGAGGCTGCGGCCGGCACTAGTCAGCGGGACCAGCACGGTCTCGCGCATGGCACTGGCCTGGGCCAAGGGCGACAGCCCCAGAGCGCCCATCAGCGAATCCGGACCCATATCATCGGTGATGATCACATCACCTTCCAGCCAGACCCGCTCTCCCGGGCTTTCCGGTTCGATCGTGGTCCGGTAAAGTTCAATAAACGGCTCCGGCAGCCCGTGGAACGGGATCTGGCCTTCCAGTGAGCGGGTTTGCTCATCGTAGATCAGGAAGCCAAGGATCTCTGCCTCGACCAGCGGAGAGATCGTCTCCAGGATCTGGCCGTACAGCACTTGGGCCGAGGATGCCGAGCGGCTAACCTGAGCCAGTTCAGCCAGGCCGGCCATCTCCCGGATGCGGAGTTTTTCCTTATTGTGGATGAAGGCATTCTGCAGCGCCACAGCGGCATGTCCCGAGAGCAGGTCCAGCACTTCCCTGTCCTGATCGGTGAAGGCATCCACACTCTGGGAGGCCAGCTCGATCGTGCCGATCAGCATCCCTCCAATGCGGAGCGGAATACCCAGGTACGAGCGGATCGGGAACTGCCCCCGGCTAACGGCCGGGCGGGCATCCTGGAATTCAACCACATCCCGCACCAGCAGAGCTTCACTGCGCGAGGACAGATACCCGGTGTACCCTTTATCCAGTGTGTAATTGACCGCCACCAGGTTTAACCGCCGAATGCCGTCCTCTTCTGTCAGGTAGCGGTAAGGGGTGAAATCGATAGTCTCGGTATTGAACAGGTTGATCTCCGAGAAATCGGAGGGGATCAACTTTTCAATGCTCTCCAGAATGGTCTCGATGGTCGTTTCAAGTTCCAGGCTGGCCGACATCGCCTGACTGATCTCATTGAAGATCGTGACCGCAAAACTGGAAAGCGTATCCTGGCCTTCCTCCGTCCCGCCAAGATGCGGCCGTTTCAGTGTCACCAGCACCGCCGCCGATTCCTGGTAAGGTACAGCATACGAGACCCCTTCCACCAGGTTGTGGTCCAGATTGAAACGGGTCTGCCCCTCACCAGCGCACAGACTGAAGAACGCATCTGCCGGCCGGATGCGGCGAGCCATTCGTTCCAGGTTGGGGTTCTCATTGACAGAAAGACCAAACCACTCCCGGGCCAGCGGGTTCAGATAGACCACGCGGCCACCGCGCATCACCAGCAAGGTGGCACTCTCATTGACCGGCAGGTTTGGGTCCACCACCGGCTGCATGTCCTCGCTCACAACCTTGCCTGACCGCCGAGGCAGCCGGCGCAAGGCCAACGGAATGATCCCCAGCAAGCCTATGCCCACCAGGACCAATACCAACCCAACGCCCAAATTCTGTGACAGGACCATCGACACCTACTTCCGCAGTCGTCTCCAGATGGATGTTTTTTCTGGTTTGTTCTCCTCTTTCCGGGCCGGTTTTTCTGAACCGGTCTGCATCTCCTTGCGCCGTTCTTCTGCCGCCAGTTCGGTGATCTGGCGGATATCGGCGATCGGGAATTCGCCCGGAGTGACCACGCCGATCGCGACCGTCATCAGCCCGGTCTGCTCCTGCTCGCCGTCGCCGCTGACCGTTTCGATATAACCGCGCTCACGGTCGATGAAGTTGTAGTGCGAGAGCACCTGTTCTCTGAAACGGGTCTTGATGCCCTCCTCGATCCGGTCCTGATTCCCATCGGTCGTGATGACCACGAAATTATTGCCGCCGGGATGTCCGATAAAGTCATCCGGGGACCCTAGTTCATCCACCACCTCACTCAGCAGCAGGGTTGTAAAGCGGATCACATTATCGGCAGCCACAAAGCCGTATACATCCGCGAACGGTTCAAAATGATTGATCCGGATATCTAGGTATGCCCAGCCCTCCCGGCGGATGATCTGCCGCAACTGGTCTTCGATCAGGCGGCCGGATGGCAGCCCCGAACGTGGGTCGGTCAGACTTTCGCGCTCGGCCCTGGCGATCGCGTTCTGCACCCTCAGGCGCAGTTCCTCGACATCGAACGGCTTGGTGACATAGTCGTCCGCGCCCAGTTCCAGGCCCTGCAGCTTGTCGCTGCGTTCATCCTTCTGTGTCAGGAAGATCACCGGGATATGGCTGGTACGGGTGCTGGTGCGCAGCTGGCGGCAGACCTCATACCCGTCAATATCCGGCAGCATGATATCCAGCACGATCAGGTGCGGCAGGTTTTGCCGGGTCATCTCCAGGGCAGCGCTGCCCCGGCCAGCCACATCCACCTCAAAACCCTGCCCCCCGAAGTAGATCTTCAACATGTTGGCAATATCGAAATCGTCTTCTACCACCAAAATCCTTGCTTTTCCCATACGGCCCTCCAAATACTAGGATGATTGCAGGACAGCCTGTGCACGCAGCCTGGTCCGGTCGATCTGCTCCACGCTGAGGCTCTTCTCAAATGAACGGTATCCGCTCAACCTGAACCCGTGTCGCTCCGCAATTGTATCAATTTCCTCCACCTGGCTGAGGGACAGCGCTTTCCCCAGGGTGTAATCCTCAAAACGACCCTCCAGGGTCAGGGCGATTGTCTCAGCCTTGCAGGCATAGGCTTTCCCCGTGGGAAAACCGAAATCAAAATGAAAATCTGGCATCCCGGGCACATCCACGATCCCGCCGTCGATCACCAGCACATCACTTCGGCTGGCGGCCACGTCAGCCGAGACATCCCGCGGCCGGGAGACATCGCATACCACCGCGCCAGGCCGCAAATGCCTGGAATGGATGATCGTCTCGGTATCGCTGGTCACGGTCAGGATCAGGTTGGCTTTCCGCACATCGTCCACATTCACGGACGGGTGCAGCCGGGCCCGCGGCCGGCCGCGTTCGATCTCTGCCGCCGTTCGTTCGGTCTTCTCCCAGTCACGCCCGATCAAATACAGATCGGCGACCTTGCCGGCCAGCAGCTGCGCACACACCTTGCCGATCGCACCTGTCGCTCCGACCACGGCCGCGCTGGCCTGACCGGGTTCAATGTGCATCTCAGCCGCCGCCCGCAGCACGGCTCTGATCGCGGTCGCCACTGTGTACGAATCCCCGGTCGTCACCGGAATCTCTAACCGCTCGGCGATCGTGATGCCGGCATCCCCGACCACTGAGGTGAACGCCCCCAGACCGAGCATCCTGGCGCCCAGTTTCTGCGCCATCCGGCCGGTTTGCACGATCTTGTCGTACACCACCGGGACCGGCAGCTGCAGCATCCGACGCGGGGTGTACGGGCAGGCCACAAACCATCCCTTGACCTCCTTGCCGGTCGCCGCCGACCGGATCCCGGTGATCTCGGAGATATACACCGGAGGGAAGTAGGTCGAGAAAAAGTCGATCTGCCGGGCGGTCAGCACGCGCCCCAGCAGCGGGAACTTGCGTTCCACATCCCGCTTGGGGTCGATCGGGTGAATGATAAAGGCAAAGGTATCCATCATCACCAGGTATCCACTTGGCGCCGGTCGGTGGCGTACAGCTGGCGGTGCAGCTCAGCCGCCGTCAGCTCATGATGATCGCTCTGTTCGAATTTGACATTCTTGTTAATGACCCGGCGGGAATCAGAGGCCACGATGACCACATCCGATTCGATCGTCCTGGCAGGATGGATGATCACCCCGGCGCCGATCCGGCAATTGTGTCCCACGCAGCTTCCGAGCACATCCTGCTTGATCTCCCGCAGTTCGCCATTCCCGTCCAGCGCACGCAGCGGCTTGGGCAGCAGGTTGAAATCGGTGAATGTATTCCCGGCGCCGATGAAGGTATTCCGGCCGATCACGCACATCTGCAGGCAGGTATTTTGGGCCACCATACTGTTTTCCATCAGTGTGGTCATGAACAGCGCAGCCCGGAACGGCAGGAACGCGCCATCCCCGACCACCGAGAGCATCAACTGGCAGCCCTGCGAAATATTGACATTGTCTCCGATGACACAGTTCTCGATCACCGTGCCTGCCCCAATGGTCACATTGTTGCCGATGGTGGTTGGGCCGTGGATCACCGCCGTCGGGTCGATCACACAGTTGCTGCCCACTTCCACCACCCGGGCAGATTCCAGCAGTTGCTTGCCCTGATACATGGCATTGAAGAACACCTGGAGCTTGAATTTCAGGTCACTGTCCAGACGCTGTTCAAAACGGGCACCGCGGCCGAACAGACCAAAGACCACATCGGCGACAAAGATATGCACCCACGAATCGATCGCCAGGAAAGCCTTCAGAGGCACCTGGTAGGTCAGGTCTCCCTGCTGCGAGGCCATGTAGCTCGGGACGTGGTAATACCCGATCTCGCGGGCTTCCAGGTCGATGATCAGCGGTTCTGGCTCTTCGTGCGTCGGTCCGTCAGGGAAATACCACAGGTCGGCCAGATACAGCCCGCCGCCCGGCGTATAGGAGGTCGAAAGCGGCAAGGCGTGCTCGCGGAAGGCCGCATCGGTCGGCAGGAAGGCCGCCCGCGAAGGTTTTTGGCGAGCCTTGGCCTGCTGCAGGAATTCTTCAATATAGATCCGGTCAAAATACAGGTTGTCGCGGTACACAATACACGCTCTGTCCCCCTCGCGCGGCAGGGTGATCGGGGAGAAGATATCCTCCCAGGCATCCACCTGCCTTTCGCCGTCCACATACGGGGACAGCAGGTCGCGGTGATGCAGCCAGAGCGGCTTGTTCAGGATTCGCAGGTCCCGGGCATAGTCATTGAACGGGGACAGGTATCGGTGATCTCTCAGGCTAATTCTGATCATACTGTTCTCTTTGCATGTAGCATGCCGAATTTGCAGACCGACTGCCCATCATCGGTCTGCTCTGATTTGAGTATACCTGCCATTCATGCCGACAATATGATAATTTCAGGATAGTTCCAAATCACCCCTCAGACGCTCTATCGCCCCCCGGTTCAGCGCCTGGTTAAGCCTCCGGCTCCGCGCCCTGTTGGGCCGCCGGCTCATCGCCCGGCTCCCCGGCCGACTCCCCGGCCGGTTCAGCATCCCGCAGCATCGAATGGATGTGGTACGGGACATCGATCACCACGACATCCTGGTATTGGCGCAGACTGGCGCGCAGACGCCGGGCTGTCTGGTTATGCAGGAAGCCGGCCGCCTCGGTCTCCGGGATGAATTCCGGCACCACGATCGTGGTCAGCTGGCCGGAGAATTCCTGGGCGCTGATCTTGGCAATATACTCCACCAACGGAGCCAGCACATCCCGGTAATCGTACTCGATCAACACCAGCATCAAGTCCGAAGTGATCTCGGGGAAGCGGTTCCAGCGGCGCATGAAACGCTCCTCCGCCTCCGGCGATGTGATGATCGTCAGCACGCGCACATCCCGCGAGATCCGCTTGGCGTACGAGATCGCCTGGATCGAACCGCGGTGAATATCAGCGATCGGCACAAAGACCACATCCGCCACCTTGGTCACATTCTCATCGGACAGGCCGGTGGTGCTGAGCGAATCCGCCACCCGCTCGTAGTGCCGGTGGATGGCATTGAAACCGATCACCATCAAGGGGATCAACAGCACCACCACCCAGGCCCCTTCCAGAAACTTGGTAAACACCAGAATAATGAAGACCACGAAAGTGACCACTGCGCCAAGGGCATTGAAAGCCTGTTTCAGCCGAGCGCTCTTCTCATAATGGATCACGGTGACGTTGGTATGAATTGACTCTCCTGGTTTGAGATGCGCGATCTTTCCCATCAGCAGGAACATGCCGGATTGCGATAAACTGAAGCTTAGCATCACGCCCAGGGCATACAGCGGCAGCATGGCGATCTCGTCCGCCTGGAAGATGATCACCAGCAGCGAGGAAAGGGCTGCCAGTACCAAGATCCCGGAACTGAACACCAGCCGGTCGCCGCGGTTCTGCATCCAGCGCGGTAAAAAACTATCTTTAGCAAGAAAAGAGCCCAGACGAGGGAAGTCCTGGTAGCCGGTATTGGCCGCCAGGAACAGGATCATGGCGGTGAAGAACTGCACCCAGTAATACATAAAGCCGCGGCCGGTGATCTGGCGCGTCATCTGCGAGAGGATGCTCTCAGCTTCATCCGGTACCAGCGAGAGATGGGTTGCCAGGAAGGTGATCCCGATGAACAACGACATCGCCATCAGGCCCATTGCCACCATCGTGATGGCCGCATTTTTGGATTCCGGCGGCTTGAAAGCCTGCACGCCGTTGCTGATCGCCTCGATCCCGGTCAGGGCTGTACAGCCACCGGCGAATGCCCGCAGCAGCAGCCAGATGTAGGCGAATCCAGCCAACTGCGCGTGGGCAGCCACCTGCTCGGCTTCGATCACGATCGGCGCAGCCCCAAACCAGCCAAAATAGCGCACCAGCCCGATCAGAATGACGACCAGCACGCCGGCGACAAAGGCATAGGTCGGAATAGCAAATACCGTTCCGGATTCCCGGACGCCACGAAGGTTCACCCAGGTGATGATCAGGATCGCACCCAGCGCAATCCACACCCGCAGATCGAACAATTCAGGAAAAGCCGAAGTAACCGCCCGCACGCCGGCGGAAACCGAGACCGAGACGGTCAGGATGTAGTCAGTCAGCAGGGCCGCAGCCGCGATCAGGGCCGGCTTGGTTCCCAGATTGTCTTTGGCAACCGTGTACGCGCCGCCGCCATCCGGATAGTGCAGGATCGTCTGGATATAACTTGAAACCACCAGCAGCACCAGGCCGGCGACTGCCAGGCCGAGCGGCAGGGTCAGCGACAGAGCGCCACTGCCCAGCACGATCAGCACGCTCATGATCGCCTCGGTGGCATAAGCATTGCTCGAGATCGGGTCGGAGGCGAACACCGCCAGCGCCCGCACCTTGTCCAGCCGCTCGTGCAATTCCTGGCTGGTCGGGAACGGATCGCCGATCAGTAATTTCTTGATGTCTGAAAATCCCATACTGTTTTCCTGTTCAAAACTGCTAAAAAATAAAAACGCCAGACACCAAGTGAAAATGGCATGCCCGACGGCTCCACAACCAACGCATTATAGTCCTGTTTATTGGGTTGTCAATCGACAACTATGCAAACTCATCTGGGGCTTACCTGGTGGACACACCTAACATACCTCGGATATCCCGACGATATGGCATTGCGATCGAGACGCTGCCAGGCGTCGAAAGAAGCAATCTCTCTATTCAGGAACTAATTCGCCAGGAAATCCTGCACGACGGAAATGAACGTCTCTGGGTCGTCCAGCATCGGGAAGTGACCGGCATCCGGCAGATACACCACCACCGGCTGGCTGGCATACTCCTCCACCAACTTGTGCTGGTTGGGATTGACGATCACATCTTTGCGGCCGTAGATGCCCAGCAGCGGGACCTCGATCTTGTGCAGGTCTTGCCGCAGGTCGGTATAACGCAGCGATTTGATGCTCAGGAGGAAGGACTCCAGCGTGGTCTGCGAAAGGTCGGCGGCGATCATCTCCGGCCAGCGTTTGTCCCTGGTCACCAGCGGCCAGCCGATGCGGATGCCCAGGTTGAGCGCCCACAGGCTGTTGTGCACCACCGCCGCCACCAGTTTCATCCCGGCCAATTTGAGCAGGAAAGCCAGCGAATCCCCCACCACCGGCGAACCGATCACACCGGCCTTGGTCACCCGCTCCGGGTGTTGGATGGCAAACGACATCGTCACCGTCCCGCCCATGCTGTGGCCGATGATCGGCGCTTGCTCGATGCCCAGCTGGTCCATGAATTGTGCCACCAGACTGACAAAATCGCTGATATTGTAGGTCTCGCGCTTCTTGCCAGACTCGCCAAACCCCCAGAAATCCAGCGCATAGGTGCGGTAGTGCTGCAAGCCTTTCATCGTATCCTGCCACAGATACCACGAGCCTAGCCAGCCATGCAGCAGGATTACCGGCTGGCCGCGGCCATACACTTCATAATGAACGATCCCCTGGTCGGTTGTGATAGTAGACACGGCCTGGCTGTCCTTCCCTCCTGCGCTCGGATCCCGGTTATTTGCTGATCTCGCGCATAATGATCTGCAGCAGTTCGATCAGTACGGTTTTCACCGATTCCTTGTCCCGGGCCACTGCTGGCAGCAGCGGGATATTTTTGTCCAGCCGCAGGGCGATCCGCATATCCTCCACGTCCCAGGCATCCGGTTTGTCCTGCTTGTTGGCGGCCACCACATACGGCGTCGGCGCATACGCCCGGAAGGTCTCCAGGATCGTGCGGGCCTCGCGAAAGGTCTCCGGCCTGGTGCTGTCCACCATCACAATAAATCCCAGCATCCCTTCCGAGAGGATCTCCCACATGAAGTCAAAACGTTTCTGACCGGGCGTCCCAAAAAGGTACAGTACCAGTTCGTCGTCCACCGTGATGCGCCCAAAATCCATCGCCACCGTGGTCGATTCCTTGATCTTTTCCGCCTCGGCAGTGATCTTGCGTTCAGTGGAGACCACATCAATCTCGCTGACCGTCTGGATGAACTCGGTCTTGCCTGAGTTGAATGGTCCGGTAACCACCATTTTGACTGTTTGCATCATGAATATTCCTTCAATGATTTCATTATAATGATCTGATCCGCCCGATCAACCGGTTGACCAGGTTCTTTTGCTCTTCCTTGCTCTTGCCGGCCAGGGTCTGTTCCAGACCCGGCAGGCTTTGTTCGATGCCTTCCGGCCGCACCAGTTCCACCAGCCCGGCTTGCAGCAGACTATAAACCACGCGGCGGATCTCCAGGTCGGACATCCGCGAGGCTTTGGCGATCTGCCTGATGGAGTTTTTGGGGTTGATATAGGAGACGACCTTCCATTCCTCCACGCTCATATTCAGCTTCTGAATATTCACGCCCGGGCGGTCGGTGAACTTCAGCGCCAGGTCCAGGTTGGGCAGCTCGTCCTGCAGCTGCTCCCACTCCCGCAGGCGGCGCGAGCCTTCGATGATGATGTTCTCCAGATCCATGCGGATTGGGATCCGGTCGGGGGGCAAGGCTTCGCCGTTATTAAAATAGAACTGGCCTTCATCCCAATTAAACAGCCGCTGCAGGATATCGAGGAAATGGTTCTGCAGGCTGGTGATCACATCCCGCTGGGTGACATGGCCGGAATTGATCAGCAGCAATCCCAGTTCTTTGTCGCTGATATTGCCAGCGCGCTGGCTGATGGTCCTGTACTGGGCCGGGGTGAGCACATTGGCCTTGTGCAGGATCGCCCCCAAACGGCTGTCCTCATTGCTGATCTCGGCGTAAGCCAGTTTGCCCTCCCGGAAAGTGATCCGTGCGGCCTGGCTGGCGCTCTCCACCACAAGCGTCCCGGTCTTTTTGGCAAGGTTGACCAGGTTAAGTAGTTGTGTGATGGTGAAATCTCTTAAATTGCCCTTCAGCGCCATAGAAAATCTCTTTGCAGTCGAAATGATTGATAAAAAATTATACTGTAAAACAAACTATCCCGCCTTTTAGGAACATGGGTCAGAGTTTACAGCTTTGTTGGGCAGTCTCACCGGATCTCCTCCCCCGCCATCACCACCACCGGCCGCCCCTCCATCTGCGTCAGGAACACGGTCATTTCGCCGTCTCCTTCCAGGCGCAGCTGCTGGATCAGGTCTTCCGGCAAGATCGGTGAGCCGCGCTTCTTGACCGTCAACCGCCCAATGCCGCGTTCGCGCAGCGCTGCCCGCAGCCGTTTCAGCTGGAACGGCATCCAGTCCTCCACCGGCCACACACGGGCGAAAGGTGTCGTCACCAGCTCATCGGCCGTCAGGTAAGCGATCTGCGGATCCAGTTGGGCTGCACCCAGTTCGGCCCCCAGCATCTCCACCAGGCCCGCCCGCAGCACGGCCGGGTCCGGTTCATACAGATACCCGCCCGGCTCACCAAGCGGCAGGCGCGGCTGTTCGGCCTCCGGACCCAACGCCAGCGTATGCACCGCCTCGCCGGTCAGCAGCGTCGCCCGCCGTCCTGTCGTCCGGAACTGCCCAAACCACAGGGCGGCCTCTTTCAGATCGCCATCCTGGGATACAAATTCCACTTCGCAGTCATAGCCGGAGATCTCATTCAGATCCACCCCAGGCGAAACCTTGACGCACAGTCCAGCCGCATCCGGCAGCCAGCCCGCGATGATCGAAAGCGGCGGCTGGTAATCCTCGACCGAAAAAATCCGCTGGTGGTCCTGCCGCCGGGCCGGATCAAAGAACACCGCCTCGCGCCCGGTCAGCCTGAACGGCAGCTCGGTCACATCGGCCTGCACCACCTGTACATCGGCCCGCAGCGCTCGCGCATTCAGCCTGACCATCGCCGTTCGCACCTCGTCCAGCTCCACGCCGATCACCGGCCCGGCCGCCGCCAGCGCCAGCGCATCCCCCCCAATCGAGCAGCCCAGGTCGAGGATCCGTTCCGCCCCGGTGAACCGCCGCGCCCGGTGGGCGGCCACCGCCCATGGCGTGGCCTGTTCCAGCGCCTCGCGGGTGAAGTACATTTTTTCAGCGTTGGGAAATTTAGCAGCAGCCTCGCCGCGCAGGATCGCGATCGTCAACGCTGCCCGGGCGGTCTCGCGCGGGAAGCGCTTGGCCAGCATCGCAAAATCGGGCAGGAAATCCTTCTCGCGCGGCTCAAAAGCCATCGCAGATTCCAACGCCCACCGGCCTTCGCGCGTCAGCAGCGCGTACAAATCTGGCAGATGCACCGGTTTACTCCTCCCCCATCATCAACCGCGCCGCCCGCCGTCCGATCTCCACCGCGAAATTCGTCCCCCGGTCCCACGGATACACCTGGCTCATGCTGGCAAAGTACAACCCCTTGACCGGCGTCTGGATCGACGGGATATTGCGTGAGTGGTTCACCAGCGGCACCGGCTGGGCATAGTTCGCGCGGTGCAGCCAGGTCTTGATCACCCAGTCCTCCCGGAAATCCGGGTTGATGCGCTGGATGGCCGGCAGGAAGCGGGCCAGCAGCTGCTCTTTCGTCAGGGAGAAGTACTCATGCCCGGGCTCAAGATAATCGCCGGCATACACAATATGTTCACCCCCAAAATGCGCTGGCGAGACATAATTGGTATGCTCGACCAACGCCAGGAACGGGAACCCGGCCCGCTTTGGCAGGTTGAACCAGTAATAACCCTCGGTGGAAAGCTGCTGCCTGAGCGACATCGTCAGCACCACCGCGCCCATGCTCTTCAGTTCCAGCAGCCCTTTAAGGTACCCTTCGGGCAGGGCTGGCGCTAACCCCGCCAGCATATGCGGCGAAGTGGTCACCAGCACCTGGTCAAATGTGATCTGGTCGTACTGCCCGGCCTTGACGGTCAGCTGCTCGTCCGGGGTCGTGACGATCCCGGAGACCGGCATATTCAGCCGGAAGCGTACTCCCATCCCGGTCAGGATCTCGGCGAAGTCGTCCGCAAAGGCCTGAAACCCGCCCTGGTAGGTGCCCAGCCGCGAGGTGCGCGCCTTGAGCCGTGCCCACATCCAGGCCATATTGACCTGGTTGGCATAACGCTCACCGAACTTGCCAACCACCAGCGGTTCCCACATTTCCCGGTACACCTTTTCGCCCGCCCACTTCCGCATCCAGGTTTCCACCGTCACGGCTTCGAGCCGCTTCCAGTTGTTGGTTAACTTAAGATACAGGCCAACCAGCCCAAATCGGATCTTATTGATGCCCCATCCCAGCCCTGGGTACCGCAGGGCGTTCAGGATCGAGTCGAACGGATACCATTTCCCTTCATGCAGCAGCACGGTCAGCGGCCGTGGGAACAGCACCTTGTCACTTAATCCCAGCTCAGCGATCAAACCGAGCATGTGCCGGTCGCTCTGGAACCAGTGATGGTAAAACTTTTCCACCGACCAGTCCCAATGTGGTTCCTTGAACCCGGCCGCCAGTCCGCCGACATGATCGGCACCCTCAAATATCGTGACCTCATGCCCGGCCCGTGTCAGGTCGTTGGCAGCCGCCATCCCGCCAAATCCAGCCCCGATGATTGCGATCTTCATTCTTGGGATCCTCCCTCAAGCGGCATTTCAGGCTCAGGCATAGGCTTTTGCCGCAACTCGCCCACCTGCCGCCACGAGATCCCCTCCCGGGCAAGATAGGCCAGCCCGACGACCAGCACCGGCAGCCACAAAGAGAAATGCAGCACAAACGCGTAGCTGGTAGCGATCTCGTTGGGGACATTGTAAAGCCCCAGCACGGCGATCGCGGCCAGATGAAAGACGCCGAAATACCCCGGTGCCGAAGGGATCGAGGTTGCCAGGTTGATCACGCCGATCATCAGCAGCAACGCCATGAAATCCACGCTGAAATCGAAGGCGTGCATCACGAGCCAGGCATTGGCGGTCTCCAGCAGCCAGACCACGATCGAAGTCAATGAGACCTGCAGGATATCGAGTGGAGAACGCAGCGAAGCCAGGCCGTCCAGGAACGGGGTCGCAAAATCAAGCACCCGCGCCTGGATGCGCTCCGGCAGCAGGCGGACGGCGAACCAACGCAGCACGCTCTCCGCCTGGCGCGGCAGCAAGGCCACCAGCACAAAAACCCCCAGCAGCCCGCCGATCACCGCGCCACCCCAGATCCCCACATCCCGGATCGAAACATCCCCAAACAGGATCAAGTCCTCATTCGCCTGGGTAAGTCCGGTCACGCCGATGAAAACGAAAGCCAGCATGGTCAGCCCATCATAGATCCGTTCCACCACGATCGTCGCCAGGGATGCCGAGATCGGGACTTCCTCCCGCGACTTGAGTACGACCGCCCGCAGCACCTCGCCGGCTCGAGCCGGGAAGATGTTGTTGCCGGCATATCCGATCGTGATCACCGGGTAGATCCGGCTGGGGGGAATGCGCTTAACCGGCCGCAGCAGGGATTGCCACCGCCAGGCGCGCACCCACAGGGACAGGAAATACACGGCCACCCCAGGGACGAGCCACCAGTACTTTGCCTGGGCAGTCTCCACCCACAGTCTGGCAAAATCTACGTCCTTCAGAGCCAAATACAGGAACAGTGCGCTGATCAGCACACCCAGCCAAAAGATCCATCTTTTCATAACAGGACGATTCTACCACCGGGAGCCAATCCGGACAGATAATCGAGGCTTTGATCAGGATGCCATCTCTGAAAGCAACCGCTTAATGTGCGGCAGCACCTCCCGAGTCGCTTCCGCCCCTTTCTCGATGATCTCCGGAATCCGGTCGACATCAAACAAAGACAGATTCTGCTCAAACTCCGGCATGATCAGAAAGATCTCGGCGTGATGGGCCAGGTTGTAGAAGGCATAGGTCGCCTTGAGGATATTATTCATATAGATGCTGTTCATCTGCTCCTGGACCGCCGCCATCGAGCGCAGGCGGTTGCGATAACTCAGCGTGAATCCCATCGCGATGATGATATCCGCCCCATCCTGAATGGCGACGTCCACCGGCAACGGATCAGACACTCCGCCGTCGATCAGCAGCCGTCCATCCACTTCCCACGGTGGGAAGATCATCGGAATCGCCAGGCTCGCCCGGACGGCATCCTTGACCCGGCCTTCCGACAGGATCACCTTCTCCCCATCTGCCAGATCGGTCGCAACCAGCTTAAGGGGTATCTTCGTCTGATCAAAGGTCAGGTCGGAGGCCACATTTTCCAGCGCCATATTCAGATATTGGTCATCCACCAGCCCACTGCGTTCATCGAATTTCATTGAACCATTCCGGGCGGCCCTCAGGTTCGTGGTGTACCCTTCCATGATCTCACTGGTCCAGATCGCCTTTGATCCCTCCATCATATACTCAATATCCGCGCCCTGCGCGATCAGCGCACCATACACACTACCGCCACTGCACCCGATGATCGAATCTACCTCAATCTCGTTCCTCAGCACTTCCCACATCCCGATCGCAGCCGCGCACTTGATCCCGCCGGATCCGATCACCAGAGCCGTTCTCTTACCATTAATATTCATTTTTATTTCAGTTTCCTAGAAATTACTGATCGCGCTGTCCACATCCGGGAACAACTTAATAATGCTGGTAAACCCGGTCAGGCTGAGCACCTTTTCCACCTGTTTCTGCACGCCGGCCAGGAACAGATCCCCCCCATTGCCACGAGCCGCCTTCGCCGCCAACAAAACCACCCGCAGTCCTGCGCTGCTGGTGTAGTCCACCTGACTGAAATCCGCCACGATCTTGCTGGCCCCCCCGGCGATCAAACCGTCCATATGAGCCGAGATCTGCTGAGCGGTCAGTGAATCAATGCTGCCGGCAAAGCCGACCACCGTGATGTCATTAATCTTGCGATCTTTAATTTCCATTCGAATCCTTTCGATCATCCCCATATCCCAACCGGGCAAGCGGGGGGGATTATTGTCAATGAACTTTGCCCGGTAATTAAACCTAACCAGTTCTGCCTTGCTGTGGCTGCCGCGAATGCAGTCGGAAGGAGGTCAATCTAACTTCTTTTGCAGCGTCAGCACATTGCCCGCCCCGGAATGCTCATAAGCAACCGAATCCATCGTCTGAAAGATCAGGTGCCAGCCCAATCCGCCAGCCCGGCGATCCTCCAGCGGACCATCCAGGTCGGGTGCCGGCGTCTGGTCGGGAGAAAAGACCTGACCGAAATCCGTGATCTGCACGGTCACCCGGTCCGGCCAGAACTGCAGCGCCAGGATGATTGATCCGGGGGGCATCCCCTTGTATCCGTGCATGACGACATTGCTGCAGACCTCATCCACCGCCAGTTTCAGATCAAAGACCACCTCCTCCGGGATGCCAAACCGGCTGCATTCGTCCTCAATGAATGTCCGAAAAATACCCAGGGCCTCCGGTTCAGCGGCGCAGGTGATCTCGACGGTATTTGCCATACCCACTCCCGATAATGCGCTTCAGATCATCCGCTTGCCGACAGCCAGAGCGTTCACTAAAACTGCAGGAAATACGACTCCGTTTCGGCATCATTGTAGAACACCAGCACCAGGATCCCCGCCACCATCGACAGGATATTGGCCCACAGGAGGCTGGCGATCTCCAGCCCGGCCACCAGACGGATGTTGCGGGCCGGTTTGCCGGAGATCGTGTTCACCCCCGTGATTACCTCGTAAATGCCGATCCCGATCGGGATCAACAGCACGGGCAGGCAGATCAACCCGACGAAAAAAGTGCCAAAAATAATGGCGATCGCGATCCCGCTGCCGGTCAGGATGTTCAACACCCCGCTGGCCAGCATCAGGATCCCAATGATCAGGACATTCCCTGGTTTCGGTTCCATTTACTCTCCTTGTTCCGCCTAGGCGGTCCTTGTGGACTTTTCTGATCCTATTTTACATGAAATCGCCGCTCTGTTCGTCAGTTGGACCAACCAAACGCCCCAAATCAATTAGAATTAAGGTATGTCAATCCCACGCCGATGGATCCTGATCGCTGTTGTCGCTTTGCTGCTTGCCGCGGTGATCGCCTCGTTGCTGCTGCTGCCGGAGGTGGAGGACTTTGCTCCTCAACCAGTCTCGGGCGGCCACGCCAATACCACCGCCTTTGAGATCACCTTCACCCGCCGCATGAACCGCGAGGATGTGGCCGACGCGCTGCAGATCATGCCTGAGATCGAAGGCAAACTTATTTGGGAAGAGAATACCCTGATCTTCACCCCGATGGAGCGCTGGCCTGCCGGCGCGGAGGTCCAGGTCTCGCTGCCGGCCGGGGTCCGTTCGGTCATTGGCTTGCCTCTGCTGCGCGCCGCCGGCTGGCGCTTCCAGATCACCCCCGTCCAGCTAGCCTACCTCTGGCCGGCCTCCGGCAGCAGCCAGCTCTACCTGCTTGACCCGGATTCCGGCGATACCCAGCAGCTGACTGCCGGCAGCCCGGTGCTGTCCTACGGTTTCTCTCCCGACGGTCTGACCGCATATTACTTTTCCGAGAACAGCCTGGGGGGATCAGACCTGTTCACCCTGCCGCGCTTTGAACCGGACGCGGAACCAGCCCGCCTGCTGACCTGTCAGCGGGCGATCTGCAATGCGCTGCAGGTCTCACCGGACGGCGAATGGCTGGCCTATACCCGCAACGACGCCGAGATCTGGCTGCTGCCCCTGCTCCAGCCTGGCGAAGCCCGCCAGGTCAGCACCGAAGACCAGATCTGCTACCAGCCGTTATGGTCAAACCGCGGCCTGCTGAGCTATTACAACGCTGACCGCCTGACGTACACGGTCGTCGATCCCAATGGCGGCGCTGAAGCCTCCTGGCCAAATGAGAATGGCGAGACGGCCGTCTGGTCTCCGGGTGGGTCGGCACTGGTCGCCCCGGATGCCTTCCTGGTCGAGACCGATATCCTACGCGGCCCATCCGGCGAGCGAGCCTTGCAGGAAGTGGATGAAGAAGAACTGGAACCGGTCCGGGTGCTTGCCAGCCGCTTGCAGGTCTACCAGTTTGGCAGCGCCGAAGTGATCAACCTGACCGAGGACCCCCTGGCCGAGGACTTCTCCCCGGCCTTCTCGCCGGATGGCACCATTCTGGCCTTTACCCGCCGCTACCTGGATGACGAACGCTGGTCGCCCGGCCGGCAGATCTGGCTGATGTCGCTTCCCGGCGGAGTAGCCTCTCCGGTCCAGGTCCGCCCGCTGACCGATGCCCAGGATTATCTCTATACCCGCCTGGCCTGGCATCCCGACGGCCAATCGCTGGCCGCGGTACGCTTCAACGTCACCGTGCTGACCGACCCGCCGGAGATCTGGCTGCTGCCGCTGTCCGGTCAGGCCGTCCGCCTGGTGATCGGCGGTTTCCAACCGCAATGGGTGCCGTGATGAATACCGGTCAACCTGTGCCCGATCTCACCCTGTACGACCTCGCGGGCCGGCCTCACCACCTGAACGATTACCGCGGCCGGGTGGTGGTGCTGGTCTTTTGGTCGGCAGAGTGCCCGTGGTCGCGCCGGGCGGACGAAGCGCTGGCCGCCATGCAGGCGGAATGGCCCGCCGACCAGGTGACGGTGCTGTCAATTGCTTCGAATGCCAATGAGAAATTAGAGGACATCCAGACCGCTGCCGCCGCCCGCCGGGTGACCCCCCTGATGCACGACCCCGGCCAGCGCGCCGCTCGCGCACTTGGCGCCACCATCACCCCGGAGGTCTTCGTGATCAACGCGGACGGCTGCCTGCGCTACCATGGCGCTTTCAATGATGCCACCTTCCGCCAGCCGGAACCGACCACCAACTACCTGTGGGAAGCGGTCGGTGCGCTGCTCTCCGGCGAGAACCCGGTCCCCGGGCATCATCCCCCATACGGATGCACGATCGTGTTTGGGTAAACGCTACTTCACCGCGTTGATCAGGTCAGCCAGCAAGCCGTAGGCAGTCGTATCCGGGCTGGGATCAGCCTCGATCAGCGTCAGCGGCCCGAGCACATCGCTCTCGATCGTCACGATCGAAGTCGTGCCCTCCACCGTGTACATCGCCGACGCCGGCCCGACCATCTGCGGCCCTACCTGCGCCCGCACGCTCTCCCCTTCCCGTTCTGCACTGCATACCAGCTTCCAGCGTTTACCGGCCTCGGCGGCCTGGGCGATCCTCCCGGCATTGATCTCCCGGATCCCAGTCCGCTCGACCTGATCCGGGGTCAGTGGCACGCCCATCAGCACGGTCGCCAGCGCCGAGATCTTGATGGCCGCGTCCCAGCCGTCCACATCCCCGCTCGGGTCGGTCTCGGCGATCCCGATCGACTGGGCATACGCCACCGCCGCGTCAAAGCTCTCTCCCCGCTCCATCCGGCTCAGGATCAGGTTGGTGGTTGAGTTCAGCACCCCGCTGATCCGCTGCACCACCCCGGCCGGGACGGTTTCGCGCATCATCCCGAACACCGGCGCGCCGTCCATCACAGTCGACTCGAACAAAAAACGCACCCCGCGGCTGGTTGCCAGGTCGGTCAGTGCCCGGTAGCCATGCACCACCGGCCCCTTATTGGCGGTCACGGCATGCATCCCGGCCTTCAGCGCCGCCCGGATGTGGTCCAGCGCTGGCTGGCCGTCGGCATAGCTGACCGGGGTATTCTCCAGCAGCACTTCCGCCCCGCTGGCCTGGATGAAAGCCAGATTGTCCGGCGGCGCGGGGCGAGTCGAAAGCTTATCCAATGGCTGATCTTGGGCGATGCAGTCCAGCGCGGCTTGCAGGTCGATCCCGGCCGGGTCGATCGCCCGTCCGCGGCTGCCAGTGGCAATCGCGGTGACCGTAAACACCAGGCCGAGCTCATCCCGCAGCGTATCCGCTTTCCGCAGCAGCAGCCGGGCAAACGCCTGCCCGACATTCCCAAATCCCAATAATGCCAAGTGAGTTACTGTCATTGAAATTCTCCTCAATATCTACACCGGCGGCCAGGGCGTCGCCGGCCAGTCTTCGCTCGGATACGGGAAAGCGTCTTCCTCCAGCAGTAAGTCGATTCGCCCGATCACTGCCGTGATCTCGCGCCGGTGCAGGTATTCGCTCAATTGCGTATGGGTGGGGGTCCCGGGCTGCAGCGTCTGGCGCAGGTCCGCCAGCTGCCCACACTCCTCCGGCGTCAGCGTCCGGCCGGCAAAGTCCCACACCACCGTCCGCAGCTTGGGCTGGACATGGAAGCACACCCCGTGATCGATCAGCCACATCCGGTCGTCCTCGCCCACCAGCAGGTGGCCGCCCTTGCGGTCGGTATTGTTGATCACCACATCAAACAAAGCCGCGGCCCGGGTGCGGGCCCGGTCTTCCGGACTGAATTTAAAAAAGTGATACTCGGGGTCGTGCTCGATATACAACTGCAGCGATCCCGGCCCGGCTGGCCCCTCCTCCCGGAAGACCGTCGGCGGCACCATCCGCCAGCCGCCGGCCTCGCTCACCAGGAACGCCGCCACCTCGCGCCGGGCCAGCGACTCGCTGGGAAAATCCCACAGCGGACGCTCGCCGCGCACCGGTTTATACACGGCCTGGAAAGAGCCGCCATTGTCGGTCACATCACAGAAAAAAGTGTAGTTTGACCCCCACATAAACTGGCCGGTCACCTGAATCTCGCCGTGTTCGAGCTGTTCCAGCAGCCCGGCCCGATCCGGATCGATCTTCATACTCTGGTCCCCTTCGGGCTTAGGCCTTGTGTCCATTCTTGCGGGAGCAGAAGTGCCCTTCCGGGTCCATCGGTTCGCCGCACTGCTCGCACAACGGGCGGCCGCGGCCGGCGATCTCCATCCCCCAACTGACCAGCGCGCGCGCCTGGGCGCGGGTGCACCACAGCTTGACGATCATCCCTTCCGGTGCCTCACCGGAACCTTCTTCCGGGGCGGGGACCTCCCGGGCGATCAAGCCGATCAGGTCTTTCTCAGCATCGAAGGACAGCCCAAACTCAGCCACCCGGAATAGCGGTTCGACCGGCGGCAGGATCCGCATCTGGTCTTCGTTAAAGTCAGCCGAAGCCTCCCGCAATAGCGGCAAGCGCTGACGGACCTCGCTCAGGAACTGCTCAATCCCGATCGACAGCGTCTGGAGCTGGAATTTCTCGATGATCATCGTCACAACCTGATCGTCCTTGATCCCCTGCAGGTAAAAGACGCGCTTACCGGGCGGACCGATCGCATCAGCTGTGATATGGGTCACCGGGTTCAGTTCGATCTCTTGGTTCTCAAAGTCATCCATTGGACTCTCGATTCATGGGGAAGGGCAGATAAAAGTATACCATTTCCGGGTCAGTTGTTCTTCTCATCCGGCAGGCGGTAAGGGATCGTGTTCAGGTTCAGCAGGCGGGCAAACCGCCCCGGCATCAAGTGGACAGAAGTCACCGATGCCGGTTCCACCACCAGCCGCTGGAACAGGTCCAGCGGCAGACCGAGATAGTACGCCGCCGCCAATTTGATCATATCGCTGTGCCCGACACACACCACCATCTCGTTCTTCTTGTGCATCTCCGCCAGGGTCTCCAGCTCAGTGGCGATCCGCAACTGTGCTTCAGCAAAGCTCTCTCCTCCGGGGAAGCGGGCATGTGACGGGGCTCCCTGCACAGTGCGCCACAGTTTGCGGCGGGAGAGCTGCTTGAGGGTTTTGTCCTGCCACGAGCCGTAATCCACTTCCAGCAACCCGCCACGCGGGATCACTTCGAGCTTGAAGGCGGCCGCAATCGGGGCCGCGGTCTCCATCGTGCGGTCCAGAGGGCTGCTGTAGACCGCTTTGACCAAGTGATGGCGCAGCGCCTCGGCCAGCGCGGCTGCCTGGGCCTGGCCTTTGTCGTTCAGGTGAACACCCGGCTTGCGGCCGGCCAGCTTGCCTTTCCTGACATACTCATTTTCTCCATGACGGACCAGCAGGATCACCGGCATTGCTTCACCTCATTCCTATGTGGATGAAATCATAAGGGTATCTCTGGATTTTACCAGCCTTTGAAAGCCGACTGGGCTATAATATCCATGTGAAAAAAAGCACAGAAAAGAGGTCTCCATGAGAAAACCCCTGGTTACGATCCTGGTGTTAGCCGTCCTGCTGGTCGGCTGCGGCCCAGACCCGATCCCCGGACAGGTGCCCGGCCCGACTTTCCCCCCGCCGACCGCCGCCCCGACCACCCCGGCGGCCGTCTCCCCAACCACAACCGAACCGGAACCATCCGCCTCGACCCTGTTGGTCGATCGCCAGGTCGATCCACCCGGTCTGCCGCAGGATGCCACCGAACTGGTCTCGGCCTCCGGCAACTGCAGCGCCTGCCACACCGGCCTGACCGGGTCGGCCGGCGAAGACCTCTCCTTTGACACCCTCTGGCGTTCCTCGATGATGGCCCACAGCGCCCGGGATCCCTATTGGCAGGCCACGGTCAGCACCGAGACAGTCGAGTTTCCCGAGCTGGCCGAAGTGATCGCCTCGAAGTGTGCCGGCTGCCACATGCCGCTGGCCAGCCTGGACGCACACGCCAACGGAATCACGGTCCTGGTGCTGGAAGATGGCTTCCTCAATCCTGCCAACCCGCTGCACGACCTGGCGATGGACGGCGGTTCGTGCACCGGCTGCCACCAGATCCTGCCGGACAACCTCGGGCTGAAGACCTCATTCAGCGGCGGCTACCTGATCGACACCCTCAACCGCGGCTTTGGCGAGCGGGTCACTTACGGTCCGCTCCCAGTTACCGAAGCCAACGCACAACTGATGCAGCAAGCCAGCGGCTACCTGCCGATCGAAGCTGCCCACAGCGCCGAGGCCGCCCTGTGCGGCACCTGCCACAACCTCTATACCCCCTTCCTGGACAGCGCCGGCGAGATCGCGGGCGAGTTCCCCGAGCAGATGGTCTACAGCGAGTGGCTGAACAGCGACTTTGCCCGCGGTTCGTGCACCGACTGCCATATGCCGCAGGTCGAGGATGTCCAGATCGCCACGGTCGCCGCCGAGCCGCAGGCCTACCTGCGCAAGCACACCTTCACCGGGGCGAATGCCTTCATGCTCACACTACTGAACGACAACGCCGCTGACACCGGTATCACCGCCACCGATGAACAGATGGCTGCCGCCATCCAGCGCACCCAGGACCAATTCTCCGTAAATGAAGACAACAGCCTGCAGATCCTGGAAGTGACCGAGATCGACGACCAGCTGGAAATCACCCTGCTGGTTAGCAATCCCAACGGCCACAAACGCCCGACCAGCTTCCCCTCCCGCCGCATCTGGATCCACCTGCAGGTGACCGACCCGGCCGGCAACCTGGTGTTTGAATCCGGCGTGGTGGACGATACCGGCATGATCGCCGGGAACGACAACGACCTCGACCCGGCACTGTTCGAGCCGCACTACGACCTGATCACCAGCCCTGACCAGGTGCAGATCTACGAGTCGATCATGGCCAACACCGAGGGAGAGGTCACCACCACCCTGCTCCGGGCAGCCGCCTACCTGAAGGACAACCGCCTGCTGCCGGCTGGCTTCCCGCTCGCTGATCCCGACCCGGACATTGCGGTCTATGGTGAAGCCTTGGCAGACCCCAATTTCCTGCCCGGCAGCGACACAGTCACCTACCAGATCGATATCAGCGAGTCTCCCGGTCCGTACACCGTTACCGCGACGCTGTACTACCAGTCAATCGGATATCGCTGGGCGGAAAACCTGCGCGGCTATCAGACCGAGCAAACCGCGGCTTTCTTCGGGTATTACGATGTTTCCGACCGGACCCCGATTGTTTTGGGGAGCATTGAACTTAACAAGGAGTGATCGATGACAGAGCTGCCAAGACAATACCAACTCCGCCCCGCCGATCGGGAAACAGACCTGATGGCGATCTCCCGGATGGTCTCGAATGCCTTCGCTGGTGGCGTTGAAGTCGAAGAGATCAGCCAGATGTACATCGGCAGCTGCCACTATGACTTTCCTGTTTCACAGTTAATCTGGGTGGACGATACACTCGCGCACCATTGGGGCGTGTGGGGGTACCCGATGCGGGTCGGCGCTGCGCAGTTGAGAGCCGCCGGTATCGGGGCGGTCGTCACCCTGGAAGCGCATCGCAAGCAGGGCCTGATGGCCGCGGCCGCTGAAGCCTCATTCACCGCCATGCGGGAGGCCGGTTACGACATCAGCATCCTGCGCGGGCGGCACTACCACAAGTTTGGCTACCGGCGGGCCTGGAACTATGTCACCACCAAACTCAACCCGCAGCACACGCCTCCCGAAACAATCCCCGTTTTTCCGCTCAAGTCCCCCTACCGGGCGCTTGGTCCGGACGACATGGCCCAGATCAATGACCGCTACAATCAGGAATATCGAGAGGTTACCGGGTCCTGCGTTCGCCCGACCTATGATATGTTGGCAGCGGGCGATATGGGCGCTTATGGCTGGTTCGAAGGGGATAGATTGGCCGGGTATGTGCGGGCCGTCCCCACGGAGGACAAGTCCGCCCTGCAGTGCCTGGAAGCGGCCGGCGACCCCGAACAAGGGCTGGCAGTGTTGGCCGACCGGATGACGGAAACTGGTTGCCAGCAATTGCATTTCTTCACCATGCCGGCCCGACACCCGATCCTGCAGATCGTTCGGCGCGGCGCCTGCACCGTCGAGGACCGCTACTTCCATCACACCGGCTGGCAGATCAAGCTCATTAACCTGCACAGCGCCCTGGTGAAACTTGTCCCACTATTCGAAGACCGGCTGGCGGCTTCCCACCTGGCTGGCTGGCGGGGAAAACTGCACCTGGATGCCGGAGACCAGGCCGCTTCGCTGGAAATTGAAAAAGGCACGGTCTCGGTTACGACCGACCCGCCCGGTAAGCACGTCATCACTGCCGGCCCGGCCCTCGGACGGCTGCTGATCGGTTCAGAAGACCCGGATGAGATCATCCGCCAAGAGGACATCCGCCTGAGCGGGGACGCCGGGGAACTGGCCGGGGTGCTGTTCCCCAACCGGCACCCGATGATGAGCCACTGGGACGAATTCTGATTTAAACTTTCTTGCCCCCGCAGGGGAGGGCCAACCACCCTCCCTTGCAATCACCCGAACCCATCCATCCGCGGGGAATCCAGCACCAACCCCAGCCCACACCCATCATCCGTGGTTATCTGTGTCCATGGGTGTGATCAAATTCTGAAGAAAAAGAACCTCTAAAATAGGAGAAGTTCGCAACAAATCCTAGAAAAGAGGTTCTGAGATGAAGTGTAGCATAAGAAC
>JAGVCA010000006.1 GCA_020059485.1 Anaerolineales bacterium
CCTCAAACTTGTTCGCCATTGGCTCCTGCGGACTTTTTGTCACCGCACAGGAAAACGGAGCCGAGATACCTCGGCTCCGCTTTATCGTCTTCGGATTGCCCTTGCTGCTTTCTGGTTGAGCCATCCGCCTCCCTTCTTCTCTTATTTATGAGATTCGGGGTGTGTCATGTTTTGTGTGTATGGTTCTGATGGTCAGGCGGTCTGTTTCAGATGTTCTTTGGCAAAGTTTGCCCCGGCCTCCAGGGCCTGGAAGTTGAGCGGCAGGAACTTCTTGTTGCGCTCCGGCATATGGTGTTCCAGAGCGGCCCGCAACACCTCGTGCGGCAGGACCGGCATGACCTCGAGCAGCGCGCCGAGCATGATCATATTGGTGATCCGGCTGTTGCCGAGCTCTTCGGCGATCTCGTTGCCGGGGATGTTCAGGGTGATGATGTCGGCCCGGTCGGCATCCCGGTTCATCAGTGAACTGTTGGCGATCAACACCCCGCCGGAACGGACCCTGGTCTCGTACTTGTCGAGGGAGGGCAGGTTCATGGCGATGACGGCATCCGGGTAACGCACCAGCGGCGACCCGATCTCCTGGTCGCTGATAATTACGGTGCAGTGGGCGGTGCCGCCGCGCATCTCCGGCCCGTAGGACGGGATCCAGGTGCAGTGTTTGTCATAGTCCAGGGCGGCATAGGTCAGCAGTTGGCCGGCAAACAAGGTGCCCTGCCCGCCAAACCCTGAGAGGATGATGCTGGTTTCTTTTTCCATTAATTTTCTCCTACACCCGCAGATTGGCGATCTCGTCGTTGACCTTGTAATCGCCCAGTGGGAACATCGGGATCATTCGGTCCTCGATGAACGTGAGGGCGTCGACCGGGGTGAGTTTCCAGTTGGTCGGACAGGAAGAGAGCAGCTCGACCATCGAGAAGCCCAGTCCGCGTTCCTGAGTTTCAAAGGCCAGGCGAATGGCTTTCTTGGCTTTGCGAATGTTGGCCGGGTCGTGTAGACTGCGGCGGACGATGTAGCCGGCTCCGTCCATTTTCGCGAGGATCTCGGACATCCGGATGGGAAAGCCCATCGACTCGACATCCCGGCCGCCGGGCGATGAAGTGGTGACCATTCCCGGCAGGGTGGTGGGGGCCATCTGGCCGCCGGTCATGCCGTAGATGGCATTGTTGATGAAGACCACGGTGATCTGCTCGCCGCGGGCGGCCGCGTGCATGATCTCGGCCATGCCGATCGAAGCCAGGTCGCCGTCTCCCTGATAGGTGTAGACAGTCTGCTGGGGCAGCACGCGTTTGATGCCGGTAGCCATTGCCGGGGCGCGGCCGTGGGCGGCTTCAACGTAATCGTGGTTGAAATAGTTATAGGCGAATACCGAGCAACCGACCGGGGCGACCCCGATGGTTTTCTCACGCAGGCCCATCTCGTCGAGGACTTCGGCGATCAGGCGGTGGGCAACGCCGTGGGTACAGCCGGGGCAGTAATGGGTCACGCGGGTGGCGAGGGAGGCTGGCCGTTGATAGACGATCTTGGGGGCTGGGGCTACCATTATTTCTCTCCTTCGATGATCTTTTCGAGCCGTGCTACCCATTCCAGGCGCGGGTTCGGGCTGGCGGGTGCATCCATGTTCTGGCTGATGCGGGTGATCTCGTCGTAGATCTCATCCGGCAGCGGGGTCATGCCGCCCAGACGGCCGTAGAACTCGATCGGCACCTGGCCCTGCACGCACTGGCTGACATCTTCCAGCATCATGCCGGTATTCATCTCGACCACCAGGATCCGCTTGACCCGTTTGGCCAGCGCGCTGATCTCTTTCTTCGGGAAGGGGGCCAGGGTGATCGGCCGGAACAAACCGACCTTGATGCCTTCCGCCCGGGCCTGCCGCACGGCGGTGGAAGATACCCGGCCTGAGGTGCCAAAGGCGATGATGGCGATCTCGGCGTCCTCCAGGCTGTATTCCTGGTAGCGGACTTCGTTCTCCTCGATCTCCATCCAGCGTTTGAGCAGCCGGATATTGGCGACCTCTTCATCTGCCGGTTCGATGTAAATGGAGGAAAGGATGTTGGCGTCGCGGCCCTTGGCGCCGGTAACAGCCCACTCCGGTGGGGCGGGCAGTTCCTGCATCGGGGGCATTTCGCACGGTTCCATCATCTGGCCGAGGTTGCCGTCCACCAGCACGTGGACCACCGAGCGGTACTTTTCTGCCAGGTCAAAGGACAGGCCGATCAGGTCGACCGCTTCCTGGACGCTGGCTGGAGCGATGGCGATCGGGAAGTAGTCCCCATGCCCGCCGCCCTTGACCATCTGGTAGTAATCGCCCTGGGAAGGGGCGATATTGCCCAATCCGGGGCCGCCGCGCATCACGTTGATGATCACGCAGGGGACTTCTGTGCCGGCGATGTAAGAAATCCCTTCCATCATCAGGCTGATGCCTGGGCTGGAAGAGGCGGTCATGACACGCTTGCCGGTGCAGGCGGCGCCATACACCATGTTGATGGCGGCGACTTCGCTCTCGGCCTGGACAAAGGCGCGCCCGAGTTCGGGCATCCGCCAAGCCATATATTCGAGGAATTCAGTCGAGGGTGTGATCGGGTAGCCGAAGAAGCCTTCACACCCGGCCCGGACGGCCGCTTCGGCGAAGGCTTCGTTCCCTTTGTAGAGTTTCTTTGCCATCGCTTCCTCCTAGGCTTTCACCGGCACTTCCCGGTAAACGGTCAGGGCTGCATCCGGGCAGACGATGGCACAGATCCCGCATCCGGTGCAGCCTTCGGCATGCAGATGGACGGGATGATATCCTTTGGGCGTCAGTCTGTCCATGTCCAGGCTCATCACATTCTGCGGACAGGCAGCCACGCACAGACCACAGCCTTTGCAGTGCAGCTCGTTGACTTCGATCCAACCTTTTACGGCCATTCAGTAAGCTCCTTAGGAAATTTTCATCCAGACAGGATGAAAGGTTAGGGGTCAGCCATTATTCCGACTAAAGTTATCCAGTTTACGCGTTAATCATCCCATAAGGCGGGAGATTTGTAAGGGACATTCGACCTAAATTTGTCAGGATGGTTGTACTGAACGGAAAATGGCGGTATGACCTGATATTCAGGCTAATTCAGCACACTCGCCATCATCAAAAGCATCGAACCGAGCATGTACGCCGAGGCGTACTTGAAAAGCCTGAAATTCGATTTTTCGGTCGGACGCGCCAGCCCCCTGACCGCCAGCGCGATCAGACCGGCAGACAGCAGGGCAAAAGCGCGCACAAAACCGATCTCCAGGCCGATGCCATACAGAGCCAGCCCCATAGCAAAGATAGACAGCAGGCTGGAGAAGGCGATGATCCGGCGGGTGGTTATCTCACCGTACAGTTGCGGAAAAGTCGGCACCCGGGCGGCGGCGTAATCCTCCCGGTAGCGCATGCTGAAGGTCATGATATGGGTCGGGACCCAGCAAATCACGGCCAGCGCCAGGGCGAGTCCGACCCATTCGATCTCCCCGATCCCATACACTCGCCCGGACAGAATCGGCATCCCGCCAGAGAGCCCTCCCCACAGGACTGACCAGGCGGAACGGCGTTTGAGCCAGACGGTGTAAACAATCACATCGAAGAACAAACCGGCGAGGATGACCAGGCCATACAAAGGATCCATCAGAACGGCAAGCCCGATCCCGGCGGCTGACAGGATCAGCCCGAAGATGAGGGCTTCACGCGGCCGGATGTGACCGGAGGGCAGGGGACGCCAGCAGGTCCGGGACATGATGGCATCGATATCCCGGTCGTACCACATATTGAGGACCGTACCCCCGCTGATCGCCAGCAAGAGGCTGACAGCCACCAGAAGCACCGATACCGGGTTCAGCCAGGGGCAGCGGGTGCAGATGAAGCCAGCCACGCCAGTGATCAGCAGGAGCAAAGTCTGCAGGCTTTTAATCAGCGACCAGTAGTGCTTGAGTTTTGATCCCAGTTGGATGAATGTGCTCGTCACGGCTGCACATCCCTGGCGCACCTGAAACCGATGCTTGGGCCAAAGTAATCCGGTTCGGCATTGTTGCTGACCCAGACCCGCAGTTCATAGCCGTAATTGGCTTTGCTGCCGCCGCGCATGTAGCGGTAGTGCTGCTTTTCATACACATTGCCAGTCCATTCCTCGACGTTGCCAGCCATATCGTAGAGGCCGTATGGACTGGCGGCATTGACGGTTTCGAACCCATCGTAATTTCCGCCATTGTAGAAACCAACCGGGGTAGTATCGCCAGATTTGCCGAGAAAGGCTTCGAATGGATCGCGGCTGGAATAGAAATTGGCGTACTCAAAACCAATCTCGTCGCCCCATGGATAAGGGCGGGCATCGGTGCCGCGAGCGGCTTTTTCCCATTCAAGTTCTGATGGCAGCCGCCAGCCATAATACTGGCAATATCCGAGTGCGCCAAACCAGGTGACTGAAACAACTGGATGCTTCTCATATCCGGGGAGGACGGTGAAAACACTGCCGTCAAAGGTGTAGCGCAGTCCCTCTGCTTCCAGGTCCACTTGCAGCCAGTCCCCGGCAGTGATCTCAACCTCGTGGCGGTAGCCGTGGAACTCATCTCCAGGGTAATAGCCCATCAGCCGGTTGTCGGCAAGTTTTAGGGTACCATCTGCCAGCGCCTGGTTGAGGTAAAAAACGAACTGCTGGTTGGTCACCGGAGTGACCATCATCTGGTAATCGTGGTCGAGCATGACCTCATGCTCGAACTGTCCCTGAAGGAATTCTCCTGCCGGGATATCTGCCCATTGGTCAGGATCGATCCCGGGGTCGATGATCAGAGGCGGCCCAGACGCAAAGGAAGGGGTGCTGCAGCCAGAGACCAGTGCGGTGAACAGTACGAGCAGCAAGAGGGGTAAAGTGTGTTTCATCGGGTCACTCCGTTTTGCTTTCTGCCAGTTCCGAAGCCCATCTGCCGCGAGCTTTGAAAAGATCGATCAGCCGCCAGACCATGAAACCGGCCAGCACGACCAACACCGTTCCGAGACCGATCTCGATCAGGGCCATGACGGTATCCACCAGTGGCTGCTGGGTGTATTCCGAGATGAAGAGCCGCTTCATGAAGAAAACCACCGTCGCCCCGAAGGCCAGATCGGAGAAGAGGATGATCGACCAGCCGAACCATTGTCTGGCGCGTCCATGCAGCCCGAACTGGTCGGCAATGTAAAACAGCAGGATGGTGGCGATGATGGTTGCCAGGATGTGCCAGTGGCCCGTAAGTTCGATCTGTTCTTCCCGCGCTGGCCACTTGCGGATGATCTCATCGAGTTTGACGGCGAAGAAGATACCAATAAACGAGGTGGTGAAGTTCATAAAGAGCATTTGCCAGGTGGCGCCGAATTTGAGCGGATCGTGAAATAAGGCTTTGAACTTGCGGAAAAAACCGGGCTTCTCCAGGCCAAGTTCGGCGATCCGGGTTTTGATCAATTGGTCCCAGTTGAAGATCAGCAGGAGCAAACCGGCCAGCAGGATCAGGGTTGAGCCGCCGTAGATGATCGTGTGGGCGATGAACTGGTAGGGGACTACCATCCAGACACCGGCCGTGATGACGATCGTCCCGACGATCATCAGGGGCATGGCAATTTTGTGCAGGATGCCACGGAAATCGATCCAGCGGCCGACGATCAGGGCGCAGGCGATAGCGATCTCAGTCAGCATGATGTGCAGGTGGCCGATCACCGCCAGCATCAGGCTATTCTTGCCGGGCATCCGGATGACATCTTCTGCCAGGAAGGTCTCAAAGCCATTGCCGAACAAGGATCCGGGGACGGCCCCAAACAGGACAGACCCGAGGGTGGTGACAGCCAATGTGAAAAAGGCCGCCCGTTCGAGGTCCAGGCCTTTTTTGGTCCGGGCGTATTGCTTGCCGGTGAGGTTAGTGTCTTTGGTCCAGGGCCAGAGAGCGATGGCAAACAGCATCCCGCCAAAGAACAGCAACGATTCCCCAAAGATGAAGACCCCGTGAAAGATGAAGTTGTGCCCAAAATAAGCGAAAGCCAGCCCAAAGGTCATTGCGCTCAGGTAACCGACTGTAATGACCGCGTTGATGGCGGCTGCCAGGGTTCGTTTGATCTTGAGCAGGTCGTTGATGATGTAGACCTCGATGGCGATCACGGCGTTGGCGATGACATGGTAGAGGATGATGATCCGGCCTTCCCTTTCTGCCGGGATCAACTCCATGTTCAAGGCTTTGACGATCAGGTCCCGGACGCCCCATTCCGCCATTGGGCCGGAAAGGGTCCCGAAGAGGGCTGAGGTCAGGGCGATCATCGCCAGCGCCACCAGGATCAGGCCTTTGGTGGAACAGAACAGATAAGTAAAGCGCGGTTTCAATGACTGCATGGTCACCTCATCTGTGACAGGGTTGATATTGTAAAAAATATCACGATCAGCACTGGCTGTCTTTGCCTTAAGTCAATTCCTGTTGCTGTTTTGCTTTAAGGCAAAGACAACCCGGTTCTTATGGTGATAAATTTCACTTACAACCTGAGATACGGAGATCGAAAGGAGAACTCTTCATGAAATACAACTATCGTCTGGGTTTTTATCTTGCCCTGGTCGCGGCCATCCTGGGGATCGTAGGTCACCTGGTACTGTTTCCGAACTGGTACCATACCGGGATGGCAGCTGAATCGGCCGAGCCGGGCTGCGAGATCCTGCTGAAGTACATCCACCCGCTAATGTCCGATCTGGGATTGCTGGGTGGTGTGTTCTTTCTGGTCAGCGCAGTGGGCTATTACAAGGAAGAGCGGTGGGCATTCCTGCTTTCTTCGATGGGGCTGGTCCTGGCACTGCTGGGGAGTTGGTTTATCAACGTGCCCTATATGGCTGCCGGTCTGCCGCCGGTCTATTTCATCCTGTTCTGGCCATACCTGATCCTGTATTTCCTGTTTGCCCGCTCGGTGGGGAAGCTGCCCTGGAACCGGACTGTCCTGGCGCTGCTGATGGGGATCGCCTATATCTTTTGCTGCATGAACGGCATTTCCAGCACCAGCCGGATCATCACCCATGGCCTGCCGCTGTTCATGCAGGTCCAGCGGCTGCACTTTGTGGCAATGGCGGGCTTTGCTGTCGTGACTGTCGGGATCATGATCCTCCCCAAGTCGTGGATGCGGGTGGTTTGGCTGACCTCGGTTGTGATCGAACTGGTGGTTGGCTTGCCGCTGGCATTTGCTACCACCATGCAGTTGGGTCGGTTCTCGCTGTTTGCCCTCGGGCCGATTGCTGCGATCATCCTGCTGGTGCTGTACTTCCTGCCCAAATACTGGGACCGCATCGCCGCGACTGCTGAGTGATCGTTACCTGGCGTGAGATCGTCCGCATACCGCCCTCTGCAGAAGGGGCGGTATGCGGTTTGCCGTCTGGCATTGATTGTGGGTTGATTCGCGCCTGGAATTCTCTATAATGGGGGTGAGGAGTGTGTGCTGATGTATGATCCTGACCGCCTGCTTTTTGATGAGATCGAAATACCGGCTGCTTTTGCCGGTATTGGGGAAGAAACGCTCGCCAGCCTGCGGAGCGCGGCGATCCAGCGAACCTTCACTGCCGGGCAGATCATCGTCCACCAGGGAGATTCGTGGCCGTATCTGTTCCAGGTCATTTCCGGGGAGATCGAGGTGATGAAGTCGTCCTGCGAGGGCCGGCTGTTCATCGCAGCTACCATCCGGCAGAGAGAAACATTTTGGGGGATCACCTTCTTCCAGGAGCTAGCCCCTTCACCCGTGCTTTTGCAAGCGAAGGTGGAAACGACCGTTCTCTTGTGGAATCGGGAGACGCTGCTGCCGTATGTGCGCACGAATGCCGTCCTGGCCTGGAACCTGTGCCAGATCATGGTGGCCCGCATGCTGCAAGCCAGCGATATCGTGGAAGACCTGGCGTTTCAGCCGGTGATGGCCCGGCTGGCCGGATTGATGCTGGAGACCTTTGGCGATGTGGAAGATGAATATGTTGCCCGGTCAATGACCCTGGATGATATGGCCGCCCGGATCGGAAGCACGCGCGAGATGGTCTGCCGTCACCTATACAAGTTCGCTGAACAGGGAGCGATCGAGATCAAACGTACTGAACTTAAGATCATCGATAGAGCACTGCTCCAAAAGCAAGCGGGGAAGAACAAGTGACCAGATCGATCCGGGGATCACTCGATCTCCTGGTGGCATGAACAGCCGTTGTAATAGGGGGTATCGTTGTGGTCACCGACCAACACGATCGATCCGGGTTCAACTTCAAACTCACAGTTTGCCAGGAAGTTTGGGACTTCCTCCCATTCTTCTACCGTGATATCGGAGACCACGTACGCGACCCCGGACAGATATGAGCCGCATAACTGCCTGGAAACGACCTGATCCACACAGGCCGGGCGGCCGTCGATCTCGATCAGGAACGGCCCTTTAGGTGAGGTTTGTCCGTCGCAGCGGCTGAGCTGCTGCCAAGGTTTGGTCTGGCAGGCCGAAAGTGCCAGCAGGATGCCCAACAGGAAAAAGATCTGGACAGGTTTTCTCACGGCTAATCTCCTCTGTGTGTGCAGCGATTGAATGCACTATACCGGGAAAATTCTGGTGAGTCTTTAACCTAAGGCAAATGCAGTATTTGAGAGATGTGGGCGATCAGACCAGGAAAATGACCGCGACGCCGATCAGGGCAACGACCGTGCCGGCAACTGCCTGCCAGGTGATGCTTTCTTTGAAGAAGAATACCCCAATCGGGATCAGGAAGACTGGCTGGAGGGACATCAGGGTGCTGGCGATGCCGATCTCGGCGTTCTGGATGGCGACCAGCGAGAAGAATACACCCAGGAAAGGGCCAAGAAAAGAGGCGATCAGGATGTGCTGGATGGCTGTGGGTGTTTCCCGCAATGCCTGGAGGGTCTGGCGGGCTTTGCCGCTGAGAAAGGTCAGGATCCAGATGACGACGGCGGCGATGCTGACCCGGATGATCTGCCCGGAAAGGGCGGGAAACTGGTCATACAGGCCGAGTTTCGCGGTCACCGCACCGCCAGCCTGGCCGGCTGCCCCTAGGAAGGCCAACAGCAGACCGGTGAGATAGGCTTTGGGGGGCATGCTGATCCGGCTGGGATTGTTGCGTTCCAACATTACCCAGGCAATGCCGCCGAGGGTGATGAGCATTCCGAGGATCTGTGTGGCGGTCAGGGCTTCACCGAGGAACACCCAGGCCAGCACGGCGGCCATGACCGGGTTGACGGCAAATATCAGCATGGTCAGGCGGGGGCCCAGGGTGATGAACGCCTGAAACAGGGCGGCATCGCCGAGGACAAAGCCGATGATCCCGGATAGCCCGAGCCACAGCCAGCGATCAGGCGCGGCGGAGAGCGGCAACGGGCTGCCATAGAGCAGCCAGTGGGTGATCATCAGGTAGACCAGTGCAACGACCAGCCGGGTGCGGTTGACCACCACCGAACCGACCAGCCGGCCGGCAAGCGTGAAAACGGACGCACCGAATGAGAAAAGGACTGAGGTCGCCAGGGCGGCGAGTTCACCGATAAAGGGCATGGAAGCAATCCTTGTTCGTCAGAATTCGGGTAGTATATCAGCAATCTGCCCGGTTTACGCGTATGTCATGATCAGTGAAAATATTAAGCAGCAATTACCCATTTACCGAAATAGTGGCTTTAAAGCCCCTGGCTTCGAGCCGTGGGGATGAAAAGCCACGCGGGATTTGCTTGTCTTGTATGCTGCGGTGTTGTATAATCCGAAACAAGAACAAATGTTTCATTGTGTCAGGAGGTTGATGTCGATCTTGCGCTGCAAGGCTGAGAGAGCC
>JAGVCA010000009.1 GCA_020059485.1 Anaerolineales bacterium
CGAAGCTGCGCCGGAAAAAGAGCAACCCGCCGCTCCGGTATTGGAAGACGAGGACGATTTCGATATGGACTGGCTCGACCAGATCGGCCAGGAAGCCGCCGACGAAGCCAGCGCTGATGACATCGAGGATGCAGCTGAAAGCAGCCAGCCGGACGCGGCGCCAGTACTGGATGATGATTTCGATATGGACTGGCTCAACCAGGTCGGCAAAGAAGCCGTTGAACAAACAGATGAAATCCGGGATGAGGCAGCGCCGGCTGAAAGCGGCGAATCTGCTCCGCCCGAGATACGTGAACCCGAAGAAGTTAATGCAGACGAGGAAGACTGGCTGGAACGCCTGGAAGAAGAGCAGGATAAGGGTGCCTCGCTCGCGGATACCGACGCCTGGCTCCGCAGCATGGACGCGCCGGACCAACCCGAAGAAACAGACGACGAACCCGAATTCGACCTGGGCGATACTGGCAGCTGGCTGGCATCGATCGGCGTGACAGCCGAAACCCCGACCCCGGACATCACCGACCAACCCCGCGCGGAGGACGAAACCGGCCCGGAGGATGAAAGTGATCTCCCGCCATCCGAACCCGAGGCAGCACCTGGCATCCAGCCGACCACGCTTGAGGAATGGCAGCCGGAAGAGTTGGCAGAACCCGAAGCCCAAGCCGCCAAACCGGAGCCTACCCCAGCCAAACCAGCATCCAAACCGGCAGCCGAATCGTCAGAGTCGATGATCGAAACCGCCCGGAATGCGATCAACAGCGGGCAGATCGAGGATGGTCTCAAACAGTACAGCCGCCTGATCAAGAAGGGCAAACTGCTCGATGAGGTCATCCGGGACCTGTCCTTCGCGGCAGACCGCTTCCCGATCAACGTTCAGTTGTGGCAGACCCTCGGCGACGCCCACCTGCGGATGGACAATCTGCAGGAAGCACTCGATGCGTACTCTCAGGCGGAAAACCTGCTGCGCTGACAGCCCGAACCCAGTCAGACCGATCGCCCGCCGGACGGGCGATCTTTTCTTAACCACCCGTCCTCAGGTATAATTCGTCTTTGGAATTTTAACCGCACTTGGAGGTATTTGATCATTATGGAACAGACTTTAGTCTTTGTGAAACCGGACGGTGTGCAGCGCGGACTGATCGGTGAAGTAATCGCCCGACTGGAGCGGCGCGGGCTGCGCCTGGCCGCTGCCAAATTCATGCAGGTCACGGAGGAGTTTGCCGGGCAGCACTATGCCATTCATCAGGGTAAACCATTCTATGACAAACTGATCGCCTACATCATCTCCGCGCCGGTGATGGCAATGGTCTGGGAAGGCAGCAACGCCGTCGAGGCCGTTCGCCAGACGATGGGCGCTACCCGGCCAACCGAAGCCGCACCCGGTTCGATCCGCCATGATTTCGGACTCGAGATCGGCCGGAACCTCACCCACGCCTCCGACTCGGTTGAGAACGCCAAACAGGAGATCGCACTGTGGTTCAAGCCGGGGGAACTGGTCTCCTGGCAGCGCAGCATTGACGAGTGGGTCTTCGAATAAAGTTCCGGATTGGACGAAAACGAGGCACAGACCGATCTGTGCCTCGTTTTTTATTGCATGAGCGGAACGATCACTGCAGGTGCAGCAGCACCTTGCCATCCGACCAGAGTTGTTCCAGGTCATAATACTCGCGCTGGTGCGCCGAAAATATGTGCAGCACCACATCGCCAAAGTCCGCCAGGATCCAGCCATCCAGTTCGGTGCCTTCCACCTGGGTCTTGAGTTTATGGTCCTCGCGCACCTTCTCCATAGCAGCGTGCACCAGCGCTTTCAGCATCCGGTTGCTGGTCCCAGTGCAGATCACGAAATAATCAGTAAACGGGGTTACACCTTGCAGATCCATCAGCACAATGTCTTCCCCCTTCTTATCTTCCAATGCCTCAACAATTGTTCTTGCGATAGCCAATCCGTCCAAATGATCCTCTTTCAAGCGTTTTGTAATTTTGCTGAGTAAATTTTACTATAAACAGCCCCATCCGGCCCCAGATCGCTGCGGAACAGGGTGACATCTTCGATCCGGGCTGCACCAAGAAATCCGATCGAGTGGCTGCGCAGCAGCTCACTAACGCCGCGGACCTCTTTTGGACTGGCGTTACGCGAGACCCGGCCAAAGGTCAGGTGCGGGCTAAAAGCGCGTTGGTCAGGTGCGTAGCCCAACCGGGCTGTCTCGGCATCGATCCGCCGCTGCAGCTTGATCAGTTCATCCGGCGCTTCGACCCCAACCCAGATCACCCGCGGATTCGCCAAATTGGGAAACACGCCAAAGCCGCCAACACTGATCTCAAAGACCTGGTGAGCAGCCGCTTCTGCCTGGATAATCGTCTGGATCATGCGGAGATTGCGCTCGGAGACATCACCCAGAAATTTAAGCGTCAGGTGAATGTTCTGCACCGGCACCCAGCGGACCGGCAGACCGTTCAACAGTGCCCGCAGATGATCCGAGGACCGGTGTAACGAGTCCACCAGACTTTTGGGGAGGTCAACTGCAATAAAAGATCGGATCACAGACATGACTGATACCAGGACTCCATTCGCCTTTATCACCCGAACACATTCTATACATTTTACCAAATCCACTTTGCGCCAGGGGATGAGTCTGGCAATTCGTTATCCCATCAGATCCCGCAGCCGGTCGTAATCTTCGGGCGTGTCAATATCCAGTGCGATCCGATAATCCAGCCAGGGTACATAAACCGGTGAAAAAACAGAGAACACCTGCCGCCCACCGGCCTCCCCGGTCAAGGAACGCAGCAGCGGGAAGGTCCGCTGGTCGAACAGCACCGGATTGCCGCGCCGCCCGTCCACCATCGTTGCGACCACCGGTGCCAGGGTCTCAAAGTAGCGGTTGCCCAGCGCCCTGACGAGTTCAGCCGGGATGTGCGGCTGGTCGGAGAGCAAGAAGACAGCCGCCGACACGTTCTCAAATTCGCTGGTAGACAGCCGTGCAATGCCGCTCCGAACAGAGGATCCCTGCCCTTCGGCAAATTCCGGGTTATGGATCAACAGCACCGGCAGATCCGCGACAACCGCCTGCACCTCCCTCTGATGCGCGCCGGTGACGACCACCACCGGGTCCAGCCCGGCAGCCAGGGCAGTTTCGGCCGCCGCCCTGACAAATGGTCTGCCCTGCCAATCCAGCAGCTGCTTTGGGCTCCCAAAACGGCTCGATTCGCCCGCTGCCAGCACAACCCCGGCCACCTTGCGGTAGCTGGCCAGCACTTCCTGCTCACCCTCCTGCTGGAGCTGCGCCAGGATCGCCTGACGGTAAGCCGGCACCAGGCTGCGGCTGAGTTGGCCGGCTTCGGCAGCCAGCGTGGCCGAATCTGCCTGGTTGAGCAGCACAGTGCGTGCCGCCGGGCCAGATGTACCTTTCAGCCCGCCCTGCTCCGCGAGCAGCACTTTCACCAATGCCTGCGGGGTGACGATCTCACCAGGCTTAAGCCCGGATAAGGCCGCAAACACCTCCGGGCGATGAACCGTCCTGGCACTCAGCGGATGCCCCACCCCGATCAGCCCAGCGCACACCACCACCTCGGTGACAAATCCGGGAACCGCCGGCTCGTGGGGAGCAGGGGCTTTCAAGGGCAAACGGCGGGAACCATCCGCCTCAACCAGCAAGGGAATGCCCCGTTCGACGGCGATTTGATCCAGCAGGACCAGTTGTTGGTCGGTCAACCCGGTCAGTTTTCCCGATTCAGACCTGGACGGAGGGCCGGTGACCAGAATGACCCCGGACAGCTTTCCCAGATCGATACCGGACAGGTCAGGATCGCCATCGACCGAGATATGGTGGTCCGCCCAGGCGGATTGGGATTGCCCCAGATGAGTGCTGGTGGTCACGAGAACGGCCGGGAAGCCCGGAGCTGTCTCCCGCGCCAGCCGGAAGACCGCAGTCGATTTCCCGCCAGCGCCGACGAACGCGATCCGGGTCTCGGCACTAACCGGCAGGGTCTCAATCAGGCGCATACAGCTGCTTTCGGATCTCTGAACGGGAAAGGATCGCTTCCAGAACGCCGCCGCCGATCGCCAGAGCCTTATCCGAGATCAGGAAGGCAAACTCAGGGTCCTGACGGGGGTCCAGATCGCCGATCTTCATGCCGGCACGCACCTCCAGCCCGGAATGGACCAGGCCGCGCAGTACCCCGTCAAATGGCGCCTGGACGGCTTCGCCTGCCACGGACGCCACCGCCTGACCGGCGGAAACCCGTTCGCCGATCTCGATCATCCCGACCAACCGGCCATCCGCAGGCGCACGCAGCACGCGCTCGTAGGAACGCCCCATCACAGGGTCCGGTTCCCCGGTATCCGCCTGCGCCGCGCCCTGCCAGATCACCCGCCCCAGCCGGTGGCCGCGCATGGTCTCGATGACGGCATGGCAATCCTCCCCGGCAGTGAAACCCGGTCCCAGGCCGACCACCAGCGGGGCAGCCGACAGATCGGTCTCTGGCGGACGCTTGCGCATCCGGGCATCGATCAGCACCTGCGGCCCATATGCGGTCAACGAGGCCAGTTGAGGATCGACCATCACGGCGATCTCTCCCGCTGCCAGGATCTGGCCCACAACCGGGATCCCCCCAGCCAGCCGGGCGGTAAGCTCTTCCACCTGTGCGACCTGAGTGAAGACTGCCTCAGTAAACGACACCCGCCGGCGTACCACAAGCGGGGCAAATAGTTCCGTCACCAGCACATGGAAACCGGAACGATGCAGCCGGGCTGCCACCCCGCTCGCCAGGTCTCCTCCGCCGCGTACCAGCACCCGGACCGCATCAACCATCGAGGAATTCCTGAATCCGCTGGTTGACAAACGCCGGCTGCTCGAAATGCGGGACATGGCCGCAGTCCGGCACAGGCAGGAACTCCGTATGGGGCACGAGGCTTAGAAACACCGAACTGTTGCGGAACGGGACCGCCCGGTCATTCTCCCCCCACACCAGCAGCACAGGGATTCCCAGGCTGCCAATCTGCCGGTAAATCGGGACGCCTTGTTCAGCAATCCCAGCCCGGATGGTAGATAGGATTGCCCGGCGGAACCCGACAATCTCCATCTGTGGGCGGTAGCGTTCGATAAAATAGCCGATCTCTTCCGGATCGAACAGGTTCTCGCCCAGGACCCGCTCCATCCGGTCCAGGCTGGCAAATCCGACCAGCAGTTCACCGACCAGCGGCCAGGCCAATGCCCGCGCCCAATTCGGCAGGTCCAGCGGAAAACCGGCCGGGTCAACCAATACCAGCCGCTGCACCCTGCCTAGATTTCGGGTGCAGAAATCAGCCGCCACGACTGCCCCCATCGAAAGCCCGCACACCGCCAGGCAGTCCTCGATCTCCAGGGCACGCAGCAGGCCGTCCAGTTGACGGGTGAAGCGGTCGAGGTTGTACCGCCCGGGCGGCCGGTCAGAATAGCCGCGTCCGTACAGGTCGTAGCGCAGGACGCGGTATCCAGCCTCCGTCAGGGCATCAAAGGTCGGATCCCAGATGAAAGCCGGCACTGAAAACCCGTGTACCAGCACCACCACCGGGTTGCCCGGGCTGCCGGAGAGCTGGTAATGCACCCAGCCCTCGTCCAGCTCCAGATACTCCCCTCCCAGGTCGGTTCGCAGCCGGGGTGACAACCGCAAGCGTTCCCCCCGCATTGGCACATCGGTCCAGGTCTTCATCAGATCAGCGCCATCACACTGGTCAATTCAGGATGGTCCTCACCATGCTGGAAGATGAGCTGGTACACCCGCAGCAGATCCCGATAGGCGCCATCCACAAATAGCGCCATCTCGGCTTCATTCAGATACATATTGCCTGACAGGCGCAATGAACTCTTTACCTGTTCATCAGTGCGCTGGTAGAACTCTTTGATATAGGTTAATTTATCCGCGATCGCGCCAGGTGGAAAATGTTCCAGATACTCGGTATCGTACTGAGCGGTCAGAAAATCGGTCCAGAACAGGCTGTCCGGGTGGCTGCGGACATAGGTGAAATCCAGGCCATACCAATCTTTTTTGACCTCCCAGATGAAATCGGGATTGGCATCAAATTCCGCCCGATAGCGTTCGTAGGTCGGCCGGGCGATGCGCGCTGACCACAGGTTATCCGTCACCAGGTGGAAAAAATATCCCAGCAGGAATGAAAAGCGTTCCGGGTCATCTTTCAGACTGACCTGGTCTTTGAGGTGGTCGCGGTAAAAGCGCAGATCCTCGATCACCTTGATCTTGCCGCTGGATTCCGGCGTTTGGTAATGCGTGATCTCACCGGGTGGATCAAAGGTCTCCCATTTCTCGTCCGGCACCCCGCTGTCCGGGGCGACATTGCCAATCGCAAACTGGCCGGCATCCAGGAACGGCAGGTGTTCCAGCAGGTTATCTGCGATCCGCAGGTGAACGATCCAGGAGGCCATCCAGCGCGCCTAAAACTTGCCCAGCGCCCGCAGCACGCGCTCTGGCGTCAGCGGGAACTCGTCCACCCACACCCCGGTGGCATCGTGCAATGCAGATGTGATCGCCGGCGCCAGTGGGATGTAGGGCATCTCGGCCATGCCGCGTGCCCCGAAAGGCCCGTTCGGATCAGCGTATTCCAGGATGACCGACTCCACTTTGGCCGGCACATCCAGGATCGTCGGGATCAGGTACGTCGACAGTTTGTCGGTGATCACCTTGCCATCGCGTTGGATGAAATTCTCCATCATCACATAACCGCCAGCCTGTACCACTGCGCCTTCGATCTGCCCCTCGATCTGCTGCGGGTTGAGGGCCTTGCCAACATCGTCAGCGCACACCACTCGCAGCAAGGTGACCTCGCCGGTCTCGGTATCTACTTCCAGGTCGACCGATTCGGCCACATAACCATACGCAAAGTTCGGGTCGCCGATCCCGGTACCCTTCTCCAGGGCTGTGGTCGGCGGGGGTGAGTACTTGAAGGTCGCCTCTGCTGGCCGGTCTTCATCCTGCCATTTCTGCAGCGCCTGTTCAGACGCGCCGCGAATGGCATTGCCGGCCATGAACGTCATCCGGGAAGCGGAAGCGCTGCCCGAATCGCCTGTCACGGCGGTATCGGCCACCACCAGCTCGATCTTCTCCAGCGGCAAGTTGAGCGCTTCAGCCGCGATTTGGCGGAAGACGGTATGTGCTCCCTGCCCGACATCCGACCCGGCGTGGTGAACGACTGCCCGTTCGATCTCAGTCTTGCCATGCAGTTCGACTGTTGCCCAGCTGCGTTCCGGGAAACCGAACGAGAACCCGACATTCTTGAAACCGCAGGCAAACCCGGTGCCGCGCTTGATGTAACCTGCGACGGGATTTGCATCCCGTCTGAGCCGCCAGCTGCCATTCTGTTTCATCCATCCGCCAACCTGGGCACACTGCTCGATGACCCTGTCGAGGGTGACGGGAGAAGGCAGCGGGGTCTGGGTATGGCCTGGTACGCCGTCGGTCAGGACATTCTTCATCCGGATCTCAACCGGGTCCATTCCCAGCGCTTCCGCCAGCTTATTGATCTGCATCTCGGCAGCATACGCGCCTTGCGGGCCGCCAAACCCGCGAAAAGCCCCGCCGGGAACATTGTTCGTATAAATAGCATAGGCATCCACCGAGACATTCTCGATCGCATACGGTCCGGAGACCATCAGCAGGGCATTGCCAAGCACCTTGTTCGAGGTGTAGTTATATGCCCCTGCATCCGCCAGCACCTCAGACCGGGCCGCGATCACCTGTCCATCTTTGGTCGCGCCCCACTTGGTGCGGATCAGATAAGGATGGCGCTTGTGGTGACCGATCATCGATTCTTCGCGGGACCAGATCGTCTTGATCGGGCGGTGGATACCGCGTTCACTCAGCCGCAAAAGAGCCAGCGCCATCGCGATCTGGATCGAAACATCCTCCCGACCGCCGAAAGCGCCGCCAATCGCCGGATGGATCACCCGGATCTTTTCCGCCGGCAGTGCCAGGGCATGGGCGATCATGGCCTGTTCTTCATGCGCCCACTGTCCGGCCACCGCCACCGTGATGCGCTCCTCCTGATCCCAATAGACCATCCCGGCTTCGGGCGCCAGAAAGGCATGTTCCTGGGCAGGGGTACGGTACTCGCCTTCAATGATCACATCCGCCCGGGCAAACCCCGCCTCGACATCGCCCTTATTGATGTCATAGTGGTAGTAGGCGTTGCTTTCAATTTCCGGGTGGATCAGCAGCGCATCCGGCCGGCGAGCCTCTTCCAGGTCAGTAAGGACCGGCAGGTCCTCATAGGTCACTTCGATCAATTTGCATGCCTGGGCTGCGATCTTCTCGCTCTCAGCCACCACCACCGCCACCTGATCACCGACAAAGCGCACCCGGTCCGTGTATGGCTTGTCCCCGCCCGGGCCGCACAGCACTGGCTGGTCCTTCATGGTCAGGCCATATTCATTGACCGGCACATCGCGCGAGGTGAACACGCCCAGCACGCCGGCCAGCGCCTCCGCCTTGCTGGTATCGACCGCCCGCACGATGGCATGCGGCCGGTGGGCAAACAGGATCTTCAGGTATGCCTGGTCAGGCATGTTCAGGTCGCCGGGATACAAAGTCTCGCCGGTCACTTTGCCGGCGGCGTCGATCCGGGTAGCAGATTGTCCAATAGCACGCATAGAATCTCCTGGTTTGTGATCGCTTAAGGGCTGGGCTGCCCGCTGTTGTTGATCCTTTTTAGCTCCATCCTGAAGATCCGCTTCAGGACCGCCACTGCGGTGGCATAGGTCGGGTCCATCCCAAAATAAGACAGGCTGGCCGCGCCTAAATTGCGGCCCTTGCTCAACGGTTTGTCTGAAGCGTAATGCAGCATCCCGAGGTCAAAAGGCAGTTCATACAAATTAACAACCTCATTGACCGGATGCCGCTTCGGGCGGACCAGCTCATAGACCGCTGAGAGGTAAGGTCCGGCCTCCATCTCGATATCGGTGTACCCTTCCCGATAAAAGACGTCCATGTAGTCATGATTCTGCAAAAAGGTGCCGCGCACCGAGACCGCCTTCTGGTTATCCAGCGCTGTACTATAAACCAGATACGGCGCGACATCCTTACCGCGGAAGCAGTTCGGGAACAGGTAGGTGTTCATCGACTGGCCGTCATAGACCACATTCGGGATCATCACATCCCCGACCACGCCGTTGAGTGTGGCCGCCTTGCCGATGATGTAGACCCCCAGGATCTTGCCGGCATTGTCGGCGATCTCGGTCAACACCTGGTATGCAGCCAGGCCGAGCGGGTAATCGATATTGATGATCATCGCCTGGCTGTCGGCCAGCGCCGGGCCATAGGCCTCCCGCAAACGCGGGTCCATCAAGTCCGGCCGCAGTCCCGCAAGCGGGATCACCTGGGTTTCAAGGTCAAAATTGACCCGGCTTTCAGCCCGCCGGATACCGGATTCGGCTTCCATAGCGGCCCGCGCGGCGGTCAATTTTTTGCCGACAAGGGTACCGCCCGCTTTCTTCAACAGGTAATAAAAGAAATTCTCCCGCGAGGAGGGGACCATATCGGCCTGGATGTTCTCCCACTCTTCCTTTAGGTGCGGGTCATTCGTCCCATCCAGGAATTTAAGCAGTTCTCCCTCGTGCTGCAAGGCAAACCCGGTGACCAGGTTGACCAAACTGTGCGCATTGGATGAAACGAAGTACACCGGCCGGCTGTCCAACCCTGGCGCAACCTGGCAGATCTGCTGCCACCAGCGATGGATCGCTCGGCGGTATTCGCTCAAGGAGCCATCGATCAGGCTGATCCGCAGGTCCATCCGCCCCGCTGCGATCGCCTGTAGATTCTCCCCGAAATCTGCTCCCCAGATGGACAGCAAACGCCCCATATCCTCAGGATCGAGGCCCAGTTGGGATGAATCCTCCTCCAACCGGGCTGGATCACCCTGGAGCACATGGGTCCGGATATCTTCCGGCAGACGCCGCAAGCGGTCATGCAGTTTGTTCCACTCGATCTGATACGCGGTCAGGATTGGCACCAGGTCATCAATATCGGAGCGGCTGGTGATCAGGTAGGCCAGCTTGTTTTGGCCGTTGAAGTATCCGCGTCTGCGCCGGGCCGGGGCGCTGACCTCCGTCCAGGTCTCGATCCCCCGCAGCCCGAACTCGGCAAAGGTCTCAAAACTCTGCCCAAGCAGGACCAGTTCGACCCGCGGCATGACCGGCGGAAGCCGCAGCAAGCTGTAAATGAAGGCCGACATATCGACCTCCTGGCTGCGCGCCAGCTGGTGCAGCAGGGAGTTCATCCCGGCATGCGCTTCCTCCAGACTGCGGATGCGTACATCCGTCGAGGCTCGCAGCAGTGAATAGGTCGTGCGCAGGAAAAGTTCAATCTCTTCCGAGGCGACTTCCGGTACCGTTCGTTCCATCAGGTTTCAGCCCCGCCTGGTGCTATTTCTCATAATCCGGTTTAACCAATTTGCGCTTCTTCTTGAACTTTTGAGGCTCCGATTCAAATACCCGGTACGTGTTTTGCGAAGAAGAACTATACATAGCAGCATTGATGACTGCAAACAAGCCGAACAGCACCAGCGTGATCATGGCGGTGAAGACCAGCACGGCATACAGATCGACCACCACACCATACACTGGTATTTGCATCGGGGGGGTCATCAATTGGGCTGGGATCGTGATCCCGCGACTTTTCAGCATGATCACGACCTGGTCGGCTATCGCAAAGGACAGGATCGGGATCCCGATCATCATCAGGAAGCCGATCCCGCGCCAGGCCGGATGCGGGTTCCGGGAACGCTCGCGTTTTCTCTCATTTTCGCCATAGTTACTCATTTCGAACTCCTTTGGGCCGCGGCTTCGACTGCATCGATGATCTTATAATACCCGGTGCAGCGGCACAGGTTACCGGTCAGAGCCTGCCGGATCTGCTCCCGGTTGGGCTGAGGGATCTCCTCCAGCAGCTTGGCGGCTGACATTAAAAATCCAGGCGTACAGTATCCGCATTGCACCGCCGCCGCGTCAATGAAGGCTTGCTGAACCGGGTGCAGGTTTTCGCCTGTGCGCAAGCCTTCGATCGTTACGATCTCAGCGCTGTGCGCCCGCGGGGCAGGTACCAGGCAGCTCATCACCGCCTCACCATCCAGAAAGACCGTGCAAGCGCCGCACTCACCCTCCGCACAGCCTTCTTTCGTACCGATCAGGCCGGCATCTTCGCGCAGCAAGTCGAGCAGGGTTTTTTCCTGGCCGGCCGTCAACGTGTAAGGCTGTCCGTTGATCGTCGTCCGGATTGGTTCCTGCTGTCCGTTGTGGACTGCGGTAGTTGACAGCCGCGGTGTCGTGCGGCTGGTGGCCAGCCGGGCCATATTGCGCGGTAAGCCCTGCGCCTGCGAGTTCTCCGCCAGCTGGGTCAGCGCCCGGCGGGCGATCACCTCGACCATATAACGGCGGTAGCCAGCCGTCCCGCGCAGGTCATCGATCGGGGCAGCAGCCTCGAGCGTCAGACGGGCAGCCTCTGCGATCACCTCTGGCGTCAACTGTTTGCCGATCAGGTACTTCTCGGCATCCGCCGCATGCACGATCGTAGGCGCAACCGCACCCAGCGTGATGGCCGCCTGCTGCACTGTCTGGTCCTCAAAGGTCAGGACGGCAGCAGTGTTCAGCACTGAGATGGCCTGCGCTTTGCGCAGCCCGACCTTGACGAACACCCCGCGTTGGCCGCTTTTCAGGGCCGGGAAGTGGATCTCTGCCAGGAACTCGTCTGCCCGCATGACCGTCTTGCGCACACCGGTGAAGAAATCTGCCAGGGGCACTTCCCGGCTGCCGGCACTCGAACGCAGTCTGACCACCGCGCCCAGCGCCATCAGGGGTGTAATCGTATCGTTGGCAGGCGAAGCCGTGATCAGGTTCCCGGCGATCGTGCCCCGGTTGCGGATCTGAGGCGCGCCGACCGACCAGCTGGCCTGGGCCAGCGGGAGGGCTTGTTCGATGATCAGTTTCGAGTCGGCGGCATCATTATGGCTGACCATCGGCCCGATATGAATGGTATCCTCTTCGTCCAGGGTGATGCCATCCAGTCCGGGAATCCGGGTGATATCGATCAGGGTTTCGACACCCGGCCGCAGCCCGGCTTCCAGTTCCAGGATTAAATCCGTTCCACCAGCAATAATGCGGCAATTCTCTTTGTATTCGGCAAGGAGTTCAAGGGCTTCGTCGAGGGTAACGGGTTGGTGATATCTATTCCACATCGGGACCGCTTTCTCTATGCTAGTTGGCAACATCCGGCAGCTGACCGGATGCAAGATACACCATATTATAACCAGAAGTCTGCCCGCAGGCAGACAGACCCTACCGAGCCATCGTGCTGCCGTCGCCGCCATTGCGCAGCATAATGATCTGTGCCATGATGCTGACGGCGATCTCTTTGGGCGTTTCGGCTTCCAATTCCAACCCGACCGGTGAGTGTACCTTTTCGAGCACCTCCGGCGCAATTCCGGCTTCGAGGAGCTGTTTGCGGGTGGTCTCCCAGCGCCGGCGCGATCCGATCACCCCGATAAACCCGGCCTGACTCGCCAGCAGCGCCGGCATACCGGCCACATCCACATCCACATTACGGGTGGTTAAGATCAGGTAACTCTGGCGGTGTAAGTTGACCAGTTCAGCCAGTGCTTGCATCTCGCAGTGGTGGACCTCGCCCAGAGCCGCCAGATCGTCATCTTTGAGCAGTTCGGCCCGGTCATCGCTGATCACCACCGAGAATCCCAGCCAGTGCGCCAGGGAGGCCACCTCCCGGCCGACATGGCCGGCGCCGATCACCACGACCTGCGGTTGGGGAAGGATCGGTTCCACATAGACCTCCAGTTGCCCGCCGCACACCCCGGGATCGCCCCGTTCGGGATCCGCCATGGTGTACGGGATAATGGCAGGCAGGCCATCCTGCATCGAGTCCAGCGCGGCCGTGATCACGCGCTGCTCCAGTTCGCCCCCACCAACAGTACCGATGAATTTTCCATCCGGAAAGACCAACATCTTGGTCCCGGCGTTACGAGGTGTTGACCCGCTGGCCTGCACGATCACACAGAGCGCGGCGGTGTCGTTCCGGGCGATGATGCGGGCAACCTCTTGATAAATATCCATAAACCTAATCCTCTACCAATCCGAGCACGACCGGCAGCAATTGCTTCTTGCGGGAGACCACGCCCTCGGCGTGGAGCAGGCTGTCATTCAGGACCGGATAAGGCAGTTCTTTCAACACCGGCGGCCCTGCCGACAGCATCAGGCGGCTGGATGTGCCAACCACGTTGGTGATCATCAACATGGTAAAGTCCAGGCCGTTCTTGTCACGCTGGCGGTTGAGTGCATCAAATAAGGACTGTTTGATACTTTCGGCATCCGGGAATTTAGTGACTTCGACCTGTGCGATGCTGAAGCGGTAACCACCGGCTTCGTACTCCTTCAGATCCTGGCCGAGGATCTCATCCGGGTTGCGGGATTCCAATCCGGCGCCAGCTTCAATCACCTTATCGCCAAAGGACCGGACTGTCTCGCCGGCCAACGGGCTGCCGGTAATGAACGCCCAGCGCCCGAGTTTTTCGGCAGCCCGTTTATCGCGCGGCGTAGTGGTTGGCGAGGTCAGGATCAGGGTATCGGAGAGCAATCCGGCCAGCAGCAACCCGGCGATCTGAGGCGGCGCGCTCAACCCGGCTTCCTCGATCCGTTCTGCCACCAGGGTGGAAGTGGACCCGACCACATCCACCGTGAACCGGATTGGGGTATGGGTGGAGGCATTGTCCAGCCGGTGGTGGTCGAGGATCTCAACCAGTTCAGCCTCGTCCAGCGAGCCGATCGACTGGCGCGGCTCGTTGTGATCCACCAGGATGACCCGGATGCGGGGAGGGTTGAGCAGTTCCCGCTGACGGGCGATGCCGTGGTAGCGGCCGTGCTCATCCACGACGAAGAAATCATTCTCCTCCAGGCGCAGGATGCGGTGGAGGAAATCGCGGATCCGGCCGTTGACCGGAAAACTTGGGACATCCGTAGCGCAGGCTTCCCGGGCGGGCGTATCCATCAAGGGCAGCAATTGTTCGGAAGTTTGGCTGACCACCGGCCCGATCGCCTGGCTGAGGAAGGCGAACAGGCTCCAACCGGTCACCAGTCCGTAAGGGGATCCATCCTCATTGATCACCGGAGCAATCCCGCCAGTACGGTTGGAGATCGTCCAGGCCTCGCGCAGCGGCTGGTCCGGGGTGATGGTGGCAAACCGACGGCTGACCGCCTCGAAACGCGGTGAGGCATCCGTCATCAGCAAGGGCAGTTCCAATCCCACCCGGGTCAGCACCCAGCTGGTCTGCGGGTTGACCGCACCAGCACGCGCGGCCACGCTGTCGATCCCATCGCGCTGCTTCAGCAGCCAGGCATAGCCCATCGCTGAAGCGATCGAATCCATATCCGGGTTCACATGCCCGATCACAAATACATCCGCCATTCGACTCTCCCTGAAAGTTGCTTCCCGCCGCCCAGCGTTTTGTGCAGGTCCAGCGGCTGGCTCCAGGCAATTTTACCGCGTTTGACTGAGGGGATGGGCCGGACACCGGTATAGTTTATAATCCAGGAAATTTCCGGGAGTAATCCAATCTGCAAACCTATCAAACCAAGGAGTGAAAGATGCCTGCCAGTTCTGCCCAATATGTCAAATTTTCCGATAAGCTGACCGATTCGCTCACTGACATCTCCAAAATGATCGCCGAGCACAAGGATATGATCGATACGATCCAGGAAGTCGCCCTTGAACTAACCACCACCTTCGGCAGCCTGCACGGCCTGACGGTCAGGTATGCGACCAAGGCCAATCAGATCCTGGACGTACTCCTGCCGATCCTGAAGAACATCCCGCTCGTGCCCGATAAATTGGAGAAGCTGCTCATCGAGCTGGAAGAATGGACCCAGAAGATCATCGACAACCAGGCGGTGACTTCCAAAACCATCACCGATGTGACCGCCGGCCTGAAATCAGGAGATGTTTCCAAGCTGAAAGCCCACGGCGGCGACCTGAAGCGGGTCACCAAGGCGATCTCCGGGATCGTGCCAAAGGGAAAGTAGAGAGATAGAAATAAAGATGCCCCGGGTGACCGGGGCATCTGCAAGATCAGGGAAAGCGCTATAAGTCTAGAAGCCTTTTAAGGCATTGCCCAGGAACAGCAGGATGTAGGCAACCAGGACAAACCAGAAGGCGAACCCGGAAACGAAGGGGATCGTAACGAAAGTGCCGATGAGGCCAAGAATGGCCAGGATCGCTGAGATCCAGAATACCAATTTGGTCGGGGGAGTAAGTCTCATTTTTTTCTCTCCTCGTCTATTTTCTGCTCATCGAATCGATGAGGTCAAAGACCGTTCCAGCCACCAGCGAGCTTGATTTCGCCCGGTGTGGGCTGGATCCAAACGCGCTGTTCGAGATGACTGCCTCGATCAGCGCCTCCTGAGTGTTCTTTCCCTGATTCTTTGCCGACAGAAAGGACATCCCGGCGGTTAGCAGGTCATTGGCATCCAGTTTTCCGTCCTCACCACCGAGCAATCCGCCCAGCATCCCCTGCAAGGATTTTTCAGCCTGGGGTTTCTCGCCCCCGCCGAACATGGCTTGCAGCAATGGAAGGGCACTCTCAACGGTCAGGTCCTGTCCCTGGAAGGTTTCTGCCGCGGCGGAAAAGCCTTTGGCGTATACCTGGGCCGATCCGCTCTTCTGGCCACCCAGCAGTGTACTGGCATATGCAAGCTGATCGGCAGCGCTGGCGCTTTTCTTTTTCGAGACCGCGCCGGTGACCAGATTGAAGATCTCAACCATGTTGTCGCCATGATTGCCATTGAAATCGTCTGCGGCGTTCAGTTCGGACTTGTTCTCTTGCAGCGTGCTTGTGACTGCCTTGAAGATCGATAAGAGGTCAAGCTGCTTCGACATTCTCGCCGCGCCCCTATTTCTTGTCCTGCAGATTGGCGGGCAGCTCCGGGATCTCGAGCTTCATCCCTTCCCAGATGTTTCGTTCGTTGTCGCCGATCACGCCCTTGTTGAACTCATGGATCAAGCTCCAGTATGGCTTGGTGGCATTCCCATAGTATTTCAGGGCGAGGTGGGAGAGCGTCTGATTCTTCTCCACTTTGTGAGTGGCGATCACCTTGGCGCGGCCAGGTCCCATCGGGCCGTCCATTGCCTTCCGCGCCGGCCTGGAGCCCGCACCGGTGATGGCCGGCCGGGTGGGCTTCATAGCCGGTTTGGCGGATTTTTTGGCCGGGCCAGCTGCTTTCTTGCCAGCTTCCAGCGCCTTCTCGATCTTGGACAAAGCAACTGTTTCTTTCTTGCTCAGTTTCTGGCCCAAGCCCAGAGCGCCTTCGCCGGTGGCTTCAGCGATTGACTTGCCGACCGAAAGCAGGAAGCGGCGGTATTCGGCAGCCTCCGCAGGAGTGGCTTTGGCATCCAGCAGGCTGCTGATCTTGTCAATGGACTGCTCGGCTTCAGACAACGTGGCTGATTTGACATCCTTGCTAACCTTGGACGAATCCTCCAGGATCTCGGCCATCAGCTCGCTGCGTGATCGGTAATCATCCACGACGTCCTTGAACGCCTTGGATTCTTTGGCTTTGATCATCAGGGCGACATTGCCATCCGCCGCGGCCAGCGCAGCGAACACCCATTCGGGTCCATCTTTGACCATTTGCCACTCATCTTTTGTGAAAGCATTCTTTTTCGTCATTTCAGTTCTCCTTCATGACTGGTTAGTTGCAACATTAACACTTGAAATGATTATAATGGCTTTTTTTACATTTCAGACCATCGTTGAGAAATATCTAATACACGTGTGGCGACATAACGCAATAATCATATATAATAGGGTTAGGCTAATATCCACCTACATAAGGAGTGAACTGATGAAGATCGAAGCAATCGAAGGCATTGGCCCAGCATTTGCCAAGAAACTGCGCGCCAATGGCGTCCGGTCCACCGAAGCGCTGCTCAAGCGTGGCGCAACCCCCAAAGGCCGCCAGGAACTCGCCATGAAGACCGGCATCACCGAGACCCTGATCTTGGAGTGGGTTAACCTCTCCGATCTGTTCCGGATCAAAGGTGTGGGCGAGGAATACAGCGACCTGCTGGAAGAAGCTGGCGTAGATACCGTCAAGGAACTGCGCAACCGCAAACCCGCCAACCTGCACGCCACCATCCTGGAAGTCAATGCTGCCAAAAAACTGGTCCGCCGCCCGCCTTCACTCGGGATGGTGGAACGCTGGGTTGAGCAGGCCAAGTCCCTGCCGCCTGTCGTTACATACTAAACCAGCGCAACCAACCCTGCTCAATCGGGTTGTAAATGTAAACCACTCGTTACAAGGAGAAATGAAATGAACTTGTCTGCACCGAAAAGTACCACCTTCTACATCGCCCTCGTACTGGGCGTCCTGGGGATCCTCGGATTCTTCATCCAGCTCCCCTTCATCAGCGGCTACGCCTTCTGGTTCGTTGCCATCGGCTTCATCCTGCTCGTCCTGGGGATCATGCTTCCCGACCTCTAAACCAACCATCCTGCCCCGATAGAAAAACGGCATGGCCTTTCTGGCCATGCCGTTTTATGGTCTGATCCAACCCAAAATCAGGCAGTTTCTTTATAGTATGCTCCCAACTCGATCACCTGGTCCTTCAGTTTGAGGATGTGATACGGCCGCCAGGCGATCCCGAACAGTTCGATGTGGATGTCCTTCTTATAAGGGGTCACGGCGATCGATTCCAGGTGCTTTTCCTGGTCCTGCCAGTCCTTTTCCAGCGCTTCGATCTCGGCATTCATCTCTTCGGCCAACCCGGCCAACTCGGTTTCCAGTTCTTCCAGCACTTCTAGGGATTCGTCCACATCCGCCTTGGCATTCGAGGTCATCCGGCGCTTGGTCAGGGAAGTCGAGACCCGGCGCTTGCTGCGGCTGCCGGTCACAAAACCGAGGATGTTCTCGGCATGGGTGCCAAGTTCCTCCATCTTGCGCTGTTTCAGTTCTTGCTCATCCTGAGAGAGTTCCCGCTGTTCGGCCTTGATCTTCTTCTGGATCGCATCCACCCGGGTCTTGTATGTGGCTTTGATCTTCTCTACCTCATCATCCAGAGCATCTTCCAACTGGCCTGAGAGCGCGTTCATGAATTCAGCGCGGGATACGCCCGGTTGGGAATATTTGCCGGTCGGCGTATGGTGGAAGAGTTCAAGTCTGCGGGTCTGATAAACCCAATCGACGAAATCGGTCTCCAACCCTTTGACATAGCGGCTGTCATTCAGCGGAGCCTCCAGCGGAGCAAAGGTGCTCTCACGGGCTGGCTCCGGGTCCAGGCTGCCGGTGTCAAAGGATTTCACCAGATAGTTTTCCCACCGGATCAAGCCATTCTTATCCGGATCCATGATCAGCTCCGAGACTGTTTGCAGCGTGTCGAGCCCGTATTTATTGTTCAGATATCGGACCTGCGCTTGCGCCACCAGCACGGGCTTGTACATCACGCCCTGATATTCCGCCTCCTGCGGGATCTGCTGACTGGCCTTGGAGACCGCTGAGGACACCGACAGGTCCACCGGCAGAAAGAACTCCGCGACCCCCGCCGGCGTTTTCATTCGGGAGGAGGTCCCGATGGCTGCAGCCTTGGCGGCGGTTCTGACATGATCCACCTGGCGTTCGGGCAGTTTTCCGCTGGTTATGTCCGATTCGATCCCCACCAGAGCATTCAGCGCCGGGATCTGGTTGCGGGTCATCGGCCCGGCCAGGTAATTCATCGCCCAGCGTGTGCCGAAGACCAATGGCGCTTTCTCGTGCACATTGTGCAGCAGGAACTGGCGCTTATCCAGGCTGGAGATCAGGCGGTCAAAGGTCTTTTTGTCGATCGCGCCGCTGGTCACACCCAACAGCCCATCGATTAGGCGATCCTTGTCGCGCTCGGTTTGCAATTTTCCGATGAACCAGGTTCCGGTGTTCGATAATCCCTTGTAATCCAGGTCCACCGGGTTTTGGGTCACCAAAACCTGCGAGACGCCAAACGCCCGGCCTTGCTTTAGCATTCGCAGCATCAGCACTTTCGAGGGCGGGTTGGCAACCGGCGGCAGGTAACCAAAGATCTCATCGAAGTACATGATCGCCCGCAGGGAGGTAGTGCCCTTCTGCGAACGCATCCACGACTCAACTGCGCTGTATAGTAAGGTAACGAAGAACATCCGCTCCTCATCGGTCAGGTGAGCGATGTAAAAGATGCTGTGTCGGGGCCGTCCGCTGGCATCCCACAACATCGCCTCGATATCCAGCGGTACGCCTGAGATCCACGACTTGAAGGATGGCGATGCCAGGATGTTATTCAGGGTGAATGCCAGATCGTCTCGCTCCTTGCTCGGTATGAAGGAATCGAGATCAAAGACCCCCAGTTTGTCGAAGGGCGGATTCTGGGTCTGCAAAATTAGCTCGCTCAGATCCAGGTCTTTGCCCTGGCTCCAGGCGTGCTCGAAGATATTGGAGAGTAGAATATGTTCTTTGGACTTGACCGGATCAATATCCGTCATCCCGACCAGACCAAGGATGGCGATCACAGTTCCCGAGATCTTTTCGCGGATGATCTCAGAATCGCTCGTCATATCCAATTTGGGGGCTTTAAGCGAAGACAGGATGCTGACCGGCACACCAGCATTTGATCCCGGGGTGAAGATCGTGAACTGCACCTCCTCGTTCAGCCGGGCGATCCGTTCACCGTCAATACCCCACTTCTGCAAGCCGTTGCGCCACAGGTCAGCCGTTTCTTCGGCCGCCTGCGGGAGCGTTTTACCCTCGCGCCGGGCTTCATCCGCATTGATCCATGGCTGGAAATCAGAAGGTAGCAGTTCCGGAAAATGCAGCAGTGCATTGGTAATATCGCCTTTGGGGTCGATCATCAATGCCGGGTAGCGGTTCAGAGCGGCTTCTTCCAGCATGTCGATGCACAGGCCGGTCTTGCCGGAGCCGGTCATCCCGACGACCACTGCATGCGTCGTCAGGTCGGAAGGGTCGTACAACACCGGCTCATCACCCTCAGTATTCTTGCCAAGGAAAAATCGGTCTTTATATTCCATGTTCTTCTCCCAGATTTGATTGGACGGGTAAATTATATCACCTGCAATCCGGCCTGATTTGTCCGTCAAAGTCAGGACAAATGTCCCTCGTGACAATAATCACAATCTGCTATGATTTAATCAGATACCAATTTCCCCCGGAGGTTGACATGCCCGAACAAATCCCTTGGGTAGAACGCCTTGCGCTGAAAAAGATCGAAGACTGCAAACTGATCCAACGAGATTGGCTGGTGCTGGAGCACCTCGGCCTGTGTGAACTGCCCCCCAGCCTGGCCGAACTGGACCACCTGCGCGAACTGTATGTCATTGATAACCTGCTCGAAACCATTCCGGGCGAGATCCTTGCCTTGACCAGTTTGGTCCGGCTGGACCTGTTCTATAACCGTCTGACCGTCCTTCCAGCGGAGATCGACCGGCTGACCCACCTGACCCACCTGACCCTGAACTGCAATCAGCTGACCGACCTCCCGGCGGGCATAGGCACCTTGAGCCAGCTGACCCACCTGAACCTGGCAAATAACCAGCTGAGCGCCGTCCCAACAGAACTGGCCCATCTGAGCGAGCTGACCCACCTGGATCTGAGCTGCAACCAGCTGACCACCATCCCCGCAGCCATATTCGACCTGCCCAACCTGGCCTATATCGACCTGCGCGGCAACCCGCTGCCCGTCGAGAAGCAGCTGCTGAACCCCGATAGCACCCCTGGCGGGATCAAAGCCGCCCTGGCTGCAGCCGTACTGAACTAACAGATCGTTCAGGAGTTGCCGATCCAACAAGTCTGTAAGGACATCGCCGCGAGCACTAACCTATAATTTGTGTGAACGCACCTGACCTCTTCCCCGCTCATTGCAGCCTCACCCCACTGAACACCACGGTCCCTTTTCTCCATACCCTGACTGGTCAGGTGCTTCCAAAAAACGAGGGCGTTATCCAAAACGCCCTCGTTTTCTTTTCCTTCACGTGATCCTCCGATGTCAAGCTGCCAGCCAGTCAAACGGTCAATCTTGACATAGAAAATTTGTTCTATATAATAGGATCAACTGTCACCCACACCCGAGGATCAGGCCGATGAGATATGAAGATTGGATCAGATATGAGCAGTTGCGGCTGAACACTGGCAAGCCAGGCTGGGTCTCACTCAACCAGGCTGACCTCTCTCACACCCCGCTGTCAGCGCCAAAACCTAAGCGGAAACCCCTCAGTTTCATCCGGATCAACTTCGAGCAGTGGCAGTCCGGCCAGAATTCCGGGCTTTAACTTCGCTCCAGTTCATTCCGCTCCCAACAAGTCCGCTTGATTCCCTTTCAAGCAAAGCCTGAGCGCGTTTTCTTCCGCTGCGTGGATATACGCGGCCACCAGGTCACCGGCCTGGAAGACAGTATCACCATGCGGGATCAACCGGTGGCCGTTGCGCTGTACCGATACCAGGATACAGTCCTGGGGCAGGTCTCCGCCCAGCTCATGCAGCGAAAGGCCAACTGCCCTGTCGCCCTCTTCCAGGTGGAGGTGCACGAACGAAACGCCATCCTCAGCCGAATCATCGATCTGGACCGTCCGTTCGCGGATCTCCGACCTGCGGGCCAGCCCCAACTGATACGCCCGGATGATATCCTCCCGGCGGATCATCCCTAGCAATTTGAGAGGATCGTCGGGCGAGACCACCGGTGCGCGTGACAGGTCCCGGCTGCCCATCCTGCCCAAAACCTGTCCGACCGACTCAGTGGGAAATGCCACCACCAGCCGGTTGCGCCTGGTTGCCAGGTCTGCAACACGGTTGTCTTCCAACAACCCATCCTGGATCCCCCGCTCCAGGTCGGAAAGGGTCAGCACACCAAAGAGTTCATTGCCCCGCATGACCATCAGGCTGTGCACACCGGTCTGGTCGACGAGGTCCCAGGCGGATTGAAGCGGAGCATCAGAGTCGATCTGTTGGTAGTCCTGCGTCATCACTTCAGAGACCAGGACACCACCCAACACATCCACATCCCGGCCGCGCTGCAGGTGGACGCCTCGCCGGGAAAGTTTGAGCGTATAGATCGATTCGCCTTTCAGACCGATCCGTGACAGGATCGTAGCGATCACCACACTCAACATCAGCGGCAGGATGATCCGGTAGTCACCAGTCAACTCGAACAACATCAGAATAGCAGAGAGCGGCGCATGGGCGCTGGCAGCAAACACCGCCCCCATCCCCACGAGTGCATACGCTCCCGGCGAGATCCCCAGTTCGGGAAACAGCAGTTCGCTCGTGAGTCCAAAAGTCAGCCCGAGCATGGAACCAATGAAAAGCGAAGGCGCAAAAACACCGCCCGATCCACCCGAGCCGAGCGTCAAGCCGGTGCTGATCAACTTCAGGACCAGCAGCGCTAGCGCAAATTTCAAGGTCAATTGATTTGCCAGGGCGCTTTCGATCACCTCGTATCCGACATTGAAGACCTGCGGGATCCGCTCCCATTCCAGGCCGATCACCCGCGGGTACAGCAAGGCCAACCCGCCGAGCATCAAACCACCGATGGCCGGCTTGACCCACTCGATCACCCCCTGCCAGCTGTCAAAGCGGTCTTCCGCCCAATAGATCAGGCGGGTGTAGAACATCCCAACCCCCGCAGCGGCAACGCCCAGCAAGGCATACAGGCCATATTCCCATAGATTACGGACCCCATATTCCAACGGGATGATGAAAGCCGGGTAATTGCCAAACACCAACCGGCCGATCACACTGGCCACCACCGCCGAGACCACCACACTGCTGAAATACTTGACGCCGAAATCGCCCAGGATCACTTCGAGAGCGAACAGCACGCCAGCGATCGGGGCGTTGAAGGTGGCTGCAATCCCTGCGGCTGCCCCGCATGCCACCAGATTACGGATCCGGTCCTCCGACAGCCCCAGTTTCTGGCCGATCACCGAGCCAATCGCCGACCCGATCTGAACAATCGGGCCTTCCCGGCCGACAGACCCGCCCGAACCGATCGACAGCGAGGATGCCAGCGATTTGACCACCACCACAGCCGGGCGGATCCGCCCGCCGCGCAGCGCCACCGCTTCCATCACCTCCGGGACGCCATGTCCCTTGGCCTCGCGGGCGAAATAGTACACAAGCAGCCCAACCAGCAAACCGCCGATTGCCGGAACGATCAGGACATATCCCTTGCCCAGGCCGGGCAGCGCCGCCGGGAACCATTGATAGCCCACCCAGCCGACCGCAGAGATCAGATAACGAAAGACCACCGCGCCGACCCCCGTTACCAGCCCGACCACCAGTGCGGTTGTCATCAAGGCCAGATCTTCCGGCAGAGACCACCGGGGCATCAGCTTTGCTTTCAATCCAGAAAATAAAACAGAATGGTTTGATTGCATTAATACTTTCCTCACTCCGTAATCAGGTCAGGGCACGATTATACGCCCATCCTGCCGGGTCTCAAACGAAATTGCCCATCAAATGTATTGATTTTTGATAATTTCCGTGTTGACATCGAAAAATAATTCATGTAAACTCTAGATTGCTAGCGGTATGACAGAAGTTCCTAAGAAAGACAACATCTTGATTTGGAACCCATGCAAGACCCAGCACCACATTCTTTGAAAGGAGTTCCAAATCGTGAGTGACACCAAAGAAACCGGTACGGTGAAGTGGTTCAACGGCCAGAAAGGCTATGGTTTCATTGAGCGCGACAGCGGCGCAGGCGATGTCTTCGTACATTTCAGCGCAATCGTTGGCGATGGCTTCAAGAACCTGGACGAAGGCCAGCGAGTCGAGTTCGTCGTCAAAACGGGCGATAAAGGCCCGCAGGCGCAGGAAGTCTACAAGATCTGATCTTATAGCCCAAGCGCAGTACAGGCCGGAGAATTCTCCGGCCTGTTTTTATTTTAGAAAAAAAGCTGCATAATCCCGCTTCCTTCAGGTAGGGATACAGGCAGCGTGGCGAAGCCACAACAAAGAACATTTGTGCTATAATAAATATTTGAAACACGAGGTGTGGCGATCAACAGGAAATGCGGTATTTCTGCTCAACTATCATTTTGTCTGGTCAACCAAATATCGCAAACCAGTACTGATTCCGC
>JAGVCA010000008.1 GCA_020059485.1 Anaerolineales bacterium
CCGCCCACAGGACCGATTCCAGACCCGGCCAACGAATTCTGGCCTTTTCCGCATTGAGCGTTTCATCCTCCACGCACATGGCGAGGAAGGCTGAAAACAAGTCGCGCTGCATCACCACCCCACACCCACACCGATGCCAGCGCTGAGAAAGCGGTTTCTTCTCCACCCCACCACACAGGCACACCTGACTGAGTCTGGTCATATAAGTCGGGAACTCATGGACCGCACCGCCGGCACTCTCAGCCTTGCGGCGCAATATCGCCACGAACTTCCCGGGCGCACGAAACTGCGTGCTGCGACCATACCTTTTCTGGAAGGCCTGGTAGCTCAACTTCTCCAGGTTGATCCGATCTCCCCTTCTCAGGATGTCGTTCACCAACCGCCCGTGCAGGCTCTTGCGGTGCCCGGCCTGCTTGCGGTGCAGTTCCGCCAGCCGTCTTTCGTTGGCCCGCTGGCGGCCGCTCACCACCCAGCTGCGCGCTCCCGGCAAAAGCTGCCCCCGCTTGCGGACCCAGCCCTGGCCGCCTTTGGCTCGCACCCAGCGGTCGGGCGCGTAGTTGTTGGGGTTATTGGCCCGCCGCTGGCGCTCGATCTGCCGCTGCAGCACCCGGATCTCGGCATCCCGCCGTTTCAACTCAGAAGCAAACAACCGCAGTGATGCACCCGTCCGGCTGACAATCGCGACCGTCTGCGGCCCAATGTCCAGGCCAACCGCCCCCTGCCCGAGCGCGTTCTTCGGTTTCTGGTACGGGCAACCCTCACACACCAGCTGCACGCAGAAACGGTTGCGGCCATTCAGCTTGCGGCGCACGATCCGCACGTACTTGACACGACAGGACAGGCCGTGCTGGATGACTGCATCTTCTGTCGGGATGATCGGCTCGAGGATCAGCTTGCGGCCGCTCTTGATATTCCAGACCACCTGGTTGTCCACCCAGCGCAGTCCGGAGGTGTTGGTCTTGCCTTCCACCGAGTCGAACTGGTTGGCGCCTTTGAAGCGCGGCCGGCCCTTCTTGCCCAGCAGGTAGTCGTTGACCGCCCGAAGGGCCAGGCTGGCCACCGCCTGCACCACCAGCGAGTCGAGATGATCCCCCAGATAGCTGTGCCCAAACTGTTTGGCCCAAGCGTGCAGGTCGTACTCACCAAAACCGACTGCCTGGCGCACCTGGGTGAAGGCTCTTCTGCGAGCCTTGCGTTCCGGCGACTCTGGTTTCCCTGCCGGCATCGCCCTGGCAGCCTGGTATTCAGGCGATCGGCGCAGGACCTGCCCGCGCCGCAGGGCCTCTCCAAGGCAGGCGTTGTACACCCGCCGGGCCGCTTCCAGACGCTTGAGCACGATCACTTCCTGCGATGGAGTGACCTTGAGCGGGATCTCGGTGATGAAGGTCGGCGTTTGGCTCCGTTTCATTCAGGCCGTTTCTGGTTCTCGATGTACTGCTTGATGATTTCCAGCGGCGCTCCGCCGACCGTGCTGACAAAATACGAATTGGTCCACAGCGTCGGCATATGGCTTTTGAGGACTTGGAACTCCTCCCGCAGCAGCCGGGAACTGCGCCCTTTCAGCTGTTTGACCAGCCGGTGGATCCCGAATTGTGGATCCACCTCCACCAGCAGGTGTACGTGATCGGGCATGATCTCCATTTCTATCACGGCTGCCTGCAGCTCAAGCGAAGCTGCTGTGATGATCTATTTCAGGCGCATATCGACACCGTTGACCAGCACCCGGCGGCGGTATTTCGGACACCACACGACATGGTATTTGCAGGAAAAGGTCACATTTCGGTTTGACTGGAATCGAACATCTGTTCTCATACCGGCATTATACTACACCGATCATTTGCCAAGACTAAACAATCCCGGATGGCTTTTCATCCCCACGTCTAAAGCCGGGGGCTTTCAAGATACATTTTTGGTAAGGATGGCATCAGGCAGCGATCAGCCCACACAAGAACCTTCGACCCTCTCCCATACATACAGTCAGACCCACGCCTCCCCCTCATCAGATTTGTAAGCAAGATTCAACGCCCGCGTGTTATAATCAACCGTTGTTTTAATCCTGGAAAAATAACCCAGTTTTCGGGCACACACCCCTGGATAGGAGACTGAATATGGCAGACAAAGACAACCCCACCACAGTGGCAGATGATCTGGTGGTTTCGATCGAGTACACCCTGACCGTCGACGGCGAGGTTATCGATTCTTCGGAGGATGAAGGCCCGCTGGATTACTTGCACGGACACAGCAACATCATTCCCGGCCTGGAGAAGGAACTCACAGGCATGCAAGTCGGCGAGAAGAAAAAGGTCAAAGTCCTTCCGGCGGAAGGGTACGGCGAACTGGATGAGGACTCGATCATGGAAGTGCCGCTGGACGAATTCCCCGAGGATGTCCCTCTGGAACCCGGCATCGAACTTGAGATCACCGATGACGAAGGCGATATGATGTTTGCCGAAATCGTCGAGATCGGCAAGGACACCGTCACACTGGATACCAACCATCCGTTGGCCGGCAAGACCCTGCACTTCGACATCAGCATCGTCGGGTTGCGGACAGCCAGTGCCGAGGAGATCGACCACGGCCACGTCCATTTCGGAGATCACGATCACTAGCCTGTCCTGAAAATTATGCTGATTGGATGACAAAATGAGCGCCTGACCCGCAACCGGGCAGGCGCTTTTGTTCTGCTTCAGCCGCAGGCTGGATAGCTTTTGACAGTCGAATCGTGTGAGACTGGAGTGGATGGCATCACATTAAAAACCTGTATAATAGGCACAGGTTGTAACAATACGCACAAATCACCAACGGAGTCTGACAACATGAGCAAGATGCCCAATCCAAGGATTGAGAAACCCCTCAACCCACGCCCCACTGCGGTTGTGGTCGGCGCTTCCAGCGGGATCGGGGCAGCCCTGGCTCGCCTGCTCGGCCAGAAAGGCTACCGCCTGGCGCTGCTTTCCCGCCGCAAGGACCGTCTGGACCAACTGTGCGCCGAGATCAACCAGGCAGCCGGTGAACGTATCGCCTATGCCTACCCGCACGATGTCACCGAGTTCGACCAGGTTCCTCCGCTCTTCCAGCGGATCCTGCACGATTTCCAGACCATCGATCTGTTCATTTACAACAGCGGCGTGATGTTCTCACTTGGACCGGCCGAATACGACTTCCAGAAAGACCTTGAGACATACAAGGTCAACCTGCTCGGTGGTGTCGCCTGGCTCAACCAGGCTGCAGCCTTGTTCCACAGCCAGAGCCGCGGCCAGATCGTCGGGATCGGCTCGATCGCCGGCGACCGCGGGCGGATCGGCAACCCGCCCTACCACGCCGCCAAGGCCGGCTTCAGCACCTATCTGGAATCACTGCGCAACCGCCTGGCCCCGGACGGTGTGCACGTCCTGACAGTCAAGCCCGGCTACGTCCAGACCGACCTACTGCCCGCCGAGCACCCGCCTTTACCGGTGGCCACCCCCGAGAAAACCGCCGAGGCGATCTACCGGGCCATCCGCCGCCGAAAGCAAGTGCTTTATACTCCGGGATGGTGGCGGCTGATCATGCTGATCGTCATCCATGCGCCCTCGTTCATATTCCGAAGGATGAAATTCTAATGGCTGCCAAATCCACGCTCCCCCTGCAGCGGCTGGTCCGGCTCGAAAATTTCGGGCACTCGATTGACCGGCCGGCATACCTGTACCGCCCCACCCATGCCAGCCAGATCAACGACCTGTTCACTTTAGCCGAAAAGACCGGCTCTCAGATCGCCCTCCGGGGCGCCGGGCGCAGCTATGGCGATGCTGCCCTGGCCGGCGGGGGCATCGTGCTGGATTTCCAAAGGATGAACCGCATCCTGGATTGGAATCCGGAAACCGGGATCATCACCGTCGAGCCGGGCGTGACGATCGAACAACTCTGGCGCTACATCATTGAGGATGGCTGGTGGTCGCCGGTCATGCCCGGTACCATGTTCCCAACCATCGGCGGCTGTCTGGGTGCCAACATCCACGGCAAGAACAACTGGCGGCAAGGAACCTTGGGAGAGCATGTCATCTCGTTCACCGCGCTGCTGCCCAATGGGGAGGAGAAGGTCTGCACCCCCACCCGGAACAAAGACCTCTTTTACGGCATCATCAGCGGGATGGGCCTGCTGGGCGTGTTCACCTCGATCACCTTGCAGATGAAGAAGATTTACTCCGGTGACCTGGAGGTGGATGCCTGGGCCGAGCCGAACCTGGAACGGATGCTGCGCGCCACCGACGAGCACAAAGAAGAAGACTATATCGTCGGCTGGGTGGATACCACCGTCGGCGGCCGTGCCCTCGGGCGCGGCCAGATGCACAGCGCCCGCTACCTGCATGAAGGCGAAGATCCGCAGCCGGTCCGCACCATGCGCCCAATGCACCAGGACCTGCCGGACACGATCATGGGGCTGGTACCCAAATCGATGGTCTGGCGCTTCCTTAAGCTGGGGATCAACAATCCCGGTGCCTGGGCCGGCAACACCGCCAAATACCTGATGAACCAGACTATCGGAAATCACAAGCGCTACCGCCAGTCGCTGGTGGCGTTCACTTTTTTGCTCGACTACGTCCCCAATTGGGAGTATTCCTACGGCCGCCAGGGGCTGATCCAGTACCAGAGCTTCCTCCCGTTCGAAACCGCCCACGACACCTATCAAGAGATCCTGCAGCGGTCGCAGAAGCGTGGTCTGCCATCTTACCTCGGGGTGATGAAGCGCCACCGCCCGGACCAGTTCCTCTTCAGCCACGCGGTGGACGGGTTCTCATTGGCGCTGGACTTCAAAGTCCGCCGCCGGGAGCATTTCGTCCAACTGATGGACGATCTCAACCAGATCGTGCTGGCCGGCAATGGGCGCTTCTACTTCGCCAAGGACAGCACCTTGACCCCGGATGTCGTTCAGCAATATCTGGGCGATGGGACGGTCCGCAAGTTCAAACGCCTGAAAGCCAGCGCCGACCCGGCCCACATCCTGCAGAGCGATCTGTACCGCCGCTGTTTCGGCGGTCTATAAGCCCTGGGATCACGGTAGAGTAAAACACGGGGAAGGTCATGACCATCCCCGTGTTTCATTAAAACCATCTTGGTACAGACAATGATAAAATCTTCCCAACGCGCCCATTGATCCCATCTTCCCGCGAGCAGAATTAATGAAGAACCGTTGGCCAGCCTTTAAAAAAATTGTCCTTATGGGGTTCATTGCAGAATGTATCCTGATCTTGCTTGACATGATAATTCTCCATCCGATCTCCCTTACTGGTGGGTTCTCCTTTTCACTAGGGCGCGGGATAGCGATAAGCATCAATATTCTGATTGCTGCAGGCTTGTTTGGAATTTATCTCAATCCCGGCTGGCAGGCTAAGGCACATCTTTCCCTCAGCCGGTGGTTAGCAATTCGCTCTTATCGTCAATTTTTTTACATCCTGCTATCTGGTATTTTTTTGCTATCCCTTTCCATCTGTATCATTTTTCTTGGGTTCTCGAGTGCATTCACATCCCCTGCCGGGCTTTTAGTCCGCACGTTATTTGATTATTTCCAGACACTGGTATATTTTTCAGCATTTATCAGTCTTACTCTGCTGATCAATCTTTCCCTGAATCTTTTCCATCATCAGCTTGAGGACCAGGAAAAAACCCGAACCGAATCTCTTCCACTGACGGACCTGTTTGCTATTACATTCGCAGTAATTTTTCAAGCAGGTTTTATGGTGCTGCTCCTCGCTATCTTTTATTTCATCATCAATCGGATACCCATTAATACCTACATCCAGTACTGGTACTTTGATTATCTGAAGAATCCTCCTCCTATCAACCCAGCAATTCTGCTGGGGATTGTGGTCATCTGCCTGGTCGTACTTATGCTGATCATCCTCCGTCTGCAGCGCGGAAAAATGGCGGCACTTCTCATTTTCGGAGTAATACTCCAGTTTGCCTTCCCGCTGATCGAACAAGGCAACTTGGGGCGAATAGCTTTCCGAGTGGGCAGATTAGGATCAGGGGCTTACATTAACACCGTCTGTCAACAGGCCGATCTTGCTGATTTATTTAAGAATTACGTGCATTACGGACCTGAAAATGGTTGGATCATCACCAAACCGCCCGGATTCCTGACCCCATACTTTCTGATAAAAAACCTTATCAAGGTCATTTCCCCCTCCGCTGTAGCTGCAAGTGTCAATTGCCACCATGCAATTAGAGATTTTCTCCTATATGCCACTCCCTGGATATCAATGGCTGGATTATTGCTGCTCTACCTCATCAGCAAGCAATTGTTTCCCAATAAACTTGCCTACCTGCCAGGGTTGGTATTCATCCTGATGCCGAATATGATCCTATTCACAGGGATGCCGGATCAATTCCTGATCCCCAGTGTATTCATGGCACTGGTTCTCTTGTCGATCCATACCAGCCAGAGGGAATCTGTTCTCTTCGCCTTTCTAACCGGGCTCTGGTATGCAGCCAGCATTAATTATTCTTATGCACTAGCCGGTACGTTGGCTTTTCCGCTCCTCCTGGTCGGAATCAACTACCTGCTTGACCGCCGCCAAAGGAAGCTCTCCAGAACCGTAGTCCTAGGAACAATAATTTTACTGGCAGCAGTTGCAGGCATCTTCCTTATCCAGTTCCTCACCAGGTTCGACCTGGTCAATGGATTCAATCGGGCGATCTCTTCCCACCAATCATTCATCAAGATCAGAAATCCTCTAGAAGAAATAGGCAAGAACTTGCTGGTTAATAACACAGAATATCTGGTCTGGATCAGCCCGGCAGTGATCATGCTTTTCCTGACAGGGTTGATCGCAAAATTTTCAAAACTGCCATCCCAACGCATGAAATTACCCTCTTCAAACCAGGCTTTTATCATCGCATCAATTTTTTTCTATATCGTGCTGAATCTGGCTGGACAAAACCGGGCAGAGGTGGCCAGGTTATGGATGTTCATCAATGCTTTGGTTGCACTGATCTCCCCCATGTTTTTACAGGCACTCAAGCAAAAACACAGGCACATTGTCCTGGGGCTATTTATTATCCTGCAGATTACCCTGATGTTCTTGCTAAACCAACCCTTTGATACCCTGTTCGAAAACGTTTATCAGGCAGGATCGCATATCCTCTCTACCACCTTTTTATGGTAGACACCCACGAATTTTATACCGATCGGGTCAAACTTTCCCAACAGATGCTGGCAACTACCTGCCGATTCTGGCAGGCTTATCCTTTTTGCGCTGGTAGAATAAAACATTCCATTCCCCCGGAGGCCGGTATGTTCTGGATCGCCATCCTGCTCACGATCGTCTCGAATGTTTTCTATCACCTCTTTCAGAAGGTCACCCCGCAGCAAGCCAACCCGGCGCTTTCCCTGGCTGTCAGTTACCTTGTGGCGGCGGTGGTGTGCCTGGCCTTGCTGCCGCTGTTCCCGCTCAAAGAGGGATTGCGCGAGTCCATCCGCCAGTTGAACTGGGCCAGCATCGGGCTGGCGTTCACCCTCGTGGGCCTGGAACTGGGTTTCCTGCTGGCCTACCGTGCCGGGTGGACGATCAGCCTGGCTGGGCTGGCTTCGAATGCGACTGTCTCGGTATTGCTGCTGCCGGTCGGCTACCTGCTATTCCGCGACCGGCTGACACCGGTCAACGCCGCCGGAGTGCTGGTCGCGATCGTCGGGCTGGTAATGATGAACTGGGGAAAATAGCCCTCAGATGCCTCAGCCGATCGTATCCTTGACCCGTTTGATCTCCCGCCCGCGGATATGATGGTCCAGGATCCGCTTGCGGATCCGTAAACTCTCCGGCGTAACTTCCAGCAGTTCATCGTCGCCGAGGTATTCGATGCACTCATCCAGGCTCATCGTGCGCACCGTCGTCAACCGAACCTCGATGTCCCGGATGGAATTGCGCATATTGGTCAGGTGCTTGGTCTTGCACACATTCACTTCCAGGTCTCCCGGCCGCTGGTGCTCACCAACAACCATCCCGGCATACACGTCCACCCCCGGTTCGATGAACAGGTTCCCGCGCTCCTCTGCATTTTTCAGGCCAAAGGTGGTCGTGGTCCCAGCCTCCCAAGCTATCAGAGAGCCCCGGTTACGCGAAGCGATCGATCCGCTGACAGGTGCATAACCGTGGAAAATGGTGTTCATCACTCCCAGACCGCGTGTAGCCGTCAGGAACTGGTATCGGAATCCCAGCATCCCCCTGGTCGGGACGATAAAGGTCACCAGCACCGTACCGGTAGCGGAATCGACCATATTGGTCATCTCGGCGCGCCGCTTGCCAAGCATCTCTACCACCGCTCCAACCGTATCTGCGCTGGTCTCGATGAAGACTTCCTCGTACGGCTCTTCCTGCTGCCCGTCCGGGCCGTCTTTCAGGATCACCTCCGGGCGCGAGACCTGGAACTCATAGCCTTCCCGCCGCATGGTCTCGATCAGGATCGCCAGATGCAGTTCGCCCCGCCCGGAGACGATGAAGGTATCGGCGTTGTCAGTCTCATCCACTCGCAGTGCGACATTGCTCTTTAATTCAGTGAACAACCGATCGCGCAGCCGCCGGGAGGTGCCCCAACGTCCCTCCCGACCGGTGAAAGGTGAAGTATTGACGCCAAAAGCCATCCGGACGGTTGGCTCCTCGACGTGGATGATTGGCAGCGCGACCGGCGCTTCGGTGTCCGCCAGGGTCTCCCCGATCTCGATCGATTCCAGCCCGGCCACGGCGACGATATCGCCTGCCATCGCTTCGCTGATCTCTTTCCGCTCCAGGCCATCCTGCGCATACAGGTAGCGGATGGTCTCCGGGAAATGCTCGCCTTTCAGGCTGACCCGCGTGACTGGCTGCCCGGCCCGGATCCGCCCGGCGAACACCCGCCCGATGGCGGTCAGGCCGCGGTAAGCGCTGTAATCCAGTGTGGTGACCAGCATCTGGAGCGGGGCGTCCGGGTCCACCTCGGGTGCCGGGATCTCGCGCAGGATGGTCTCAAACAATGGTTGCAGGTCTGGCCCGATCTCAGGCGTGTGGCTGGCCTGATGAGCCGTGGCAACCGCATATACCACAGGAAAATCGGCCTGTTCGTCCGTCGCCCCCAATTCGATGAACAGGTCAAAGGTCTCGTTCAATACCCGGACAGGGCTGGCATCCTTGCGGTCGACCTTGTTGATGACCACAATGGCGCGGTGTCCCATCTCCAGGGCTTTCTTCAGCACGAAGCGGGTTTGCGGGCGCGGGCCTTCGGCCGCATCCACCAGCAGCAATACCCCATCGACCATATTCAGGACCCGCTCGACCTCGCCGCCAAAATCGGCATGGCCCGGTGTATCCACGATATTGACCTTAACCGTCTGCCCAGTGACCGAGTCCGGGATGTGGATGGCAGTGTTCTTGGCCAGGATGGTGATCCCGCGCTCGCGTTCCAGGTCATTCGAATCCATTACGCGCTCGGAGACCTTCTGGTTCTCGCGAAAAACCTGCGCCTGCCGCAGCATCCCATCCACCAGGGTGGTCTTGCCATGGTCGACATGCGCGATGATGGCGATATTTCTCAGGTCGGTTCTGGTCATACTCATACGACACCTCTAAATGTTTCCACTCAGGCACAAAAAAACTCCGACCTGAACGTCGGAGCCAGCCTGAGGATTTCTCAGTAAATTGGCACCCTATAGTGTAACAGAAAACTCACCTGATAGGAAGGCGGCCGGGGCTGGTTTTTCGTTCCAGCATCCACTCATCATACTCGCCGATGATCCCAAACCCAAGCCTCTCATACACCCGGATCGCCGCCAAATTGTCCGCCAGCACATTCAATCCGATCAAATCGACCGACGCCAGCAGGCGTTGGCAGCAGAACGCGGTCGCCGCGGTGGCCAGGCCCTGGTTGCGTGCCTCAGGACGCACAGCAATATTGCCCAGCGCCGCCACCCGGAATTCCGGCGAGTACACATGCACACCCGCCGCAGCCAGCAGACTGCCATCCTTATCCGGGATCCCGACGAACTGCCCGGTGGCCAGCACGCGCGGGTTGAACCAACTGCCGGGGTAGGCGGCGGCATACAGCCCTTCAAGCCGCGGCTGGTCGGCCTCGGTCAGAATGACGACCGGACTGGTATCACCCGATTCGAGCCGCGCCGGGGCAGTCAGCATCATCTTGTGATGGCGGCCATGGTGATGGGCTGAATAGCAGGTTTTCAGTTGGTCGATCAACCCCGGGCTGAGGTGGGCATAGACCTGTTGCGGTAATTCAGGCAACATCGCGGACAGCAGGGAAGCCATCGGCGCCAAGTGGTCATGCGTCAGGGCCAGCAGCACCGGCGGTTGCTCCCCAGTATACAGCAAGGCAACCGCCTGCAGTTTCTCCCCCTCCAGCCAGCCGAACCAGCGCGTCAAGGGCCAGAAGAAATCGTCAAGATCTCCCAGGTGATACAGATAAATACCCGGTGCGCACCGGAAGAAATCCGCCAGCGCCTGGCGGTCGGAAATCTCGATCAACTCACCGGTTTCAGGGGTAGACATCAGCCAGGACAGCCTGTCCGGTTTCGCCTTGCAGGCAGGCCACCAGTTGGGCGGCCGGACCGGTTGGGGTCTCAGCAGCCTGCACCAGCACCGGTAGACGAATACCGGTCAGGATCATGGTCAGCTCGCCGTCATGCCAGGCGGCGGGCACAAATCCGATCGCTGCCGGGTCTTCCGCCACCGCTGCCTGCAGTGTGCCCGGATCCGGCGCCAAACGAGCGTCCGCCGCCAGTGGCTGCCCTCTCAGGATCCCGGCCTCCAAGGCCTGACGAGACTCATCTCCCACATACAGCGACCAAACCTGCACCTGCAGATCATCACCCCCCAATTCCTCCCAGTTGACCGCCTGACCGGCGAACAACCGCCGCAGGTCTGCCGGGGTTAGCGAGGCAGCCTCCTGCTCAGGGTGGAGCACTGCCGCCAACTCCTCCTCTGCGATCTGGGCTAGGAAACCTGGCTGCCCCTGCGGCAGGTCCAGACGGATGGTCAGGTCTGCGCCCTCCTCGCCGGAGAAGCGCTCCAATATCCGCACCACCGCGCTGGATACTTCCAACGCACAGGCCTGGACGGCCGCCGAAGCCGGACGGGTAGCCGGGGTGATGTGCACGGTGATCGGTTCCACATCAGGCAGCGTTTCTGGCGTTTCTGCGCTGCAGCCAGCCAGAGACATCAACAGGATACTGATCAATAGTACGAACCGGCGGGGAATCATTTCAGAACCAGGATCAGGACACTGACCACGATCAGATAAATGGAGAAATAGGAGAGCGGATACCGGGTCAGGAAGTTCAGCAGCCAGCGGATCGAGAGATAGCCGACCACCGCCGCAGTGACGAACCCGACCAGCAGGGGCGCGAGGAAACTGCCGATATCGGGGACCTTCAGTAAATCCACCACTGCCAAACCGCCAGCCCCGAGCATCACCGGGACCGCCATCAGGAAGGAGAAACGCGCCGCCGCTGGTCTTTCCAGTCCGCGGAACAAGCCGCCGCTGATGGTCGACCCGGAACGGGAAATGCCCGGGAACAACGACAGCCCCTGAAACAACCCGATCACTATGGCATCCAGCCAGCCCAATCCGGTGAACGGCTTCTCCAGCCGGCCAAACCGCTCGGCTGCCAGCATCAATCCGGCGGTAAGCAGCAGCGCGTACAGTGTGAACTGCGGATCGGAGAATGCCGCCTCGACCGCATCCTTGAAAACCAGCCCAAGCAGCACCGCCGGGATGGTCGCCAGCACCAGGTAGGCACCCATCCGGACCTCAAAACGCTCGTAGGCGCGGCGCTGCCAGAACGAGGTCAGAAAGGCGGTCACGATCGACCGCAAGTCCTGCCAGAAATACACGATCACTGCCATCAACGTGCCGACCTGTACGAGCACATCGAAGACGAACACTTGCTCCTCCGGGAAGGTCCAGTTAAGCAGATAAGGCGTCAGGACCAAGTGTCCGGAGCTGGAGATCGGCAGGAATTCGGTCAATCCCTGCACCAGGCCGAGGATCAAGGCTTGAAAAATGGTCATAGGCGTAAGTGTAACAGCAAATCGGCCGGGCGATCGGGCTAACGCACCAGCAGGTGAGCATACTCCTCTTCAAATCTACCGACCAGGATAGCCGCCCGCATGGCCTTTGCCAGATCAACGAGGGCATACAGATTGTGGATCGAGAGCAGAGTGGCGGAGAGCATCTCTTTGGCCGAGATCAGATGGCGGAGGTAGGCCCGGGTAAATGTGCGGCAAGTGTAGCAGTCGCACGCGGCATCGATCGGTGCTTCGTCGCGGGCAAAGGTGGCGTTCTTCAGGTTGAGCCGGCCGCCACGCTGCAGCAGGGCACTGTGATTGCGTCCCATCCGGGTGGGCAGCACGCAATCAAAGATATCCACCCCGCGCGCCACCCCATTGATCAGGTCCTCCGGAGTACCGACGCCCATCAGGTAGCGCGGCCGGTCCTCCGGCAACAGCGGGTCGACCACCTCCAGCATGTCGTGCATCTCATCCTTGGTCTCCCCCACCGAGAGGCCGCCGATGGCAATCCCCGGCGTGTTCTGGGCGGCCACGAACTCCGCCGATCGTGCCCGCAGGTCGGGATGCACCCCACCCTGCACGATCCCGAACAGCGCCTGATCGCCGCGCCGTTTGGCCTGCAAACAGCGCACCAGCCAGTCGTGTGTGCGCTGCATCGCCCGCTGGCTGTAGGCCGCGTCGTAAGGATCGGCACACTCGTCGAAGGCCATGATGATGTCGGCTCCCAACTGCTCCTGGATCTGGACCGCACTCTCCGGGGTAAAGTGGTGAGTGGAACCGTCAATATGGGAGCGGAAGGTGACCCCCTCATCGGTGATCTTGCTTTTCTCGCCAAGGGAGAAAACCTGGAAGCCACCGGAATCGGTCAGGATCGGCCCTTGCCACTGCATGAACTCGTGCAGCCCGCCCATCTCGGCCACCAGGTCAGCGCCGGGACGCAGGTAAAGGTGATATGTGTTGGACAACACCAGCGAAGCGCCTAGATCCGCTAGCTGCCCCGGGGTGACGGCCTTGACCGTGGCCGCCGTACCGACCGGGGCGAACACCGGGGTCAGCAGCTCGCCGTGCGGGGTGGTAAAGCGGCCAGCCCGGGCGCGGCCATCCTGGGCTTCAAGGGTGAACTGGAAGGGTGTGCTCATCGAGAGAAATTATACCGGGGTTTGGGCTGCCGGTCGCGGCTGTCAGCCGCCGCTACCCCCATTTTGTCCATTCAGGAATCAGACTGGTTGGGATCGGATCGACGCACCAGACGCCCTCTAACCACCCACAACGCCAGCCCCAGGATCCCGCCCCCCAGCAGATACGGGAAGGCCAGCTCGAGATAGTGGCTTACCAGTTCCCACTCATGCCCCAGGAAATACCCGGCTCCGATTAACAGCGAACACCACAGATACGCTCCGATGAAAGTCGCCACGGCAAAGACCCCAAATGGCATGTGCGCCAACCCGGCCGGGATGCTGACCAGAGTCCGCACACCGGGTATCAGACGGCCGGCAAACACCAGCCCGGTCCCCCAGCGGTTGAACTGGTCTTCCGCCATGGTAATATGTTCGGGATCGATCCGCACCCAGCGGGCCAAGCGCAGCACCAGCGGCCGGCCGCCCAAACGGGAGACCCAGTAGGCGGTGGATGCACCGGCCAGACTGCCCACCGCCGCATACAGCCCGCCCAGAAAGATCATCGCCGGATGCGCCTCATGTTCGGCGATCAGCATCCAGCCGGCCAGGCCAAGAATGACTTCACTTGGCGTCAGCCCGGTGGCATTTTCCAGGGCGATCAGGAGGGTGACTCCCCCCCAGCCCCAGGCATCATACAGGGTCTGGGCCGCGGAAATGATCGTCATTTCGATATGTGCAAACATCACTACCTGCCTTAAACAACAATTAAAAAAGACCACTACACAGCGTGCGATGGTCTTGCCATTTCAATCAGCAACCGGGAAATCAATTTCCGTATTGACGGCTGCCTCCCCGCAATGCGGGCAGCTACTCCCCATCGGAGCAGAGGGAATTCTAACGACTTTATCCCGAGGTGTCAACCTGCCTTGCAGGAAGGGAACAGAACCGGGCAGCCGATTGGTAGCCTAAGATCACCCCCATTATCGCGCTTTATTCACAGATCGTCCGGCCAGGGCGCGCCAGTTTCCAGCGCAGGTGCATACTCCTGCAGCCGCTTGTCATCGTGCCCGTGGATCTGTGCCAGTTTTAAATTGGGTTACCGAGCCGCACGCACAAATCGGCAGACCAGCGCGCCGCTGCTGGCTTCCTCGCTTGATACCAGTTCAAACGGGATTGCTTTGCCATTCTCGGCGAAGATTGTTTTGCCTCCACCAAGAATGATCGGTTCAATGGTAAGGACCAATTCATCAACAAGATCGGCAGCCAACAAGGATTGAACCATCATCGCACTGCCATACACATAGATATAACCGCCCGGTTGGGCTCTCAGATCGGTGATTGTCTGTATCAGGTCGTCACCGCGAATGAGAGTGGCAGGGCCCCAGGCGAGATCCTCATTGGTAAGCGTGTTGGAGACGACATATTTTTGCGTCTGATTGATCCAGTCCGAGAACACATCTCCTGAACGGTCAGGCCACGCGGCAGCCGAAACCTGATAGGTGCGGCGCCCTTGCAGAAGCGCATCGCTTTGATTCGCCAGCTTGTCAAACAAGCCGCCCATGACAACCGGATCGAAGTACTTTATTGACCAGCCACCGTGGATAAACCCCCCATCAGTGTCCTCATTCTTTGCCCCGGGAGCCTGGACGACACCATCGAGACTAATGAATTCAGTGATAAGCGTTTTCATAAACTCTCCTTACGAAATGAGTATAAACTAGACCATTTCGCTGGTCTGGATGTGACACCAGGTTAGGTTTTCGGTGAGCGTTAGCGGCGTTGATCTGAGGATGGGGAAGCAATTTAGGCAGATGCGACCATCCTAAAACAAATCAGTTCAAACCATTATAGAAGAAAATGGTTGTTTTTCAATCCAAAAACGTCGCCAGTCGCTGTTCCATAGAAGGTGGGCGAAAATGGAAATTTGGTCGATAGAATCAACTTGCCCCTCATCAATACTGATTTCTGGCAAGAATTGAGGCGGAAATTAGCAGGGCAGGGAGCATGCCGGAATTGGTCAAGTACTCCCCGGACTGCCAGGTCGTCAGATGATTCTTGGCTACTCCCCCTTAAGGGATAACACTTCCTCCAAGGTCTGGCCATTGATGAAGATCGAGGCCTGGCTGACTGCGGGGAATTGAAGTGCGGTCTCCTTTAGCTGCGCTTCCACCCGTGGATTGTCACACACACCGCCCAACACCAGAGACCCGGATAGATAGATGGTAGCCTTACCTTGCTCGATCGATACGCTCTCCAGTGCCAGGTCTGACTGGTACAGTGCATTGTAAAGTCCTGATTGCCCGTAAAATTGCTCTTTCAGCGATAGAAGTTCTTCAAGTGCAGCTTGTAACACATCCTGTGTGGGACCTGCCTCCACTTGGACAGCAAGCACGCTGTCATTACAGCCGGTCCTCAGGCCGGATTGGCCGTTATCCCCAATGGCGATCAGGAATATTTGTACCATCTGAACGCCCTGAGTGGCCTCGGGCAAAGTCGGCGTGTCAGTCCCGCTCACGGGGCTCTGTGTTTCTCCACAGGCTGGGAGGACAAGGAACAACGCCAGATACACAAGCAGGATCAATTTCTTCTTCATAATTGAATTCCTTAGGATGTCATCCATCCGATTCAAAATCACCTGGCCGGACAAATAGAAGAGCGTGCACAATGGCCCAACTTGATCCCCAAGCAGATAGATACGATTGTTACTGTATTGATTATAAAGGATAACCTGTTGGGCTCAAACAGTCACTGCGCTGCCGGGGGCAAAATCATCATGGGCAACCAGCAGGGGGAAATCGGTCAAAATGAACATTTCTTGCTTCACGTTTTTTGAAGACATGGACTCTGCCTGGGAACCGTACAAACCCGCATGTAGATCTTTGCCTGCATCGTATGTTTGAGCGTGAAAATATTCCGGATCTTCTCAGCAAACAAATTTCTCCATCAACATCAATCCCTGTTTCAGCCCTCAAATAACCATCAGGCCGATCAATTCATGAAGAAAAATTGGCAGAAGACAATTCCTGCTCAAACGGGGGATACTGGCTGTTTGCCTGCTCGAGCTGCTCCATCAAGTAAGCCAGCATCGGTGCAGCGATATCGAGCCGATCGGCATAAAGGTCGGTCAATTCTTCCGGGTCATTCATCAAGTCATATAGTGCTACCCGCTCCGGGACATCCCCCATTTCCTCGTGTCCAAAATAGTACACCAGTTTAAATTCATCCTGAAGCAGTCCGATGATCCCTTCCCGCAGTTGGTAAGCAGATGAACTATGCTTGGGATTCATCGTGAAGATCTTCCTCGGCATCCCCTGATAATCCAGATCAAAAGGAGGAAGCACGCTTCCGGGCAGATCGGCAGGGATCTGCTGCCCGGTAACCTGGAGCAGGGTAGGCAGCACATCAAGCGCACTGGTCCGGTCTTCAATATCGATCCGTTCCGTGGTACCCGGCGGGAAGATCAGCAAGGGAACTCTAACGAGCGGATCGAACAACGTGATGTTGATGTGCCCGATGAAACCACGCTCGAACATCTCGCCGTGGTCGGAGGTTAGCACCAGCCAGGAATTCTGAAGCACACCGGACTGCTCCAGCCCGCGATACAGGTCAGCGAAAGCGTTGTCAAAATCGGCTACGAACCTGTCATACTCCCTGCGCGACCGATTGGCTTTCCGCTGCGGTTCCGGCCCAGCGAACTCAAATGGTTTCTCATCGGTTTCCCAGCCGTCATTAAATAATCCAGTGAAGTCTATCCGCGGCTGGTATGGTGCGTGCGGCGGGTAAAAATGGTAATAATGCGGATAAAGCTGAGGGCTGATCGGGAGAGTCTCAACCATCCAGTTGAAAGGCTTCTCGAGCACATAATAATTATCCGAGGCGCCAATCGATGGCGGCTTGTCGGGATATTGATCACTGTATGGCGCAAGGACCCGGTTGAAATAGCGGTCCACCTCAGGTAGAGGGAATTATGAACTTCATCATTATCCATAAAAGCCTGGTGACGGGCCAGCAGATAAGCAGATTGATCACGCTCAAGAAATCGATTGAAGGTCGGGTTTTTGGCAATAAAGAATGTGTCCGGATGCAGGTTAACCTGATTCGGAGACGCAAATTTTTTAAGTATCCGGTATGCCAGGGGGTTGTGAGTGTAGGACTGGATGAAATACCCCGCCTTCTCGAACATCTCAAAGATAGTCTCGGATTTCTGGATTGCGTCGGCATTAAAAACCCTGTGTGTCCACGCTAACTGCCCGGTAAGCAGCGAGGCCGTGCTCGGCACCGTCCACGGGGCAGCCGCATAATGCTGGTGATAGACAATCGCTCTCTCAGCCAGTTTCTCTAGAAACGGGGACGCTTTACGGCGGTAACCAAATAGTGAAAGGTGTTTGGCGGACCAGGTATCGAAGACAATGATGAGCACATTCTGTTTGGTGGGCTTCATCAAGCTCACCAACGGATTGCGTAGCTAGCGGGACAGCCATATCTGGGCCGGGAGCAGTGCCGCCAATTTCAGAAAGTCTCGCCGGGATAGGTTCTTTCTCATGCTTCACCCGTAGCCAATCGGAAGATCACCCAGATCAGAGCCAGCCCATCCAGCACCAGATAAAATCCAGCCAGCACCCCCAGCCTATCGGTGAAGGCCAGTATCCAGGTTTTCAACCGGTTCCCTCTCAGGATGAAATATATTGGAAAGATCGTCGACGAGATCACCAGCACCCACAATACGATCATCGCTTCGGTCTGATGATACGGCATGCGCACCAGGATCCATTCCATCCAGCTGGGAGGTGACTCACGAAAAACAAAGTAAACCTGCCCGGCCACAGCCCATATTGTCACTACCGCCAGAGGGACGATCAGAACAACTCTGCGGGCCCCCGCACCCCAATTCGGGGAGACCAGCATCCCAAGCAGAAGAAGCAACCCGGTCACGATCACGCTGTCAACGAATGCACCAACCAAAGCGTATCCGGCATAACCAAGATACACATCAAAATTGAACTGCTCCGTCACCCAACCATGCTCACTCAGCACGCGCAGGATCGATCACAAATTAATCGGAACGCTGCATATCAGGAACAGTGTCCAATATTGGCGGCAAATGCCTGTCTGTCCATCGCGAAACCAGGTTCTCAACACTGATTTATTATATGGTGGAAATTATCTAAAGAGAAAGTATTGATGTTTTTGGCGCTTTCAGGCCTCTATCCCTCGATCTCATGTCTTTATCGATCCTCAAAGATTATATGAGTATTTACGCTTGCTAAAAGGGGAAACAGAAGAGCTAAATGTTTGCCGTGCGCTGAAAATTTGATCGGATGACCTAGATCGTCACACCAGATTTACAGATCGTCCGGCCAGGGCGCGCCAGTTTCCAGCGCAGTAGCATACTTCTGCAGCCGCTCGTCATCGTGCCCGCGGATCTGCGCCAGGAAGGGGAAATCCTCCGGGGTGACCGTGAGTTTCGCCAGCGGCTGAACCGGCTCAAAACTGGCGAGCTGGGCGACGTGGACCTGAAAATCGCCAAAGGGGAACGGCGTTTGCGTGATGAAAGAAGCGCGCGGCAGCAAATAAACCGTGCCGGTGCGCCAGGGTCGGCCGGGGAGGGCGGATTTACTGACGGAGAACACGTAGTACGGTCCGTGCATTTCTCCTGCTTCGTCGGCCAGGCGCACGCAAGCATTGGTGACCGAGCCCACCCGGCTGCGGTCAACTACGGCAAAGAACATCGCCCATAAACCATCCGCAGCGGCATAGACCGCCTTCTGGTTGCCAAACTCGTTCAGGTCGTTGGATTGGCGCGGCTCGAACAGGTCTATCCCGGCGTCGCCGGAGCCGTGCAGGGCGATGTCCCGCTGGTCGGCAGCGTAACACAGGAACTGCCAGCGCGGGTAGGGCAAGGTGTACCCGATCTCGGGACACCAGCCGGCACGAGCCGCGGATGCCAGCAGGTCATCGAAGGCGGTTTTGGTTTGTTCATCGAGGGGTAGGTTGGGTCGGGTCAACCAATAATCCGGCAATATCATCGGCTGCAACTCCTTTTCTATCAGCGGACAACGGATGAGGTTATCTGTAAGCAGGCCAAGCTTTATTCAGGACCATAAAATACCCGAAGCCAGAAAGATGCCTAGCGATGTTACCATCGCCAAATGCCGCCGGACGCCGAAGGCGTGGCGCAGGAGTTCATCCGGCGGCGGGCGGTTGTTAGGCGCACTTATAGAGTATGGTTAATCCCTTTTCTCAAATAGGTTCGAATAATATTTCCTGACATAATTTTCGGGTAACTTATCGACCGGATAGGATCCGTGCATCAGCACATGGATCCAGCAACCATCCTGTTTTTCCAGAACACCAGTTTGAAAAACATTTTCCAAACAAAATTCCTTACCCATATAAGAACCGCAGTCATCAAGAAAGCATGAATACCATGCCACGTCTCCGGAGCGAGAAAACTCGATGCGCAAGTCCTTGAATTCGAAGCGGGTACCGCGAAAATCAGGGTCTCTCCACTGTTCGGCATAGGTCTTGAAGTTATCCAGGCCGACCACTTGACTGTTTGAAACTAGCCAGAAATGAAACAGGTTGTCGGCCCACAGGCGGAACATGGCATCAAAGTCCTTCTCGATGGCCCAGCCAATGGATTGCTCGATCACCTTTTTCACCGCTTCATACTCTGTTGTCATGATTTTTTCTTCCATGGCACGCCTCCAGTCCTAGAATTATTGATCACATGAAGCGCTAAGCAGTCGCCTGAGAGGCTGTTTTCCTGTCGTTCATGTGGTTTCCAGACACTAATCTTCTCTGATCTTGTTTCGTCAGGTGGGCCGCAAAACGCTCTACCACAATGTATCCTGGCTTGCGGCCAACGGTTTGCAAATCTTGCGTGTGGGTGGGCGCGGATTCTGCTCGGGAGCAGGAAAAAACCGAAGCCAGAAAACGACCCAGAATCCCACACGACAGAAACACGCTGTGTTCGTCAGCTTTACGGTACGCTGCTAATGTCCTGGTCACTAATCCAAAGCTTGGCATTGCTTCTCTAAGGTAATGACAGCGGGCTTTCGCACAAAACCCAACCTTTCGTTCATCGCCAGCATCGGGATGTTTTTGGCGTCATTCTCCGCCAGGATGAGGGCATGCCCAGTGGCTTGGGCATACCTGATGCACCGTATTTTCATTGCCAACCCAATTCCATGCCGCCGGTATTGAGGTTTAACCCCGGTCAAACCCTGATAAAGGGAAACGCCTTTTTCGGACGACAAAACATGACTCAATCCAATGAATTCTTCTCCCTTTACGGCTACAAAAAATCCGTCTGGAACGGCAGAAGGTCCTGAAATGGCATACTCAACATACTTTTCAATTCCCCTGCGTCCTATACCAGCCGCCAGATCGCCCGGCACAGACAGGCTTAATTCCCAATCCAGATCGTATAACTTCCGGTCTCGCTCCGGGTCGTTACCCAACTCTGGAAGAGTTTTGATTTCGATGCCATCGCCTCGAAAACAATCCTCCAACCCGGTGAAGGTAGTCAGGTCGAAGGCTTGAATATCTAATTCGGATGGAATATCGCGGATGACCTCTTGAAAACCTCGTTTTTCCAGGAACCTGATACTGTGCGGACAGTCTTCTGTTGCGCGGGTCCGCAATGCCATAGGATCATAAGGCTGCAGCCCATCCATAATGGTTTCGTACAGCGCAGAACCAATGCCGCTCCTCTGACGTCTCGGGTGCACCCCAACCCAAACCATGAATTTTTGGGGGTGGGCGAACCAATTGGATTGGGTGTAATAACCCGCGCCGATGATCTCATCCTTTTCCACGGCAACCCAGCGCTGGATCTTGAATTTTGGATCGCGCAAACGATCGCCCTCGGTAAGATGTGCAGCGGTGAGGTGAAGTTCGGGGTCTATGGCATTATAAAGAGAAGCAATTGCTGGGTAATGAGCCAAGGTTGTTGGGAGAATTTCCATTTATGTTCTTTCCTTTGATCAAGATTTTGAGCAGCCTGACGGCTGCTGCTACCTGCGTGTGGGCAGTGAGCACAACGACAGGTCACAGGAAATTGCTTGCGATTGCCGAAGAATTACGTCTGCCTGACGCAGTCTCCCTGACTCTTAATCACCTCTAACCATTATAGAGGAAATCGATTCAACTTCAAGCAAGTTTCCTTGACACTCACCTCCCCCTAACCTTCCCCCGCGATATAATCAATCCCAATGACCGACCTCTTTTCCCATGCCATGAACGACCGCCTAAAACAGGAAGCCCCCCTGGC